>CAZHVM010000048.1:0-1544 GCA_964536135.1 uncultured Candidatus Saccharibacteria bacterium | reverse complement strand
GGCCTTTGGTCTTGCCGTCGTAGTTCTCCCAGGAGCACACCGTGCGGGACATTGGGATTGTCTCGAACGACCACGTGTCGCCATCGGTCGTGCCAAACTCATTCGTCGTGTCTACTCGCCAAGTGTACGTGTTGGAATACCCCAGGCGATCCATATACAACGGGGTATAGTTTGCCAGCGTCAGCGATGCTCCAGTGGTCTCGATAGCGTTGCCACTTGCCCAACTGCACACAACAGAGGATTCATCCGTATAAGCGTCTTTGGTCCACGACAGAGTCGCCAGATTCAGGGCTGTATTAGTTGCATCATCGGCCGGTGAAGGCGATGTGGCTTTGGCCGGGCGTGGGTCGAAGGTCCAGACATCCCCAGTTGCGGTCTCTCCGCCAGCCTCGGCGTCCACCCGCCACGAAATAATATTATCCTGATAGAGCGAGATGTCCGATTCGGGGATTGTGTACGATGTTCCAGTCTGGCTAAGGGAGACGACATTGTAGGGTGTTCCACCAGAGTCCATCCGAACCGTGTATGTTTCGGCCCCACCACCGTTTATCCAAGATACGGTTCTATTCGTGAAGTTGATACCAGGACCAGAGCCATTGGCGGGGTTTGGTGTGGTTGGCTTAGACAACGAAGAGGAAGACCCAGTAACATAAAACCTTAGGTCTTGGGTTGCCAGATTAGCCCACGAGTCGGTATAACGAGAACCAACCCCATATGGGTATGACCCCGCATCGACACCATGCCAGTAAATGTGTGAATAGTACGGGGATTCCGCCACGTAATTATCCCCGTACATCACAATAACAAACCCACTACCAGAAAATGAAACGGTATAGGCCGACATTGTTACTTCGGTAACGGGTGTGTCTACTGTCCACGTAGTTCCAGTTGGAAGTGTTATACTCTCTACAGTTCCAGAAGACAGCACTTCCCCAGTGGGAAACCCACTCGCGTCTGCGGCGTACAACTCAACATGAATAGTTCCGCTATCAAGGTTGCGAGTAAGATACAACCCAACCTTATCGATGTCGAACGCTGGCGTATCCGGGGCGACAATGCTCTGCGCGGCCTTTGGAGACACAGAGGAAGATGTCCGGTAGTAATCGCACCCGCCAGTATATCCCCAGACTGTTGTCATCAGTTCTGCCTACTCGTTAGTCGTTACAACCACAATGCACGTCACTGGCTGCTCACTTGCGCCAATCTGCACATCATCCCACTTGTCCATCCCGGGCCGCTTGCCGATCCGAATCCTGTTCTCACCGGCGTCGATAGGCAGGACGTTGACACAATAATCCGTGTAGCTCTTGTCCGTCTTGTCCACAGCAACGCCACGGTTCAAGCCTTTTATTGGGATGGGCCATTCCAGCTTCATCTCAGCCTCGCGATTTCATCGTCCGACAAGCTGTTCTGCAACCGAGATGTAGTGGCTTGCGTATTCAGTGTATCATAGGCCTGCCGGACCTTGCGCCGTGTTTTCAGCCACACCCCAAACTTCTTTGGGGTGCGCCCGGCATTTCTCTCGGACTCATAGTAAGCCAGAT
>CAZHVM010000047.1:292-1561 GCA_964536135.1 uncultured Candidatus Saccharibacteria bacterium | reverse complement strand
GATTCACTCGGGGACAATGCCCGAGATTAGGGACGATCGGGCATTCAACGATCTGTCTCAATGCGCGGGATCGAAAAAGACGTATACCATCCAATTGTTCGTTGTTTGTGGGGGAAATTCCCATGGCTATCAGACTTCTTGTCTGTGATGACCACGAGGTCATTCGCACCGGGTTGGCCACGCTTCTGGCCGGGAGCGACATCGAAATTGTTGCCGAAGCGGCCAACGGCAAGGAAGCAATTCAGAAGGCCGAGAAAACGCGGCCCGACGTGATTCTACTGGACATCCGCATGCCCGACTCCGACGGCTTGGCCACGTTGGAGAAGCTTCGGGCGAAAGTGCCGGATAGTCGGGTGGTGATGTTGTCCACCTACGACAATCCGACCTACATCGCCCGCGCCGTCGCGCTGGGCGCCAGCGACTACGTGCTGAAGGGCTCGTCGCGCGAGGCGATTCTCGCGACGATTACGGCGGCCGCCGAGGGCGAATCACCCTCGCGGAGCGGCGAACTGCGCCGCGTGGCCGGCGCGATGAAAATCCGCCAGGTCCTCGAAGATGACGAAGTGCCGTTGACCCAACGCGAGACCCAAGTGCTCCGCCACGTTGCCCTGGGCCTGAGCAACAAGGAAATCGGCCGCTCGCTGGAAATCAGCGTCGAGACGGTTAAGGAGCATGTGCAAAACATCCTCCGCAAAATCGCCGTCAGCGATCGCACCCAAGCCGCCGTCTGGGCCGTCCGAAGAGGATTGGTCTAAGACCTTCCAGAGTAGCTACACCGAGCACGCCGTTGACCACCCTCGTGGTGGCCGCGGCGTGCTTGTTTCTTGAACGCATGGGGAAACGGAAGCCCCCGTCGGCTCAGTCTCCGCCCATCTTGTCCTACAAGCCGGGCAGTCCTTTCGGACGGAACGATCGTTGGGGTCGGCACTTGCGGCGCAACGACTCCTTGCGGAAGTCGATTGCAGCGGCTGGGCGCGTTCACCCGAAATACCCAACGGCGCGGTCTTTTGGCCATGGCATCGGCCGGCGGTCGAACGATCTGGGAAAGGATTCGGGACGATCGCGCGCGGCGGTTCACTAGAGACGAAGGGAGAGGTGATGCCATGGAACGATCGCTGAGTGTTCTTCTTCCGGTGCAAAACGCCCAGTTCACGCTTTCGGCGGCCGTTCATGAGCTGCTCGAAATCCTGCCCGAGCTCACTTCCCGATTCGAGCTGATCATCATCGACGACGGCTCGACCGACGCCACGTCCGAGGTGGCCGACGATC
>CAZHVM010000047.1:0-282 GCA_964536135.1 uncultured Candidatus Saccharibacteria bacterium | reverse complement strand
GCCTCGGGGCCGCGATGAAGCCGTGCGGACGGGCCTGCGCCTCAGCACGGGCGACGTGATTTTCCTCCGCGACGAGAACTGCTGCCTGGCCACCGACGAGTTGCACAAACTCTGGAGAGCGGTGGACGACCACCCCTTGGTCCTGGGACGATCGGAACAAGACCACTCGCCAGGCAAGTTGGTCGGCTGGAAACGCCACGGTGAGGAAGGCAACTTCCGGATGATCAACCGGCATGCGATGCGCGGACTTCAGCAGTCGCTGGAGGAGCAGGCAAGATTGGT
>CAZHVM010000046.1:0-1561 GCA_964536135.1 uncultured Candidatus Saccharibacteria bacterium | reverse complement strand
GCCCTGCTGGCCGCGTGTTTCCTGATTCCGGCGGCCGTTCTCGGGACGATGGAGATGACCAGCTTCTTTCCCGCCTATGCCGCCGGCATGCTGGTCGTCGGCTTAACATATCGCGCGGTCATCCCGCTGCTCGACTCGCTCGTGAGCCGTCTGCTCCCTTATCCCGACCATCAGTACGGACGACTGCGGGTGGCCGGAAGCTTCGGGTTCATCGCCATCTCCGTGTTGCTGCAGGCCACCGGATGGGTGACGGGCGAGACCTCGCGCCCCATCCTGATCGCTTTCGGGGCGACCGCCGTCTGCGCGGCGGCCACGGTGGCGCTGATGCCTCCCGCCGCGCAGAGCCGGAATAAACGGCGCAACGGCACGCGTGTCGAACCGGACGGCGGGTTCGACGCCGCCTTCTGGTCGGTCATCGGCATCATCTTCCTGGGCCGTTTCGGCATCGGGGCCTACTACGCCTTCTTCTCGCTCTACCTGAAGCAGACCTTTCCCGGCAGCGGGGTGAGCCTGCTATGGGCGATCGGGCCGCTGGCGGAGATCGTCACTATCTGGTATTCCGGCGCGCTGATCCGCCGCTGGGGCCTGCGCGCGATGTTCATCGTCTCGCTGGGGGCCATCACGCTGCGTCTGCTGCTTTTCGTGGGGGCGCCCAACCTCGCCGTGGTGGCCATGGCGCAGCTCCTGCATGCCTTCACCTTCGGCACGTTCCACACGACCGCCGTCTCGTTTGTGAATGCCAAGGTCGATCCTTCGCGCCGC
Source organism: uncultured Candidatus Saccharibacteria bacterium (assembly GCA_964536135.1). Taxonomy (GTDB): domain Bacteria; phylum Patescibacteriota; class Dojkabacteria; order SC72; family SC72; genus JAKPKF01. Next base: position 799 of record CAZHVM010000046.1, on the reverse strand, counting down.
GGTATGGGCATGGCCATCTACAATGCCGTGGGCATCGGGCTGGCAACGTTTATGGCGAGCTCCCTGGGCGGCTATGTGATCGAGGCGCATGGATTCGTAACCCTGTTCGTGGCCTATGCCGTCGTTCCTGTCGTCGGCATTGTGGCGCTGCTCTTCATGCGTCGCGTTTTTGTTTCGGAAGGGCGTGCGTGAACGGCGCGGGCTGCTGTCGGTAACGGAGATGAGCATGCAGGCAACTTCGGAAAACATGGATCAGCAGGCGGCGCCCGCCTATCCCCAGTGGACCGGCACGTTTCCCGTGCGGTCGGCGGACCTGGGTGCCGATAGATGCGTCGGCCCGGCGACGCTGATCGGTTTCCTGCAGGAGGGCGCGGCGAGCCATGCCCGGGAACTGGGTGTCGGACTGCAGGCGCTGCAGGCCGTCGGGCGCACCTGGATGCTGGCGAAAATGCGCGTGATGTTCCTGGGACGGCCCGGGCTCGACGACCACCTCGCGGTACGCACCTGGCCGACAGGCGCGCGCGGGGTTCTCGCGTACCGCGACTACGAGGGCCGCAACGGGGCAGGGGAGCTGATCGTCAAGGCGGTCAGCGAGTGGGTGCTCGTCGATGTCGCGCGGCTCCGCATCGCGCGGCTGACGCCGGAGATCATGGCGCTCGCGCCGCAGGAGACGCCGCGCGTCGAGCTGCCGGAGGCTTACGCGGCGGCGCCGGGTTGGACTCCGGAATGGCAGACGCAACTGCCCGTGCGGCGCGCCGATCTGGATGTCAACCGGCACGTGAACAACGTGCACTACGTC
>CAZHVM010000045.1:0-1571 GCA_964536135.1 uncultured Candidatus Saccharibacteria bacterium | reverse complement strand
ACGGAGACCCCCCGTCAAAAATCAGGAGAAAATGACTTATTTTAACCGCTGGAGGGCGCGGTTCCACCCGTGCCGCCGATTTTTTCACAGCTTCTAACCGCCAAACGATATGGTGCGGGAGCGGCTTGACATTGATTCACCCAGCGGGGTAATCTCGACGTGATGGATATTGTGTGCCGGTTCGTCCATCATACCGGTGGATTGCGTCTGGCCACCTATCTCCTGTTCGATCACCGGAGAAATGAGACCGAAGTGACTACCACAACCCTTTTGATGACCTTTTGGATTAAGCTCTTCTTCGTTCTGACGCCATTCTTCGCTCTGTCGTTGTTCCTTTCGTTGACGGAAGGGTATAGCGAACAGCGTCGTCGTCGGCTTGCCGTGGGGGCTTCCGCCGCGGCAGCCGTCATCTGCTTGATCCTGTTTTTTGCGGGCCGCCAGGTGTTTGCGGTCTTCGGCATCACGGTGGACTCGTTTCGCATCGGCGCCGGGATTCTGCTCCTGCTCTCCGGTATTGGGCTGGTACAGGGACGCACCGGTCCGGCTACGGCGCCTGCCAACGGCGATGTCGCGGTGGTGCCGCTGGCGATCCCAATCATCGTCGGCCCCGCCACGACCGGCACCCTGCTTGTTATGGGGGCGGAACTGGCCACCCTCAGGGGCAAGATCATTGGATGTATGGCCCTGCTCCTCGCCATCATGTGTGTTGCCGCAGTCTTGCTCGCTGGCTCGGTGCTGCAGCGCGTTCTGGGAGTGAGAGGCATTTCAATCCTCAGCAGACTGACCGGCTTGGTCCTGGCGGCACTCGCCGCGCAAATGATCATGACAGGAGTCCAGCACTTCCTGGGAGTTCAGGTACAATGAGGGGATCGAACAACAATGCCATCTGTCACACAAATGTCGCCGGGGATGAGTTTTTTCTTCGCACGCATCTTCCCGCTGCCTTTCATTCTCGTAGGTGCAGCCACTCTTTTCTTCGGAGGCCGTTCGCTTCACAGGGCAAAGGAGAGTGTTGCATGGCCGGAGGCCAATGGCCAAATCCTGAGCTCGGGCGTGGAATATCGCCGAGGAGACAAAGGTGGCGGCACATATCATGCCGAAATTCGTTACACATTCACGGTGAACGGGCAGACGCACAGCGGCAACAAGATCGCCTTCGGGGACTATGGGTCGAGCAATCCGTCACATGCGCGAGGGGTTGTCAACCGCTACCCAAAAGACAAGAGTGTGTCGGTAAGATATATGCCAACTGATCCTGATGTCTGTATTCTTGAACCAGGTATCCAAGGACAGGCATGGGCTCTCCCTGGCTTCGGCTTGCTGTCTCTGGCAGTCGGGACACTGATGGCGCTCTTCCTCCCAAAGGCAATGAAGAAACAAGCGGGCGCTGAACAAGGCTCCGGCGGCGACGTGTGATCAAGCGCCTCAGTGTGGCTTCGATTCATGGCGTGGCGACGACGACCCGCCCGCAGCCGTGGCGGCTGAACCGCTCCGGGACGTACATGTCCGAGGCGGTGATCGGCGGCACGGTGAACTCGCCCGCGGTCACCACGCGCGCCGCGTAGTGGCAG
>CAZHVM010000044.1:0-1686 GCA_964536135.1 uncultured Candidatus Saccharibacteria bacterium | reverse complement strand
AGGTGAACGCATCGGGGTAATTGGATTCCGCCATCAGGGCTTTGGCAGCTTCTATATCATAATGATAGTAGTTTTCGGATGATCCGTCATAAGGGGCATAAGCACTGTTGGCTTTGGCGAATACGCTGTCGGTAGTGGTGCCGTAGCCGCTGGCTGCAACCTCAAGGATGGATTCGTAATCAAGCGCCAAAGAGATCGCCTGCCGGACCTTTACATCATTGAAAGGCTCCGTTGTGCAGTTAAAATACATTGTCGTTATCTGCGATGTCGGATAATTAATGATCTGGAAGTCGTCATTGCCTTCGAGCAGCTCGACCTGCGCGGTCGCGGGGTCAAGCGCAACGTTGACGGTGCCCGATTCAAGGTTCATTACCCGGGAGGAAGCATCCGTGATAATACGTATCTCAACAAAATCGTAGTATGGAGTTTCTCCCCAATAGTTTTCGTTGCGTTCGAGCTTTACGGCAGAGCCGGTTACCCATTCGACGACCTTATAGGGACCGGTTCCGGCGTCGGGCAAAAGATTCTGATCTTCAATTGTGCCGCTGTTCGTTACAGCCTCTTCAACAACCATTCCGAGAGGAATATTCGACAGGTTATAGAGCACAAAGGGATCCAGACTTTTTGTAGCGATAATGACGGTTTTATCGTCTACAGCCTCACAGCCGGCCAGATCGAAGTTCCCGTAATAGTTTGCAAGCTTGCCGGAGTCCTGGCCTGTTTTGAGGGTATAGATTACGTCGCTGGCTGTGAAGGGGGATCCGTCGTGGGCGACTACGTCATCTCTGAGAGTAAACTTGATATGCGTGTCGTCAATATACTCCCATTTGGTTGCAAGCATCGGCTCGACATCGTTTTTTTCAGCGTTGTAGTCCAGAAGCCTGTCATAAATGAAGCAGTCAATAGGACCGTTGGCGCTTCCGAAAGTCACCGTCAGGTGGCAGAGGCTTGTGGGGTCTCCCTTGTGGGCGACTATCAGTGTTTCTATAGGCTTTTCCGTTGGTTCGGGTGTTGCCTCGGCGGGCTTTGAAGAGTCAGGTGCTGCGGGTTTTTGCGATGCCGGGGCAGCGGTGTCAGCCGGCGTGCCGGTTTCCTGCGGAGCTGGCGTTGTTTTGTTACATGCTGCAAGCGACAGAATCATTACCAGCACAAAGACAAATGCTAAGACCTTTTTCATGATTGTTCCTCCCTGTTTTTTAATTTTGCGAGCTTCGCGTCCACCTCCGCAGCCGTGACCGATTTCAGGGCTGTGGACATTTCCGATTGCTTATCATTTGCGACGGCGACAATTGCGTCGATCAGCCACGACGTACCGTCGTTTATACTGACCAGCAGGAAACGGAGCACCTTAAGGGCAAAGCATTTTTTCTTGGCGCCGCTTTTTTCCTCTTCCGCGTAACGTTTTTCAGCCCACGCGACAGCGCGCTTTATCAAAGCGACCTTGACCGGCTTTATAGCCGTCAGTATCTTCGCAGCGGCGAAAAGCACTACCAGCATGAGCACGAATCTGAAAATTTCGTTCATTCGATCACCCACGCGTCAAATGCGTAACCTTGCTTCACAAACCCATAGGGAAGGTAGAAATACCCTCCATCGCCCCATTCCGAGCCCCAGCTGTTGCGAACGATAAAATGCCCGCCGCTTGTTTTTTTACCGAAAAGGAACGCCAGAAACGACAGCAGGCAT
>CAZHVM010000043.1:0-1759 GCA_964536135.1 uncultured Candidatus Saccharibacteria bacterium | reverse complement strand
CGCGAGTTCGTGGAGGCCTACGTGATCTACACGCACTATGTCGAGGGCATCCACATCGCGATCATGTCCGCCGGCGGCCACGGTCATGCCGAGGCGCCTACGGCGGGGCATGCCGCGGACGCGGAGTCCAGACCCACGCCCATTGAACGATCAGAACTGACATGGCGGGGGATTCGCCCGGGAGGCAGCCGCACGCGATCGTGCCCGGTGTTTCCGTAAACAAGTGACGGCACTTCGGCCCCATGAGCACATAAGAACAGAGCGACAGGATGAACACGCCCACACAGCCCGAGTCATCGCGAGCCTACACGGAAGGCGCTACCGTGACTTCATCCCGGCGCTCAGGCGCTGGCAGGAGATCAATATATGGATTCATCAGCGCACTTTGACTATACTATCGGTGCAGGATTCGGAAAAACTGTCGTAGGCTTGCGAGCAGGTCGAGGCCGAGGAGGGTGAAATATGAACGGTACCACCATTACGGCGAAGACAGAGCTCTTCCATATGTCGGATTTGTCACCCGTTTTCCACCTTGCAATACTTGCCCTGCTTTCGGGGTGCGCTGGAAGTTCCATTCAATCCGAGCGTGCCGCTCGCGGCGACCTGGCCGCGGTTACTTCACGTTACCGCCCGGGTGATGCCAAACCCGAGTTGCCCGCGCTCACCAAGGACTCCGGCATTGCGGACTACCTGCGCTTTGCCATGTTCAACAATCCGAGGATCGAAGCGGCCTACTACGACTGGGCCGCCAGCGTTGAGAACATTACCGTCGCCCGTTCACTGCCCGACCCGCGGCTGACGTTCGCAGCAGATGTGGCGGGCATGATCGCTTCGGCCATGGCGGGGCTGATGGTGGACCTGCCCGGCCCGGGCAAGCTCCGCGCCTCCGGGAATGTCGCCGCCGCGGAGAGCCGAGACAGATACTACGCTTTCGAGATGGAGGTGCTCCGCACTGCCTTCGCAGTCAAGAGCGCATACTACCGGCTACAGTTTCTGGAAGGCAACATTCATGTGCAGCGGGATACTCTCAAGCTGCTCGGTGATCTTGAGCAACTGGCCCGAGTGCAGAATGCGGCCGGGCGTGTGACGCTCCAGGACGTACTGCGTTCGCAGATCGAGCAGGAGCAGCTCAAGACCAGAATCGAAAACCTGGAGGATTCAAGAAGCACGTTGCGGGCCGAACTCGAGTCCGCACTTGGCCTGGGATCGGAAGACGCCGACATGCCAATGCCAGAGGAATTCACCTCGTCGGGGGAAACCCCTGATCACGAGAAAATCCTTGAAATCGCCCTGCGCCGCAATCCTGTCATTCAGCAGATGGCGGCCGAAGTAAGGCAGTCGCAAGCCATGCTCGACCTGGCCCGAAAGGCGGGCGTCCCGGACTTCACCATCGGCATCGAAGCCGATTTCAAGGCCAATCCGACCATGTGGACGCCCTCGGCGAGCGTGACGTTGCCGATTTGGCGCGACAAGATCGCGGCCCAGATCGCGGGCGGACAGGCCGGGAAGCGTGCCGGCGAGGCGCGGCTGAGCAGCGCACAGGTGCAGCTTGCGGCGGAACTCGCCGCCATGCTCTATATGTACCGCGAAAGCGTCCGCAACACGGAGCTGCTCGATGGCCGGCTCATTCCCAAAGGGCGGCTATCGCTGGCAGCCGCCCGCACCGGCTATGCGAACGGCAAATCCGGGTTTCTCGATGTTATTGAAGGCTATCGACAGCTTCTTGGGTTTGATTTGGCGCTCATCGAGGCGCGCACCC
>CAZHVM010000042.1:0-1779 GCA_964536135.1 uncultured Candidatus Saccharibacteria bacterium | reverse complement strand
TAAAAGCTTTACAATACTCACTCCAAAGTTCAATGGAGATCCTAACTATTTTAGAAAAAGATCTTAAAATTAAATATCAAGAAATAAACAAGGAAGAAGCAGAAAATGTGATCTCAGAAATAGATAGAATAATAGATGATAGTCCTGCTTTGACAATTACAGAAGGAAATATAATTAAGAATGGTTTTAATAAAGAATTGGATGAATTGAGAGACATAAGTCTAAACAGTAAAGATTGGATTAAGCAATTTGAGGAAGAAGAAAAGAAGAAAACAGGTATTAGTTCTTTGAAAGTAAGTTTCAACAAAGTATTTGGTTACTATATAGAAGTAACTAAAACTCATCAAGAGAAAGTGCCGGAGAGATATATTAGAAAACAAACTTTGGTAAATTGTGAGAGATACATTACAGAAGAACTGAAAGAAAGGGAAAATATAATCATAAATGCCCAAGGTAACATATTTACTTTAGAATTCAAAATATTTGATGAATTTAGAAATACACTAATTCCAAAGATTCATCTTCTTCAAAATATATCTTCTGTTATTAGTAATATCGATGTCCTTTCCTCTTTTGCATATCTTTCTTTGAAGAACAAGTATGTAAAACCTGAAATCATTGATATGGGAGCTGAAGATGGAATTATTGAAATTGAAAAAGGTAGACATCCTATTATTGAGAATATCCAAGAAGATGAATATATTTCAAATGATACATTCCTTAATCGTAAAGATTGCTATATGGCAATTCTTACTGGACCAAATATGTCAGGTAAATCAACATATATTAGGCAAGTAGCATCTATAGTTCTTCTCGCTCAGATAGGTTGTTTTGTGCCTGCATCAAAAGCAAAGATTTCTCTTGTAGATAGAATATTCACAAGAGTTGGGGCTTCAGATGATCTTTCCAGGGGAAGAAGTACATTTATGGTTGAAATGGATGAGGCAGCTAATATTCTAAATAATGCAACAAAATTTAGTTTAGTTATACTTGATGAAATTGGAAGAGGTACAAGTACATATGATGGTGTAAGTATTGCTTGGGCTTTAGCTGAATATCTTGCAACTGATATCAAAGCAAGAACTCTTTTTGCAACACATTACCATGAACTTTTGAAGCTTTCTGAAAAATATCCTGGTTTGGTAAAGAATTACAATGTTTTAGTAGAGGAGGATATTGAAAAAGGTATTGTAATATTTTTAAGAAAAATAGTTGAAGGTGGTACTGACAGAAGTTATGGTATTTATGTCGCTAAAATGGCCGGATTACCTGAAAAAGTAATAAAGAGAGCGAATGAAATACTAGAAAGTTTTGAGCAAAAAAGGATGTTTGCTTCGAAGAATCAAATAAGAGAAGGTATTGAATACAAAGAGGAGAAAAATGTTGTCAAAGACTCAAATGTATATCAGTATCCACTATTTATGGCGAAAGAATCTGAAATAGAGAGGGAGATTCAGAAATTAGATTTAGACAATCTCACACCAATTGAAGCTTTAAACAAAATATCTCAATGGAAGAAGAGAATTTAGATTGTTAGTTGGTACCCTACTCCATATTTACTTTTTATTATTTTTATATTTACACATTTTTTAAATTTGTTGTTTATTCTAAAAACTGTTACTTGTAAATATTTCTCGTTCAAAGAATCTTTACTTGATTTTATATATTGCTTAGTTATCAATTGATACATTACTATTGCTTCTGTATGGGTTAAACCTATCTTAGTCTCATTGAATACAGCATAATTTTGACTAAGACAAAGCTTTAAATTTTTTAAAA
>CAZHVM010000041.1:0-1832 GCA_964536135.1 uncultured Candidatus Saccharibacteria bacterium | reverse complement strand
CGAATAATTTCATCAGCGCGTTGCTTTAAAAAATCATCGAATTGGTTATTTAAATATATTTCTTTTTTTAAAGGCATTAAATTTGAATTAAGGGTATTAGTATACAATTTAGAAGGAAGTGAATTAATTATGTAATCGGATGGAGCTTTGTCTCCTATTATTTTATTAGAAGCTGCCGGAAGGAAACAGAAGTTACAGATTGAATTAATTTTATTAATTTCAATGCCTTTTGTTTTTAAGAAAGCTCGCGGGAATATATGGTGATATTCTTTAGAGTTGTATTGTGAAAGAGCTTGCCCTAAATCAATTTTACTACCATTTACTAGGTTACGTGGTTCTTTTTGCGCTAATAATAAAAGGAAAGCTCTTGTAAATGGATTACTTCTACTAAAAGTTTGATTTAAAAGTTCATCTGTTGTAATTGTATATGAATATTTATTAATTTCAGAAAAATCACCATTAATCACTTTTTGGAAAAACTCTATGTCATCGTTCATCTTCATATCGGTTGAACCAGCATACCTTCTTGAAAAAGCCGTCTTCCAAAACCATTGTTTTAATATAGTGAGTTGATCGCTTGAGGGCGTATTAACATTTGAAAAGAAATAACTTAAAGGAACAATTTGGTGAGAATGCGGTAAAAAGTCTCTTGAATGAATATTGAACTCAGTAAATAAAAAGTCAATTGTTACTTCTAAAGTATCTTTTAATTTAGAAATATTATCCCTAACTTTTGTTGCTTCTAATTCAATGATATCACTTGTTTTCGTGGTCTTTTGAATTATGCCTGACATACATTGTAGGACTATTTTATCCGGGGTTTCTCCAAATCCCTTTTTATCCAAAATATCAGTGAGATTGTCAAATTCTTCTCTGAGATTAAAATCTTCACTCCAAGTCCAAGCTATCATCAGGTCAAGAGTTGTCAAACTAGTACCAGAGTGGTTAATTCTTTCAAATATAATTCCAACTTCAGATTTATCACGTTTAGTAATTGTAACCAAGGGTATTTCGTAATTTGAAAATTGTGACCAAACATCTTGTGCTAAATTTTTATGATAATCATCAAATTGGCCAAGTTCACGAATATATTCAGCCGCATTAAAAAGGGAATTCATTTTTAGATTAACATGGGCAGTATTTAAATAATCTTTACTTAGAAATACTTTATCATCAAGATCAAAATAGATATCAAAAAGATCATGTCCTACATTAAATTGATCGGTTATTTCATTGTTTTCATCATATTGATTTCTATCAGTGCAAAAAATGCCATAGATTGAGGACAATCTTTGTTGCCCATCTAAAACATAGTTTATAGGATACAATGGTGGGCGGTCTGGAATTAAAAAGCCGCATATATTTCTTGTTGATTTTAATGTTTCACGTGAACTCCATAGAAGTATACTACCAATTGGATAATCGTGATAAATACTATCAAGTAATCTTAATACTTGTTCTTCACTCCAAACAAAACCTCTCTGAAATGCTGGAATTTTAATATCGCCATCCGCGATTCTATGAATAAGTTTATCGATTTTAATCGGGTGTGTGTTTATTTCTGAGGTTGGCATTTTTCTCTCCTTAGTAATAAGTAGGAGTGCAATAGGGACTTAAACGTTACTTTAATGCTATGTAAAATAATTGTCAAGGACTATGCTTTATTGTCAGTTATTACCAACAAAATCAATTGTATTATCTATCTGTACAACATTTTTATCGCCCTAACTATCCTTATCAATATGCATGGAGATATAAGTTAATCCTCCCCCCTAATCCAACACAATCGCACCATAACCCCTCGTAGAATGCTGTATATTGAGGTCGTCGGT
>CAZHVM010000040.1:0-1851 GCA_964536135.1 uncultured Candidatus Saccharibacteria bacterium | reverse complement strand
ATCACTAGTGTCCAAAAGATTTTTTAATAAATCTTTGTAAGTTATTATAATATAATTAATTAAAAGCATAAAATTCACGTGTCGATTTGAATTCATTTCGCATCTTGCTGCCTGTAAATAAATCCAGGCAACTATGAACAGCGGCAAATATGTATTCAGTCAACTTGTGGACTTCTTGCCAAAGAGAGTTTTTGATATGATTGTTAATCGACATAACGGAGACAAATGGGTGAAGACATTCACCTGCTGGAACCAACTTTTGGTTATGATGTATGGCCAATTGGCTTCCTGTGACAGCCTCAGAGAGGTTGCCTGCATCATTGACTCTATCAAAAACAAGAGCTACCATCTCGGATTTGGCACCGGAGAGATTAAACTTAGCAATCTTTCCTATGCAAATGTGAACCGGGACTGCAAGATATTTGAAGAATTTGCCTACTACATGATAAATCTTGCTCAAAGCAAGCGCATTAACAAGCCATTTGAATTGCGTGGAAAGTTCTATGCATTCGACTCCACCACGATAGACCTTTGCCTGAGCCTGTTCAAGTGGGCATACTTCAGGAAAAACAAGGGTGGCATCAAAGTACACACGCTTTTTGACGTTGTAACCCAGATACCGACGTACATTCATATCACGGAAGCTAAAGTTCACGACGTTAATGTGATGGATGAGATTCCGTATGAGCCCTATGCGTTCTATATTTTTGACAAGGGATACTATGACCTTGCAAGGCTGTATACCATCAACACTATTGGCTCTTACTTTGTCATCCGACAGAAATCTCACCTCAAGTATAAAGTTGTTGATGGTAAAGAACGCCTGGATGGAGCAGATAACGTCCTGCTTGATCAGACGATAAGCCTTACGGGCTATAAGACCAGGAAGAAGTATCCCATAGTACTGAGGAAGATAGTTTACTATGCTCCCGACCTTAGGAGAACGTTTACTTTTCTGACCAACAACCTCAACATCAAGGCTAAAGATATCGCCACGCTGTATAAACAACGCTGGCAAGTGGAACTTTTTTTTCGGTGGATAAAGCAGCATCTTCGGATTACATCTTTCTGGGGAAATACGGAGAACGGGGTAAGGATACAAATTTATGTTGCGGTTATCACATACTGTCTGGTGGCTATTATCGAACATGACTACCAGTTGGGCAGAACCACATTCAATGTGCTTCGTGTTTTTAGCAGGGTCCTGACAGACAAAACGCACATCAGAGATCTTTTCCTGACCCCACAGACTATTGATGATATGGGTGAAGAATCGGCTCAACTTGAATTTGCCTTTAAGTATTAATTTTTAAAAATTTATTGGACACTAGTGTTTTTGTGTATATATTCGGGATATGACAATCCACTGACTTTATGGATTAAAACACCAAGTAAAGAATATCCTGCATTGCTGTATGAGTGAAGTTTTCCAGGTTGAAAAATTGTTCCAACATCGTTGATTAACGGAATAACCTGTTCATAAATCAAAGGGTCTTTTGAAACTTCGGGCAAATACCAGTTGTATAGAATATCACCATGAATGCCGGAATGATGGGTCAGAAGCATCCGTGTGGTTATTGTATTTTCTTCACCATTTGGCAATGATAATTCCGGTATATAATCGCCAACGGGTTTATCCAAATCAATTAAACCTTTTTCTACAAGTTGCATGACGGCAATTCCCGTGAAAGTTTTAGTTACCGAGCCAATGGGAAACAATGTGGAACTGTTGGCGACAATTTTAAGATCCTTGTCTGCCATTCCAAAACCATCGGCAAGCACAACTCCATTTGAATCAACCAAAGCAATTGAAAGTCCGATGATTTTATTTTTAGACATTACTTTTTCAAT
>CAZHVM010000039.1:965-1875 GCA_964536135.1 uncultured Candidatus Saccharibacteria bacterium | reverse complement strand
AAGAGATGAAATAGAACTTGCCAGAGAGAATTATCTTCCGGACCTTATCAGGCTGAGCGACATAAAAGGAGACCTTCATGTCCATTCCCAATGGAGCGACGGGGTTATGGATTTAAAGCATATAATCAAATCAGTTAAAAAGCTTGATTATGAATTTCTTTCATTTTCTGACCACTCTGCAAGCAATAAGTTTGGAAACGGCATGGAAGTAAAAGATCTCGTGCTAAAAAGAGAATACATTGACAAGCTTAACAGCCGGAATAAAAGTTTCAGATTTCTTATGGGGACTGAAATAGACATAGACGAAGATGGAAATCTTGATTATCCTCCTGAAATAATTGCAGGTTTTGATATTGCCCTTGCATCAATTCACAGGGGATATAAAAATGACTGTGCTGCAAACACATCAAGATTTATAAAAGCATCAAGTGAAAAGAATATCGATATCCTGGCTCATCCGACTGGAACAGTTTTTGGGAGCAGGGCGCCTTATTTTATGGATGTCGATGAAGTAATAAAAACTGCCGTTAAAAACGGGAAAGCTCTTGAGATAAATTCGTATTATTTAAGGCTTGATTTAAATGAAGAAAATGCCATAAAAGCAAAAAAAGCAGGGTCGCTTTTTGCAATAAATACCGATTCACATCGTGAGAACAATCTCTTCATGATAAGACTCGGAGTCGATATTGCAAGAAAGGCCGGTATTGAAAAAACCGATGTAATAAATACATTCGGGCTGGAAGGCATAAAAAAATGGAAGAAAAAAAGATAGCTTTATATCCTGTTTTTCCTGTTAAATCCGAATACATCTTTTTCTGAAAAATCAGGAGTGTAAAGATCCTGATAGGACGGATGAATTCCGCCATATTCCTGGAAGGAACCATTCGTAAACCCGAGCTTTTCGGCATAC
>CAZHVM010000039.1:236-955 GCA_964536135.1 uncultured Candidatus Saccharibacteria bacterium | reverse complement strand
ACCGTGCACTACCTGGATCATGGGCAATACCCCCTTTAAAGTTGATATGTCTGTATATCTCCGGAAAATCACATGCCTTGTAAAGTGGATGATACTGAGACATCAGGCTTATGTATACTTCGTTTGAGAGCTCATTTCTGATAAAATCAAGCGATTTCTTTACTTCTGCGATATTGTTCGGCAGAATCAGAAGCCTTATTATAAGCCCTTTTACAGCGATATTATTTTTATCAGTTACAAGGTTTCCGACCTGTCCATACATTTCCCTTACAGATTCACGATTATATCCGACATAGTCTTTTACACGAGAATACCTGTCTGCAAAAGTATTGCTTGCATATCGCATATCAGGCATATAGATCTGTATATAATCTTTGAGCATCCTTATTGTTTCAGGCTTGTCATATCCGCCGGTATTATAGACTATCGGAAGCTTAAGGCTGTCTCTGCCGTATTCAAGAGCTTCAATTATATTTGCAGCCCATATGGTAGGGGATACCAGATTGATATTATGACATCCCTTATCTTTAAGCTCCAGCATTATTTTTACCAGAGATTCAGTTTTAAAGATTTCTGAATTGTGGTTTCTGCCGCTTTCCTGGCTTATCTGATAGTTCTGGCAGTAAGCACAATGCATGTTGCATTTTGAAAAGAAGATGGTACCCGAACCTTTTGTTCCTGTAAATGTCTGGGAACCCAGGGTGCCTTTTACTGATGCG
>CAZHVM010000039.1:0-226 GCA_964536135.1 uncultured Candidatus Saccharibacteria bacterium | reverse complement strand
CCGCCAGTGCTCCAGCTTTGCAGAAACCGTTTTTTTTGTTAAAGCGGTCGGCATTACAGTTATGAGGGCAAAGATTGCATTTTGTAAGATTATAAAAGAAATCCATTATTTTTTATTACCAAACTTATCCTTTTTTTCAGCTACTCTGGCAGTTATCCCATTTTGGAGCTTGAAAATATAATGGCTGACGCTATCTGTCAGCTGAGGATTATTATAAAGGATTTCA
>CAZHVM010000038.1:0-1919 GCA_964536135.1 uncultured Candidatus Saccharibacteria bacterium | reverse complement strand
AGAAGAAAATGGGCGATACGGGACTCGAACCTGTGACCTCCACAATGTCAATGTGATGCTCTAACCAGCTGAGCTAATCGCCCTTACCAAACTTTACAAATTTTATATCATCTAAGCCTTTTTTTCTAGTCGCTTTATTCCATAACTCTTTTACAAATGCAGGAGAATCCTCCAAGAGCTCTATTTGAATATTAATACCATCTTCTGGAGATAATTGAATGGGTATTACTGTAATTGCACAATCGCTTGTCTCTAGGAAATATACTCTTTGAGCCTCTTTTTCTGGTATGGATACATCGTAAATCTCCATGTGGTCACAAAGTTGTTCGAAAGTTTCTAGATTCTCTATCTTTATATGAGCTACTCTAGTAAGTTTGAATGGAAGGCTATTATCTACATATAGACGAAAGAGGATATCATGAATATCCGTAAGAGAAATATCTCTAATCGTCTCGTTTACGAAAGCATCATTATCACCACTCTGGATCATATTTATGATCTGTGACCTAATATATTCTTCGGCTTCTTGTTTAGCATTATCGTAGATAGGATCTCTTTGTCCTTGCATCTTACTCTCTTTTTGATATTACTTTATCTATCAATCCGTACTCCTTAGCTTCATCTGCTGTAAAAAATTTATCCCTATCTGCATCTTTTTCAATCTGCTTTAAAGATTGTCCTGTTTGCTTAGAAATCATCTTGTACATCTTCTCTCTAATTTTTAATATCTCTTGAGCTTCAATAGCGATATCACTAGCTTGACCCTCTACACCACCAAGAGGTTGATGAATATGAATCTTACTATTAGGTAGCGAAAACCTTTTACCCTTCTTACCATGTGCTAGTAGGAATGAACCCATAGATGCTGCAAGACCTACAGCTATTGTAGATACATCACATTTAATGTAATTCATTGTATCCAGTATTGCCATTCCAGCATTAATTACTCCCCCAGGGGAGTTGATAAACATTTGAATATCTTCCTGATCATTTTCTTTTTCTAAAAACAGTAATTGTGCAACTACTGTATCTGCCATATCTGTTTCAATTGGTCCACTAACAAAGATTATCCTATCCTTAAGTAACCTAGAATATATATCGTAAGCTCTTTCCCCTTCCCTATCTTTTTCTACAACCATTGGTATGAGTAAAGACATTGTTGGTATATTCTAAATGTTAGTTATGATCATCTAAGAAATCTTTCCCTAATACTTCCTCTATGAAAAGTCTAAAACCTTTTTCTTTCTTTTCAACACCTTTAATGTAATCTCTCCATTGAGGATTACTAAAGATACTTTTGTCTGCATTAGGTTGAGTCTTTTTAATCTCCTCTATCTTAGCTTCTAATTCTTCATCAGTTATATCTACTTTCCTATCATCAGAAAAAAGCTTTAAGAAGGTATCTGCCTCAAGCGCATCTTTAGCATCTTTTAACCAAAGTTCTCTCATCTTTTCCATTGTGATATTGTTACCCTTTAAGAAGTCTTCGATCTTTACTCCTCTGTTCTTCATATCTTCTACAAAAGCTCTTTCTCTCTCAGAAGCTTCGAACTTTATTGCTGATTCTGGGATTTCTATTTTTGATATCTCAATACCTTTTCTTAATGCCTCATCTTGTAATTGGTGTAATTGATAGTGGTCTTTTTGAAGTTGTAATGCTTCTCTAATTTTCTGTTTAAGTTCATCTAATGTATTAACCTCTGGAGCATTTATTACTACTGCTATCTCTTTTGCCCATTCATCATTTATCTCTGTAGCTTTAGTTTTTTGAGAGCTTTTTAATTCATTAATAGCTTCTTCTATCTCACTATCTTCTACCTTAAGTTTGTCTTTTTTAATCTTAATCTTTTTAACATCTCCTACTTTAAACTCAGGCATTGTAGTTACCCTTATTGTGAAGGTAATATCTAAACCTTCTA
>CAZHVM010000037.1:0-2001 GCA_964536135.1 uncultured Candidatus Saccharibacteria bacterium | reverse complement strand
TACGGCACGCACCATCGACCAAATGGCCACCGACATCCTGATCATCCGCCACGGCCAGTCCGGGGCGCCACATTTGATTGCGCCCCTGATCAACGCTTCCGTGATCAATGCCGGAGACGGCATGAACGAGCATCCGACCCAGGCCTTGCTCGACCTTTTTACCATGCGCCAGCACAAGGGAAAGCTGCGCGGCCTCAAAGTGGCCATCGCCGGCGACATCATGCACAGCCGCGTCGTCCGCAGCAATGTCTGGGCCCTGACCAAGATGGGCGCCGAAGTCCGGCTGACCGCGCCGCCGACCCTGATGCCGCGCGGACTGGAGCAGACCGCTGCGATCATCTGTCCGACGATCCAGGAAGCAGTCCAGGACGCTGATGTGATCATGGGCTTGCGCATCCAGCTCGAACGCATGCAGAAAGCGCTTTTCCCGTCGATCAGCGAATATGCCCGCTTTTTTGCCATCGACCAGAAAGCGGTTGCCCTGGCCAAGCCAGATGCGATCATCATGCATCCAGGACCCTGCAACCATGGGGTCGAAATGCCGACTCTGGTGTACGACAGCCCGCAGTCGGTGATCAACGAGCAGGTGACCAACGGGGTGGCCGTGCGCATGGCCATTCTCTACTTGCTTGTCTCGAGGAGGAACAATTGATGAAAATGATGATTCGAAATGGGCGGATCGTTGATCCATCCCAGGATTTCCAGGGACAGAAAGACCTGCTGATCGAAAATGGCCGTTTCGTTGATCAATTCGCGGGAACGCCGGACCGGATCATCGATGCTGCCGGCCTGACGGTTTTCCCCGGCTTAATTGACGCCCACTGCCATTTGCGCGAGCCCGGCCAGGAATACCGCGAAGATATTGTCAGCGGTACCCGCAGCGCTGCCCGCGGCGGTTTTACGACCGTCGCCTGCATGGCGAACACCATTCCGGTCTGCGACAATGCCGCCATTGTCCGCTCGATCAAGAATAAAGCCGGCCAGGAAGGCTTTGCCCGTGTCTTGCCGGTCGGCGCGGTCAGCAAAGGCCTGAAAGGCAAGGAGCTGGCAGAAATTGGCCTGATGGCCGCCGAAGGGATTGTCGCCATCTCCGATGACGGCAAGCCGGTGGAAAGCGCGGACCTGATGCGCAAAGCCATGCTCTACGCCAGCCATTTCGGCCTGCGCGTCATCTCGCACTGCGAGGACCTGAGCCTGGCTGAAGGCGGGCACATGAACGAGGGTTACTGGTCGACCATCCTCGGCCTGCGCAGCATCCCGGATATCTCCGAATCGATCCAGGTGGCCCGGGAATGCCTGCTGGCGGAATATCTCAGCCTGCCGGTGCACATCGCCCATGTCAGCAAACGCCGGTCCGTCGAGATCATTCGCCAGGCGAAAGCGAACGGGGCACCGGTGACGGCGGAAACCTGCCCGCATTATTTCACCCTGACCGAATCGGCCTGCCAGGGCTTCAATACGCAAGCCAAGATGAATCCGCCGCTCGGAACCGAAGCTGATGTCGCGGCCGTGATTGCCGGCCTGCAGGATGGCACGATCGACCTGATCGCAACCGACCATGCGCCGCATCACGCCGATGAGAAGGATCTTGAGTTCGGCCTGGCCAACAACGGCATCGTTGGTTTTGAGACCGCCCTGGCCCTCGGCTACACTTATCTGGTCAAAACCGGCCGGCTCAGCCTGACCGACTGGCTGAAGACCATGACGCTGAATCCAGCCCGGCTTCTGCAGCCCGAATTGGGCACCCTCAGGACCGGCCGGCCGGCTGACGCCGTTATCGTCGATCTGGACCATCCGTTCCGCTTTGACCGCAGCACCATGCTCTCAAAATCCCGCAACACCCCTTTTGACGGCTGGGAGCTCTACGGACAAGTCCGCTGGACAATCTTAGAGGGGAGAGTGACCTATGAATAATTTTGCCGACCTCCTGGAACAGAAAATCAGCGAAACCGGCAATCCGTCGGTCATGGGCCTGGATCCCGTTCTCAGCTACATACCGGA
>CAZHVM010000036.1:0-2016 GCA_964536135.1 uncultured Candidatus Saccharibacteria bacterium | reverse complement strand
CTGGCGCCTGGGCAGTATCCGGGATCAGTCCCTGACGGAAATGCTGACCGGCAGCCGGGCAGCCCAATTTATCCAGGATTCCCTGCCGGTTGCCGAAAAATGCCGGCAATGCCGCTATGCCAGCCTTTGCCGGGGCGGCTGCCGGCGCGACCGGGAACCGTTGGACCATCCGGACGCCATACCGGGAGGCTTGCCGAATGTTTATTGCTCGGCCTACGAGCAGTTTTTCGACTATGCGCTGGAGCGCATGACCCGGATAGGGTTAATTGAAAACCATATCGCGTGTTTGAAATAGATAATTCGTGAAAAGGGACTTGAGGAACGGAAAAAGAGAGCGAAATCTGAAAACAGGCATAGGAAGAATGCCTAACAAGTAGTAGAATAGTTGTATAAAACAGAGAAAAGTGAAACCTGAACACATCCAGGCGATAAGCTGCCGTTTTTTGAAAAGCAAACCGCCTGCCAAGTTGGAAGCTAAGGTTCAATCTCTTCTCTGGGTCAGTTTCAACCGCTTAAGGCAGCGGGCTGAGCAGACGAGGTGTTAGGGTCACTTCGTCTGCATTTATTTTGCGGACACCGAGTTGGTTAAGAATCTCATCACCATAGAGCCAGGCGAATGCTTCGCAAGGGGATTTACCTTGCAGACTATCGCGCCGGTAACTGTTGATGTGGGCACAGAGCAGGTTGCAATCGGCCTGCGTGAGCCGGTCGAAAGAAGTGCCTTTAGGCAGGACGGCACGGATGAACTCGTGGGCCCGTTCGATCTGGGCTTTTTGGTTGGAATGAAGCGGATCACAATAGAAGACCCGGGAGCGTCCGCCTCGTTCCAAAGCGGCAGGATTAGAAAATTCTGAGCCATTGTCGGTCAGTACAACCGAAAACAGGCGTTTGAAGGTCTCGATGCCCAACTGTTTCTCGAGCCGATCAAAGATCTCAACAATGGAAAGAGCGGTGTTGAAATCACGCAGAAAGATGAGCAGGAACTGGGCCTGGGGCCAGAATAAGGTCAGGAAGACCTTATGACCTTCCTGACAGGGCAGGACAGAGTCCATCTGAGTGGCCATGGATTCGGGGTACTTGGCCAGAAAGGACTGATAATCCTCGAAGGTGCGGTTGAGACGGCAGGCACGGTCAATCTTGAAGGCGCGCTTGCGCCGGGGTAATTTGCGCCGGACTTTTCTGGGCAGATCGAGGTTTTTGACATTGAGCAGGCCGGCGTCAATCAAGGTATAAAGGGTTTTCTCGGAACAGAATAGTTCGTCTTTATGGTTGAAGTAAATATGGTGAATGGACTGGCCTTTTTGAATCAGCGGGGATACCAGCTGGTTGGTGTGTGCCAGTTCCGACTCCGTCAGGGACAGGCCGGTGCGGATGTCATGCAATCTGGCCTTGGCTTTAACCTGTGCGCTGTCGGCAAGGTAAGTGTAACGCTTCAGCGTGCAGCTGTTGATCTTGGGGCAGCCATTGCAGCAGAAGGGTGCATGCTCCAGGCGAAGGCAATGGGCCGGTTCGTAGTCGGGGCAGGCCTCGTTGCAATGGCCGCAGAGAGAACAATAGCCCCGCCGATTGAAACAGCGCGCACACAAACCTTTGCGCCAGCAACCCTGCCGCTTGGCACAGTTGTTGGCCCCCCGGCCCGGCACACCGCGATAGACAAAGGTTCGGTTGTTCAGGATCTCGCGGACGATCGTCTGTCTGTCGCGACACAGATGCCTGGCGATTGCGTTCGTGGTCTGGCGACCGGACAACAAGGTTTGGATCTCGATTCGTTCAGATAGAGCCAGATGTGAAAAGTGGGCCATAGGATCCTCCTTTCTGAAACTGGCCCAGAGAAGATTATCCTCAGTTTAACAGAAGGATTATTTGTTGTGTTTAATGCGCAGGCAGAGTTTGAAATACTTACTTCATACTCCAGTGTGAATTAAAGAATGCAAATGACCATAAGGCTCTAAGGCGGTTTTCGCGGTTGACAAACCCTCGTTTCTGAAGTAAGATAATCCATGCGCACGCGCCCGT
>CAZHVM010000035.1:0-2135 GCA_964536135.1 uncultured Candidatus Saccharibacteria bacterium | reverse complement strand
AAACCCGTATATAAAGAAGCCCATGTGCGACACGCTGTTCGACGAGAAAATCGCCGGTTCCATACACTTCACGCCGGGCAACGCGTACAACGACGCTGACAACGGCAACCGCAGCGCACAGCACTGGGACCTCGTTTATATACAGACAAAGGAGTATGGAGGTGGTGAAATTTATTTCGATGACAGACTGATTAGAAAAGATGGCATATTTGTAGTAAAAGAGCTTGACTTGCTTAATCCCAAGAATCTAAAATAGTAAATTTTAATTTTCCGATATGTGGTGTTAAAATATTAAAATATTATTTTTATTTTTTTTATAATTATGAATAAAAAAGAAGAAAATATAAAAGAAAACCCATTCCTTAAAAAGAGAAATGATCCATATCTAAACAAAATAATAGCTATTGCAAGCCAGAAGGGCGGGGTCGGCAAAACTACAACCGCTGTTAATCTGGCTGCGTTTTTAAGCAGTCTTGGATATAAAACTATTTTGATTGATTTTGATCCACAAAGTAACGCAACAAGTGCTTTTGGCTTTTCCACGGAAGAAATAAAAACTACAGTTTACAGCCTGATTATCTATAATGAAGACCCGAATAAAGCAATTATTCCTACTGTTTATCCGGATTTGAAAATAATTCCTTCGACAAGGCAGCTGGCTGGCGCTGAGGTAGAGATGGTGACAGTTTTTAAAAGAGAATTCCGATTAAAGGATGCAATTTTAAAAATAGAAGAACAATACGATTTCATAATTATTGATTGTCCTCCTTCTCTTGGTCTTCTGACAATCAATGCACTGGCAGCATGTAAGGATGTTATCATACCTGTGCAAAACAGTTATTTTTCCCTTGAAGGAGTTGCACAGCTTTTAAATACAATCGATCTGGTAAAAATGAGCCTTAACTCTAAGCTTGAAGTAAAAGGTGTGCTTTTCACCATGTATTCAAGAAGCAGGCTTGCTGAAGGTATTTATAATGATTTAAAGAATAATTTCGGTAATAAATTATATAATACTATTATCCCAAAAAATATAAGACTTGACGAAGCATCTTCGCATGGTAAACCTGTTTTTTATTACGATCAGGGTTGCAAAGGGGCAAAGGCGTACAAAGAATTTTCAATTGAAGTATTAAAAAGCTATATTGATACTAATGATTCTGATAATGGTCTGGCTTTCTGATACTACCTGGAATTTCCTGATAAAAACCCTTACTTTTGTTAAAATTATTTCTTATTTTAATAAAGGTCTGTCATAGAAAGTTATCCCTATGGCAGGACCCAGATGTGCTCCGACAATGACACCGAAATCAACCCTTATGATCTCAGAAGGTTTCAGTTCATCCTTTATTTTCTGTGCCATTTCTTCCCCGTCT
Organism: uncultured Candidatus Saccharibacteria bacterium; assembly: GCA_964536135.1. GTDB lineage: Bacteria > Patescibacteriota > Dojkabacteria > SC72 > SC72 > JAKPKF01. The sequence continues at coordinate 762 of CAZHVM010000035.1, read as the reverse complement.
TCTTTAAGATCCAGGTCACCTACAGCAACCACGAGATTTTTAGGCTCAGGAAGCATTATTTTCATGGAATTTAATATCTCTTCCTTTGCCTGGGCCCACCTTCTTGTATTTTTGTAAGGAGAAACTTCGCCCAGATTAATAGTAAGAATAGGCTTTATTTCAAGAAGAGAAGCAATTAATGATTTGGCTCTTCCTATTCTTCCGCCCTTTTTCAGATATTCGAGAGTTTTTGGAACAAACAAAGACTTCATTTGGGGTTTGATAAGTTTAATTCTTTCAATTATGCTCTGGGTATCATATCCTTTTTTTGCCATATTAGCAGCTTCAATAACCAGAAAACCAAGAGGCATATGCACAAGTTCAGAATCTATTATTTCAATTTTCTTATTTTTAAATTCTTTTTTTGCTATGATAGCGCTGTCAGCAGTGCCGGACATTTTTTTGGATATATGTATAGATATAATTTCATCATATTTTTCAAAAAGATTTTTATAGATTTTTATAAAATCACCGGGAGATGGCTGTATGGTTTTCGGAAGAACTTTTGAATCCTTTAATTTTATATAAAAATCCTTTATTGGCAGATCTACTCCGTCAGCTTTATAAGATTCTTCGTCGAATAAAACAGTAAGCGGAACTATGCTTATGTTTAATTCTTTTAATAAATCAGAAGGTATATCCGAAGTACTGTCAGTTACAATTGCTATCTTAGTCAATTTTGCACCAAATCCTTAGTCAAATATTATGTAATGGAATAAAATA
>CAZHVM010000034.1:0-2293 GCA_964536135.1 uncultured Candidatus Saccharibacteria bacterium | reverse complement strand
CCGGGGATTGCGCCTACTACGTGATGTTCGACGACGACGGCGACAACGAGATACTAGTGCCGATCGAGGCGCCGTCGGTCGGAAGCACCGGCGCCTCGACCAACCTATTCCGAAGCGTGGCGGTCTGGAGTTTCAATCCCGCCCAGACGGAAAAGGGCAGCGACCAACCCAAGTTGCTCGGGAGCTGGATGCAGTGAGGAAGCAGGGTTCAGGGTTCAGGTTGGCCATTGGCCGGCACCGCCGGCCAATGGAGCTTTGTCGCGAACTTTTGATAATCCGCGCCATCCGCGAAATCCGTAGCTTCTCCCCACCCTCCGCGTCAATCCCGTTATCGACAAGGCTCGCGACAAGGTATTCCCATTTTCCTTTCATAAACCATCAATCATCAACCGCAAACCACAAACCGCCCGCCGTGCAACGTGCGGCGGGATTCACCCTCATCGAGATCCTCGTGGTCGTGATGCTCCTGACAGTGCTCATGCTGACCGCCTTCCCCGCCTTCCGCGGACTCGAGCGCAACACCCACCGCCACCGCGCCATAGCCGAGGCCGACGCCTTGGCCCAGGCGGCCCTCGCCTACCGGCGCACTTACGGACAATGGCCGATGGAACCAGTTGAGGTCACCCCGGGCGCCGCCAACGCCGAGCGCCTTGCCTACCTCGCGGGCGATCCCGGTGACGTGGAGGACGCCGATATGTCCCTGGCCGATGTGATTCAAGCGCTACGCGGGGGCGAGTCACCACGCAACCCGCGCGGCATGCGCTTCCTGGAAGTCGCCGACAACCAGTTGAACGACGATGGCATGCTGATTGATCCCTGGTCGCAGCCGTATGTGCTGCTGATGGGACGAACCAAGCGCGACGGCACAGGAACCTATCAGGTGAGGCGGCACGAGGGCGGCATCGCGGAAGAGATCACGCGCAGGCAGCCGCAGGTGACCGTGCGCATCGAGGCCCCCGAGGATGTCGTGGCCTTATCCTGGGGCGATCCGTCCATCCCGGATGCCCAGGAGCGTGTCCTGGGATCATGGAGCAAGCGGTGAAGCTGGGCTTGAACGACAGAGTGCAGCATGGCCGGGCGGACGCAGGCGTGCGCCGCCGCGCCGGCTACACACTAATCGAGCTCGTCAGTGTCGCGGCACTGGCGGTGGTGCTCATCGGCATCGCTGCCGGCGGCTACCATCTCTGGACGCGCGACACGGCGGTGGATGCCGCGCAGCGCCAAGTGATGGCGTCGCTGGCGCGCGCCCGCGCCTTCGCGCTCGCCCGCGGGGTCGATACGCGCTTCGTCGCGATCAACTCCAACGAGCTCAAGCGCTGTTTCACTGTCCTCGATTACCGTCCCTCGCCCACCAACGACTGGGTCGCCTTCACCGCGACCAACGCCTTGCCGAGGTACGTCTACCTCGACATAAAGGCGATTCCTCGCAATGGCACAGCATCGCAAGAAGATCCGCGGATATTATTCAATCATGATGGCACCATCAGATGGGATGATGATTTGTACGAGGATCCCGAAAATGAATTTCAGCACCACATCCGTCTTGTGCTTGTCCACAGCCCACAATCTGACGGTGACCCCATAGATATATCGGATCCCAAATCGATCTACCGCTACCTCGACATCAGCCGCCTCACCGGGCTCGTCCGCGAGCTGCCACCATGATTGCATTGCACAGCCAACAATCCGCGCAATCCGCGCGATCTATGCGCCCGCGCAGCGGGAAATCCGTAGCTTCTCCCTGTCGCTCCGAAAAATCCGCGCCATCCGCGCAAACCGTAGCTTCTCTCTCGCCGCGGCCATCCTGTTTTCGACAAGGCTCGCGACAAAGCTCGAGACAAGGGCTCCTCCACCACTCACCACTCACCACTCACCACTCACCCTCCACCCGCGGCTTCATGCTCATCGAGCTCGCCATCGCCGCGCTCGTCATCGGCATCGGCATCCTCGCGCTCCTGGGCCTCGCGCATGTCGCCGAGCGCGCCGCCGCCGACGCCGAGGCCGAGACCCGCGCCGCGCTCTTCGCGGACGAGGTATTCATCACCCTGCGGCTCTATTCCGACAGGTATGCCCAGTCCACCAACCAGACGGAGTGGGTCGGGTTCTGGACACGGGTAGCCGCGGGCGAAGCGCTTCCGTTGGCCACGGAAGGGCTCTCCGTCTGGGAACCCACGACCGCGGAACGCCCGCGGCTGATCACGGGGGACGGGGACGAGCATGCGGCGTTCTGGGTGCCCGCTGCGGTCGGCGGCGCCACGCCGGACACCGTGCAGGATTTCTCGATGAGCTACCG
>CAZHVM010000033.1:0-2401 GCA_964536135.1 uncultured Candidatus Saccharibacteria bacterium | reverse complement strand
ACTGTACATGTTATAATAAAAAATCAGACTTTAGCATTAAAGTTCTTTGCTAATAAAACAAGGTGAATTATGTGGAAAAAAAAATAAAAAAGCAGAGTATCCAGAGTTAGCAGGTTTTGGAAAATATGAGGGAGCTTTTGTATTAATAATGATAAAAAATAAATTTTAGTATAAAATACGATTAAAACTATTTAAAAATAAAATATTAATTGGAATAAAAAGTATGGAAGAGCAAAAATTAGAAAGTGCAAAAGATATCGTTGAAGCACTTTCCAAGATAGGCCAGGCAATTACTTCAGATCTTTACCTGGAAGATATCCTGAATCTTATAGTAACTGTGACTGCTGAGGTTATGCATTCCAAGATTTGTTCTATAATGCTTCTTGATCCAAAAACAAAAGAACTTACCATGAAGGCAACCCAGAGCATGAGCAAGGATTATATAAATAAAAATCCGCTAAAATTAGGGGAAGGTATAGCTGGAAAAGTAGCTATGGAAAATAAACCTATAGCTGTTTATGATATTTTAGGGAGTGATGAATATAAGAGTAAGGAAATTGCAAAAAAGGAAAATCTATATTCAATGCTTTGCATCCCTCTTCATGTCAAAGGTAAAGTAATCGGTGTTTTAAACCTTTATACAACAAAACCTCATAACTTTATTGACTATGAGATAAACATAATGACAACAGTTGCAGATGCTGCTGCTATTGTAATTGAAAACTCCCGTCTTATGATAGAAACCAATTTAATTAAAGAAGAACTTGAGTCCAGAAAGGCAGTAGAGAAAGCAAAAGGTGTATTGATGAGTGAACTTGGTCTAAGTGAAGCTGAAGCATTTAAAAAAATACAGAAATTTGCCATGAATAACAGAAAGTCAATGAAAGAAGTTTCGGAAGCAATTATACTGTCTTCAGAAATGAAGAAAAATTGAAAACTATATAAAATAAATAGATTTTTTTTTTAAATTAAGTACAATATAAGCAAGAATATGAAATAATATTTTTAAATAAAATTTGGGAAGGAATACAGATGATACAGGCAATAGGATTGATTGAAACCAAAGGTTTTGTTGCTGTTGTTGAAGCTGCAGATGCGATGCTTAAAGCAGCTAATGTAAAACTTATTAAATATCAGAGCATTGGCGGAGGATATGTAACTGTTATAGTCGAGGGAGATGTAGGAGCTGTAAAGGCAGCTGTTGATGCCGGTGCTGCTGCAGCTAAAAGAGTAGGAGAAATATTCTCTGTGCATGTTATTCCCAGACCACATGAAGAAACAGCAAAGTTATTTTAGAATATAAAAATCTGTTCAATTTGTTATTGACAGGAAATTTAAACGTGATATTATAGCTTTCACTAAAAATTAAATATTAAATGCATAAAGTTGTGCATTTTAAAAGGGATGAACCTTCTTAAAACAGTGATGTTTTTAAGAAGGTTTTTTGCTTTTACAAGATTATTTCAATATAAATAATTATTTTACAAAAAAGCTCTTAAGAATCTTTGATTGTATGAAAAGGAAATAATGAATTTAAATTTAAAATATAAGTCTGACTACAGAGTCCCTTCAGGGTGTGCTGTTTTTGGCATCATAAATGAAAAAGGGAAGATTTTTAACGGGGAGATGATAATTAATGGTATTTCGATGATGCATGACAGATCAAATGGCCTTGGAGGAGGATTTGCCGCATACGGTATATATCCTGAGTTTAAAAATGATTATGCCCTCCATCTTTTTTTTGATGACATTCTGGCACGTAAAGAAACAGAGGGATTCTTTAAGAAGATTTTCAAAATAAATTATGCTGATGATATCGAAACAGGAAAAAACATAAAAATAAAAAATCCACCAATAATTGCAAGATATTTTGTAACTCCCAAAAATATTTTTTCTTCTTCTGAGGATTTAAAAGAGTTGGATATAAATAATGAAAATGATTATAAATCAGCAGAAGAAGAATTCATGGCCAGATTTGTTACAGATTTTAATCATGATTCCATTAATTCTTTTATAATTTCTTCCGGGAAAGACATGGGCATCTTTAAAGGGGTAGGATATCCGGAAGATATTGGAGAATTTTACAAGCTTGATAATTACAAAGGATATTTATGGACTTCACATGGACGATTCCCTACGAATAGCACAGGCTGGTGGGGAGGTGCCCATCCTTTTGGTTTTTTAAACTGGTCAGTTGTACATAATGGTGAAATTTCATCCTATGGCACAAATAAGAGATTTGTAAATGACTATGGTTATAAATGCTCATTTTCTACAGACACAGAAGTACTGGCATATTTATTTGATCTTCTTGTCCGCAAACATGGAATCAGCATCTTTTTAATAAATTATATTCTTGCTTCTCCTTTATGGTCTGATATAGAGCAATTGTCTGAAGAAA
>CAZHVM010000032.1:0-2406 GCA_964536135.1 uncultured Candidatus Saccharibacteria bacterium | reverse complement strand
TCAATAAAAAACGGCATGGTAACATCGTGCCTTATCAACTCAAAATAAGGGTTGCTGAGCAGGTGTACAATATTTTCTTTTTGCCCGGTAAAATAATTATCAAGGCAGATAATATATTAGCTATACGATGTTGAGAGGAGAGGGGAGGAATATTCCATTCAGTATCTTTCAAGAAATTCCAATCAGCTCTTGGCATTCTTGTTCCTGTATTTGTCTGACTTGTGAGATTTACAAATTTATCTGTAGAAAGAAAATAGAAGAGATAGTCTTGATCAATCCCTTCTTTAGCTTCAATAACCCATATATCAGTTGAACATATTCCATCAAAATTAGGTTTAACAATCTTTTTAAAATAGGGTCTTAATTTTCCAAAAAGAATATCTCCTTTTTTAAACACAAATTTGTCACTGGAAACATCTGATGATATTCCTTGCCCAATTAATGACATAGTACCTTGCCCGATATGTTCAAGTCCAATATATGGGCATACTTGAGAACCCTTGTACTTATTTTTTTTTATTTTGAGTATTTGATCTAACTTCATTTTTTAAAATCTTTATCTGATATTTCCTCTCCATCTAAAAATATTCGCAAGTTGTAGTCATCTGGATACAATTCTAAGCCAATTCCTGCTAGATACCCATATTCTCCATCTAAAAGTGTCAATCCTTTTAATTTGGCAATATCTTTTTCGCTCAAAGATTTATTCTGTTTGCATTCAACGGCAATTAGGTTCTCAGAGTCTTCATACATACGATGTATTATCATGTCGGGAACTATCTTTTTCCCGTTAAGCTTCTTTGTATCTTTTCCATGTTTTGTATATTCACAGTCAACTCTTACTCGTGGAGCATCAGCAAAATCCCGGTACAAATTGTCCCTGATATACATACATAAATCTGTCATAATTGCTTGTTCTTGCCCAACTTGGCTAAGTAGGTCTAGGTCTTCATTATAAAGATTAGCTAGACCCCTAATTACAGATGTAATTGCATGGGTGTTGTAGAATAAAAGATACCAGTTTTTATGTTGCAGATCTCTAGCATTTCGTGACTTTTTAATAGTGTCAAGAATTTCCTTATTGCTTTTTGTTAATCGGATTTCTTTTAATTCCTTATCAGAAGAAAGATAGCTTTGTCGATAAGCTCCAACCAATTCATTAAATTTTTCTTCGTGTATATCCAAAGTATATTTATACTCAAATTAAACTTATTTTCTACCTTACATTTTTCCTATCTTTAGGATTCAAAGTAATCTTTTCTCTGTATGCTTCTTGTTCTACAGCATTTGTTGTTCTTTCTAATTCTCTTGCAATTTTATCTGTATCTACACCTTTCTTAGCTAAGTTTTTTATTTTATTATCTTCTGGTTTAGTCCAAATCTTTCCATTATTTCTTGGTTTGCTCATATTATAAAAATATTAAGTTAATTATTTAATGAAAATTTTCTTTAAAAATGAAATAACTTTTCCGAAAATACTCTCTGATCCTGATATACTGTTTCCTTCTACTGTATTTTTACTTAGAAAATCGTTTTTACTAAAGATGTTCACTTCCTTATTAGGTTTTGTAATTTCTGGAGTAGGAGTAATATTCTTATTCTCACAATATTTCATTCCTTTATTAGTTAAAGAAATAGTATCTGATTCACTATCTTCATCATTGTCTTCTTCATCCTCTATATCACCGTAAATGTCGTTTCCTCCAACGAAACAGAAAGCAAAAGCTGGGGTAATTTTTATGTAATCAAGTTTCTTTAAATATTGAAGTGGTTTTTCCATCTCACTGTGTTTAATACTCAATTCTTCAAGCAGTTTATCTTCTTTTATCTCTTCACCATTTTGTTTGTATATGAGGTCCAAAATTTTCTCTGCTAAATCTCCGTATTTCATATGTAATACCCACTTAAATTATTAAATTCATTACATCTAGGACATTGATAGTTAGTTCCTTCTGGCCTGTCAGGATGCTTCTTATTATCCAGAGTGTTTTCTCCCCAGTCATGATAGAGATTACATTCTTTATAGAAAGCTTCTTCTTTTGATGGAAGTACAATGAATTTAAAATCAGTGTATTTTTCATTCGTATGAGAGATTAAACGTTGCTTTAAATCTTCGTCTGATCTTCCAACGTAAGAAATCGAAAATGTATTTGGTTGCTGAAATCCTAATACGTATGCACCAATTACTGCATTAGGAACTGTACGGTTGATAGTATCTGTGTCTAATTTGAAACTCGGTCCCATTCCTGTATTTGGCATATTTTTAATATTAAAACTTATATACTTTTTAATACCTCCATTATATAGTTTTGTTAATACCCTTAATTTATATTGTATTAACAGTATTCTTCTTAAATCTTCTCCATATCAAATCCAACCTCTTTTAAACTCTCCTTTATCTTCTCA
>CAZHVM010000031.1:0-2566 GCA_964536135.1 uncultured Candidatus Saccharibacteria bacterium | reverse complement strand
TCAAAAGCATTGCCTCTTTCATACTATCAGCCACACCTCTAGCTATATTTGATACTTTTTTACTACTTTCCATTGCACTAGCAAGTAATTCACCTTTCATTTTTTCTGCTTCCAACCTTTTTTCTCTTATAGGTGTAAGTTTTTCATTCATAACTAAAAATAGTTTCTCCTTAACTTCAACATCTTTAATATTTCCTTTCCTGTACATATCTTTCATCTCTTCTACTTCGTCTGTATTAGAATTAAAAAGGTCATGATACATAAAGGCAACATTACCCTCTACCTTGCCTGGATCTGTAGCATGAATCCTATTTGGATCCGTATACACTTTAAAAACTTTCTTTCTCAACTCTTCCTCACTATCGGATAAATATATAGCATTATTTAAACTCTTGCCCATCTTTTCAGCACCATCAATACCAGGTACATTTACTTCAGTACCAACTAAAGAATCTGGCTCATGCAACAAATTAACCTTATATGTTTTGTTAAACTTCCTTGCTAAATCTCTTGTACTCTCAACCATTGGGACCTGATCTTTTCCAACTGGAACAAGATCAGCATTTACACACAAAATATCTGCTGTCTGATGTATTGGGTAAAAGAAAAAACCAAGAGGTGTAGAAAGATTAATACCTTTCTGTGCCATTTCTGTTTTTATCGTTGGATTATGCTGAATTTGTTGAACAGTTGCAAAATTAGAAAGATATATGAATATCTCATGTATCTCTGGCACTTCACTTTGTATAAAGACATTAGCTTTATTAAAATCAATACCACAAGCATAATAATCACAAAGCAATTCCTCGATATTCTCTCTAACCTTACCTGGATTATTGAAATTGTCAGAAAGCGCTTGGATATTTGCAACAATAACAAATTCCTCATACTCCTCCTGTAATCTTACCCTATTATTGATAGAACCAAGCAAATGTCCTATGTGCAATCTACCTGTTGGCCTATCACCTGTTAAAATTCTTTTCTTGTTTTCCATTACGACATATTCTAACAACTTATAACCCATTATGCTATACTTTTGAAATGAAAGATTTCTCCCAAAAATCAAAAGAAAAGATTATCATAATATTACTTCCAATCCTCTCAACTATATTCATATTAGGAATCTCTTTACTAATATATTTCTTTTCTAAAGGATATAGAATAAATATCCCAGAAGGACAAATAACTAAGACTGGGGTATTAACAGTAAAAACAGATCCTTTAACAGCTTCTCTCTTCATAAACAATGAAAGTTCCGGAAGAACACCAAACAGCAAATCACTTGATATCGGAGATTATGATGTTTCTGTAAGAAAAGACAAATATTTTGATTGGAACCAGAAAGTTTCAGTTCAGGAAGAAATCTCTACCCTAGTATTCCCTTGGCTTGTTCTCAAAGATCCAGAAAAAACAGAGAAATGGAACTCATCAAGTACTCTAATATCATCATGGACAAGTAAAGATTACAATACAATTGTATTCTTACTAAAAGACACAGAAGAGAAATTCACTCTTTGGAATTACAAAGTAAATACCTCACTCTGGGATTTCAATTCAAATCCTTCAGAAATAATCTCTCTGGCAAGCAATAAATTTGAATTAACAATATCACCAAATGGACAATATGCTCTACTCAAGTTAACAAGTACACCAGAGAAAATATATATATTAGAGACACAAAAGAACAACACATTAGAAAATGCAAAAACATTTGATATCTCAAATTACAAAAAATACTCAATAAAATGGGCAGAAGACAATAACCACTTAATTCTAGAATCTTCAAAGGAAATTCTTTCTTATGACACTATGAGGCAAAATATATACAAGATTGTAGAAAAAGGTACAGATAAAAAATATATTTGGTCAACAGATAAAGAAGGATTCTTCTATCTAATTACAAACTCTACACAAGAATTTGAGAACTCATATGTATACACATTAAATCAGTACAAAATAGATGGAACACAACAAAAAGCAATCATAGAAAATATTTACCTGCAGAAAGATAAACAATACATCGACTACTACAGGACCAATGGCTATACAGCTACTTCATTTACAAATTCAGTAGAAAACACTCAAACCGTTGGACAAATATCAGAGATAAAAGTATTCCAAGATGCAAAAGGAGCAGCAATAAAGACTGAATATGCAACATATTGGTACGACATAAATACTTCTAAATATTTAATGATATCACCATATTCATTGAATATTCTGGATATCGCACCTGATCAAAAGAAAATACTTTTAACTAGTGATAAAGACCTCTCAGTTTTCACTTTTGACAAAGATGAAGCAGACCATACAGAAGAAATTGGAACAAAAATAATATTGCAGATAGAGAATACAAAAGACATCAGATGGATATCAAATTCTACAAATATATATTTCCAAAAAGACAACCATTTCTACATAGCTGATAAAGCTGGTACAAATCAATACCAAATGATTGACACTACAAATATAAAAAATACAATCATAAAGAACTCAAGAGAAAGCATAATTACATTAGAAGTTGGAACAGACAATAAAGTGTATATAAACGAATACAAAATACACT
>CAZHVM010000030.1:0-2661 GCA_964536135.1 uncultured Candidatus Saccharibacteria bacterium | reverse complement strand
TTCTCATGGAGGTGGTATTGGTATGACACAATACGAAATGTTTGATATTGAACCTTTGGGTTTAATGAAATATGATTTCCTTGGACTTAGAAATTTAAATATCATTGGTGCAGCATTAAAAAAAATTGAAAAGAAAACAGGTGAAAGAGTTGTTTTAAGAGAAATTGAACAAAAAGATGAACAAGCATTTGAGCTGTTAAGATCTGGTCATACAGTAGGACTCTTCCAGCTTGAGAGTGAAGGTATGAAAAGAACAATTAGAGCATTGAAACCAGAGACACAAGAAGACATTTGCTATATCCTTGCTGCCTACAGACCTGGTCCTATGCAATTCATATCTGAATATGTAGCTGTAAAAGAAGGAAAACAAGAACCTGACTATATATTCCCTGAGTTAGAGCCTGTACTTTCAATCACCAAGGGAGTCATTACATATCAGGAGCAAGTTATGAAAATTGCTCAAATTGTTGCAGGGTATTCTCTTGGAAAAGCAGATATTCTTCGAAGAGCTATGGGAAAAAAGAAGGTTGAAGTTATGCAGGCAGAAAAGCCAGTGTTTGTTGAGGGTGCAATGAAAAATGGTTTTGACAAAGAGAAAGTTGAAGTACTTTGGGACAAACTTATTCAATTTGCAAACTATGGATTTAACAAAGCACACAGTGCATCATATGCCACGATAGCTTACTGGACGGCATATCTTAAAGCACACTATCCGCTCGAATTCATGGCGGCTCTACTTGAAGGAGACCTTGAAAAATTTGATAGAGTCATTATTGACTTGAAAGAATGTGAAAGATTGGGGATTTCTGTATTGGCACCTAATATTAATGAAAGTGGTTACTACTTCAATGCAGAAGGAGATTCAAGTATAAGGTTTGGCCTTGGAGGTATAAAGAACATTGGTGACGATCTTGTAAAAGGAGTTGTTGAAGAAAGAGAAAAGAACGGTAAATACCTTCATCTTGATGATTTCGTTCACAGAAATTATGAAATTCTAACAAAAAAAGGAATCGAATATCTCATAATGGCAGGTACAATGGACGAGTTTGGTAGTAGATCGTCATTGATAGAGATTTATCCTGAAGTATTTGATAAAGAAAAATCAAGAAGAAAAACAAAAGATATTGGTCAAATAGATATATTTTCTCTTGGTGGAAGCAAAGAAGATGACACTGTAGATCAGACACCTGTTCCATCAAAAGAAAAGGAAGATGTTGCTCAAATACTAAAGTGGGAGAAAGATCTTTTAGGTATATATTTTTCAAGTCACCCATTAGACAATTTGGTTGAATTCTTTGAATCAAAGAATGTTACCTCGCTTTCAACCGCTTTAGAGAACAGTAAAAACAATACCGTTGTTATACTTGGAGTACTTGTTTCTAAAATTAGAAAAATTACAACAAAAAAAGGTGAAGTAATGGCCTTTCTCTCAATCGAAGATAAGACAGGCTCTACAGATGCAGTTGTTTTTCCCAGGGTATATCAGGAATTAAAGGATAACTTGCAAGAGAATAAACCTATGCTAATAGCAGGTAGGGTAAATGTAAGGGAAGGTGAAAAAAGTATATTAGTAGAGAAAGCCAAATATGTAGATGAAGAGAAACACTCCTCTAAGTTTGATGGTGTAACATTTAGAATATCTTCTAATCACTCCCAGGAAGAAATTTCAGAACTTAAAGCATTTATTGAAAATTCAGATGGGGACACATCTGTTCGCATTATGGTTGATAACAAAAAAGTACTTTTGAACAAAAAAATCCTCTTGGATGAAGAATGTCAAAAATGGATAAGAAGATTCCCCGCCTGATATAATAGAGTATGTTAGAAGAAAAATTACAATCACTTCCTGAGAAACCAGGAATTTACAAATTTTATGACAAAGATGGGAACATCCTTTATATTGGTAAAGCTATAAATCTTAGGAATAGGGTGAGATCATATTTTAAAAATGATCTCTATGATAGGCCAAGAGTAAGGCAAATGATCCCATTGATTGCTGATATCCAAATTCAAGAAACTAGTAATGAAATAGAGTCTCTTGTTTTAGAATCAATTTTGATTAAACAATATCAACCTAAATACAACAGTGATTTGAAAGATGACAAATCATATTCTTGGTTGTATATATCTACAAATGAAAAATTCCCAACTGTAAAGATAGTAAGGAAAATAACTTCAAAAGAATACCGAAAAGGTAAGCTATTTGGTCCATATCCAAGTGGTTACACCATAAAAAGAATATTCTCTTACTTAAGAAAAATGTATCCGTTTTGTACATGCAATGAAAAACAACCGACAGAGTGTTTGTATTTTCATTTAGGATTATGTCCCGGACCATATCACGGTCATATATCAGAGGTGGAATACAGGAAAAACATTAATGAAATAATCAAATTTTTAAAAGGTAGAAAAAGAGGGCATATTTCAAGTATAGAGAAAGAAATGAAACAGTACTCTAAGAACAAGGAGTATGAGAGAGCAGCAGTATTAAGAGATAGAATAAATGATTTAAAATATCTTGCAGAAAAGATTGATGTATCTAGAGACGAAACTGAACAAAGTTACAAAGAAAAAAGGAAAAAGTTGCTAAAGGAAAATTTTGATAATTTAAGGGTAGAATTAGGACTGAAAAAACTTACTAGAATAGAATGTTATGATATT
>CAZHVM010000029.1:0-2696 GCA_964536135.1 uncultured Candidatus Saccharibacteria bacterium | reverse complement strand
AGTCCATGGATCAGCAGATACTGCTACCGATCTGCCAGTCGGCCCTCCGGCGCGGCCTGCCGGTCCAGGCGACGCTGCCGATCCATAATGTTAACCGGGTGACCGGCACCAGCCTGGGCAGTGCGATCACGCGCCGGTATGGGCCGGAAGGTTTGCCCGAGGACACCATCCAGCTGACTTTTGTCGGTTCAGCGGGGCAGAGCTTCGCGGCGTTCATCCCGCGCGGCTTGACCATGGTCATTGAAGGCGAAGCCAACGACTACATCGGCAAAGGCCTGTCCGGCGGCAAGGTGATTGTCAGGCCGGACCACCGGGCGATCTTCCGTTCAGAAGAGAACGTGATCGTCGGCAATGTCGCCTTCTACGGCGCCACAGCAGGCGAAGCGTATATCGCCGGCGCGGCCGGTGAGCGCTTCTGCGTGCGCAACAGCGGCCTTGACGCGGTGGTCGAAGGCGTGGGCGATCACGGCTGCGAATACATGACCGGCGGCCGGGTTGTTGTACTCGGCCAAACGGGACGCAATTTCGCCGCGGGCATGTCCGGCGGCATCGCCTATGTCCTCGATGCGGACAACGCGTTTGCCCGCCGCTGCAACCAGGAAACCGTTTCCTGTGAGAAGCTGTCCGATCCGGCTGAGGCCAGGCAAGTTTACGACATGGTTGCCCGGCACTGCCGCTGGACTCAGAGCACCTACGCCGCCAGTATTCTGGCACATTGGGAGGACTGGCTGCCCTACTTCACGCGCGTCATGCCACGCGACTACCAGCGCGTGCTGGAGGCGGCCAAGGCGATGCGCCAGGAAGGGCTGGATCCTGAACAAGCCCTGATGGCGGCGTTCACCATCAATGCCCGGGACCTGGCCAGGGTCAGCGGCAACTAGAGGAGGCATGGAAGATGGGCGATCCCAATGGATTTTTAACCACCCAACGGCTTGTAGCGGCGGACCGGGCACCCCTGGAGCGGATCCGGGACTGGCAGGAGATCCATGCCGCGCTGCCTGGCGTCGATCAGGAGCGTCAGGGTTCGCGCTGCATGAACTGCGGCATCCCCTTCTGCCAGGCAGGTGTCCTGATCAAGGGCGCCGCGTCCGGCTGCCCCCTGCACAACCTGATGCCGGAATGGAACGACTTGATTTGGCGCGGTCAATGGCATGAAGCCTGGCTGCGCCTGATGAAAACGAATAATTTTCCGGAATTCACCGGGCGTGTCTGCCCGGCACCATGCGAGGGAGCCTGCACCGTCGGCCTGAACGATCCCCCGGTCACGATCAAGGCCAACGAATGCGCCATCATCGACCGAGCCTGGGCCGAAGGGTGGATGCAGCCACAGCCCCCGAAACGACGCTCGGGCAAAAGCGTGGCGATCGTCGGTTCCGGGCCGGCCGGACTGGCCTGCGCCGACCAGCTCAACAAGGCCGGCCACCAGGTGGTCGTCTACGAACGCGCCGACCGGCCCGGCGGCCTGCTGACCTACGGCATCCCCAACATGAAGCTGGACAAAGCCTGGGTCTCCCGGCGGGTCGCGCTCATGGCTGACGAGGGCATCGCGTTTGTCACCGGCTGCGAAGTCGGCCGCGACCTGCCCATGCCTCAAGTTCGTGCGGCCCATGACGCCGTGGTGCTGTGCGGCGGCGCCACCAGGCCGCGCGACCTGTCGGTTCCGGGCCGCAGCCTCGGCGGGATCCATTTCGCCGTCGATTACCTGACCGCCAGCACGCGCTGGCTGCTTGACCAGCAAGCGAAAGGACGGCCGTCCATCGATGTCCGCGGTCTGGATGTCGTGGTGATCGGCGGCGGGGACACCGGCACAGACTGTGTCGCGACAGCGATCCGCCAGGGCTGCCGCAGCGTACACCAGCTTGAGATCATGCCGGAAGCGCCTGCAGAGCGTCGGGAAGACAATCCCTGGCCGCAGTGGCCGGCGATCAAGCGCACCGATTACGGACAGGAAGAGGCGATCTTCATAAGCGGCGCCGATCCGCGCCGTTACCTGACGACCGCCGTGGCCTTCCTGGACGACGGCCACGGCCAGGTCGGCGGTATTGAGACGGCGCGGGTCAACTGGACGCCGAACAGCCAGGGGCGCATGACGTCCATACCCGTCCCAGGCAGCGAACAGACGTTGCCGGCCCAACGGGTCTTGCTGGCCATGGGTTTCCTCGGGCCGGAAAGCACGGCGCTCGATGAACTGCAGCTGGCGCGTGATGCCCAGTCGCGGGTCCAGACCGGAGACGGCAGCTACCAGACCAGCCAGGCGGGCATTTTCGCGGCCGGAGACATGCGGCGCGGCCAGAGCCTGGTCGTCTGGGCCATCCAGGAAGGTCGGGCAGCAGCCCGCGCCTGTGACATCTACCTGTCCGGCACCAGCCTGCTGCCCGGTTAATTCAGGATCAAAGCGTCTTGAACTGCGGCAGCCAGGTCTTGTTCTGCTGCAGCATTTCATCGACCATCTGCTTGATTTCCGCCAGGCTGAGCACCGCGGAAGTCAGCGGGTCGAAGCAAACCGCGTGAAACACCTTGCGCGGGTCGCCCTCGATCGCGGCCTGAACAGCCAGATCTTCGCAGCGGGCGCTGATGTTGTTGAGAATGGCCAGCTGATCCGGCAGCTTGCCGACATGAATCGGGCTCAGGCCGCGCTTGGACGCCATGACCGGCACTTCGACGCAGGAGCCCTGGGGCAGGTTGTCGATCAGGCC
>CAZHVM010000028.1:1942-2772 GCA_964536135.1 uncultured Candidatus Saccharibacteria bacterium | reverse complement strand
TATAGTGGGACTGATACCTCTTCTCGCAACAAAATTTGACCTTTCTATTTTTCAGGTATCAGTACTTACTGCCGTGTCCCAGATATCCAATAGTATTACGCAACCTTTCTTCGGAGTTCTTTCAGACAGGCATGGTGTCAAGAGGTTTATGACTTTTGGCCTGCTTTCTGCAGCTTTATTTATTTCCGTTATAGCAATACTGCCCAATTATTTTTTAATATTACTATTTTTATTTATAGGAAATCTTGGCGTATCAGCCTTTCATCCTCCAAGTGCTTCTCTTGGTGCACAGTATATCGGAAGAAAAAAAGGTTTTGGAAACTCAATAATATCTCTTGGAGGCAATGCGGGATATGCAATGGGGTCAATTTTTTTTATAGCAATAATTGAAAAAATGGGAATAAAATTTTCGCCACTTGCCATGATACCGGGTCTGTTAATGACTTTGTTTCTTGCAAAAAAACTTAAATTTTCTGAAAATGACGAGAAAAAGAGCACTCATAGTTTAAGATTAAAATCTTTGTTAAAAATAAGAAAAGCGAAACTTGCCTCTATATTTCTGGTATGGATTGCAGCTTTTTCAAGAGATGTGCTATGGGTGGCATTGCTGACCTTTCTTCCATTATATTTTACCAGAAACAACATAAGCTTATTTAATACAAGCGTAATCATAATGCTTTTCGGGCTTGTTGGAGGTATCGGAGGAGTATTTGCAAGTTATTTTTCAGATAAATTAAAAAGACATATTCTGATACAGATAGCTTATTTAATGGTTATTCCCATGGTATTTATGATATTTAATACCCCTGTAAAAGTTGGAGCAGTCTTAT
>CAZHVM010000028.1:0-1932 GCA_964536135.1 uncultured Candidatus Saccharibacteria bacterium | reverse complement strand
TTTTTTCTTATTTCAAGCATGCCATTATGTATAAGCATTTCCCACGATTTGTTTCCCAAAAATTTAAGCCTTGCTTCTTCAATTGTCATGGGGCTTTCTTCAGGGCTTGCCGGAATAACAGGCATGCTTATGGGAAAGATTGCAGACAATATCGGGATACCGAAGACCCTGTATATAGTTCTTATACTGCTGTTTATTTCGCTCATTGCCATGTTTTTTGTTCCTGTAGTGGGTAAAAAACTTAAATAAACTTAAATAACCTGTTAGTTTTTAAAAGCCATCAAATATTTAACAAGAATTTAACATCTTATTAACCTGTTCTTAAAATTTGTTGATTAAAATATTTCAGCATAGTAATTAATAATTTGGGAAAGGGGTTAATATGGACTATTCCAACCTTATGGACATCTTATGGATCCTGCTTGCGGCTTTTCTTGTTTTTTCAATGCATGCAGGATTTACTCTTGTAGAAACAGGATTTACCCGTGCAAAAAATACTGTAAATATTATTATGAAAAATTTCATGACAGTCGTAATCGGACTGTTGATTTTCTTTTTTATCGGATACGGCCTGATGTTTGGAAAGTCAGCAGGAGGATTTATCGGAACTGATAGTTTTTCAATATCCCTGATTAATCCTGCTGATACTAAAAACTTTGCTATATGGTTATTCCAGGCAGTATTTGCTGCAACAGCGGCAACAATAGTGTCAGGGGCTATGGCAGAAAGAACAAAATTTTACAGCTATCTTGTTTTCTGCGTAGTGATAACTGCGCTGATATATCCCGTTGTAGGCCACTGGGTATGGGGTGGCGGATGGCTTTCCGGTATGGGAATGATAGATTTTGCAGGTTCCAATGTCGTACATTCAGTCGGCGGGTTTGCTGCTCTTG
Organism: uncultured Candidatus Saccharibacteria bacterium; assembly: GCA_964536135.1. Classification (GTDB taxonomy): domain Bacteria; phylum Patescibacteriota; class Dojkabacteria; order SC72; family SC72; genus JAKPKF01. The sequence goes on along the minus strand of CAZHVM010000028.1, from coordinate 1,039 downwards.
CAGGCGCCCTTGTTTTAGGTCCGAGATATGGCAAATATGCAGTTGATGGAAAATCCAATGCAATTCCCGGCCACAATATTGCTCTTGGCGCACTTGGCGTTCTTATTTTGTGGTTCGGGTTTAATCCCGGAAGTACACTGTCAGCCTCAAGTCCTGCCATTGCTCCTGTGGCAGTAAACACTGCCCTTGCAGGAGCGTCAGGAGCTCTTGGAGCTCTCATGTATGTATGGATAAGATACAGAAAACCGGATGCATCAATGGTTTTAAATGGCGCTCTTGCTGGTCTGGTAGGCATTACCGCCGGATGCGCTGTTGTTTCCCCTGTAAGTGCCCTTATTATAGGTTTTATTTCAGGAATACTTGTAGTCGTTTCTGTTAACTTCTTTGACAAAATCTTAAAAATAGATGACCCCGTTGGCGCAATATCAGTTCATGGCATATGCGGTGTATTCGGAACACTTTCGGTCGGTCTGTTTGCCCAGTCTGATTATGCTGCGCTTGCTGGTTTTAAAAATATAAACGGTTTGTTTTTCGGAGGTGGCGGACATCAGCTTTTGATACAATTCATAGGGTCGATCAGCACAATTACATGGAGTTTTACAACCATGTTTATTCTTTTCATTGCAATGAAGTATACAATAGGTTTAAGAGTTTCCAGGGAAACTGAACTTAAAGGCCTGGACATAGAAGAACACGGTATGGAAGCTTATAGCGGTTTCCAGATATTTAATAATGAATAATAAAATAAATAAAAGAAAACAGATTTAAATGATATCAACGTATTAAATTATAACAGTTAAAATGTTAGAAGAGGTTTAAAATGAAACTAATAATAGCCATGATCCAGCCTCACAGGCTACCTGATGTGAAGAAAGCACTTTACGATGCTGCAGTATTTAAAATGACTGTTACCAATGTTCTGGGATGCGGACAGCAGAAGGGATATACAGAAACCTACAGGGGTGTGATACATGAAGTAAATCTCCTTAAAAAGATAAGGCTTGAAATTGCTGTCAATGAGGACTATGTCGACAAAACA
>CAZHVM010000027.1:0-2892 GCA_964536135.1 uncultured Candidatus Saccharibacteria bacterium | reverse complement strand
CTTTACTCAATGGGGTATTAGATGTTTCTTGGTGTGTAAGTTTTGTTATCAAAAATGCGCCTAAAAAAATTCCTCCAAGAGTTAGTATTGTGTTCAATGCATGATTTTCCTTTTTTGGGGTAGTTTCCATATAGTTATCCACATTAGAGATTAATTTGTTCTTTGTTACAATTATACGCCCCTATTTCAATTCGGACAAATTACTTCCTGTGCTTGCGTGAACATCTAATGGAGCTTGTAGGACAACAACATTTTTTAATATGCTTGAGACTTTCTTTTCAAATTCTTTCAGCCTTTCCTCCCTTACCTCTAATACAAACTCATCATGTATTTGGAGTAATAGATATGCTTCGTTTTCAAATTCTGTCTCTATTAACTCATTGAGTTTTACCATACCTAGCTTCATAATATCGGCTTCTGTCCCCTGTATTGGCATATTTACAGCCTCTCGTAATGCAGCTCTTCTTGCGGTAATATTCCTTGATTTAACAGCAGCTATCCTCCTAGTTGTACCTAACATACTTTGCACAAAGCCTTTCTTGTATGCTTCCTTTTCAAGTATACGAATGTAGTTTTCTACACCAACATAGTGTTCGAAATAGTGCTGAATATACTCAGAAGCTTTTTGCGCATCTATCTTTAGCAATCTTGCTAATCCGAATGGTGTTTGTCCGAATAGGATGGCAAAGTTTACAGTTTTACCGACTCCTCTTTCTGCCTTTGTTACCTCTTCTACTTCTTTTTCTAATATCCTTGCCGCTGTTGCTTTGTGTATATCTAAATCGTCTTTGAAGTCCTTAATTAAAAGGTCATCTTCTGACATATCTGCCATTATTCGCAGTTCCATTTGTGCATAGTCCATTCCTACAAACTTGAAACCATCATTGGGAATAAAGGCTTTTCTAAGTTTCTCGGACCATGTCCCAGATGCTGGGATATTCTGCATATTGGGGTTCACAGAAGAGAATCTTCCAGAGGTAGTACCTGTTTGTTTAAAGTCTGTATGTATGGAGTTGTTAGGATCATTTTGTGCCATCTCTAACAGTGGTGCGGTGTATGTACCATACACTTTCGATACTTCTCGGTATTCTAATAGCTTCTCTACGCAAGGGTGGGTACCAACTAATCCCTCAAGTACATCTTCTCTAGTTGAGGGTTTAGCTCCTGCAGGAAGCTGTAGCTCATTAAATAAAACATCTCCTAGTTGTTTTGGAGAATTAATATTGAATTCATGCCCTACCGAATCAAAGATCTCTCGTGATAGCCTATCTAGGCTTCCTTTTACCTCACTATTAAGCTCTTCTAGGTATTTAATATCCATTTTAATTCCCCTTCTCTCCATTTTTCCCAAGATCTCTGATACTGGCATCTCAACTTTCTTGACGACATTTACTAGATATTTTTCATCTACCTTCAGATTCTCCCCTATTCCTCTTTTTGTGTAGTCGTACAACTCTGTGCCATCTGCCCTCTCTATCTCCTTCTCCATAATCTCCTCTGCAGCACTTAGCACATCTCCCATTTTAAGTGGAGAGAGTTTCTCATCAAATACTTTTCCAGCATAATCAAATGCCAAATCTTTGAATATTTCTGTTTTCTTTCCTGAGCTTATCAGGTGTGCGAAAAGTAATATATCAAAAGATTTCTCATAGTTAAGCTGTAGGTGTTTCTTAGCAACTAGACTTTCCCATCCATAGAAAAGGGTTTCAACTTCCATAGGCAGCTGTGAATCGATATCTTTAAAAAGCATGTCTGTAATTTTTGTATCCTGAGATATGAAACGAACCATATAATATGGGGTATTACTGTATGATTCTTCAGAAGAGATATATACCACAGATATTTTCTTTGATTCTTTGGCATATTTCTTAAATGTTTCTACACTCTCCCATTGAATATCGCTATTTGAATTTGTATCGAAGATACTTAGTTGTGGAGAACTAGATTGAACCTCTTTTCCAAACAGAGTATCAATGCTATTCATTAAGGATCTAAAACTGAATTTCTTAAATATCTCCAACACGTTGCTTCTTTCGAAATCCTTAGTTCTACATGCTTCTAGACGTATATCAACATGCATATATTGCTCTATGGTTGCCAACATTTTGCTCATCTCTGCTTGCTCTATTCCCTCTCCAAAAAGTACTTGTAGTCTTGGTTTTAATTTTGTTAAATTCTTGTATATGTTATCAAAATCACCATACTCTTTAAGTAACTCTACTGCCGTTTTTCCGCCTATTCCCTTTATACCTGGGATATTGTCTGATGGGTCTCCTACTATGGCTTTGTAATCAATGATTTGGTAAGGATATACTCCCATATATTTAAATACTTCTTCGGTATCATACAATACCAAGTTTTTAAAATTTCCCGATGGCAAGCATACCCGTATATCATTCTTGACTAACTGTAATAGATCCCTGTCCCCACTTAGTATGTAAAAGTCGAGATTCTCATTCTTCCATTTCCCACTGTCTACCATCTTAGATATTGTTCCTAGAATATCGTCTGCTTCAAATCCTTCTTGCTTTATGATTGGTATATTGAATGCTTTGAGTACTTCTTCTACCAATGGAAATTGGTCTAGTAATGATTGGTCTGTAGGCTTTCTTGTACCTTTGTATTCTGCAAACTCAATGTGTCTGAATGTTGGTGCTTTGGTATCAAATGCACATACTACGTATTCTGGATGGAACTGTTTCAATGCTTCTAAAAGCATTACCGTAAAGCCATATACCGCGTTTACTTGTACACCGTCTTCTGTTTGAAGGTTTGGAGGATATGCATGAAAAGCCCTATGTATTATGGCATTAGCATCTATGGCTAGGAATATATCCTTAGACGTTTTTTGTATATTCATATATCAAAATTCTACTACTTAACAAAAAGTGC
>CAZHVM010000026.1:0-2894 GCA_964536135.1 uncultured Candidatus Saccharibacteria bacterium | reverse complement strand
AGGAAAGAAAACTGGCCGCGTCCGCGCTGTTGAGAATCGGAACAAACCGGTCATCTTCCATAATGTGCGGCAGAAACATGGTCGGCGTATAGCGTTTCCAGGCTTTAAGCGGATGGACGCAGAGGGTGCCGTTGTTGTTATAAATATCCAGCATGACCTGTGTGGTTTCCCGGATTCGCGCCACGGTTTTGAAAGAGTGATTGCTGCGCAGAATGGCAAAATAGGCCACTGTGTTCAATTCAAACAAATAGGGACAGGTGATGACGAAAAAATTGCCGATCATCAGATCGGTTGCCCAGGCCATCAGCAGATCAGACAGACAGTCGAAAACATAAAACACGTCTCGTCCTTCATCCCGGATAATATTATGAACCTGCGTGGAGAAGGATTCAAATCCCTTATTGGCGTTGAGCTTATAGACTTTAACTTTTTTGCCGGGTTCCACAAGCGGTGGATGATTGGCAAAGCGCATGTAAACGAGGCGGTGACGGCGTGCCAGCGCGCTTTCCACGTAAGGATCAATAAATTTTTTATAATCATCAATATCGTCAACCTGGAGAACGACATTGTCGCCCATCTGCAGATAATTGAGAATTTCATCCAGGCTGTTCATGCCTGTGCTGACTCTGGCATAAGGTGTCATAATGCATCTTCCTTTATTGATGGAACAAATTTGTACTTCGCTAAACCGCAGGTAATATACTGGCGGTATGCGAGCACATCATCCCTGTTTTTAAAATACCAAGCTTAACCGAATACTTACAGCAAAAAAGCTTTCTTGGAAACACCTATCTTCCTTTCAACGGCAATATTCGAAAGGCATATGATATTAAATATATCAATTTTTGTGCCATAAGCATTTAAATGGATGTTTATGTACGCTTATGAATCTTTTTTTGTATTCTTTGATGAAACATTTTTGATCTTTTTTAAATCCATTAAGGCGGACCGGTTTGTTTCCGTCAGGGAAAATTCAGACACATATTTCTGTCTTCTTTATTAAATAGATACAATATTGTTCTGTTTTTAAGCGCGATAGTTTCATTTATTATTCAGTTATTACAACAATTTACAGATAATTAAGGGTTTTGGCATTGTCCTTGCCATAATACAGGCGAAGGATAAATTCATCAGGAGGTATTGATTATGGATTCTGGAAATACAGCGTGGGTTCTGACAGCCAGCGCCCTGGTTTTGTTAATGACCATTCCGGGGCTGGCATTTTTTTACGGAGGACTGGTTCGCCGCAAGAACGTCCTCTCCATTATGATGCAATGCTTTGTCATTGTTTGTGTAATCAGTCTGCAGTGGATGCTGTTCGGTTATTCGCTGGCATTCGGCCCGGATTTTCAAGGCATCATCGGTAAACTGGACTGGATGGGGCTGGCCGGAGTTGGCGCAACGCCGAATCCGGATTATTCCGGCGGCATTCCTCATTACGCCTTTATGATTTTTCAGGCCATGTTTGCGATCATTACGCCGGCATTAATCATCGGCGCTTACGCGGAACGTGTGAAATTTTCCGCCTTCCTGGTCTTTACCTTATTATGGGCGACCTTTGTTTATGATCCGCTGGCCCACTGGGTCTGGGGTGTCGGCGGCTGGATGAGAACGCTGGGTGCCCTGGATTTTGCCGGGGGGATTGTCGTACATGTCAGTTCGGGAATTTCTGCTCTGGTGCTGGCGTTGCTGCTGGGGAAAAGAATCGGCTACAACCATAAACCCATTCGGCCGCATAATCTGCCCTTTACCGTTCTGGGCGCCGCTCTATTGTGGGTTGGCTGGTTCGGCTTCAACGCGGGCAGCGCGCTGGCCGCCGATGGCCTGGCCGCCAATGCTTTTGTGACCACACATATCGCCACGGCTGCCGCCGGCATCACCTGGGCTTTGATTGAATGGTGGCACAACGGCACGCCGACCATTCTGGGCGCGGCAACCGGGGCCGTGGCCGGTCTCGTTGCCGTCACACCCGCCTGCGGTTTTGTCAATCCGATGAATGCCATGTTTATCGGCATGATCGTCGCCGTCGTCTGCTATATCGCGGTTGCGATCATCAAGGGCAAACTCGGCTACGACGACTCTCTGGATGCTTTCGGCGTGCACGGCGTGGGCGGAACCGTCGGCACCATCGCTACCGGATTGTTCGCGGAAAAAGTTGTCAACGCCGCCGGAGCCGACGGTCTGCTTTTCGGCAATGCCCATCAGCTTTACGTTCAGTCTCTGTCGCTGATTGTCACCGTCGCCTTTGCCGCGATCATGACCTTCATCATCTTCAAGCTCGTGGATGCGCTCATCGGCATGCGTGTGGAAGAGAATAATGAAGTCGTTGGTCTGGATTTAACGCAACAAAGCGAAGCCGCTTACACCGTGATCGAATAGGAGGAATGCATTATGAAATTAGTCATAGCCATTATTCAGCCGCACAAACTGGAAGCGGTGAAAAGAGAACTGGAGGCCGTGGACGTCAATCTGATGACCGTCACCAATGTTCTGGGACAGGGCCGGCAAAAAGGCGTCACGGAAATTTACCGCGGCGCGAAGGAAGCCGGAGGCCTGCTCAATAAAGTCAGGCTGGATATCGCGGTCAATGAAGATTTTGTCGAACCGACCGTTAAAGCGATCACGAAAGGGGCCCATACCGGCTCGGTCGGCGACGGAAAGATCTTTATCGTCGAACTTGCCGAGTGCATAAGAATCAGCAGCGGTGAACGCGGTGGCTTAGCCATCGGTTGAGGCGGCCGCTATGAGCATACGCATCCATAAAGCCAAAACAAACGCCCTGGCCCGTTGCGTTTCCGAATGCGAAAAAGCGGTGATCATGCATGTTCTGCTCAAAACGAAAGGCGATCAATCGGAAGCGGCTTCACTTTTGGGAATTAAGGAAAGTTTTCTGG
>CAZHVM010000025.1:0-2960 GCA_964536135.1 uncultured Candidatus Saccharibacteria bacterium | reverse complement strand
TTGCCGCGTTTTGCCGCGTCGTTCCGCGTTGTGTCATACCGCCCGTCCTGCTTCTTCTCCCCTTCTTCATGATCTCTTGTCCTTTCCTGGTTCGCCCTTCACGTTACGCCCGCGCCTGCCCAAACCAATGCTGTGTCCGCAGGCAGATCTTTACCAGCCACAGCATCACCGGCACCTCGATCAGAACGCCGACCACCGTCGCCAATGCTGCTCCTGATGACAGACCGAACAGCATCGTGGCTGTGGCAATCGCCACCTCAAAATGGTTCGACGCCCCGATCATCGCGGCGGGTGCCGCATCCAAGTAGGGCAGTTTCATCATCTTCGCCCAACAGTACCCTAGCCAGAATATGAGCATGGTTTGGAGGAAGAGGGGGATGGCGATCCAGACGATCGTCAACGGGTTGCCCAGAATCGTCTCGCCCTTGAAGCTGAAGAGCAGAACCAAAGTCGTCAGCAGGGCAATGATCGTGATCGGGGTTAGGACGTGCAGAAACTTCTCCTTGAACCAGACATCCCCCTTCGCTTGGATGATCCACTTCCGCGAGAAGTACCCGGCCACCAATGGCAGAGCGACATAGATGGCAATCGACAGAAGCAGTGCCTGCCACGGCACCGGCAGCCGGCCCACACCCAGTAGGAACCCGCCCAGCGGACCGTAAAGCACCAACATCGACAGCGAGTTGATCGCCACCATGATCAGGGTCAGCCCGTCGTTCCCTCGTGCCAGGTAACCCCACACGAGCACCATCGCCGTACACGGCGCGATGCCCAGCAGAATGCATCCCGCGAAGTAACTCCGCCACAGTGGCACCTGCAACATCTTGATACCCTCGTGCATCACCACCACGCCCGCGCCGTGTTGCGCGCCAGCCTCCAGATCGAGCCCAAACGGCATCTTCACGAGGTCGGTCGCTTCCGCTCCGATCAGGCCCCGGAACAAGACCCCTAGGAAGAGCAGGGCGATGGCGTACATCGTGAAGGGCTTGATCCCCCAGTTCACGAACAACGTCAGCCACACCGGCTTCCCGCTCTTCCCGGCCTTGACCACGGAGGCGAAATCAATCTTCACCATGATGGGGTACATCATGAAAAAGAGGCAGATCGCTATGGGGATAGACACCACGGGTGCGCCGTTCACGAAGATGGAAAGGCCGTCGAGAGACTTCGCCACGCCTGGGGCAACCTTGCCGAGCAGGATGCCGCCCGCGATGCAGAGCGCGACCCAGACGGTCAGATACCGCTCAAAAACGTTGGTTAGTTTGCGCTCGTTTGCCAGGACCACTTCGTTACTCATCTTGCTTGTCCTTTCTACAGAACTCAGTTCCTTGTGTATCCGTTCCGATCACACGCCCCTCCACCTCACTTCATTCCGGAGATCAATGGCAAAATGCCCAACAAGTCCGCAAGGTAACCGGTCGCGACGGCCACTAGAAACACGGTCAGAACGAACGCGCACACCAATCTCCGTTTGAAGATGGAGTTCAGAATGATGATCTCCGGGATGCTGGCCCCGGCGCCGCCGACCACGAGGGCGAGGATCGTGCCGATCCCCATTCCCTTGCCAATGAGCGCGGCTCCGATGGGTATAACCGTCTAAGTTCGGATGTACATCGGCACCCCCAGGGCGGCGGCGACGGGAATCGACCACGGGTTGCCGGGCCCAGCGAGCCGCACAACCAAGTCCTGAGGGAAGAACCCGTAGATGAAAGCGCCGATTCCTGCTCCGATCATCAGGTACCAGAACACGCCATTGAACGTCGAGACCGCCTCGGCTCGGCGCGTTCAGCAGGCGGACGTGGGTGAGGTGCCGCAGGCGTTTGGCGGCTTGGTCGAGTTCGGCATGACTCAGATCAATTCCGATAACCTGACCGTGTTCCCCGATGCGTTGGGCGAGAATCTCGCACAATGGCCCGTTCCCGCAGGCGATATCCACAACAGTCATGCCCGGCTTGGGATCGACGAGAGAACAGAAAGCTTCGTAACTCGACAAGCCGCCAGGTGTTCGCGCGACGCCGATGCTCTGCGCGGTTAGTCCGGGATGCCCCGCATGCACGTTCATCAGAAATCGAGTGTAGTTGTCCGCTGTAAACTCGCTCATGTGGGTGTTCTCGGCAAATTTCGAGGAGCGAACACTAGTTCGCCGTGTAAATCAGATACAAGCCTCCAAGCAACACCAGGGAGCCGCAGATATTTCTTGAGGATCACCGCGCCCTTGGACCTTTCGTTCCAGTTCAGGTAGTGCTGCACCACCTCGGTGAACGTACCCGCGAGGACGATAACCGCGCAATGACCGACACCATAGATGGCAAGCATCAGAATCCCATAGGGCAGGTTCGTGGCAGCGAGCTTGAAGGTCACGGCCAGCATCGGAGCCATGTAGGCGAACGTGCAGGGCCCAAGCGCGACGCCGAACACCAGCCCCAGGATGAAGGCCGCCAGCATACCCTTGCGTTTCACGCCCGGCTGCACGACTCCCGGCATCGGGATGTGGATCGCGTCCAGCAGGTACAGGCCCACGACGAAGAAGAGGATCGCCACACCATAGTTTCCCCAGCGGCCAACGTCCCCCAGCATCCGGCCTGCCGCCGCCGTGATAGCACCGATGACCCCAATGGTTATCAGGATGCCCACCGAGAAGAGTAGGGAGATCGTGAAGGCTCGGCGTGTCGTGATCCGTCCCTGCTGGTCAATGAACCCCACGATCAGCGGGATGCTAGCCAAGTGGCATGGGCTTAGAAGGATGCTTAGTACGCCCCATACTAAGGCTGCGATCAACGCCAGACCGGCCGAGCCCTCGACGGCTCGCGTGAGCGTAGTGAAAAGCTGTTCCATCATAGGCTCACGCCCAGTTCCTTCCACTTCGCCAGGATGTCGTCCTTGCCGAAGAACCCTTCGTGCCGGAACAGTTCCTTGCCGGCGGAATCATAGAATATCTGCGTCGGGATGACGTTGAGCCC
>CAZHVM010000024.1:0-3192 GCA_964536135.1 uncultured Candidatus Saccharibacteria bacterium | reverse complement strand
TCATTACTTAAGGATTGAATTATTGTTATACTTGGTATGTACTCTGATTCTCTGTTTCCAAGTTCTTCAAGTATCATTATTTCTACAGAATTTTTCTTGATATCGATTATTTGTGCTAGATATCTTTTTTCGTATGTCTCTACTTCAATAGGGTCCTCTACTTTCAATACTTTTTCAGCTATGACAATTTTACTGTCCGAATCGGAAAGATGTGTAATGTCGTCTACGCTTAACTTGTGTCTTACAAAGAATTTCTTCATCTCCTAATTATATCATCATATTTGACATATCTCCTGTTATTTTGTTTGATATATGTATATAACTTCAGGTGAGGTGAATATGAGTTTCAAAACACAGATAATATTGAGAAGAATAGCTAAGGTGATACTTCTGTTTACAGGTTTGGGATTGTTGGGTTATGCAGGATATTTAACATATCTTTCAATATCATTTAGACCTTACAATGTAAGGGTAACTAATGTGACAGATAGTTCGTTTACAGTGTCTTGGGTTACAGATTCTCCAATGAAGGGTATTGTATATTACAAGGAGACAGATAGTGTGTTGCCAGGTCCTCTCGGTTGGGTATCTTCTGAGAGTGCAGTAGATGACAGGGATTTTGCTAAGGCTCAGGGTAACTGTGTAGAGGATTTCAATAGTAATGCTGCAGAGAATATGTCTGATGATTTTACTGTAAATGGTGATAATTTTGACTGTGAGAATGTTGAGGTAAAGGAGTATGGTAAGTACTATACCCATCATGTTACTTTGAAGAACTTGGATAGTGAGAAGGAGTACTTTTTTAAGGTTGGTGATGGGTATTTGAGTTGGGGTTTGGAGAGTGGTAGGCAGGTTGTAGATGAGGATGAGTATCCTACTGTTACAGAGTTTTCAATGAAGACTTTTTCAATATTGGATTCTGTAGAGGAGCCTAATCCTGCATATGGTAGTGTGGTTGGTGTTGTTAAGGAGGGAGAGAATTACAGGGAGGATGAGGATGTAGATGCTTTGGTTTTTGCAAAGTTAGTATCATTTGATACTGATTCTGAGTCTACATTGTTATCTAGTGTTACTAATTCTTCAGGTGGATGGTATATAGACAAGAGTATGGTAAGGCAAGAGGATGGTAGTTTACACAAGTATGTAAGAGATAAAGATCATATTCTGATTGGTTACCAATACAGAAGCTATGATAGCTCAAAGGTAATGATCTCAATTCTTGGTGTCGGAGATTGTCCAGCTACTACTATTTCTGGTGTTACAGAGGAGGAATTAAAGAATGATAACGGAAATGGAAGTATATTTGAGAAAATTAAGAACTTTTTTGTAAGAAAGAGTTCGGCAGCCTGTGGTCCTGCTGGTTGTGCTACATTCGCAGAATTAATGGAAGAAAAAGCAGAGAAAGGTGATGCAAAGGCTCAACAATATGTCTCTAGTTCTAATTTTCAATATATAAAGAATGAACAAGCAGCTGTTGTGTACAATCGTAAAAAGAGTACAGATCCAAATGTGGTTGGTTATAGTACGGCTATAAAAAATGCTTCTGAAAAAGGTGATACTGCTTCATTAGCAAGGATAATTGAAAAGACAAAGAATGGTGATCAAAAAATTTATGACAGTGCAAAAGATGTGTTTTTAAGAATAGCAGGTGTAGCCGGATTTGAAAATGCTATTAGCTCGAGTACAGATATCGGGTCTGGGAGTATAAAAGTGAGTTTCGAAAGGAAGTATAATGGCAGTTTCCCAGAAGAAATTTATAAAATTGGTGATTATAGAATTGAGAATTTAAATGTTAATGATATGGAGGCAATCAAGAAAAAGATTTCCAGTGCTTGTGGTGAGAAAACAACATGTGAGGTTTCTGTTAATACGATAGCGATAGAATGGAATGCCGAAAGTGTACTTAATGCTCTGAGGCAAAAAGAAAGTAAATGTGCTGATGGAAGCTGTCTTATTTCAAAAGAATCTGTCAAAACAATAGCGGAAAATCTAAATAATAAGATTGAGGCAGATCAAATGAAATTAGAAGATTTGTATTGGGCAGATATGCTTGCAGAAGAAATGCATGAATGCGGAATTAATTGGACACTGTCAGACCCTTGTGGGAACAATGTAATAAAGAAGTACCAAAGAAAATATCCAGAAAAAAACATAACATATTCTTTTGAAGCTATAAAAAGCAATAAGACAAAAGAAGTAACAAGTGATCCTTCCGGTTTGTATGGTTTCGATTCTGTAGTCACTTCAAAAGATGAAATCTTTGATAATCTAAAAAATGTAGATAATTCTTATTATGCTCAGAAAATAGGTACATCACCTTATGATACTCAAATGCAAGAATGCTTTTCAGGATGCACCAAAGAGGTTGCTGAAGAAATTGCAGAATTCCTTGAATTGAGGGAAAAAGGGACTTACTTTTTCTTGTACGAGAATCCAGTCAGTCAAAAAAGCTACTCTCTAAAATATTTGCCACCATACAAAGAGGTAAAGGGAAAAATAGAAGAAACAAAAAAGAGTTTAGATGATATAAAGAAAGATTTTATTGATGTTGTGAATGCCCCTGTTAATAGAAATGGTAGATTAGAGTCTCTTCTTGGTAAGGTATATGCCGAAGAAACTTCTGAAAGTAGTAGTTTTTTCTTCTTACCTGAATATGGATCGTATACTCTTGAATTCGGTCCATTTACATTTGAAAACAAAGTTAGTGATGGAAAAACAATATATATCTTCTACTTCGAGATGAATGGTAAAGATGGTATGCAGTTAAATTCCGGTCTGAATTCAGATTTCCTTCTGGAGAGTGTAGCTTCAGAGATTACATATGAGAAGACAGCCTCAGCAAAACAAATCTCTCTGAAGAAAGGTCTAAATATTGTTTCCTTCGACTGGCTTCCTGCTTTTGGTTATGATCAAACATATACAGCAAAGGATTTAGCTTCAAAATTCGAGAACTCAACTATTGATTTTATAACCTATTTTGAAAGTGGGAGATGGAGTAAAGGAATATCATGTACTTCAGATGGCACCTGTTATGGAGATGATTTTGTTTTGACTCCTGGAAGAGGATATCTTGTCAAATCTTCTGAAGATACGGACATTACACTGCCTGGATATAAAATAACCTCTGCAATCCCTGTTAATTTCTCTGCAGGATGGAATCTTGTCGGAATTCATGGATATTCAAAAGCATTT
>CAZHVM010000023.1:0-3644 GCA_964536135.1 uncultured Candidatus Saccharibacteria bacterium | reverse complement strand
ATCAACCAGGACAAAGTGAAATACATCGTTGGTGAAGTCTGCTCCAAGGCTTCCATCCCCGTATCCGAAATCGCCAATGAGAAAAAAGTTGTCCAGATCTCCGGTACCTCAACCAACCCGGACGTTGTTCGCGATGCTGCCGGCAAAGTGAAACCCTTCACCTTCGTCGCCTGCTTCAATGATGACACCCAGGGTAAGGTTATCGCCAAATTCGCTTCCGAGACCATCAAAGCCAAAACCGCTTTCATCATGCTCGATCAGGCGAATGACTATGTCAAGGGTTTGGCCGAATACTTCGAAAAATACTTCACCGCTGATGGCGGCACGATCGTCGGCAAAGAAACCTACACCAGCAAAGACACCGACTTCTCCACCGTTCTGGCCAAAATTGCCGAAGCCAAACCTGATGTAGTCGTCCTCCCTGATTACTACAACATTGTCAACCTGGTCACCAAACAGGCCAAGGAAAAAGGCATCACCGCTCCGTTCATCGGTGGCGATGGTTGGGACTCCCCCGATCTGGATGCCAAAGCCGCTGAAGGTGGGTTCTTCACCAACCACTACTCCCCCACCGAGGACCGCGAAAAAGTTAAAACCTTCGTGAAGAACTACGGCGAACTGTACAAAAACGACAAAGGCGAACCGAAGACCCCCGATGCCCTGGCCGCCCTCGCTTATGACGCCACCAACATCCTGATCGAAGCCATCGAAAAAGCCGGCGTTGATGACGCTACCAAAGTTGCCGATACCATGGCCAAAGGCAAATTCGAAGCCGTTTCCGGAACCATCACCTTCGATGAATTCCACACCCCCATCAAACCGGTTACCGTAATCGCTGTGAAAGACGGAAAAGTCTCCTTCAATTCACAGGTTATGCCGTAATCTAATAAAAACTAGAAATTGAACTACAAATATGGAGGGCAGAGATGCCCTCCATATTCGAGTTTATCCCACTTGTTACCAGGAGGTAGGAGATGCAGAATACTATGGCAGAGCAGAAATCTCCACCCATTCAACTTAAACCAAGACAATCTCTTGCGTGGGTAGGGCAGGGCTTTCTGATCATCCTTTCACTTGTTATTGTGTATTTGATCGGATCAAACCTGGCGAAAAACCCATCCTTGTTTGCGAACATTTTCATAAGTGGTCTGCAAATGGGTTTTGTTTATGCCATGATTGCTCTTGGTTACACCATGGTCTATGGAATTGTGAAATTGATCAATTTCGCCCATGGTGATGTTTTCATGGTTGGCGCTTTCGTAAGTTATTATCTGGTTTACCGTTTCAATTTCCAAAATTGGCCGCAGTTTTTTTTCCCGACAATGCCACCCATGGTGGTGGTTGTTATCGGAACAGTTAGTACGATCATTATCGCCATGGTCGTATGTGTTTTACTGGCGACTACAATTGAACGTGTTGCATACAAACCATTACGTAATGCTCCCAGAATCGCCGCGCTGATTACCGCCATCGGCGTTTCATTTTTCCTGGAATTTTTCGGGGCGCTGAACTTCGTTTTCTCTCCCCGTTTCATCCCTTACACCCGCCCATTTGAAGTTGTAGCGTGGTACATTGACCCGACGGGTGTTCATCAGATCGTTCAGGGGACTCCGCCGCCGCCATCTGCCATTACCTTTTCAAACATCTTCCTCATTATCATGTTTGTATCCATCCTGGTGCAGATTTTCCTCCAGTTCCTTGTAAAACGGACGAAGATGGGTGTTGCCATGCGCGCGGTTTCCTTTGACAAACCTACCGCCCGCTTGATGGGTATCAATGTTGATCAGGTCATCTCGTTCACATTCGCCATTGGCGCGGCATTTGCCGGTCTGGGCGGTGTTTTGTACGCGATCGCCTATTCTTCCATTAATACCCAGATGGGTATTCTCCCCGGCTTGAAAGCGTTTGTCGCGGCTGTGTTGGGAGGCATTGGCAGCATTCCGGGTGCTTTTGTTGGCGCCCTGATCATGGGACAGGCTGAAGCCCTGACGATGGGTTTTATCTCCACCCCCATGCGCGATGCTGTCGCCTTTGCCATCCTGATTATTGTGCTTCTGGTTCGGCCTACCGGTATCTTTGGCGAACCCGAAAATGAAAAAGCCTAGGAGATAGCCAATGGAACTCGGGTTTTTATTCGGATCGATTGTAAAGATTGTTGTAATCCTGGCCTATCTCTACGGGTTGCTCTGGGTTTTGGGCCATAAAAAAATGTGGGTCAAAATCGCCGGTGTGGCAGCCGCTTTTGGCATTGTGCAACTGGCGTTTACCGTCACCATCGGTGATTCAACCATTTTGAATGAGTTTGACAGCGGCCTCGTTTTTCAGGCTGCTTCCATGACAATGATCGCATTAGGCTTGAACCTGATCTACGGTTTCAACGGTCAGTTCAGCCTTGGCCAATGGGGTTTCTATGGAATTGGAGCCTACACCGCCGCTGACATCACATTCCGCTGGATCAACGGCGACAGCCGTGGATTGATCGTAGTAGGGCTTGGTTCCATCCTGGGAGCCGCTATGATCATCGGTATCCAGAAATGGCTGAAACGCTATCGCGGTGTTCCAGTGCTTTCTGCTTTCACGTTTTATTTGATCGGAAGCGTACTGGTCGGATTTATCGCGGTGGTTGTTGCCAACGCAGTAGACCCGGCGATCTCCCCATTGCTCGGATCCGCGTATGACCGCGGTCCTCTTGCCCAGGGTATATGGATGCAACTTGTCTATTTCCTGGCTGTTATGTTCGCCGGTGTCTTCGCTGGCGAGGTCAGTTTCCTTTTTGGGCTCCCTGTTCTTTCTCTGGGCTCTGACTACTTCGGTATCGCCACACTGGGTTTCACCATCATCATCAATACGTTGATGCTTAACTCTGATACCATTTTGCCTTTCCCTGAAATGAAAGGCGGCCGCGGTATGATCGGAATTCCCAAGATGACCAACTGGTTTTGGGCATTCTTCTTTATGGTACTGGTGATCATCATAATGCGGAATGTTATTCGTTCTTCCACCGGCCGTACTATTCTGGCCGTGCGCGAAGACGAAACCGCATCCAAAGCTATGGGTATTGACGTAGCCGGAAACAAATTGCTGGCTTTTGTGATCGGAAGCTTTTTCGCCGGTATTGGCGGTGGTGTTTACGCCCACTATATCGGTTTCTTAAGCCCCGGTACATTTGACTTCCTGGCTGGTTTCAACCCGCTGATCATTGTAGTGTTCGGCGGCCTTGGCAGTATGACCGGTACCATTGCCGCGTCCTTTGGCTGGATCTTCTTCCTTGAAGGTTTGTTGCGTGTTTTGCTTGGCCAAATGGGTCCGGACGCGCCTACATGGCGATTTGTGTTGTATCCCATCGTTTTGCTTCTCCTGATGCTTATCCGGCCTCAGGGCTTGCTTGGCACTGTGGAATGGGGTTTCCTGAAGGCACCCTTTGTGAAACCACGGGAAAAAGCTGAAGAAACCAAGGAACCGGCGAAAGCCTGAAAGGAGGAATGAAAAATGCCTACCACAAACCCCTCCACACCCGTACTTGAAGTAACAGGACTGGCAAAGATATTTGGCGGTCTGCGCGCAGTAAGCGATTTCAATATGACCATTCAGAAAGGTGAATTGGCCGGATTGATCGGCCCCAATGGCGCCGGAAAGACAACGGC
>CAZHVM010000022.1:3005-3677 GCA_964536135.1 uncultured Candidatus Saccharibacteria bacterium | reverse complement strand
TGGTCCGGGATTCGAAGAGGAGTTCCATGGCCGCGTCTCCTGGTTTTGCCGCCGCAGCGGCTGCTGGAGCACGGGGGCCAGCAGTGCGGTACATGGTGACATATCAGCCCTGGCACGGCAATCGGATTTTCCGAGTATTCGGCCAGGCTCCGGGTGTGTGAGGAATATAGTGGGGCGAAAAGACAAACAGATCACCAGATTCTTAAGTGGGACTCCGGTGAACCGCCGGTCAGTATGCAGGTGGCAGTGGGCAGTTCCTCTCCGCGTTGTCAAACATCTCACCCGTCTTCCCATCCGCGAAAACCGCTCCATCCGTAGCCTCTCCTCTGCGCCTCTGCACCTCTGCGTTTAATCCCCGTCTCCCATCTCCCGCTCCCCGAACTCCCGCACTTTAGAACTCCCGCACTCCCAACTGCCTACTGGTCTTCCGCCCCTCCATGCGCTATCCTTTGACCCACGGTGGACAAGGGGCCAATCCACAAGGAGCGTTCCATGAGAAAGACCTCGTTCGTGATCCTGTCGCTGGCCTTTGCGATATCGATGCTTGCGGCTTTGCCCGCCACTGCCCCCACCGAAGGCCCTTACACCTACACCGTCTCTGGCGGCAAAGCCACCATCACCGACTTCAGAACCTCGTTTTCCGGCGCCTTGTCCATCACAAACGAACTGGGC
>CAZHVM010000022.1:0-2995 GCA_964536135.1 uncultured Candidatus Saccharibacteria bacterium | reverse complement strand
CATCGGCACCAGCGCGTTCAACTGCTGCCGCTTTCTGACCGACGTCACCATCCCCTCCACCGTCTCCGCCATCGGCGAAGGGGCGTTCGCCTCCTGCTCCTCACTGGCCAGCGTGACCATCCCCGACAGCGTCACCACTATCGGCGGTTGCGCGTTCTACCTCTGCTCCTCCCTGACCAGTGTGACGATCCCCTCCAGCGTCATCACCATCAACAACCGAACGTTCTACCTCTGCTCATCCCTGACCAGCGTGACGATCCCCTCTAGCGTCACCAACATCGGCTGGTTGGCTTTCTCCGATTGCACCTCTCTGGCCAGCGTGACGATCCCCGACAGCGTCACCTCCATCGGCTGGTGTGCGTTCTCCGACTGCACATCCCTGGCCAGCGTCACCATCCCCCCCGGCATCACCACCATCGGTAACGGCGCGTTCGCTGACTGCTACTCTCTGACAAGCATCGACGTCGCTACTGCCAATCCATCCTACAGCAGCATGGACGGCGTCCTCTTCAACAAAGCAAAAAACACACTCATTCAATGCCCCGGCGGGAAAATCGGCAGTTATCCCATCCCCTCCAGCGTCACAAACATCTGCGACCCCGCGTTCTCCGGCTGCACCTCCCTGACCTCCGTCACCATCCCCTCCAGCGTCACCACCATCGGCGATGCTGCGTTCTGGAACTGCACCTCCCTGGCCAGCGTGACGATCCCCTCCAGCGTCACCACCATCGGCAACTTCGCGTTCTGCGGGAGCACATCCCTGACCAGCGTCTATTTCGCCGGCAACGCACCGACACCCGGTTCCTCGTTATTTTCTTCCACTCCGGCCACCGTCTATTATCTCCCCGGCACCACCGGCTGGGGCGCCACCTACGCCGACCGCCCAACCGCAGTATGGAAGCGGCAAGCCCCCTAATCCGCCAACTCCTTGGACGATGAATGACAATCTTCTGCCGGAGGGAACGAAAACGACACGAGGCGCAAGTCACCGAAACGGGGATGCGCGCACCCCCGCGCATCCTGTTCCCGGCCGCTTGGCTTTGGCCGCGATTTCCGCTATGCTGTCCACCCATGACGCAGCCCCCGTCCCGGCCGCCCCGCCTGCGGCTGGGTGAATACTACTTTCTGGAAGGCCTCAACTCGGCCTCCTCCGCGCTCTTTCTGCTGGCGATCTACTTCTGGACGCACGCGCGCCTTGGCTTCGGCGACGCCGACAACCTGCTGCTCGGCTCGGTTCAGGGGCTGACCTACATCGTCTTCTCGGTCATCGGCGGTCGCATGGCCGAACGGCGGGGCTATGACCGCCACTATGCCTGCGTGCTGGCGCTGGCCGCGCTGGCCCTGTCGCTGCTGCTGCTGCGTCCCACGGCCCGCGTGGCCTACATGGTCATCGCCCTCTACACCGTGGCGATTGCCGGTTCCTGGCCCGCGCTCGAGGCTGCGATCGCCCACGTCGCGGGGCGTTTCTCCACGGCGCAGCGGATGGCCTTCTACAACGTGGTCTGGTCGATTTCCGGCACGGCCGGAATCTTCCTCAGCGGCGCCCTCTTCCGCTGGCGGGCGGCGTCGGTGATCGTCCTGCCCCTGCTGGGGCACCTGCTGCAACTGGCCTGCATCGCGTTCTGGCGCAGCCGGGGAACGGCGGTCGCCGCCGCAAGCGCGGGATCTCCGCCTCCCGCTGCCGCACATGCCAGACGCTCGCCGCGCTTCCTGAAGGTGGCCTGGCTGGGCAACATGCTGGGCTACCTGGTGGTCTCCAGCGTCAGCGCCCTGGCGCCGCACATCGGCCAGCAACTGGGTCTCGACGCGCGCGTCAGCATCTGGCTGGTCTGCACGATGTTCCTCGCGCGCGGCCTCACCTTCGCCGGCCTGGGCGTCTGGGAGGGGTGGCACTACCGCTGGTCGCTGCTCGTCGGCTCGATACTCCTTATTCCTGTCGGCATGTCGGTGGTGTTCTTCGTCCAGGCGGTGCCGGTGGTGCTGCTCACCTTCATCGCCATGGGCTGGATGCTCGGGCTGGTCTATTCCTCCTCGCTCTTCTACTCGATGGACATCGGCACGAACAAGGGCGAAAACGGCGGCAGCCATGAGGCCATCCTCGGGGGCGGGCTTTTCCTGGGGCCGCTGGTGGGCGTCTTCGGCGCGCGCTGGCTGCCGTCGCTGGCCGGCATGCCGGCCTGGCAGGGCGCCCTGGGTGCGAAGCTGGCGATCCTGGGCTGCTACTTGCTGGTCGCCGGGTGCGGCCTGCTCGTGCTGTCAAGGCGGCGTCCGGACGCCGTCGCCGAAGCTGTTGAACCGGAAAGGCTGGCATCATGACCAAGAACGCGAATCTTCCCAAGGCCTCCGCCACGGCTATCGCGGGGCATCTGCGGAAGCTGACCGAGACGATCGGCGTGCGGCTGGCGGGTTCGGACTCCGAGCGCGCGGCGGCCGAATATCTGGCCGGCGCGGGCGCCGCGGTGCCCGGCGCCAAAGTGGCGGTCGAGGAGTTCCCGGTCTGGGAGCGCCACGTCACGCGCGAGTCGCTCGAAATCCAAATTGGCGGTCGGTGGCACGCCTTCGGCTGCTCGCTCTTCGGCGCGGCCCCCACCACGGAGGGACGCGTGATCGAGGCGCCGCTGGTCTTCTTCGACACGGCGACCGGCTACCAGCGGGAGTCGCTGGACCACCTGAAGGGCGCGGCGGTCGTGCATCTCGGCTGCCATATCGCGACGCCCGATGACTACCGGCGCCTGATGGAAGCCGGGCCGGCCTGCCTGCTCTTCGTCGATATCCGCTATCCCGGCACGGTGCCGCTGGCCGACGGCCTCTTCCCGGCCTATGTGCATGCGTTCGGCGCCCGTCCCACCATGAATGTCGCCTACCAGGATGCCTGGCGCTGGAAGCGCGAGGGGGCGGCGCGCGCCCGGCTCTGCGTCGAGGGGAGCCGCCGGGAGAGCCGCTCCCAGAATGTCGTCATCGAGCTTCCGGGGCGCGAGCCGGAGTCCGGCGTGGT
>CAZHVM010000021.1:0-3710 GCA_964536135.1 uncultured Candidatus Saccharibacteria bacterium | reverse complement strand
CAAAGTTTGGATCCTGATCTTTCATTATTACTATGTTGTCTCCTCTTACCCATATTCCTGCATATATCGGTTTTTTGAGCATTTGAGATAGCTTTTTGTCATCTAGCATATACGTTTTCCTTCCTCTCGTGAGGTTTAGTCCATTACCGATTTCAGCTATTTCTGGAAGTGATTTCCCTTCTATTACGTACTGAAAAGCCTGTTTTACAAATGTGAAGTTTGGTTCTTCTGGTCGGTATCTCTTGTTGTCTGTTAACTTATATCCGAATACTTCATCTGCTCTCATACCTCTTCCTACTTTGACCTTATCGTCAATTCCTCTCTTTGTCGTTTTCGATAGCGATTCTGAGTAGTTTTCAGCACTAATGAAAGCAATTCCTAAAAAGAGCATACTTTGTGCATCTCTTTGAAATGGAAATTCTGGGAACTTTAAATCGTAAAGTATTCCTTTTTTAACCATATCCATTAGTAAGCCTGCTTCTTTCATATTTCTTGCTAGTCTATCTGGAGCCCAAGCGATAATGCTGTTGTACTTATTAGCGTTTATCTCTTTAAGCATTTTTGAGAAATATGGCCTTTTATCAGAAGTTCTGGCACTTTCTATTTCCACGATTTTTCTTAAATTTCCATCTTTATCTCTGATATCTAGACCATTTTTAGTTGCAAACTCTATGCATCTATTCTCTTGTTCTTCGATAGAATCTTTTTGTTGTTCGTCTGACTTTGTGGATTTTCTTAGATAGATGACGTATTTAGCTGGTTTTTCGTCTATTAGTTTCTTTCTGGATCTTAGTCTGTCATCTCTGAATTTTACTGCGTAGTCGTATAGTATGCGGAGGTATTGTCTCTCTGTTAAGCTATTTTGCATTTATAACTTCTACTGAAATATTGTTAGGTGTATTTTCCCTGAAATCCCCTGTTTTATCTAGCCACCACATAGATGCTTTTACATCTCCTTCCTGTATCTTCTTAATCATTTGTATTCTAGCTTGTAGGCTAGGATAGTTTCTCCAAGAGGCTATTTTTGTACGAAGTTCTTTATCTTTAGATATCCAAGTATGAATTGTTGTCTGAGGTATTTCGCAGTATTGGCAAGCTTTATTGATACTTAGTCCAAGCTTGAGATATGGTTCAAGTAGTTCGATAACTTTATTTTTATTTCGTTGTAATCCCCTCATCGTCATCCTCCTTATATGATCCTGTATCGTCTTCAAATTGATATGGTTGATCATCTTCTGGGTATTCAGTTTCCATTGCATTATCATCTTCTAGAAGGTCTGTAAGAGCCTCAAGAGACTGTTCGTCTCCTTCATCGAATGTAGAAGTCTCTTCTGTATCTATTTCAACTTGTGCTGTCTGATTATCGTCATCCATATTTGATTATATCGCTATATTAGTTTACCTTCAAAGGCTTTTTTAAGGATTGATTGACGGAGTAATTCTATTCTGTCTCTACTTCTGATCAGAAAACTCATATTTTTCTTGCCAATCATTTGATACTTAATGTATTCAGTATAAATATCATTTTGAATTTGTATAGGTGGAATTGGAATCGTTATTTCTTTTAAATTTGTCAGCGTGATTCTTCTTATTGCTGTTCCAGTTTTTTTCTTTATAGCCTGATTTAGTACTTCGGGGGTATTAAGAAGTAACTCTAAAAAGTTAGTACTTAACATCTCTTTATTTGGTGTAATAATCGCAAGTGAGGATAAGACGACAAAGTCTTTATTTTCTGGCACTTTGGCTACTTTCCCAACTGTTCCATCTTTTGAAAAAAGTACATCCCCGTATTCTGGCTTGCATCCCAGTTTTACTAAATTGGTATAACTTTCTTTGGAAATCATTCTACAATTCTGAAAATCGATTCCGACTTCATTTAAATCCCTAACAGTTATATATGGATAGCCTGAGGGAATCGTTTTAGGAGAAAAGTGACTTCCATCTGTTATTCGTGTACAGGCATCTTTTAGTGTACAGGAATGGTGATTTGCAATACTTTTAACATATGCTCTATGTAAGAAAGACTTTGCAATTTTATTGCTTTTCTCTATCGCTTGTTTAAGCTTCTCTTCTGATTTATCGAGTAATGTAAAACATTCTTTTATTCTTGATACGATTTGTTTTTGGTCTTCAATTGTTGGTACAGGAATTTCTAGGTTTTTTATTACTTGTTGGCTAATATTTTTCTGTGCTCCTCCAAAAGCTTTATGAAGAAGCTGGTTTTTGTAATATATGAAGTAGTAGTACAAATATTCAGTAGATAAACGGTTATCTTTAGGTTGTATTGCACAAATTGCTTGATTTGTTGCCGCTTCAATACCAAGAATTGCCACTCGTCCAACATTCGCCCCATACATCGCTACTAACAAAGTATTGATAGGAAGACGCTTTGCACTCGATTTGTCTATTGCAGTTTGGGTAATTTTCTCCTCTGTTTCTGTGATTATATTTTCCTGTAATTCTCCTGATTTAACCCAAGGTATGTCTCCGATATAATATTCTTTTATCTTTCTGCTTGGTGTTCCTCCACTTTGGGTATTTGCAATTTCTTTGATTGTTTTTATTTCGTATTTTCCCATTATTAAAAAGGTAATTCGTCTTTGCTAGTTATTGATTGCGGTTCTTCAATATTAAATTTTTTGTTGTAGTAACTAATTAAAAATATTCCCACAGTTGCTACTGAATTAATTATAAATGAAGCATACAAAGGATCGTCTATGATTCTATCTTCTGTCAATTTCCCATGTGAACTAGTCTTTTCACTTCGGAGTTGTTCTATTGCTCTTGAAACAGCTAATAAGCTACTTCCTATTGTTTTTATTTCTGTCGGCATTTCTTGTTCTGGATATAACTGAAATTGTTTCAGAATATCAACGGCTTGATCGTATAAAGTCTTTGTTTTATCGAAGTTTTCAAATTTACTATCCTTTAATATATGTTTAATTATGCTCTCTAGTGCAGAATTAGCTAGTGAAACTGCATTATCTGGATGTTCGTAACATTGATTAAGTGCTTGTTTGAATGTTTCTCCAGCTGTTTGATAGTTAACTTTAAAAATATTATATATTTCTGCTACAGCAGGAATAAAATCTGGAGTATTGACTCCAATATCTGCAGCTATTTTCAGTAACGTTTCATCGTCTATTAGTGTTAAGGTCTGAGATAGGTCAATCTCATCGTTATTTCCTTTGGTAATAATGTTAAAGTTCCTCGTGTTCCAATCGTATTCCTCAATCCACTGAGTCATATATTGTCTGACTTTCTTGTATGTTTTGTATTCGTCCCAAATTGCTGTTTCAACCTCTGCAAGAATCTTCATTTTGAACTTAGGAGATATTTTTTCTATCATAATTCTTTCTGTAACTTTTCCAAGTTATCTAAGACCGCTTTAATATCTTTTATACTTTCTTGAATAAGTACTTCTGGTTCTGGAAGATCGTCTAAGTTACCTAAACTCTTATCCTTTATCCAAGTGATATCTAAGTTAAAGTTTCTTTTTTGTATATCCTCATATGTAAACTTCTTCCACCTTTCTGTTTCTTCACTTCTATTCTTGTATGCATCTTCAAACTCTTTGAAATAGTTCTTTGTTAATCCTTTTGTCTTGGTGATCTTTTCTACATTTGTTCTCATATCGTAAATCCATACTTCTTCTGTTCTCTTACCTGTTTTTTCAAAGAAAAGAACATTTGTTTTTACTCCTGCTGCAT
>CAZHVM010000020.1:0-3913 GCA_964536135.1 uncultured Candidatus Saccharibacteria bacterium | reverse complement strand
AACTTCTAAAAGACGCTGGATGGATAGTCACTCCAACAAAAGAAGACCTCACTAACAGCAGTAAAGAAGCAATCGTAGAATTTGAAACGGTTTCAGGACCTGCAGATTACTTATTAACCTTTAATGGCAAAGCAATAGCTATTGTAGAAGCCAAGAAGGACAACACTTCGACCGAAGGAGTTATTGCTCAAGCCAAAAGATACGCACAAGACATAGACCTTCCAAAGCTATACGGAGAATATAAAGTACCATTCATATACAGTACAGATGGGAATGAAATAACATTCCAAGAGTTACATATCAGTAATTCAATACCAAGACGAGTAAAAGGATTTCATACACCAGAGGCATTAAACGAACTACTTTCAGACTCAAAAAACGAGGCACTAAGAGAACTTGAAACAGAACAAGTTATCGAAAAGTACGGACAAAAAGGATTGAGGACATACCAAAAAGAAGCCGTTGAATATGCCGTTAAACGAATACTCGAAGGCAAAAGAAAAGGTTTAGTGGCAATGGCAACAGGTACAGGTAAAACCTTTATGGCTTCGGCATTAATCTATCATTTAATGAGGACAGGATATTTTAAAAGAATCCTATTTCTTGTTGATAGAAGATCACTCGCTTCTCAAGCAATTTCAGCATTCTCAACATTTGAACCTGTAACAGGACAAAAATTTAACACTGTATATCCAGTATATTTTGATAGATTGTTTAAAGGTGACGAAGATCCAAAAGATCTAGGAGCAGAACAATTACAGCTCAAGAATTTGAAGAACAGACAGAATGTAAACTCGTTTGTGTATGTATCAACAATTCAAGGACTATACGCAACATTAACTGGAAGAAAGGTAAGTTACACGGACATTGAAGATGAGAACTGGGAAGAATTAGGAGATTCAGAAATCAAATACAATCCAGATTTTCCAATTGATAGTTTTGACTTAATCATTTCAGATGAATGCCATAGGTCAATTTACAACAAATGGAAGTATGTACTCGACTATTTTGATAGTTATCAAATCGGATTAACAGCAACACCTGCAGCTCATACAGCAGCATATTTTGATTGCCATACAGAAAAGGATATCTATTACTACCCATATGAGAAAGCGGTACACGAAGGATACTTAGTAGACTTTGACGCAGTAAGAATACAAACTGATATTGATATGGCGAAAGAACTTGAACTCCAAAAAGGAGAAGCAATCGAAGTTAGAGACAGAGGTGGTACATACAGATTTAGTACATTCCTTGAAGATGAATTGAACATTCAAACAGCTTCATTAGAAAGAAAAGTTACAGTAGAAGACAGAAATAGAAAGATAGTACAGGAAGTGCTTTCATACATTAAAAATGAAGGGGAAAGAATACCTAAAACAATATTCTACGCAGTAAACGAAGATCACGCAGATCAATTAGTAAAACTATTACAAGAAGAAATAAAAGATCCAGATGAAATCCAAAAGATTACATATAGGATTGATAAAGCAAATAGTTGGATAAGACATTTCAGGAACGAGAAGAAACCAAGTATTGTTGTTTCAGTAGATATGCTTTCAACAGGTGTTGATATTCCACAAGTAGAAAATCTTGTACTAATTCGACCTATTAGATCAAGAATCCTTTACGAACAGATCATAGGAAGAGGTACCAGACTTTGTAACGAGATAGGAAAGACCCATTTCACAGTTTTTGACGCTGTGGGGGTAATAGAGTTTATGCAGAAAGAAGGAGGCGTAATGGAGCCTACAGCCCCTTCAAACACCAAATCTATAGAGGAGGTGGTAGAAGAATTAGAAAATGAGACGAATATTGATAAAAACGCCAAGATTCTAGCGAACAAGCTTAGAAGAATGGACAAAAACATTACAGAAGAAGGAAGGCAAGAACTTGAGGATCGATTCGGAATTGAGAAAGACGGATTACTGAAACTCGCAGACTCAGTACAAGACAGATTATCAAGCCAGAACGAACAGGAATTGGAAAGATGGGGAGATGCAAACTGGATTACTTTTGTAAAAAGATACCCAAGATATAGAGATGGATTAATTGTTTCCAGAGAGAGACAAGCAAAGATTGTAACTTCTGAGTATCTCTTTAAAACTACGGATGGTAGAGATCTAAAGCCTGAAGACTACTTAGAATCGTTCAAATCATACATAAACGATAACAAGCATACTATACAAGCATTAAGAATACTTCTAGAAAATCCTAAAGAATTCACTAGAAAGGCATTTAATGAACTAAAAGAACAATTGAAGAATACTCCTGAAATGTTTACAGAAAGAAGATTACAGGAAGCCGCAGAACAAATCATAGAAGAAGAAACGGATGCAGACCTCTACTCCTTTGTGTCATATGCTGTATATGGCGGAGAGTTGATATCTCCACAAGAAAGAGTTGATAATGCTTTCAATACTATGAAATTAGATGAATATACTCAACAACAATTACAATGGTTAAATCTTGTAAAAAACCATCTCACTAGAAATGTTGTTGTAGAGAAAGAAGACTTTAATAACCTCCTTACTTTCAAAAGAAAAGGGGGATATAACAAAGCTAATACTGATTTCAATGGAGAATTACAGTATGTAATTGCAGATATGAATCAGAGAGTTCTTACTGCCAAAACTAATTTATAAACAATATACAAATTATGAATATTTGGACAGACATTGTTATCCCAAGCGTGATTGCTCTTATTACGGTTGCAGGAAGTTACTGGGGCACGCGTGCAGTAGAAACCAAAAAACAAAAAGAGGAGGAACAAGGTCGAAGAACCTCATATTTGAAACAGTTAAAGGTTACTCTCGATCAAATAGCTAATTTACTAGATAAGATTAAAGAAGATCCCTCAAGAATTAAAATGTTTTCTCTTGCAAATGTTAGAGCATTTGATCAATACAGATATAAAATTCAGGACTATTTTAATAGTATTAGCCTAATTGAGGATGAGTTGCTACGAAATACTATTATTAACCAACTTAACAATCTATTTGAAGTAATTTTAGAAATAGATATGCTTGAAAGTTACAGCGTTAATAAAGATAAAGAGAATCGAGAAAGTGCAGAAAAAGCTATGAAAGAACTACGAGAACTAAGATTGGCAATGTTTAATCTTGGGCTTTATTGGAATAAGGAAAATCAATTAAAAGAGAGGAAAGGAACGACATTAAACGAAGAAGAAAAAGCATCTCTAGATCAATTAGTTGGAGACACGCTGACAAGACCAATTCAGACACAAGATGAACTCAACAAATTAGCAGACGAAAACAAAGAAAGACGACTTTTACTTGTAACAAGAATCTTAGATGCTAAACAGCAAATTCAGAATCTATCAGAAAGAATTAATAACTTAGGTGAACAGAAATAATTATGACACAACAAGAATCAGACATAGTAAATAAACTTTGGGGATACTGTAACGTACTCAAAGCAGATGGAATGCACTATGGAGACTACATAGAACAATTAACATACCTACTCTTTTTGAAAATGGCAGACGAAAGAGGAGCATATGTACCAGAAAAATATAAATGGAATACACTACTAGAACACAGTGGGACAGATCTTCTAGAGCACTATTCTGAAATGCTTAGAGAACTTGGGAAACAAGAAGATGTATTAGGCGACATATTTTCTCAATCTAACAACAAATTCAGAAATCCTGTTAACCTCTCAAAACTAATACTCCTCATAAACGAAAACGACTGGGGAACACTTGATATAGACGTAAAAGGAACTGCATACGAAGGATTACTTGCTAAATTTGCAGCAGATCAAAAAGGAGCAGGACAATACTTCACACCAAGAGAATTGATTAAATCAATTGTTAAATGTGTAGATCCAAAACACAACGAAACAATACACGATCCTGCTTGTGGTACAGGAGGTTTCTTAATTGGAGCAT
>CAZHVM010000019.1:0-4176 GCA_964536135.1 uncultured Candidatus Saccharibacteria bacterium | reverse complement strand
CAAGAGTTGGCTTCGACACAGAGACCAACGGCCTGGACTGGTACACCCTGGATATATGGGGGGCGTCTTTTGCAGATGGCCGCAACTCCTGCTATGTCAATCTGCTGGATAATCCAGACAAGACCGCTATCCTTGCGGATATGTGGCAGCGACTATTATCCACCAAGACGCTGATTGGACATAACCTGGCGTTTGACTTGAAGGTGCTTCTGAAAGTATACGGAGAAAAGGTCAACCAGTGGATCATGGGTATTGATCTGGTTGATACCTATTGTGCCGACTACCTGCTTGATGAGCGCACCAAACATTCCTTGAAAGGCCCAGGAGGCTGTTTGGATCGCCATCTTGGCAGGAACGCGATGGAGTTCAAAGAAGCCGACAAGGCCGGGCCGAAGTCCAAGATATTCGCCGAATACGCCGAGGCAGACGCCGTAAACACGCTTGATCTGTGGAACGTACTGCGACCCAAGCTGATCGCTGAGGACCTTGGTCGCGTGTTCTCTTTGGAGTGCAAGTTCATCCCTGTGCTGGTAGAGATGGAGAGCGAGGGCGTCTACTGCGACAAAGCACAAATGGTTCATATTGGCAACGAGCTAAACGCCAGAAAGTACGAACTACTCGGTAAGCTCGATCTGGTATTCCAGGATGAACTGCGCAAGGCAGATGGCTTCCTGTTTGGTGTGGACTCCTCCGAGGACACGTTCAACTCTCCTGCCAAGACAACCAGGTTTCTTAACGACAAGTTGGGATTTCTTGTGGATAATGCCGACGTGGAGACGATGGAAGCCTGCGCCGAGCATGATGAGCGGCTCAAGATCGTGATGGAATACCATAGAGTATCCAAGCTGTTGTCTACCTATATCGATGGGCTTGATCGCTATATCGCTCCAGACAGTCGTGTGCGGCCTTCCTACAAGACGATTAGCTCCGGGCGGCTGTCTTGTTCATCACCAAACCTACAGAACCAGCCAAAGGAAACCGACGAGGTTGTCGGAGTTGATGCGAGGTCCATATGGAAGCCGTGTCCTGGCAAGAAGTTCCTGAGGGCCGACTACAGCCAGTTCCAGCTTCGAATCGCTGCTCACAACGCCAACGACTCTAACATGCTCAAAGCCTTCTCAGAATGTTATGATGTACACATGCTGGTGGCGAACAAAGGCAAGAATCTGGGTATTCCAGCGGCTGACTTGAAGGAGACCTCGCCCAAGTTCAAGGAGATCAAGAAGACCTACGAAGCTGTTCGGACTCAGTTCAAAGCGGCGAACTTCGGGTTGCTTTTTGAGCGTAGCGCGAACAATCTGGCAAAGGACTGGAAGAGCACCAAAGAAGAAGCTCAAGCCGTGATTGACTCGGTCTTTGCTATGTTCCCGTTCCTTAAGGTACATAAGAACAAGTGGCATGAGTTCATTCGTAACAAGGGCCACTCAATGACCATGTTTGGTCGAAGGCGTAGATTCCATCGACCAGTAACCGAATCGGACCTACGCGCTGGCTGGAACTCCACTATTCAAGGGTGTTTGTCTGGGTCACAACGGATTCTTACCAAGCAGTATGGCTACCAACCAATTGAGGCATGCTTGGGGGCCATTGATGTTTGGGATGGCTCTAAGTGGAGTAGTGCTTTTTGTCTACCATCTGGGTATAAGAATGAATATGAGGTGACGTTCTCTAATGGAGAAGTAATCCGATGTTCTGCCAATCATAAATTTTTAGTGGTGAACACTCACGGAAAGACAAGGTGGGTTAAAGCAAGTGCTCTGAAAGCCCATGAACGCATTGTTCGATCAGAAATGTGCCAGAACTTTGATTCGGGGCTGATTCTACCAAAGGACGTTCCAGTCAGAAATAAAGTGAAGAATAATCTTGCGTATAATTATAAAGACCGCTCCTGGGATGACATAAAAGACCCGTACCGTCGTGGCATTTTACTTGGCCGCCTCGCCAGCGACGGGAGCATAACGAAACATGAAGTTGTATGGCTAATAGCAACACATGAATGCAAAATTAAGGGTGAACTTCTTGGGTCTCTCCCCTGGGAGTACTCCTATAGAGGGTTGAGACGCTCTGTAGAGCGTTACTCTGTCTGTAGTACAGCACTATCCAGGCAGTGCAAAGAGATGGACATAAAGAACTGCGTGCCCTCCTATGTATTTGGGAACCGTGAGCTTTTGCGAGGATACTTACGAGGCTTCTTTGATGGCGACGGAGGTGTTTGTATACACAAGCCAGGACAGTGGGCAAAAGAACCCACAACCACAATCTGCCTGGCCTTTGGTAAGAACAAGGCTAACTGCACATTGCCGTGGGATATCCAGGATGCACTCCATGTTTTTGGGATTTCTTCGACCGTCTCGGTTTACAAGGACTCTGTTCGTCTCAGGATACATTCAAGGCATAACGTTCGGTTCAGACAAGAGATTGGGTTTATGAACCCACGCAAGAACTCTAAAATCCTAATGCCAATTCGATCCGAATTAAAATTAGGAGACAGGGCAGTAGTCAAGAGTGTGGTGTGTACGGGACGAGCTATACCCATGTTTGATGTGGTTAACTCTGACTCGGGCATGTTCGCTGTGGGGGGCGTTGTTACACATAATACTGAAGCGGATATCATCAAGATCGCCATGCGCCAGGTCTGGGAGTACCTGCACAAGAATAACCTGTCATCTCGGTTGATCTGGCAGATTCACGATGAGATAATTATAGAGGGCGAGGAAGAAGAGTTGAAAGCCATCAAGTCGGATATCGAGCATATCATGTGTTACGCCGTACCGCTGCGTTGCCCGGTCAGCGTTGACTCAAACATCGTAAGCAGCTATAGTGAGAAGTAAGGAGTTACTATGTCAATTGATGAAGTGTTGAAGGTGTTGGCTGACTCGTACAACCTTGTGGTTCACTACCAGACCGTTAGGAACTGGCAGAATCCAAAGAAGGGGCATAGAGGCGTATTCATGCCAAAAGACCCATCTGAGGCCGAGGTACATGCCTTTATCGCCATTACAGGTACCGAGTTCAAGCGAGGCCGTCCAAAGAGCAAGCTGATGGATCATACCGTTGAGGGCGGTACGATGCTTTTCAGGGATGGCATTGCGAGCGTGTGGAAGGTCAATGACAAGTACATCCTGCGATGCAATGGCGAACCGAATAGAGAGTTCAGCACGGTTCAGGAAGCTATGGACGCCGGCTGGCCGGTACTGGGAGCAACTGATGGAAAGAACGGAACAGGTTCGCAAATCACAGGTTGAGCAGGGCTATGAGCCGTGCTTCAACACAATTAAGCGGCGGGCGTGCAAAGAGAACTGCTGCTGGAAGGAAGCCTGCCATGAATACAAAACACATGTACTGGAGGTAACAAGTAATGAGTAAAATATGGGTTGTGCTGCGGGATAATTGCGATGTTGCTTGGGTTGCTGGTGTGTTCGACAACGAGGAAGATGCCGTGGAAGCGTGTAGGATATTCCCAGGTAGCTGTGAGATGGATTGCTATGATCTGAACGCTTTGCCAGAACATCCGCCCGGCACAATACGATTTGGCGTTTCGCTGGACAAAAACGGGGAAGTGTTGCACTCTTGGCGGGAAGATCCGCTGTGGCCCACCCCAAGCGTGTCCGCCGTAGTAAAGTGGCTTATGCCTGAGCCAGGGTATGCGTCGGCTCAAGCCATAAAAGTTATCCTTTGGGCAAAGGACAAGAAAGAAGCCAAAGAGCAGGCGAAGGCAGCCGCACGAAAGGAGCTTGATAATGGCTAAGGCATGGGTTGTACTTGCGGCGTATGAGGATAATTATCCGGTAGGCGTTTATACCAATGAGGAACGCGCTTGTGAAGCTGCCAAAATACTGGATGGAGAGGTGGCCGAAGCCGATCTTGACTACATTCCAGACCACATCCCCGGCGAAGCTCCGTGGAATGTTGGATTGAACGTTAGTACCGGCAAGATTCGTTGGGCGAATCGATGTAATTTTTTCCCGTCCGAAGAAGAATCACAGCCATGTAGGTATGAACAGATTGTAACTTGCTATGTTTGGTCTCCAGCGCGAGGAGACGGCGTACAAGAAGAAGCAATCAGCCGAGCACGAGCAAAGATAGACAAATTTCTCGCCGGAGAACAAGCAGCCCGTACTGTAAACTCATGGCCTTCCTGGAAGAGAGACATAGGCCACGCCCTACAGCCACCAC
>CAZHVM010000018.1:2851-4355 GCA_964536135.1 uncultured Candidatus Saccharibacteria bacterium | reverse complement strand
ATCCTTCTCCACGACCTTGGGTACGGCCCCACCATGATCGGCGTCCTGCAGGGGCTGTTTGAGGGGGCCGGGCTTTTGTTCCCGGTCTTCATCAGCTCAAAGGTAGACCGCAAGGGAAACTATGGGCTGGTATTGATCCTGCTCGCGGTTATGATGGTTCTCGTGCTTCCGCCTCTCGTGGCCTTCCCCTCGTTTTGGGTCACGGCGGCTGCCTTGATGGTCTTCGCCGTCGGCTTTAAGGGGACGGTTCCCGTCGCCGACGCCTTCGTCTCGCGGTCTCTTGGCCCAAAGGCCACGAACTACGGGAAGGTGCGGGTGCTCGGGACCGTGGGTTTCGTCTGCATCACGCTGCTGT
Source organism: uncultured Candidatus Saccharibacteria bacterium (assembly GCA_964536135.1). GTDB lineage: Bacteria > Patescibacteriota > Dojkabacteria > SC72 > SC72 > JAKPKF01. The sequence continues at coordinate 4,000 of CAZHVM010000018.1, read as the reverse complement.
TCCAATTTACCCGGCTCATCGATCCGGCCTCGCCTAAGTCGATCGCCCTTTGGATGGGCATACCGACCGCGCTTCTCGCCGTCTCCGTTTTCTTTATCCCGGGTCTTCTTCGGTCTCGGCAGCCATCGGCGCTCGCGGGGAACGGCACCCAAGACGCAGAGGTCGCGCAAGTATCATCCCCTGCGCCCTTGGTGGAGCGGCATCGGCTTCCCTTTCTCGATCGTGGCTTCTCGCCCTCGTTTTGGATTGGGATATGCCTTTTCTTCCTCGGCTTTCTCGGCATGACCCCGTCGCAGCGGTTCTTCTCCCTGTACGTTCAGGAGTACCTCGGCCTTCGCTCCTACGCTGGGCTCTGGGCCCTCTCGGCCGCGGCCGAGGTCCCCTTCATGTTCCTCTCGGGCCGGTTTATCCGCCGCTTCGGCACCGTGCCCATCATCCTCGCCTCTTTGGTCGCGATCGGCGCGCGAAACCTCGTGTACGCGGCCTTCCCGAGCTTCGGCGGGGCCGTCGCGGGCCAACTCTTCCACTCGGTGTGCTTCGGCCTTTTCCATCCCGCCGCCGTCGTCTTCGTGACCGAGCGGGTATCGTCCCGGCTCACCGCGGTCGGCTTAACCCTCTACTCTTCGGTGTCCGTCGGGATCGCCTCCGTCCTTGGGAACGTGCTCGGCGGGCTCGTCATCGACCTAGTCGGCTATCGGGCCCTATTCGTCTCGTTCACCGCTTTTCCCCTCGTCGGGCTTGCGATAGCCTTCGCCCTCGGCCGAGTCCTCGTTGACGCCCGGCCGGCCCGGGGGGTATGATCCCGCCATGCTTGCCACCATCGTTAACTGCATCGCCATCGTCGTCGGGTCTATATTGGGCATCGCGTTCGCGCGGAAAATCTCAGAGGAGGTCTCCGACGTCATCTGCTCGGCCGCCGGCGTCGTCACCCTCGTCATCGGCTTTCAGATGGCCTTCAAAGGTCAGAACGTGATCTACCTCGCCCTTGCCCTGATCATGGGCGGCATCCTCGGCACTTGGTGGGACATCGACGGGAAGATCCTGTGGGTAGGGCGCCAGCTCGAGCGACGCTTCGGCGCTGCAGGCTCGAATGAAGGGCGACCGGGCGGGTCGAGCCGCTTCGCCTATGCCTTCCTCAACGCCTCCGTG
>CAZHVM010000018.1:0-2841 GCA_964536135.1 uncultured Candidatus Saccharibacteria bacterium | reverse complement strand
CTCTTTTGCGTCGGCGCGATGGCGATCGTCGGCTCATTCAAGGCCGGTACCGAGGGTGATTACACCATCCTCCTGACGAAGTCCGTCCTCGACGGTTTTATGTCGATCGTTTTTGGGGCCGCCATGGGGATCGGGACCGCTTTCTCGGCCCTGTCGATTCTCCTTTATCAAGGCTTTCTTACCCTGGTTTCCGGTTTTCTCAAGCCCTTCGTGACCGACCAGATGGTCGCCGAGCTGACTGGTATAGGCGGGGCCTTCGTCATCATGATCGGGATTAACCTTTTGAGCCTCAGGAAGCTTAAGACGGCGAACTACCTTCCGGCCCTGGTCTTTACCGTCGCCTTCGTCCTTTTAGACCCGATTATCACCAGGATCGCGGCCTTTTTCGTTTGACAGGATGGGTTCATCCCCCGTACAATGGTAGCCATAAGATAACTTTCTAGGAGGCCTTAAATGGCAAAGGTTGAGTTGAAGGGCATTAGCAAGGTGTACGATGGCACGGTTCGCGCCGTCGATAACGCCAACATCATCGTCGACGATCAGGAATTCGTCGTATTCGTCGGCCCGTCCGGGTGCGGTAAGTCCACCACCCTCCGCATGGTCGCCGGTCTCGAGGAGATCTCCGAAGGCGACCTCTTCATCGACGGCGAGCGCATGAACGACATCCCCCCGAAGGACCGGAACATCGCGATGGTTTTCCAGAACTACGCGCTCTATCCGCATATGTCCGTGTACGACAACATGGCGTTCGGGCTCATGATCCGCAAGACCGACAAGAAGGAGATCGAGCGCCGCGTCCACGAGGCCGCCCGCATCCTCGACATCGAGAAGCTCCTTGAGCGAAAGCCGAAGGCCCTCTCCGGCGGCCAGAGGCAGCGCGTTGCCGTCGGCCGCGCCATCGTCCGCAACCCGAAGGTCTTCCTCTTCGACGAGCCCCTCTCGAACCTCGACGCGAAGCTCCGCGTCCAGATGCGCACCGAGATCTCCGACCTGCATAACCGCCTCAAGGAGGCCATGACCATGGGCGACAAGATCGTCGTCATGAAGGACGGGAAGATCCAGCAGATCGGTTCCCCCCTCTATCTTTACAACCACCCGATCAACAAGTTCGTCGCGGGCTTCATCGGCTCGCCGGCCATGAACTTCCTGGGCGTGAAGGTGATCGAGAAGGGCGGGCAGATCGTCCTCGACGAGGGCTCGTTCGAGCTCGTCCCGACCGCCGATCAGCAGAAGAACCTGAAGAACTACCTCGGCAAGGAGATCTACTTCGGCATCCGCCCCGAGGACCTTGGGTACCTCAAGGCCCCCGCCTCGAAGAACAACATGCAGATGAAGGTCGTCGTCAAGGAGCCGCTCGGCGCCGAGACCCATCTCTACCTGACCACGAAGTCCCAGCAGGTCGTCGTGCGCACCTCGCCCGACCTCATCTTCCAGATCGGCGAGACCGTCAACTTCGAGCCGCTCATGGAGAAGGCTAAGTTCTTCGATAAGGAAACCGAGCTTAGCATCTGCGACGACGTGAAGTCCGAGTAAGACAAGCGTGTCGTGACGGCGTAACCCGCCGCCACGGTTCGAATGGCCGCCCGAGAGGGCGGCCTTTTTTTCGCGCGAGGGTTGCATATCGCTTAGAGGGACCCCCCTCATGCGTCGATTATGATCGCCTCGATTTCGATTTCAAGCAGATGGCCCGGCGAGTATAATCTCTTGACCTCAACCCAGGTCGTCGCGCAATTGCGAATGCTCGATCGACTCTTCCCTCGAACCCAAATGAAACGCCGTATATCACATAGTCTATTGACAGTGGTTCTGTCCGTGACCTTGACGGTAGGAAAATCCGCCAGTATCGACCGCCTATCCGGGTAGGCCCCCCGCGACTCGATGTGTATCTGATTGGAGGCATTGGATTGACAACGCGGTATGCGGTGGACGTAAGGGAATTTTCAGTGGCTGGAGAAATAAATGACACGAATGCTTTCCTTCAAGTGCAAGACTTTATTTCCTGAATTGCGCGAGCATTGAATAAGCGGCCACGAAAAAAACTTGAATTACCATGCGCTACGAATTGCTGATCGCCAAACTTTTGTTTCTTGTGAGAAACGGCAAGACACATAGCCTGTCTCGCATGAAGAATGTCTTCGTTTAATTAAGTAGTACGGCGTAAACTTTTATACAGTTCTATGAATGACGACTTTCATTATCCAATACTGCGTGACAAGATGTCACAGGTCATTAAGGTACATGTCCTAGCAAAATTAAGTAGCGGAGGGCGAAGAATGAAGAAATTGTGGGAGATACTCGCGGTTATCTGTATCGCATTGGCCGTTACGTGTTGCTCATCGGGGAGTGACTCGGACATGGGAGACTCGCCCGATGGACTCGATCTGGGCCTCTCAAACCAAATCCGGCTAAACGGTGTAATGACCGATATCAGCAAGGTGTCTGTCTTTCAGTATTTTGATGGGGCGGCTCCTTGCTGTTATCTGACTGTGGACGGCACCTCAGAAATCGTCTTTAATTTCTTTGGCGTTGCCCATGAGGACCAAATACCTATTGGCACTTGGAGAAAAATTGACTTACCCGGTTTACTGCAAATTAGTTTGGACACGCAGACTATAAGTTTACTAACTGAGACGAGTGTGGACATTCGCATATCCGGTACCGACGGAGGTCCGATGACGATCAAGGGAACAGCGAAGAGCGAGGGAATCGACTTCGCGATCGATTACTCGGGGCCGTATGAGCTTGTAAAGTAGGATCGATCAGCGATTACTTGTTGCTCAAGAATCCGCGCTCGCAAAGCCAGTCGCAGTAGTGGCGGCAGCGCGCCGTGACGCCCAGCTC
>CAZHVM010000017.1:0-4601 GCA_964536135.1 uncultured Candidatus Saccharibacteria bacterium | reverse complement strand
TGTGGATGCCCTCGACATAGTGCGTGTAGATCACGTAGGCCTCCACGAACTCGCGGCCGGCCTCCACGCTCTTGTCCTTATTCTTCCTGGCTTCCGGAATAACCGGGCCGTTCATCGTGTCGCAGTGCGCCCACCCCGCCGACGGGGCAAGCATAGCCAGCACCGGCAACACTCCGGCAACCGCCTGATTCCTCGTTTCATCGTCATTCCTCCCTTTCTGTGGTTCTCACTCAAACGCCTTCCCTCCAGGATGATGGTCATCGCTGTTCTCCCTTCTGGTTGCATGGGACACGGAATCGCTGCCGACCGCATCCAGCGCGGACAGTGTCTGTCGCAGGACGTCCGCCGACTGTTTCAGGGAGTCCATCTCCCCGTCTGTCAGCCTGCCGGTGACAATCTGTTCGATGCCCTGGGCGCCGACGATGCAGGGGACGCTGAGCGTGACGTCACGCAGGCCAAAAGCGCCGTCCATCAGGCTCGATACCGTCAGCACGCTGCGCTCGTTGCGCAGCACAGCGCCCGCGATCCGCACCAGCGCCAGGCCGATGCCGTAGCAGGTCGAGCCCTTGTAGTCGATGATGTGGTAGGCGGAATCGCGCACCTGCTTGACGATCTCCTCCTTCTCCTGCTCCCACCCGTCGCACCGCCCGCAGACGGCGCAGTAGTTGGCGATAGGCATCCCCGCCACATGGGTCAGCGACCAGGCGGCCACCTCGCTGTCGCCATGCTCGCCGAGGATGTAGGCATGCACGTTGCGCGCATCGACCCGGCAGTGCCGGCTCAGCAGGTAGCGGAAGCGCGCGCTGTCCAGCACCGTGCCCGAGCCGAACACCCGTTGACGCGGCCATCCCGAGCGGCGCAGCGCCACATGCGTCAGGATGTCGACCGGATTGCTGACGACGACCACGATGGCGAGTGAACCGCGCGCGACAATCTCGTCCATGATGCCCGCGATGATGGCCGCGTTGCGGCCCAGCAGGCCGAGGCGCGACTCGCCCGGACGCTGCCGCGCTCCGGCGGTGATGACGATCAAGGCCGCGTCGGCGTAATCCTCCGCCGTGCCGGCTCGGATGTCAACGGGAGGCAGGAAAGGCAGGCCGTGGGCCAGATCCAGGGCCTGGCCCCGGGCCAGGTTGTCGTTAAGGTCGACCAGGACGATGGTCTCCGCCAGTCCAGACTGCGCTAGGGCATAGGCGAAAGATGCCCCCACGTCGCCGGCGCCGACGATCACCACTTTGCGTTCGGATTTGCTGCTCATGGCCTTTCCAGCCTGCCTTTCCGGCGCTTACGCCTTATACATGCGCTCTTCCTGCTCGATGCTCCGCGGGAAGAGGATGTTGTTCTCCAGGTGGATGTGCTCGTGCAGATCGGATTCCAGCGCGGGCAGCGCCTCATAAAGCGCATGGAACGTGGGGCAGGCGTCGTCCGGTGCCTGATAGCTGCTGGTGAGCTCGCGCAGGCGCGCCAGCGCGGCCCCGGCCGAATCGTGCTCCGCCTCCATCTGGCGTATCGGGTTGACCAGGCTGCCGCAATGGATTACTGGCCATGCGTTGCGGCCCGCCAGATAACCGTCGATCGCCCGGATTGCAGGGAAAAGGACTTGTTCCTCCTTGTCCAGGTGCGGCTCGAGCTCGGCGCGCAGGCCATCGAAGATGCCTCTCACCTGCTCCAGCAACGCGCCGTGGGCTGCCGCGTGCGCCCGCTGCACCCGGGCCAGCAACTCGTCTATCCGCGCGAGCTTTGCTCGGGTGAAGGTGTGATGGGTGGAGATGATATGGTCGGCCAGTTCCGTCACCGAGGCGCGGGGCCAGTCGGCCGCGGTGGAAGCGCCGGACGGCGCCTGGAGCGTCCTGCGGCAGACGCCCAGTACTGTCGGCAAATCGTGTCCGGCGTCGAGTACCGCCTGCGCGAACGGCTTCCGGCCCCCGCAACAATAGTCGATGCCCAGCCGCTCCAAAACGGGCCGGAGCGCCGGATGGGCCAGCACCAGGTCGGCGACGGTCCCGTCGGCGCGTATGTCGTCCGCCGGTCGGCCGGCCGACTTGGCATCAGGTTTTTGTTTCATCGTCTGCTCCTTCCTGCCGCCAGCCGGGAGAAACCGCCCTGCCAGGACACAGCCCTTGGCCAGAGGCTCGCACACGCGCCTGCGCAGCGAGCACATCAGATCCCGGCCGTGTTGATGCGGGCAGTCCCAGCTCATGGCGCTTTCCCCCTAATCCATCGCGTCCCTCCGGCCATCGGCTGGCCGGTCGTTCCGTAATGTGGTATTACAATACCAATTTGTTGGCATTCTCGCAAGCGTGAACTGTTTCAGGCGTCATTAGACGCAGTTAAGGACATTCACGAGACCGGCGCCGGATTCCTTTCTAACGCGCGAAACAGGGAGGAATGCTGCCTGATCATGCGTTAAGCAACCAGATGGTGCCGTTCAGCACGGTGGCAAACGCCACCCAAAGCAGATACGGCACGAGAAGCGCTCCAGCCAGGCGTTTGACGTGCCAGAAGGCGATGAGCGTGGCGAACACAGCCAGATCGAGCGCAATGATCTCGGCAAAGGCCAGTCCGGGCCGGTGCAAGCCGAAGAACAACGGCGTCCAGAGCGCGTTCAGCGTCCATTGCGCCAGATATAGTCCGAGCGGCCACGGCTGGACACGCCAGCCACCCTCGCGCCAGACCCGCCAGGCAGCGATGCCCATCAGGGCGTAGAGGATGGTCCAAACCGGCCCGAAAAGCCACGCGGGCGGGTGCCAGGCCGGCTTAACCAAGCCGGCATACCAGTCGCCGGTGGCGATGAACACGCTGGTGGCTGTGGCGCTGAAGGTAAACGCCACCCAGACAAGCAGGGCCAGAACTTGGCGACGGGTATTAGTACTCATCCGTGATGCTCCTGATGGCACCGTCGGCACGGCGCCTAACAGCATGCCCAGAGCTTAACGCATCTGGCGAATCTTCGCCACCCGCCCCTGAATATACGCCGACCGGACAAACTGCTCGATACCGCTGCCGGGGAACCAGTCCCGAATGAATTCCACACTTTCCTCTTTCATACTCACGCAGACAGCGCGGAACCCGGTATCCTGTAGAATGCGTTCCAGCTTGCACACCTGCAGCGCCCCTGAAACGCACCCGGAATGCTGGTCCATGTCGTCGCGCACGGCTTTCGGGATCGGTTTGATGGCCACCACATCCGAAATGGCGAGACGGCCACCGGGTTTGAGCACCCGAAACGCCTCGCGGTACACTTGCTCCTTGTCTGGCGAGAGATTGATCACACAGTTGGAGAGAATCACGTCGACGCTGGAGTCGGCCACTGGAAGGTGTTCGATCTCACCAAGGCGGAACTCGACGTTCCTGAACCGCCCCTTCCGCGCATTCTCGCGTGCCTTGGCGACCATCTCCGGCGTCATGTCGACGCCGATCACCCGCCCGCGTGGCCCGACTTGCCTCGCGGCCAGGAAGCAGTCGAAACCCCCGCCGGCGCCCAGATCCAGCACGACTTCGCCCTTCTTGAGCGCGGCAATCGCCTGCGGATTCCCGCAGCCCAGCCCCAGATTTGCTCCGTCCGGCACCACCTCCAGGTCCTTCTTCGAGTACCCGAGCTTTGCCGACTGAGCCTTGGCCGACGTCGTTTTCGGCGAACAGCAAGAGGACGTACACCCGCACCCGCTCTTTCCGCCCGCCGCAATCCCGGCATAGCGTTTCCGTACACCTTCCCGAATCCGATCGCTCCTGCACTTGGTCATGAATTCCCCTTCTTTCGTTCCGAGACAAGCCATCCCTACCGGCACCCGCCAGAAGCAGGTCCGCAGCCCCCGCCGCCGCACGTGGCACCCGACATGGAACGCGCCAAGTCGGCGAACATCGCCTCGACTGTAACGTTGTTGGTATATGTGCCCACGATTCGCCCAGGCGGCGTTACCAGCAAGGTCGTAGCCCTTTGGTTCTTCGGGTCAACGCGCAACTTGGAGAGGAAACCCTGTTCCGCCGAATCCGAAGGGTCAACCACAACCGACTCCGCGAACCCCGAGATCCTCTTGTCTTCCTTGAATGCCGCCACCGCCTTTGTCGCGGCTTCCGCGTTCTTGCTGCTGCCGTTCTGCACGCAGATAACTACGACCTTACCATCCTGGAGCGTCTTCAGGCATGCGGCACCCTTCGGTCCCATCAAGGATTCCGTCAGCGCCCCAGGCTCCCCAGGGCTCGGCACACCGCCCGTCACCGCCCCGTTCGGCGCGATCACCAGCACCAGCGGCAAAGGCGCCCGGTTCACATCATAGTTCCGAACCGTTTCCCCGACACTGGGGTCGGCGACATCCACCTCCACGGTCTCCGCCCGGTTCTTGGCCTCGGCCTCCGCCTTCTTCACCACATCGCGCACCCCCGCAAGCCCCTCGTCTCCGCGATGGAACAAGACGAACGCATACTTGCCGGCATCCGTCACCCGCTCAATGCCCGCCTTGGCCTTGTCCGTAGCATTCGTATCCGCGGCCACCGCGTATGCGGCCAGGCCCACTACGACACACGCCAAAGCACCCGAACCCCATCTCAGTATCATGACGGACGGTTTGCCACAGATTGACACCGGTTCGCCACACTAATCG
>CAZHVM010000016.1:0-4947 GCA_964536135.1 uncultured Candidatus Saccharibacteria bacterium | reverse complement strand
CAGCACCTCCTCCACCACGCGCAGGAACAACGGATAATCAACCGTGTCGGGAACACTCAGGCAGATACCCTTCATAATGCTTCTCCAGTTTGCTTGTCAGTATCCCACACTTCGGCGTGCTTGTCACTCATCAATCCAGTGCCCAATCCATTGCCGTTCTCCCCGCGGCACCCCACATTGCGCTCTTTGCCGATGTTGAATGCTGACGTCTCAAAAGAGCCGGACCGCGTGGATGCCGAAGGGAGCGTGTTCGGACGTGACCATATTCCGTGTGGTGTTGGCGAAGCGGATCGTCAGCCGGTTGATTCCATCCTGGCACGCGCCGGCGATGTCGAGGCGGAACGGCTTGCCGGAAATGATCCCGCAATCCACCCCGTTGACGGAGATTTGCGCGATGCCGGCCGTCAGCGCGACTTCGATGCGGCGGACCCGTCCGGGAAATTCGTAGGAGTACTCGATCTGCCCCCAATACGAGGGAAACCCCTGCGCGGCCAGATCGCCCTCCGCGCATGAGGCCACGGGAGCACGGAGCGTGTCGCCGCAGACGCGGAACGCGCCCTCCAGCGCGATCAGATGCCGGCGCGCCGGGAATTCGATCCGGTGACTGCCGGGGCCGAAGGCGAGCTTTGTGCCGGTGTAGCAGGCATCGGCGGGGTGGGGCGCTGTCCTGTCGAGCGACAACGGTTTGCCGTCCACGCGCGGCGGGTGGTCGTCCATGTCCTCGCAATAGAGGGTATGGATCGAGGCCCCCTCCTCGATCATGAACGCCAACGTCTCGGTGTTGACCGCGACATGGAGGTTGTCGCGCAGCGGACGGACGGCAAGGAACCGCGGCGAAACCGGGGCTTCGGGAGCGGCGAACACGCTCCGCTCGAACGGGATCCGTTCCGTCTTGACGCCGGGCGTCAGCAGGAAGAAGGCGCTGCCGTCGGGGAACTCGAAGCTGCCGGGCAGAGTGGTTCCGGTGTGGATCACGCGGTCGGCGGTTGGGTCGTAGAGATCGAGGGCCTGATCCAGAAGGATATCAGGATGGAGGGTCTTGCCGGAGAGGTTTACCAGGAGGTACTCGGTGCCGGCGGCGGTGTCGCGCGCATGCACCAGGATCTCCTCGCAGCCGTCGCCGCGGAGATCCAGGTCGGGGACAAGACCACGGAGCAGCCCGTGCGGGAGAACGGAGCCGCCCCGCTTCCGGAACTCGTCCAGCCGCGCGTGCGTGGCCGGGTCGAGGTCGTCGAGCGGCGGCATCATCACGGCGGAATAGGTCATCTTGCCAAGCCGGAACCGTCCCTCCGGGGTGATCGAGGCGTCGTCGGCCAGAAACGATTCCTCGCCGAAATCGAAGCCCACATGGGCGCGGTGCAGCCGCAGGACGGTGTGCACTTCGACCCGTTCCACGGCGTTGAGATCGGGAGCCGATGACAGGGTGCGCGGCTCGAACGTCGATTCGGAGTCGAACGCCCACGCGAGCTTGCCGCCGTTCTGAAGGGCGGCGAGGCGTCGGTTGCGTAGCAGCAGCAGCGGGGCGTGGAACGTACCGCGACGCAACAGGCCCGCGATCCGTGTCCAGGCGGCGAACATGCCGCACGCGAAGGGGAAGCAGGACTGCTGGAAGAAATAGCTTGGCGGGCAGTCGTTCACGGTGCCGCGTCCAAGGGTGTAGTAGAACGCATGCGGGGTGATGAGATTGACCCCCATCGCCGTCTCGAAGCGCATCTGCTTGTCGGCGTATTCGGGCGTCAATTGCCAGCCGAGGGCGGTCAAAACCTCGGTGGACATCAGGTCGTTGGCGTACTGGTGGGCGACGGAGGAGGCTTTCTTGTAGAGCATTAACGGCGGGTAGCGGCACTCGCGCACCACGCCCGGCCTGACGGCGCCGGTGAACGGTTCGTCGAGATACCGCTGACTTGGCAGGGTGCATAGGAAGTCGTCGATCGCGGGAATGGTCTCAAGACGGTAATAGGGCATGGAGGAGCCGTAGCCCGGGATTTCGACACGTAGCGGGCCCTCGTCGTAGCAGAGATGCCCGGTGTAGAGCAGGCCATGCGCCTCGCACCAGTCCCTCTGGGGCGTAATGAAATGCTTCAGGAAGAGTTCCTGCGCGAGCGCGTAGAAACGGACGCGCACGTCGCCGCACCCGGGGAGTTCCTCGACCAGTTGTGCGAGATGCGCGCGGAGCGAATCGCCGTACCGCCGGTTCCATTCGGCCTCCAGGTGCTCGGACCAGGGTATTTTTCCGAAGCCCATCGTGAAACACTCATCGTCGGTGAAAAACGCCTGGATGACGCTGCCGAAATACTCGGCGAGATGCTCCGCGTACTTTTCATGGGTCAGACGCACAAAGCACTTGCCGGCGCCGGGATGGAACGTGTCCACGTGGCGGTCGAAGCGGATGTGCCGGAAACGCAGAAGCTCGGTGCCAGGCGGCAGCGCCGTTTCGTCGGCCTGCTCCCAGGTGGCCGGATCGAACGCGGCGAACGCGGGGCTCGCGGGATCCGAGGGGCCGTAGCCGAACAGCAGAGACTTCTGGATGAACGCGGGGTTCTCCTTCTGGACGCGGCCGCCGGCGTTGCCGCTCGGGTAGCCCTCCTCGTCGTAGATCCAGATTCTGAGGCCGAGCCGGCACGCTTCCTCACACATGAGCCGAACCAGCGAAAACCAGCGCTCGGACAGATAGGGCGTGCGATTGCCGGTGCGCGCGTGGATGGCCAGGCCCTTGCATCCGGATGCGTGAACCAGGCCGATCTGGCGGACCAGTTCGTCCTCCTGCTGGTCGCCGTTCCAGAACCAGAAGGGATAGAGTCCGACCTCGGGCTCGCGGAGCCCGCGGATCGTACCGCCGGGCGCAAAGACAGTATTCGTCGGTATGGCGCGCGGCTGTTTGTCGGTTGGAGGTCGGGTGGAATGCTTCATGGCGGGAAAAAGATATCAGGGCCGGGAGGTTGCGTCGAGAACCTGGCGGCAAGGAGCGCGTCATCGGCAAGGCGATCGCGGCGGGACACAATTCTCATTTACGGTTTTTTCTTTTCTCGATCTCCTTTTCAATAATGCCGGCATTCGAGCGGGCCTTTTCAATGTAGTTGGTCCAATTCGCGTACAAGCGATCCAGAACCTTGGCGGACATCGGGTTCCGCACCTGCTTGCGCGCGGTCTCCATGTAGCCGATCAGCTCTTCCGCCACCGTCAGATTCGGATTGCGAACTCCCGCCTTGTCCGACTTCGTCAAAAAGGCGAGCGTCCCGACCTGCTGCTCGTCCTCGAACTCGGTCGGCTGGTTGTCGGCAAAGTGCGTGTATATGAAGTTGTGCAGCGTGAAGTAGAACTTCTCCATCTCCGGTGCGGCCTCGCGGAAGGTGCGTTGAAGGTAGTAGCGGCGGAGCTCCCGGGGATCGCTGTCCGGCTTCCAGAAGAGACGGGCCAGCACCCAGTTCTCCATCTGGGCAAGCTGCGACTGGTCGGATTCCGGGGTCGCGGTCTTCAGTCCCAGAGCCATTTCCTCCTTGAGATCGTACTGGAACACGTCCGCCCACGGGCGGGTGGTGACATTCAGGAAATACTCGTAGATGCCCATCGTCACATCCAACTGGCTCCAGCGGTGGAAATCGCGCCAGAACAGGTCGTTGCAGGGGGCATAGATGGGAACGAAGTAGTTCTTCCGGATGTAGGGGCAGAAGCGGATCTTGTAGTTCCGGGAGACCTCGAACACCGGAATGCAGGACATCCAGAGGTACCCGATGGACTCGATCTGCATGTCGCGCCGGGCATGGACGTTGACGGCATTGATCATGGCGCAGGCGTTGGCGTAGAACTGCGTACCGCGGAACTCGGGCCGTTCGGGCCCGACGAGGCTGCCGTTGGCCAGGCGGATCGGTGTCAGGCACTTCTCGCAGACACAGACCTTGAGGGTGTCCTCGACCCAGAGGCCGAAGATATCCTGCTGGCGGTAGATGTGGGACTGGCCCTTCGGGACCTGCGGATTATCCTCGCGCGTCTTGAAGGCTTTGTCCAGATAGGCGGCCTTGGCATTGTCCAGGACGTTGATCAGGCAGGGGTGCCCGGTGTAGCAGCCGGGGCGCATGCGCTGCCCGTCCTCGCCGATTCCCCAGGTGTCGTTCGGCGCCGCGCCGCCGTGGTTCGGCTCGGTACCGTAGCCCCACCAGTGGTTGACGGTGTGATGCCGGAGACCGCCGTACTCCCAGGTGCCGAGATGCCAGCTGTCCGGGAAGTCGAAGTTGCGGTCCATGTATTCGTGCGGGCCAAAGACCGACCAATACTCGATGGCCGGCGTGTTGAGATAGCCGTCGCCCCAGACCAGGTCCAGGTTGCCGTCCTTCGAGAACTCGAACACGCTCTGCGGTGTCGGGTTTCTGCCGGCCGCGCAAAAGACCATGATTTCTTCGGTGTTGTTCTCGAGGAGCGTGTAGATGCCGTTGGCTATGCCGCGGGCCTCGCGCGCGTAGTTGAAGTCGCCGCCGTAGATGTACAGGTTCTTCCCCCGGGCCTGGATCGCGCATCCGGCCTTGCCTTTCAGAACCTTCTGGTCCGACTCGCACCGCTCCTTGTCGACCGCCGCGAAGTACTCGCTGCCGAGGAAAATCTTCACATTGTCCTTGTCCGACGGCTTGTCCAGCACGGGGATGGCCTCGGCCATGCCATACTTGTTCGCCAGGAACTTCTGGAGATAATCCAGCGCGCGCTTCACGATCACGTCATAGGCCGGGCCATAGGACCGCCTGGTCGGCAGGATGATCTCGCCCTGAGGCACATGGTTGCGGATCAGCGGCAGCGGCGCGGGCAGGCGGTTGGTGCGGGGCGCGCCCGGCTCGCCGGCGCCGCCGGGAATCTCCTGGTGCAGGAACTTGCCGCGGGTCGCCAGGAACTCCTTGTACTTGTCAAGCTCGCCGCCGGCATACATCAGGCCGCTGGAGATCTTCGGCGCGGCGATCGTGA
>CAZHVM010000015.1:0-5616 GCA_964536135.1 uncultured Candidatus Saccharibacteria bacterium | reverse complement strand
CGCGGCTGGGCAACGTCAGCCGCGCCCGCGTCACCCAGATCATGAACCTGCTGCAGCTCGCGCCGGACATCCAGGAGGCGCTCCTGTTTCTGCCGCGCACCGACCGGGGGCGCGATCCGGTCCGCGAGCGCCACGTCCGCCCGATTGCGGGAATCCTCGATTGGCGGAAACAACGGGAGTTGTGGGGGCGCAGTGTGGCAAGTCTTTCTGATCGCCATCGTAGAAGGCTCTTTTCGGAGCCCATTCTAGCCGGCAAAACCCTTCGGTTTGGTGGCGGGTTTTCAGGTGCCCGCACGCGGCTGGTTTTGGGTGCCAGCTAACGGATACCTGTAACTGTTGCCATTCTGACGCTTACTTTCGGGCTAACTACGCAATCCGCGATGTCCTAGGCGGATGACTACTCGTCGAGATCGAGGAACGTAGCGCCGTCGATGCCGATCAAGTCCATGCTGCGGTTTTGGGCGGCAAGTTTGCCCATTACTCTGCTCAAACGTCTGACGCAGTTGTTCTTGAGCGCTTTTTCTTCGCGGCCGTACATACACGATTCGTCGCTGTAGCAGATGACGGCGGTTTCCCAGTCTTCGCGCTGTTCGGCAACCCAGCCTTCTGTCTTGAGTACGTTGCGGTCCCGTATGGAACCGCATAAGCGGGCGAGACGGTACATCTTTGCCGCTTTATCCCAGTTTGCAAGCTGAATGTATGCCGTTGCTAGACTCTGGTAGAGCTGGCATTTCTCGTTGTTTCTCATCGGCACGTCTTCAAATCTCGCCTCAACAAACGCAATGGCCTGCGTAGGATGCTGACCCGCAAGGAAAGCGTCAACAATCTTCTGGATTGCGCCGTATCGTTCGCCTTCCGATGCTCCGGGGCGTCGCAGGGCGTCTCCGATGACCTCAGCCGCGTCGCCAAGCTGCGGCAGGGTGAATTCCTCCTCGAATATCCGGCTGGTCATCATGATCCTCGCACGTTGGAGGAGCAGTTTTACGCGCTGCGCGTTTTTGAGGTCGGGCATTGAAATCGTGGCGTCGATCACCTTGACGGCGTCATCGCGGCGGAGAATGGTGCTGAGTAAACCAGCTTCCTTAGTGGCGGCTTCAAAGCGCATCGCAGGTGGTTGCGACTCGTTCGTGCGGACCATTTCCCACATCGGGATGGCAAGATCGTAACGGTCTTTTTTCGTATAGTCTTCGGCGAGTTTCGCATGGTCTGCGTCGGAGGGATCAATATCCTCGTATGAAAGCGGCGGCAGTTCGGATGCGGGAATAAGCGGTGCCTCAGGCGGCTGTGCGCCGACAGCGCCAATAAGTTCGATTGCGCGGCGTGCTACTTCGCGGCGGAAAGCGAAGAGGTCGATGATCAATTCCGGGTCCTGGGAGTCCATCCAGACGAGGTGCTTGCGGCCAAGCGCCTGTACATCGGGATTGACGGAATCGAGCGCCGCTTCGCATCTCATGCGGAGGAGAGACAGATAGCGGATGTCGTCGAGACCTTCGCGGACACCTTCCCAGGCGATTGTGGAAATAAGACCGTCATAGGCGGGATAGACCATCTGGAACTGGCTGTATGAGCCACGGAATGCAAAATCGTTCCAGGGGTTTTCGCCGGGCGAGAAGCAATATTCGTGGTGTCCGTCGAAATCGGCATAGTAGTAGCGGAGGCCCTTGGTGCGGCGCCAGATGTCGGGGTCGGCAGGGCCTGTAAAGGGGCCGGCGTATGTGACGGCTTTCGCCCCGCCTTTGTGCCAGTTCCATGAACTTGTATGGCGCGCCGAAGCTGGGACGTCGTTCATGCCGACGCTCCAGGAAATGTCGCGGTCGTCGCCGTAGTCGGTCCAGGCGTTGAAACCGTGTTTGTGTAATATGGCCCAGAAAGGATAGCTGGTGCGGTTGAACCAGGTGCCGCATTCGTCGGCACTTGAGAAGTAGCAGTTGCGGTGGCCGAGGTATTGGTCGTAGACTTCGCCCTGCGTCTGAACCAGCCGGTCATAGCGGTTGGTCGCCTTGACGAAGCCCGCGGGACTTCTGTCGCCGCCCTCGGCCCAGCAATATTCCCAGTCGAATGCAGGGCCGTTGATGAGCAGCCGACAGGCCATGCCCTCCTGGCGCATCATGATAAGCGAACGGACGTTGAGGTCGTCGGTAGAGTTGCTGCTGAAAGTTCCGGGACCGCTCGGACAGTGGCAGTTATGATCGGCAAGCGAGCGGTAGATGCCGCGGACTTTGCGTTCCGCAACGGCCATCTGTTTGGAACCCCTGAGTTCTGATGCGACGGAAGGCGTGCCCATCCATGCGGAGATGAAGGGCTGCGTTGTGTCGTAGTGAGTACGGGCGTAAGGTAGGGTGAATGGATAAACTTCGACTTCCACGGGAATGTCCCCAAGGTGGCTGCTGTTTTCCTTTACGCCAAGTTTGCCCTTGTAGAGGCCGGGTCTGGCATCAACGGGAATCTTCCATGTGAACCAGTACTGCTGGAAACGGTCTTTCCTGAGGTCGAACGGGACAAACTTCTTCGGATCGACAACCGGGTGCATCGAGTGGTTGAACGGGCTTCCGGCCCCGCCATGCCTGCGCATGTCAATATATGCGGGACCTTCAGGGTAGTCGACGCGGAGGAGGATTGTGCGCTTGGCGACATCGTTGGTTTCGACGACCCGGACGAGAGCGTCATCGTGGATGACGAGGTTGTTGATAAGTTCCGGTTTGCCGGTATTACCGGACCAGCTTGTCCGCCAGCGGCCGTCGGCGCGGTACCAGACTTTGACTAGCGCGAAGTCTGCGGCCGAAGCGGGAATGACATATCCGTCGGGACCAGTGAGCTCGGAGGGGACAAAGTCAACCTTCTCCATGTCGCGTTCGGGTTTTACGGAGAATGAAATCGTTTCGAACTCGCCCCTGGCCGCTGCGCATCCGAGTGAGTTTGTGACAATTCCTCCTGCCGGTGGGTTGTCGGGAAGATACGGAACATCGCCGTAGGGATCGACCCACCAGAGGGAGAACGCAGCGCCGATAAGAAGTGATGCGGCATTCAAGACTAAAACTCCTTATCGTCAAGCTGTATGGCGCCATCGTCGAAATCGACGTCGGGTTCGTCGGGTGCTTTCACCCGGCTTAAATCCACTTTCTTCACGGGCTCGGGGGGTTCGTCGCCCGCATAGCGCCTTTCAAGATAGTCGCGGCGGAGAAGTCCGACGTTGTAGGACATATAGAGCATGCGCCCGAGGTGCTGCCAGATGAGCATTTTGACGCGGTCGGACTGCTGGTTGAACTTGGGGTTCTTGTGTTCCTTGTCGGTCCAGATGAGCTGCCATGCATTGTCGTTGGCGTCGACAATAGGCTGTACGAGCCGGTTAAAGAACATCGAGTCGCCTTCCTTGTCATAGCGCTGAAATGTCGGCCTCTCCGTCTTCGCGAACGGGTAGCCACTTTCGGCACCTGCGGTCGTCCACATGGTGCGGGTGCGATCAAGTTCTTCCTTATAGAGGCCGGTCATTTCGGCGGTCGTCATAGTCTCTGCGAATTTCCTGAAATTGTTGTTCGAGCCGCGCGGCCAGAGAATGCGTCCCGCAACCGGGCCGCCGGTGAATGGATCCTTCTCAAGACCGACAAACCAGATATCGCTCTTTCCGTCACCCATCATTGGCCAGTGCCCGTAGAACGAGAGCCAGCTGAATGTAAGTGTCGCGCGCCAGCCGCCTTCTTTATTGCCCTGCACGGAGAAGCTAGGACGGGGATTCGGGTAGAACGGCGTGTAGTCGCGGAGACGCGGCCAGACCCATACGCGCGGATTGCCGACTCCGTAGGCTATGGAGAATGGGCGGAAGCGCTCGTCGATACCGAAGAGTGAACCTTCGCGTCCGGTAGCTGGAGCGCGCGTGCCGCGCCACTGCGGATCCATGTCGCAATGGTAGCGGTACGGGAGGAAGGTGCCGGGCTTCTCGCCCTGTATGTAAAGGCGGAAATCAAGTGTTCCGCCGGGCATGGACCATGGCTTGAGCGAGGGTCCGTTTGTGTGCGAGAATGTTATTGAGAAACCGGATTTGCCGCCGGTGAATGAGAGACCGCCGTCAAACGTAACGGTGTCGCCGAGTTTCATCATTTGCTTTTGCACAGGACGTTCCGGCCAGTCGCTGTAAGGTATGAATTCGAGTTCCTGCGGTTCGATTGCATCAGGGCGTTTGACTTCAAGATTCGATTCGGGCATGCCGAGAAGTTGCTCAAGTCGTTTCGCATAGGCGACACACTCAAGGCGGAGGGTATCGCAATTTTCCCAGGCGGCGGGCATCCAGCCGAACCAGTAGTTTATGCGCCTGGCTTCGATCCAGACCAGGCTGTTTTCATTAGCGGCGGCTTTGTCGGCGAGGTTCTTCAGATAAACCATGATCCGCCAGTCTTCGCGCGCTTCGTCAAGGGCGCGTTCCCAGCTTTCGGGGAGGTTCTCCGCATTGGGAAGCCAGAGGCCGTCTGCGCCGCCCTGATAGGCGAGAAACGAGGCTTCGCGACGGAAATGGTCGGCGGAACCTTCTGGTTCGAAGCGAACCGTCTTGAGTATTTTTACACCGAGGAGTTTCCATGTGTGCAGAAGGTGCGCACGCGGAGGCTGCACGAACGCAACGGCACAGGCGTTTTCCGCCCAGTTCGTCATCGCCGGCGCTTCGTCTGCGAACTCGAAAGACTCGACGAGCGGCTTTTTGCCGGAGGCGCGGAGCGCCGCCACGCTTTCGCGCGTCGGATTCACGACGTAGGTAAACTCGCCCGCATTATCGGGCGTAAGTTCAAGTAGCGCATTGGTGGCAAGTGCAAGACTTGTCGAAAACACATCTGCACTGAAAAGAAAAACCGCCATGAATGCGGTTAATTTTGAATATCTTGCCATAAAAAACTGTTGCAGAAAGGTCAGCACCTTCTGCGAAGAAGTCTGCGGAGGGCGTCGCGATTCAGGACTGCGAGAAGCGCCGCGTAAACGATCTTGCCTGCGATGACCGCCGCGCCGAGTTCAACAGCGCGGACGAAGAGCGAAGTGCCGGCATTTAGTCCGTCCAGCCAGATCCAGCCGAAGTGCTCCGCGAACCCCATGACGGCGGCCAAAAGAAGCGTGGACCCTACAGTGTGCTTGAAAAGTTTGTAGCCGGGACGTATGTCGGTTGTGCGGTGCATCGGCACGAGGCGCATGAACGTGGACAGCATAGCCGAGATCGATGCAGCAAGAGCTATGCCAGCATGTTTCGAGGCAGTTGGAAGAGTGAGGATAAATCACTAGCATCCCATAGGCTCCCCGCGGACAGCAGACTCGGGCGCGATTTCCCTGTATACACGGGAGAATTTCAGCGTCGGAGCGGGTTTCGGCCAGAAGCGTATGCTGGAATTTAGCGAGGCGTTGGGAATAACGGCCTGCATTATGATGCTGAATTACCCATGCTGTCCCACAGGCCGACTCGAAAAGGCCTCGAAACCGGGCAGACAGGGCTGTTTCTCGTAAAGTACAGGCCGGTGCGGTTGGCGTTGGAGAACGTGTTGCGTGCCGGCGGGGTCGCTCCCCGTACCCGCAGGAACTCGGGCTCGTGCACCATCAGCGCGTCGCAGATGTCATTCAGGCTCAGGGCGTGCGCGGCATGCCCGT
>CAZHVM010000014.1:0-6257 GCA_964536135.1 uncultured Candidatus Saccharibacteria bacterium | reverse complement strand
TTATATATTCTACTTCTATTCCATTGGTTATGTAGTTATGGAAGGATTCGTTGTTAGCGGTTTGGTCTATGCTATGTATGTTTATTATTTGTTTTATAGCTTGTTGTTTTGCTTCTTCTGGTATGTTGGGGTTTAGTTTGTTTACTGCATTTGTTAAATTTTCTCTTAGAACTACTTCTTCTAATGATTGTCTTATGTATTTAGGAGTTGGTTGTATATTGTCTGTATATATTGCATCATTAGGATCCCAGAGCATGTCTGGTCCATATATATGGGTATATCCTTGTTCTTTTAATATTTCTATTATGTTGTTTTCGAGTTGGGATTCGGTCATGATTGATTATACAAAATATTTACTCAAAATAATTAATTTCTTTTCATAGTCTCCTGCAATATATGGTGTGCCAAGGTAGTCCTTATTACAAGGTTCATTCCAATCAAATATTTGTACAGAAGCGTTAGGGTAACTTATTACTTCTTTGTCTCTTTCATTACGAACTATGGATCCAACACCTAATGCTATTGCATAGATATGTGCAGCGTACAAGGTATCGCTATTAATCTTCTTCGCATTTTTTGAATATTTATATGTACTTATTTCACCTGTCTTCTCTTTTTTCATACATTCAACGCATATTGTAGTTTCCCAATCAATCTGAGGCTCTATTCTTTTTAATTCGATGTATCTTTGGTTTGCATCTCTTAATATAAGCTTTAACTCTCGAATTGTAATGCTATTCTTTTTACAGAAGTGCCTGATAAACTGCTCAAGACGATGTTTACGATTTGTCTCTGATAGTAGGGATTCATCTATTATGAATTCTAGAAAATTTGTGAAATCTTTGTATTTGGGTTCATAGCTCATTGTATAATTTAGGCTCTTGATATAGGACTTTTTACACGATTCTCTATCATAAGTTTGTGTGGCAACTGGGACAATGAATATAACTTTCTTTTCATAATGATGGCTAAAGAGAAAATATTTCAATGTCTCAAGGAAATACTTTCCATGATCTCCAGAACGATCAATATCTTCTAGCACTATAAATAGATTCTTGGGGTAATTTTCTATGATATCGGCTAGAACTTCCAAGTAGCTATCTAAAGATATTCTTTCTCCTGAGAGATAATCTAATAAATATCCTATGGAATCAGGAAAGATTTTTAAATCTTTAAGGAGCTTCTTTGTTAATTCTTTTTTGAAATCTTTTTTTGCCAATTTTGCATTAGTTGCTTTTTCCAATGCTTGCCCTGCAATATGTTTAGCAAAATCAATGATGAAATTCTCCCAAAGCTCTTTTCTATCAGGGTATTTCCATGCATCAAATACAAACCAGTTTTCGGTATCTTTATCGGCTTGTCTTTCAAGCTGCCATAATATTGTACTTTTTCCTATTCCGTAATCTCCTATTAAACCAATCGTACTTGGTTGGGTTATTTGATCCAGTTTTAACTTAATTCTTTCTTTTTCAGTTGTTAAATCAAAAAGATCTTCTACTTGATATACTTCATCTAATACATTTTCGTTTTTTAAAAATCCATACATAATTTTATTATTAAAATTTTTGTAATTCTTTGATGAATTGGGATGCTTTAGAAAAAGACTTTGGATTAGAGTCATATTTTAATACCGCTTTCTCGCACCATGCTGGTCCATGGTCACTAATGGCTTTATCAAATGATTCAAGCTCTCCTTCTGGAACTATGAATAGACCATTTTTCTTTAATTGATCATTTAACTCCTGAAATTTATCTTGTACAACACTCTTCTCGAATATACTAAAGCCGATTTGCTTTAAAGAATTTGTAATTTTGATTTGGTTTCCAATTCGTCCTAGTAGCTTTGAATCCTCAGCCCCTAAGAATTCATCTTTATTATCAATTATAGGTGCAAGAAGATCCGAAAGGATATTTCTTTTAGGGTGTGGAAGTTTATCCTTTAAGAATTGAGTAACTTCATTAAATAACGGGACAATTTGAGTATAGTCTCCACCTAAAGCGGTATATGTATTTTTAAATGTTCCTCTATCCATGAGAATATCAATATCTGAAATGATTTTTACTTTTACTCCAGTAGCGGAAAGTGCTTCGATGGCTTCCTTAAACCTTCCTTTCCCATTGCAGTTTGTGAAGAATATGTCATTTCTGGTATTGCCAAGAAGGTGTCTATAAAACATGCTATCTCCTTCGCTTTCACATACCCAGACTTCATTGTAGAACAAGCCACTTAGGATATTACTATATCTAAGTAAAGGTTTGTTCCATAAGGTATTAATTCTTTCTTCATTTAGATCTACAATGTGATTAAGATTATCTTTTCTATTAAGTCTTGTGACAGAAACTTGCTTATTTCCTTCTAAAAGACCTAGAAGAAACTCTTGACTATGTGTGGCAATAAATACCTGTTTGCCAAATTTCTCAGTTGCAATAATTCGCCCTAATAGCTGAGCCTGTGGAGGGTGTAAAAATGCTTCCGGCTCGTCTATGAAGATGATTTGTTGAGGAGTGCAAAGTAGTCCTAGCAATATACCAACAAAAGCATTCATGCCGTCTCCTTGATTTTCTATAATTGGTAATTCTGTGATTCGTGTTAAATATGCTGTAGATAAAGGATTTTCTTTGGAGCGTAACTCGATCTTTTTCCCCACATGTAATGGTATTATATTCCCAGCACCATAGTTAATTGATAAATGTTCTTTAAATGCCTCAAAGAAATATTTATCGAGTAAATCCTTCAATTTATCATTTCCTGCAAGTAGGTGAATGGGATGCCTAGGAGGTTGAATGAGGTTATTAATAGCTTCTGGCGCGTGGCTGCTAGTTATTCTATCAACCGTATTAATAGATAAAGCAATAGATGTTCCTGCCTGGATTAAGCCATTGGTTGGGTTATCCCAATTTTGCACAATATAATCCTCGTAAATACTGTATTTATATCCTTCATATGTAGGGCTAGTAGATTGAGGATTGCTTTGTAATTTTGAAATTGACTTAATAAAATTAAGATACTCTTTCGAAGAGCCATTTTTCTTCAGTGAAATGTTCTTCACCACTATTGTAGATCCATTGTCAGTCAATATCAGTTGCTCTAAATCTTTTAATGTTCTGCTTTTCCCCGAATTATTCGCTCCAACAAAAATATTAATGCTGTCTTTCTGACATTTCAATTCCTCGTTAGTATTGAATTTTATTTTATCAATCCAGATTCTTGGTTTCATATTAACTTTGTAAGTAGAATAGATTTTGCTTTCGATAGTGTTTCGATTTCTTTACTAAGTTCAATACTCTTATTAAACGTCTCTGTGATTGTAGGAATATTCTGGAATTCTCTTGGAATTGCAACTAATGCAGAGATGAGGTGTCCTCTTTGTATATGTCCCATTGTTGTTGCTTTTCCTTCTGCTATTTGTTTAAATTCTGGTAAATAATGCTTAATCCAGTAATAATAAAACCATTTAGGATAATCTTTTGAAGTGACTTTGAATAAATGCTGGTTCAATGCTCCTTTTGAGTATCTCCATATATCCATTCCTATACTTCCAGACCAAGAGAAGACAACCTCTCCTGGTTTTACGACATATTTTTCATCTAAGTCTGCTCTAGCTTTCTCCGTATCTTTAGAATATCCACTGTTTAATTCCTTGATCTTTATGACAGGTAGAAAAGCCTCTCCTTCTTTTGGGCGATACTTTTGCATCGGAAGTCCATTAACAAAATCTGCAATGTCTGTTAAAGAAACCACTCTCCATCCTTCAGGTATTAATCCTAATTCACTATCTATCATCTTTCCATTATTATCTCTATATGGTTTACCATCTTTATTAGGGAAGTTATATTTAACAAACCATTCTTTAAATATACTTTGTGCTATATCTTCTAATATATTATTTTCTTTTCTTAATAGTTCTATCTTGTTATCAAAGGAAGATAATATATTAGATATACGATGTTGTTCGGGGAGGGGAGGGAGAGAAAGTTCTAAAGTTTTTAAATCTTTGATGGTTAGAGCTTTTTGTGTTGTACCAATCAGGATTGAATTTAGTGCTTCTTTCCCAGCTTCACTTAGTAACCAATAGTAGAAATATTGATTATTTATTTGGTCTGAAAAGTTGTTAAACCATGTCAAATTTCCATCTTTGAAGTAAAATCTTTCATTTTCTCTTACTAAATATGGTATGCCAATAGTTCCTACTGAAGTTAGTAATATATCTCCATCTCTGGGAACAGAGTAGGCTTGTTTGATTTTATTAAACCTTTCCTCCGAGATGAAAAGGCTTGTTGAAACATCATTTCCCTTGTGTTTTTCAATTATTTCTTTAGATCTATAGAAAGGAATTCCCTCGCTAACATACTCTCTTTCAAAGATACGAGAACTAGACTGTATATTAAGTACGTTCCCAAGTTTTACTGTTTTATATTCATTCATCATCTTGATCTAGTTTCTTATATAAATAATTAAAAGATTTCTTATACCAAGACTCAAAAAGATCATTCTCTATCACATCAAAGTTCTTATGTAGAAATGTATTTAGTTCTTCATAAAAGTATATTATTTTATCCAACCATTTATCTTCAATTGGACCAAAATATGCTGTTATTGGATCACCGATATTTTTTGAATCTTTATGTGCGATTATTTTATCTCTAAAAGCATTTAAAGTGGTTGAATTATATTCGTCTTCTAAAACCTTATATTCAGTATACTTGTTACTGGTATGTTTATCTTTCAATAAGGCATTGAAACATGCTTCATCCGTATTTTTGCTAAACAGTGTTTTTAAGCACAAAATGGATTCTTGGGCGTAAAGGACATTTTGCATGATTATTATAGTTCTGTTTGCGAATTTTGAGTATTGTGCCCTCGAAGCTTCTTTCTTTTTATTGTATAAGTATTTGTACTTTTTGCTGTATCTAGCCATAAACAACCATCTTTCAAGTATTTGTTGTATTTGATCTGTGATTTTAGTCATTTTTCTTATTTTCGAGTAATTCATTAAGCTCTTTTAGTAAGCTGGCTAATTTATCTTGTATATTTTGATCGTAGGTAAGTAACTGTAATGTCCAAATGCTCATATGTATTCCATTCACGAGGGGGCTTTCGTGAGATCTATTTTTAAAGACATTATCATAGTATCCAGCAAATGTTGGATGTGAACTCTCACTACTTATCTTATATGTTTTTAAAAAAACTTCTTTTGCACCATCTTTAAAAAGGCCTGCAAGTTTTTTTGGGGAATATCCTAACCACCAAATAGGATCGTTTGTGGGTTGCTTATCATTTGGAAACTCTTTGTGAAAGTCTTTTTTTACTTTGATTAAAGAATTGTTGTAATTCGGCTCAGTATTATTATGCTTGTGCTCTTGAAGTATCTCATTAATCATTTCCTTAAATTCTTTATCTATTACATCCTTATCCTCGAGTAGCTCTTCTAAATGCTTTTGAATGCTAAAATCGGAAAATTCAAAGAAGTTCTTATATGTCTCTTGAGAATTTAATTTTTTGATTAGTCGTGTTTGTAGATATATTTCTAATATTTTCCTGCTATGTAATAAAGTTGTACTTTCAAGCCATGATTCAAATAGGCAGATAATTGCTTTTGAATGGCTCTGTATATCAGCAACAACCATTTGAGTGTAAACTTTTTGCAAATTCTTTTTTGTTGGTTTTAAGCCTTTCTTTACTTTCAGATCAAAATCCTTCTCAATCAGATCTGTAAGCTTTTTATACAAAACAATTAGATTTTCTGTGAGATTTGTTCTTCCCATTTTACGTATTGTAATCTAAATCCAAAAAATTTATTTTGTTATCATCAACTTCCCTAATCAAAATATGATTATTAGTATTGAAGGCTATTAAGAATGCAAACTCTAGATAGTTATCTTTTTTGTATTGCTTCAAAGCTTCTATTCTTTGGGAAGGAAAACTCCCTTGAATGTCGCCTTCCTCGTAAATTTCTATAACACCAATTTTTTTGAATTGAAAATCGTAATCTAAGTTTATTAAAAAGATTTTGTTTCCCTCTTGCTGGGCATCTTCACCTACAAAGTATTCGGTTAAATTTTCTATCAAGCCTTGTATCAACTTATCAGTCTTATGCCCACACTGATCAATCAAATGCTCTAATAATGCTGATAATTGTTCTGTTTCATAATTTGACATAATATATAAGCAAATTAAATTTATATCTTCTCCATATCAAACCCAACCTCTTTTAAACTCTCCTTTATCTTCTCATCCAATACCTTCCCTTCATCCA
>CAZHVM010000013.1:0-13154 GCA_964536135.1 uncultured Candidatus Saccharibacteria bacterium | reverse complement strand
CCACCAGGAGCTTATGAAACAGTTAACAAATGGGTTGAGTTTTCGAATATGAATGAAAGATCTCATGTATTAGAGATTGCAACAACGACGGGATTTTCTTTAAGAGAATCTAGTGTCCTGTCTGGTTGCTCCGGTGTGGGTATTGATATATCAGAAGACTCAATAAAAGCAGCACAACTAAACAAAAGTAAATATCAACCTAATTCGAAAATTGAATATATTGTAGATGATGCTTATAAGTATGTGACAAATAAGCCCTTTAGTCATGTGATAATTGGAGCAGCTTTAAGATTCTTTGATGAACCAGAAAAAGTAATTGAAAAATGTGTAAAAGATTTTTGGGAATCTGAGGGGTATTTATTGTCTTGCGAATTTTATATAGTAGAGGATATCCCGCAATCTCTTGTTGATAAGGCATATGAAGTCTTTGGTATTCATATAACCCAGGTGCCATATAAAGAGGTAATGTCAGTTTACGAAGGTTTAGAATTGATATATGAGGATAGAAAGAAACCAATACCTGAAACCGAAGAGGAATTGCAATACTACTGTAAGTGTACGATTGATCGTGTTGTTCAAGAAAAAGGAATTAAAGATAAAGAAATCTATCAGGCATTATTTGATAGGCTGTATCTTATAAAGAAGACAAGCAATGACTTAAGAGAGTTTCAGAATTATAATATTTTAGTGCATAGATATCGTAAGAATTTATTTCCTAATAGATATGTAGAGCTTTTCTAAGATGATTTTAACTGGCCAAGAAATTAAAAAGAAAGTTAATGAAGGTTCAATAACAATAGAACCCTTCTATGAGGACAGTGTTAATCCTAATAGCTATAATTATCATCTTTCTCCTGAGTTGCTCGTTATAGAGAAGAGTTTAGATTCAAGAAGAGAAACGAAATATAAAAAGATTGTTATACCAGAAGAAGGTTTTGTGTTGGAGCCACATAAGTTATATTTAGGATTAACAAAAGAGATTATTGGTAGTACTAAATATGTTACTTCATTAATAGGCCGATCTTCAATTGGTAGGCTTGGACTGTTTCTGCAGATTACAGCTGATTTGGGTCAATTAGGCAATAGCCATAAATGGACTCTAGAGATGCATGTGGTGAAGAGATTAAAAGTATATCCTAATATGAGGATAGGGCAAATTAGTTTTTGGGAGCCGTTTGGAAAAAATGACTTTGATTATATCGATTTGTATAATATGTCCAATGATCCTACTATAAGTAAAATATACAAGGAATTCTAAATATGATATTGACAGGGCATGAGATTAAAAAACAAGTTCAGAGAGGAAGAATAGTGATTGAATCTTTCAATGAAGCTAACATCCAACCGAATTCTTATGATTTTCATTTAGGTAAATATATTAAGGTTTATACTAATAAAATATTAGATCCTAAGAAAAAGAATCCGGTAAAAGAAATAGAAATACCAAAAGAGGGTCTTTTACTAAAACCAGACGAATTATATTTGGGGATGATTGAAGAGAGAATGGGAAGCAAATACTATGTTCCAATACTCCGTGGGCGTTCTTCTACGGGAAGGCTAGGATTATTTGTTCATATTACTGCAGATCTTATTGATATTGGCTCAATCAACAATTGGACATTAATGTTGCATTCCGTTGTACCTGTAAAAGTATATGCTGGCATGAAAATAGGGCAAGTTACTTTTTGGGTACCAAAGGGAAAGATTGAGTTGTACAATGGTAAATACCAAGGATCGTTAAAGCCTATGGAGTCTCAAAGCTTTAAAGATTATCAGGATCAATAATCAGTTATTAATAGATGAAATTAATCAATTATTGAAACTTCAAAATCTTTAAACTTCTTCTGTATTATTTCATTAGGTTCTTCTTCCCATTCGCATATTTCAAAAGGAATACTATCACACTTTCCTTGAAATTCTACATACCTATCATTCCATTCATGTATCTCTGATATAGAAAGTGGTCTTAATAATTCTAAGGCTTTCCCGACATCTTTTCTTGATACGAACAGATCTATATCATAGGGATATATTTTACTCCCAAGAATATATTCCAATCCTGATGCTGAGAGATAGTATTTAATATTGTTTTCAGTCAAAATACTTGTTAGGTATTTAAGACTTTTTATCCATTTCGATAAATTATTTTTGTTTATTTCTTGGTAGTCCATATTTGATTATACAGTAGATTTTTATAATTCGGTGTTTTGACCTTTCCCCCATTGTAAATAGAATTGTAATATGGGATATTGAAGTAAATGAAAGATAGTATTACTTTAGATGTTTCAAATAAAAAGAGACATAAATTCTCCAAAGGATTTAGGATTACTGTATCTATACTAGGATCAATATTGCTAATACCCATTGTCTTCACACTCTCTGTCTATGTTCTCTCTTTCTTAGATTCATCCCCTGCGCAACAGGCATATGTACCTCCTGTTGTTACAAATATTAAAGGAGAGGAAGATGTACAGATATTGGGATACAAGGAAGAGATACAGGATTATGTAGGTAATATATCTGCATCCTTAGTACTTGTAGATACTACCTTCTACCTAATAGATGAACTACCTACAGAAGCTAAGAAATATACAGAGATATTACATAATGCTATGGTAGATTGTTACTTCTCACCATACCCATATTCTAAAGAGGACATACCTTCTAATGATTTAATTAAGAAGATAGAGATACTAGAGGAAGCTACAGATAGCTTCTGTAATGTAATGGTAGAGAGTAGTACTAAGATGATTAGATATTATGAGAGTGAAGATGCAGAAGAAAAATTTAGGATATATGAAGAGATGTATGATAGTAATGAGGAAGGATATAGGAGGAGTGGATTAATAGAAGAACTATGTAATGAGATATTAAAGATGGTGGGGGAGTAGATAATATGTTAAGAAGTAAAGATGTTTAAAACAGATAAGATATATTTACAAAAGTGGTGGGATATCCCTGTCGAGTATCACGCTACAAATACTGGAAAGATCCTTATAAATATCCCAGGTGCAGATGGAAGTGTAAATGGATATAAAAACAAATATATAAATCTAGGTAATTATCTTCAAGAAAAAGATATTGTTTCCTATGTGAGAATACCAAACGACAGACCTCAAGAGTTTGTATCTACAGGAAGAAGCGTAATAAATTACTGCATAGAACACTCAAAAGAGATATGTGGGAGTGATACACCAGAAATATGGTTAATGGGTTTCTCTGCTGGAGGAGCATCAATCTTGTTAACAGGTTGGGAATATCCAGAAGTAACAAAAATATTAGCTATTAACCCATTCATTGGTATAGAGCAAGTAAAAGTAGACCTTAAAAAGAACCTACCGGAATATAGTGGAGAGTTGTATGTTGTAATAGGGGCAGATGATACTGTAATTGGTTCAGATACAGGGGAATATATAAAAGAATGTGCTATCAATACAAAAGATTTTCAAATATACACTATTCCTAATTGTGATCATCAATTAAAGGGAGAAACAAATTCTAAAATACTTTCTCAATTACCCGAATACTATTTCTTAGGAAGATATAAGGAGGAGAAGTTCCCAGATGGTACTAAAGGTTTTAACTTGTTAGATATATAATAAATATAAATATGGAAGTATTACTAAAAGATTGCTTAAAGGATATTGATCAGAATAAAAAAGAGTTACCAATTATTCTTGGTAAAGATGCAAAAGGAAATACAGTTATTAAAGATTTAACAGAGATTGGTAGTGTCTTAATATCTGGAGCGACAGGAAGTGGTAAATCTGTCTTTATCCAATCTGTTATATATACACTACTAAAAACAAAATCTCCCCAAGAGGTTAGATTCATAAATATTGACGTTAAGATGCAAGGAATGCCAAGTTATGATGGTGTACCACATTTACTTTCTGCAGAAATATCAGATACAGAAGAAGCTTACAAAGTCCTTACAAAAATTATAGAGGATAAAGTAAAAAATGAGTCTCCTGTTGTTATCTTTTTTGAAGATATAGCAGACTTAATACTTGGTTATGGTAAAGAGGCAGAGGATTTACTTATCAAGATTGCTACAGAGGGGAAGGAATTAGGTATATACATGTTACTTGCTACTTCTAGGCCTGCTCAATCAGTTCTAACGGAAAGATTAAGGGAAGCTATACCAAACAGAATAGCGTTTGCATTAGCTTCTGAAAATGATTCTATGCTACTTCTTGAACAGCTAGGTGGGGAAGGACTCCTTGGTAATGGAGATATGATATACAGAGACTTAAATACAAATGAAACGGTAAGAGTACAGGCACCTTTTGTTTCTTACGAGGAGATGGAGGAGCTTGTAAAAGAATTAACACCAAAGAGTTTTTAAAAAATGAAAATATACTTAGATATAGATGGGGTTATGATAGATAACGATACTTGTGAGGGTATGGCATACCTTAAGGAATTCTTAGAGAAGGTATTTGAGATATCCAATGGAGAGGTATATTGGTTATCTACTCATACACATGGTGGTAACAATGATATAGCTTTGAGATATTTAAGAGATTTTGTAGATGATGATGTATATGCTATGTTAGAAAAGATTAAATCTACTAAATGGGATACTCTTAAAACAGAGGGTATAGATATAAATAGTGATTTTCTTTGGTTTGATGACAATATATTTAATGCAGAATATAAATATTTAGAGAGTATAGGTAAAGAACACTGTTTAATTAAAGTAAAAAGTAATTTAGAAGAATTGGTGGGGTTGTTGTAAGGGGGTATATTTTGTAATAAATAAGTGAATATTGTTAAGTTTGTACAGATGGAGATTAGTTCGTGGGAGGGGAGAATCTCAATGATCTACACGGAGCCTGTTATGTCTTGATATTATTTTCACTTCAATCGGTAGGACGTTCTTCGCAATGCTAACTATAGTATGTAGAATTATAGTATGCAAAAAACTAGAATGAACTAATGAAAAAGAAAGTACTCATAATTCTTGGAAATAGAATCCGTTCGTATCGGTTAAAAAACAAGATGTCACAAGAAGAACTCGCCTTTAAAGCAGGTTTACATAGAACATACGTAGGAATGGTTGAAAGGGGCGAAAAGAATATTACAATTGCAAAGCTTGCTCAAATAGCAAAAGCTATCCCAATAAAACTAAGTGAATTGTTAAAAGATTTACCATGATTCTCGAAGATGTTTTTTTACAAATTAAGACTGATTTTGAGAATACAATCACTACTGCAAGTTTTGATGACCGCATATATCAAAACGGAAACAAGGCAAAGGAAGCATATATTAGATCTCAAAAATTAATTAATCTGATCCATGATTTCATTAAGAATGAATTTGTTGATCTCGGGATTGAACCACATAATATTGTCCCTCCATTAGGTTATTCCAAACCAGAGCTTAAACTCAAGGGATTTTTAAAAGAAAAAACCCAGGATATTTGTATAGTCCCTAGCAAGGAATCAAATCCGGAAGAAATTCTTTCAGTGAATGTAAGAAGTCAATTAAGTAGCATGCAGAAAAATATTGACACGCTTTTTGAAAGGACCTTTGCAGAGGCATTGAATCTTCATTTGAATTCTCCAAAGCAGGTATTAGGGGAAGTATATTTGATTCCTGTGAAGGAATATGATGACAAGGCAATGCTAAAAAATCAGGTTGCATTTAAAAATCTCTCAAAAATTGAAACCTATATTGCGATGTTTCAGTCAATTAATAACAGGGTTGATATTAATGTTGATAAACATAAATATGAAAGAATTTGTTTGATGATTGTTGATTTTGGATTGTCCAAACCCAAAATCTATCGAACGACACAAGAATTAATAGAAGACAACTTACTTCCACACGACACTTATCTTAATTATGAAGAATTGAGTATAAAAAACTTCGCTAAAGATTTATTAAAGATATACGAAGAGAGGTTTGGAATAGAAAACCTTAAATGTTAACCCCGTATTTTTTAATAAGGAAGTTGTCTATGTCTTCTCTATCCTCTGCTGTTAAAAGATACAGGATATCTTCTTTAGAGAATTCAGGGATACCAAATAATTCAATAAAGTTTTTCTGAAAACACGGATACCCTCCCTCAATAGATACACTTGTTTTTTTTATATAATAATCCATAATTCTAGAATTAAGGATTTTAGCAAGTAAATCCAATTTAAAATTATCATCTTGAAATAAGCCTTGTTTTTGTTTTTCAAAAATTGCATAACCATTACAAAATAAAGAATCAGGATTTTTTTCATACAAGAACCTTGGGGAGGAACTGAAGGTCGGGGTTAATAATTTTGATCCATAAAAATCTAAGCCTTGATTTCTTGCATAAATATACCATTCGTTATACTTCTTCTTCCCTTTATCTCTACTTTCTAAATCAATTTTAATATCTGAGAAATATTTGTATGCCATTGGATATTTTTCTCTTAACTCTACTTGAGGAATAACTACTGTTTTGTCATTTAACCTTTTATAAGGGAATATAATTATTCGAGTATTATTTTCCAGCTCGTCTTGATTTGAAAAATCAGAAACCTTTACAATTTTTTTTGTTATTTCTTTTTCTATTCTGTAAGTATTCTCTTTATATTCTTTAACATAAAAATCTCCATCTAAATTTTTGCTATCCATAAAATATGCAATATCTAGACAAGTTGCAATTCCAACTCTTATATCGAAAATTTCACCTAGTTTATATCTTAAGTTTTCTATAATCTTAATATTCTCAGAATCCCCAGGGTTTAATAGGCGCCATTTTTTATCTAAAAGTCCCTCCGGATTAATTGTAGAATATTCAATCGAATCCAAATCCTTTAAATCTTCTTGCGTATCTATTCTTCCGTACAAAATTTTTTTATTATTATCTTTTTTTAAAAATGTCAAACAGGTATATGTTTGCGCCGAAAATAACTTTAAATGGTTGAAATCTAAAATTCTTTGTAAATATTTGTTTTTACTAAAATATTTTCTTAATGATAAACCGGCCAGGGAAGTAAAATAATTGTTAGGAGTTATATATCCCAAATTTCCTCCATTTTTTAATAACTTAATACCCAGCTCAAAAAAAGTAAAATACAAGTTGAAGTTTCCTCCCCCAACCGTTTCCCATCTCCCAAGGTTTTTTCTTAAATCTACTGGAAGATCTTGGAATTTAACATACGGAGGGTTACCCATTACAATGTCAAATCCCCCATGTTGGAAAACTTCAGGGAAAGTAGTCTCCCAAGTAAGCGTTAAGCTGTCAGAAGTAATTATGTTTATCTTAATATCTTCCTCATCAGTTTTTTTTGAAAGAAGAAGAAGATTCAAAAGAATTTTTGCTCTTCTAACGCTATAGCTTGCGATATCAACGCCATAGAGGTTTTTTTCTATTACCTCTCGTATGTTTTTCTGAAAATTTTCAGCAAAATATTCTGCGCATTTCAAAAGGAATGCACCACATCCACAACTAGGATCGCATACCAGATCATTTTCAGTTTTTACAACCTCTTCAATTATATGAGTTGTTAAAAACTCAGGAGTAAAAAAGGCTCCGTTAAGCTTTTGATCTTCGGGAGGAATAAGTAACTCAAAACAGTTCACAAGATCATATAAACCCACTGATTTTTTCTCATTCAGAATTTCGGATATAATATGTCTATTCAATGTAGTGCTAGTAATAATATCTTTTATTAGGTTGTTCTTTTCTACCGTAATATTGTTGTTTTCAATAAAAGCAACAACTAGAGCTTGCTCTATATCTTCAGTTTGATATTTCTTCAACAAGGAATTGATCAGTTTATTCATTGACAATATTTTACGCTCCTAATTAAAATATATTTAGTATATACAACTTATCTCGGTTATAGCAAATCAATATCTAGAAATTTGTTGAAGATAAGACCAAAGATATAGATGGATTTGTTATTCGAGGATAGATATATTTATTAAGTAATCAATATAAACAACCAATAAAAACATTCAAAATGGCTTTTAAGTTAGTCTTACAAATAGTTAT
The DNA here is from genome assembly GCA_964536135.1 of uncultured Candidatus Saccharibacteria bacterium. Taxonomy (GTDB): domain Bacteria; phylum Patescibacteriota; class Dojkabacteria; order SC72; family SC72; genus JAKPKF01. Next base: position 5,170 of record CAZHVM010000013.1, on the reverse strand, counting down.
AGATACGGAGAAATCGGTACATGCCTAATGAGATTAGCAAAGAAAAAAATCAATAAAACATTTAAAAAGATTAACAGAATTAGGGGGTAAAAATGCTAATTCATATTCACCATATGGAGGATGCTCACTTAGTTCTAGAAATGTACGTGTTTATTCCTTTTCTTCTTGAAAACATATTCTTAATTCAATCTGATCTTCTGTTAGCTCAAGAATCGCTTTCAATTTGTTAACTATTGTTCTAGATCCCATATTTGCTTCAACATAATATCCACCTTCAATTTCTCTTGCTTGTACAAAGTCGCTTTTGTTTGTTGAGAGAATCAGGGAATCTTTCATCTCTGGAGAAAACAATAAATCGAAATTTTCTTTATACAAATGTTTAATAGCACTCGTATACATAGCAATGAAAGAATTATCCTCAGATTTTACTCCATTCAAGGAATAGTAACTCATTACTTTACCTGTAGGATCATCTATCTCTGAAATATCGACTTCAACGGAGGGTTCTTCTTCAATAACATAATCAACTTTAGGAAATTGCCATATATTTATAAACTTCTCAGATAATAAAGAAGTCCTTTCTTTAAGAGTTTCGCTATTCCATTTATCTAGGTTGCTTAAATACTCATTGAGCTTGAATTGACTGTACTTATAACCTTTTGACGTCTCTTGATTCAGATCTCTTTTCTCTATGAAAGATCTGTTTCCTAAACTACTGTTGTTTATTACAATTGTAAGATTTCCCAATGTATTTCTTCTATCTTCCATTTCTGTAAATTCATCTTCAGATAATGCTTTCTTCCATTCCTCAGAAGGATTCTGAGGAAATATATGTTCAATAGAAATATTTTCTTTCTCAAACAAATCAATATTATTTTCTATAAAACGATCATACTCATTTTCTAATCTCTCAAGTAGATATAGTTTGTTTTTACTCTGGGTAGAGTAGACATCACGGTTCTTTAAATTCTCAATTACTTCTTCGTCTGATGGGAATCTTTGGTAGCTAGTATTCCGGATTAATACCAAGGCAATAGAATCAAAGTAATCTAATTTCTCATTTTTTTCTCTTAGTTTTTTACTGTTTGCATAAAGACTCATAAATATTTTGTTAAGTGCATTTGTTGGAACGCCACAAATAAATCTCCTAAATACAAAAGATTGAATTAATTTCAGAATTTTTACTACAGAAGTTTCATCAATAAGTTTCTGGTTGTAATCTTTAAATACGCCTAAGAGGAAGGGATAAGAAACAGTAACTTCTTGTTTATCTAAGTTTTTTAATTCAGTTGAAATCACTCTGTTAGAAACTTGCTCTGGATTGACGAATGATTTGTAAAAGGTTGAATAATCTTTCATTTCTTCTAGTTCTGTTTCAAATATCTCAGATGATTCAGTAATTTGTGGGAATTTCTCTTTAAAAGTTTCAAAGATAGAATTATATGAGGGAATGAAGTTAAACTTGTAAGTAAGATAGTCTCTAAAGAATAGGGAGAGCCTAGATTCGTTTATGCTTTCTTTTATACAGTTCTTTTCTATTATAGACCAATAATTTTGGAAGATTTTTTCTTGATAGCCATAATCCAAGTTCATTAGTAGGTAGTTTCTTATTAAATCTGCTTGGGATAGTGCAAGTCCAGTAGAGTTTAGGCTTTGGAATATCTTCTGAGGGTCATCCTCACTACCAAGAGCAATTTCAACTATTGTTAGGTGTGTAAAGTTCTCGTATAGATCTCTTGCCTGTTTGTATGATGTGATCTTTTCTTTAAAGAAAAGGTAATTATCGAGGATTCTGTTCCCATCTGGTATTGCTTCAATATTACCACTAATTAGATTTTTGAAAACTTCAAGATCTGAGATTATTGGCTTCAGTTTTAATTTCTCTTCAGAATTGTCATACTTGTTTTGAATATAACTGTCCCAAATTTGCTCCCAAATTATGTCGTTATTTTCTTTTAATATCTCTGCTATTCTAAATAGGAAGAGTGTTAGGGTAGTTATTCTTTGTTGTCCATCTATGATTACTAATTCCTGATTTGTAATTAGATTGTTTCTTCTTCTATGAACTACAGATCCTATGAAATATAATTGGCCAGGTTTTATATCTTCAATATCTTTAAGTATTTGCTCGCATTGTTTTCTCTTCCAATCATAGTTTCGTTGATATACGGGTATAATGAACTTCTCTCCCTTAGTTAAAAACCCTGTAATAGCTACTTCTTGAGCTTGCATCTGATATTAAGATCTCAAATTATCGATTTATTATACTCTGAACAGTATCTCATGGAAAGATAACGATCTTCTTGTGTACTATTTCCATGCTTTTCTAAATCCTGCAATTTGCGCATCTTTTTCTGTAGAGAAGCACATCTCTGGATCGGTTTCGGCGTAATACTCATTACTAGGTAGATGATATATATACGAGTTCTCGTTGCCTTTGATAGGGAAGTCATTTGGGCAGTCATCCTTGGTAATTGGTTGTGCAAAGATTACAACAGGGGGATTTGGATCCACGACATAAGCATCTGTTTTAGAGTCGCATGAGAAGTCTACACTATCTATGTAGTCATCAAAGTCATTGTCCATATTATCATTGCAAGAATTCCCAGATAAGAGTGACTCTGGTAGTGGTCGTTTTGTTAAGAACTCTTCTGGAATATTATTCCAAAGGCTTAAAAACCATCTGTTATATTTCCAAACGTATCCTCGAACATTCTCCATTATTATCATATTTTCATCATTATTTATTTCTCCATTAGAGGTCCAGTTTGTTGACCCAACTATTAGATGCTTATTATCAAAAGACGCTGCTTTTGCATGCATCTTTCCTCCAAAATTCTCTACTTTAACTTCAATTCCTACAGATCTCAAGATTTGATGTTTTGAGTATTCGTTTGAGGCTCCTGTTGCATCAATGATTATCCGGATCTTTACCCCTCTGTTATGTGCATCCATTAAAGCTTCCGTTACTCCTTTGTGTGTAAGGAAAAATATGGAGATGTTAATGTTCTTTTTGGATTCATTAATTTTTCTTATGATTGTTTCATTAAAAAGGTCTTCTGCTGGAGAAAAATATACCGAGATTATGTCTCCATTTTTGTAAGTTTTGGAGTCTTTATATTCAGGTTTGTCAGTATGATATAAATTTGATTCATACATAAGATTAAATTCTTTTTCATACCAACTTGCAATCTCTTTGTCTTTCAAAAGAAGAACAACATTTGCATTATATCCTCCGGTGCCACTATCACTTATATTGGAAGAGCCTGTCCATACAGTTGTGGAGTCGAAAATAAAAAACTTGTTGTGCATAATGTTATCATCACTGGAAAATTTTTCTTTTGAGGCTTGAGAGAGAGAAATAATTTCGTTTCCTATGGTTTTTGAGAAACAAGAGACTGGACCGGCTGTTCCATCTGGCCTTTCACATTTTGATTGATAATTTTTTTCGGGTAATTTTGATTTTGCTAAATCAAATAAATAATCGGATTTTATATCTCCGAGTTCATCTATAAACATATCGGTATCAGAGTAGATATTCTCATTCTTAAAATCCATATCTACAACACCCCTTACTTTAACACCTCTTTCTTTCGCGGCTTTTAAAGCGGAGAGGATATCATCTTGCTCTCTAAATCCATACACAGCAAAATCTATACTGGTTTGGGCATTATCGATCTCTTTTTTTAAAGCTATACAGATTTTTGTATTACATGTATTACTGGGTCCTTCGTAGGCTGGGGAATTTAGAAGAAGCTGGAAATCTCTTTGTAAATTATTTAAAACCTCGATAGTGATATAAGATCCGAGACTAAGTAGAAGAAAAGCAAACAGAAGATATATCTTAAAAGATATTTTTTTCTTCATCGATATTACCGTTTTAATGTTATTAAACAGTTTATTATGAAAAGAGGCCCTAAAGCAAGGGAAAGATTATATGGTATTTTGTTGTTGGACAGTAGAAGTTACAAATATAAACGTAAGTAACAAAGTTACTCTTTATAGTTTGTTTTTATTTGACACATATCTTTAGACATATCGTAAAGGATCTTTTCTTCAGAGGCAGATTGTGGTTTTGCTCCCTTCATAAATTCAATGATACACTTAAGATACTCTAAGCGTTTCTCTTCTTCATCTGCCTCTTGTTGTTCAGTTTTTTCGTCATTAACAGTTAAGTCTCTAAACGTTTCATTCATTCTTGTCTCTTTATTATCTTTTATAATTTGGCTTATCGTCCAAGTCCCCAGTAATACGATAATTACAATGAGGGAAACAGTCAGGAGGGAGAAATTTTGTTTTTTCTCTTTCTTCATAGTTACAGAACAAAAAGAATTTATTCAGTTTCAATTATACAAGAAAAGCTCTTTCGTGACTATTTTTATGCTAATTAAATATAATTAAAGCTGAAGTAAGACAAAATCCTTGGAATATGTATCTTGCTATATAATGAAGTTCTTTCATCTTAGAGCCAAGAAATATCTCTAAAACAATATTCACTTCACATTGAGATACACAAAATATGGCGGGACATACATGTCTGGAACCTATGTAAAATGAGAATGAGACAAAATAGAAAGTATAAAAAGGGAGAAGTACTATTTCGTTTAGATTTCCTTATAATAATCCGTCAGTATTAAAATATGACATCTGATTTTATATATAAGAAATGATATATTATGTTAATAAGTTGTTAAGTATTCACCTATGTCAGATGAAGGTACAAAAAAAAACTAAGGCAGAATCCTCCAGCTATATAGAAAAAATCAAAGGTTCAAAATATTGGTTTAAAGTGGATAAGGGATATTTTGATATTAGAAAAGTAGAAGCATTGTTTATAGAAGATGAATATAAGGAAGAGGCCTCAGCCGATGGGCATGACAGAGTAGAATTTACATTGGTTGTTTTATTTAAGGACAATACAAAGAAAAAGGTTTATCTTGATGGATATGCTGTTGTATCAAGAGAAGAAAATAATATCTTGATGGATATAGAATTCTCGGTTTTAGATAATATCAACAGAACTTGTCAGTTTATAGAAGAAATATTAGCAGAATTATGAGGCAATTAAGGAATTTCGAGGTATAGTGCACGGGTCTTGTTGGAACATGTTGGAATATGGCGGGACATACACGTCTGGACCCTATGTAAAATGAAAATGAGACAAAAGAGA
>CAZHVM010000012.1:0-25869 GCA_964536135.1 uncultured Candidatus Saccharibacteria bacterium | reverse complement strand
AACTCCTGTTACTGCAGTCTTCTGTGGCTTTCTTCCCATTCCTAGTACATCTACAGCTTCTCCAACTTTAATGATTCCTCTTTCAATTCTTCCTGTTACAACTGTTCCTCTACCTTCGATAGAAAATACATCTTCAATAGGCATTAAGAATGGCTTCTCAGTATCTCTCTCTGGAAGTGGAATATACTCATCAACAGCCTTCATCAAATCTCTAGCTGCAGTCAATCCCTCTTCATCTCCATTTTGAGCTTTAAGAGCATCTCCAACAATTATTGGACAATTCTCATCATAACCATATTTCTTAAGAAGATCTTGGACATCTGCTTTAATAAGCTCAAGAATCTCTTCGTCAGCATCTCCGAATTTATTGATAAATACCAACATCTTAGGAACACCAACCTGCTTTGCTAAAAGGATATGCTCTTTTGTCTGTGGCATTGCTCCGTCATTTGAGGAGATAACTAAGATTGCACCATCCATTTGTGCAGCACCTGTAATCATATTCTTGATGTAATCTTTATGTCCCGGACAGTCTACTAATGCATAGTGTCTGTTCTCAGTCTCAAATTCTACATGTGCTACTGCAATTGTGATTGACTTTGCTCTTGAAGAAGGATCTTTGTCGAGCTTATCAATCATTCCTGCTCTTCCATCATCTGGATAAAAAGCGTTTAGAATACCTCTAACCAAAGTAGTCTTACCGTGATCGATATGACCCAAGGTTCCAATATTCATGTGTGGCTTTGTTCTATTAAAATCTGCCATTTATATATTTATAATAAATTAAATAAATATTATTCTTATACAAGATTTGTGAATTTTACAAATCTGCGTTGAATATTATCAAAAAGTAATGATAGTTGCAAGTGCTTAATAGTAATTTAGCAGTATTTTTGACTATCTCTTACCAGAAATTTCCTCTGCTACATTTTTTGGCACCTCAGCATAATGGGATGGCTCCATATTAGAACTTCCCCTACCACTAGTTATTGATCGCAGTTCACTTGTATATCCAAATAGCTCAGACAATGGTACAAATGCGGATATTTTACTAATTCCATTACCGATACTTTCTGTCCCCTGTATCTGTCCTCTCTTACTACTTAGTGAACCTGTAACATCACCCATATATTGATCCGGTGTTTCTACTTCAACTTTCATGACAGGCTCTAGAAGTACAGGATCTCCCATCTTACATCCAGCTTTAAATGCCATAGAGCCAGCAACTTTAAATGCAGCCTCGGAAGAGTCGACATCATGGTAAGATCCGTCATATACAGTTATCTTAATATCTACAACTGGATATCCAGCTACAACTCCAGACTTCATAGATTCAACAATACCCTTCTCAATAGCAGGGATAAACTCTCTTGGGATAGATCCGCCTTTAATCTCGTTAATAAACTCAAATCCCTTCCCCTGTTCGTTTGGTTCCAATTTAACCCAACAGTGTCCATACTGTCCTTTACCACCAGATTGTTTAATATATCTTCCCTCTGCTTCTGGGACAACCTTCTTAATAGTCTCTCTGTAAGCTACCTGTGGCTTTCCAACCTTAGCTTCTACATTAAATTCTCTCTTAAGCCTATCTACGATAATTTCCAGATGAAGTTCACCCATACCATGAATAATTGTCTGACTTGTATCTTGATCAGTTGTTACTTTAAAAGTAGGATCTTCTTTAGTTAACCTTACTAAAGCTTCTGTCATTTTCTCTTCGTCCGACTTAGTAGCGGGTTCAATAGCTTCAGAAACAACAGGCTCTGCAAAATCGATTTTTTCAAGAATGATTGGTTTTGCTTCTTCACAAAGAGTATCTCCTGTTACAGAATCTTTAAGGCCAACTATTGCCCCAATATCCCCAGCCCTTAACGATGGAACTTCTTCTCTGTCATCTGCATGCATAAGAACAAGTCTTCCAACTCTTTCCTTAATATTTTTTGTAGAGTTCAATACATATGTACCCGCATCTATCTTTCCAGAATAAACTCTAAAGTATGAAAGGTTACCAATGTGTGGATCGTTAACAATTTTGAATACCAAGGAAGAGAATGGTTCATTCTCATCTGGATGTCTTTCAATCTCTTCTCCTGTTTTTGGATGAACTCCTTTAACAGAAGGGACATCTAATGGGGATGGAAGACAAATAGTGATGTAATCTAGCAATGTTTTAGCCATTGCAGATCTAGAATCTCCTCCTAAAACTGGGAACATTCTTAATCCTAAAGTTCCTTTTCTTAGTGCTCCGTATAATTCCTCTGGTGTAAATTCCCCACCTTCGAAATATTTATTCATTAGCTCATCATCCTGCTCAACCAATACTTCCAAAAGGATTGCTCTATATTTATCTGCTTTTTCTTTCATATCTTCAGGTATCTCAACTTCTGTTAGTTCTGGAGTATCTATACCGTCGTATGTATATGCTTTCATTTTAATAAGATCGATGTAGCCAAAAAGTTGTTGCTCTTTTCCGAGAGGCAATGTAACTGCAACTGCTTTGTTACTCAATCTTGTTTTGATAGTTTCAAAGCTCTTTTCAAAGTCTCCACCAATTAAGTTGATTTTGTTCATAAAACAGATTCTAGGAACTTTGTATTTGTTTGCTTGTCTCCATACAGTTTCTGACTGAGGTTCTACACCTTTTCTTCCGTCAAAGATAACCGCTGCACCATCTAGTACCCTTAGAGATCTTTCTACTTCTGCTGTGAAATCTACATGCCCTGGAGTATCGATAATATTGATTCTGTATCTCTTTTGATCATAATCCCAGAAGCATGTCACCGCTGCAGACATGATTGTAATTCCTCTCTCCTGCTCCTGTACCATGAAGTCTGTAGTAGCGGCACCTTCATGTACCTCTCCAATTTTATGAACTTGTCCTGTAAAAAACAAAAGTCTTTCAGTAGTTGTAGTTTTTCCTGCATCAATATGTGCGATGATACCGATATTTCTAATCATATCTAAAGTCATCTTCACATTGTAACTTGTCTTATCCATCTTTTTTATTATAAAAATTAACAATACAAACAAAGGAAAGTTCTCACTCTCGCAGTAGGGATTATATCAGAACTACTATATTTGAGACAACAGTTGATTTGCTTCTTCCGTAACTAGATTATTTATATCATATTCAACAGCTTTTTTTAGCATCTCTTTTGCACTATCTTTGTTCCCTAAATTATATTCTAACTGCCCGTTTACAAAATAATATTGAGGATTAAACCTATCAAGCTTCACTAATTCTTCCAAGACTTGTGCAACAGCATCTGTGTTCCCCTTGGCCAACAGATTGGAAGCATTTAGGTACATATATTCTTTTTTTTCAAGATCATTTAATTTCATTTTGGCGAGAAGACCAAGATAATAATCAACCTTTTTTGAATCATTTAAAGCTTTGTTTACTTTTACTCCATAAAGTCGAACATATGGTTCAGGCATATAATTCATTAATTTTTTTACCATCTCATCTGCTCTGAGTGTCTGTGCATTTTCGAGAAGAAGGTCAAAATACTCTGCAACTAGCTCCGAAGATACATCTTCCCCTGCGTAAGAAATAGCTCTGCTGTAACTATCGAACGAATTCTCTAAATCATCTTGCAACAGATATGCTCTCGCTTTTCCCCAAAGGATGCCATCTTCCATTCCGCCCAAGGAAAGTGCTCTGTCAAATTGTATTATTGCTTTGTCATACTCTCCAGAGTCTAGATATGCTCTGCCTAAGAAATACACACCTTCTAAATATTCAATGATATCCTCTGACAATGGTTCCAGCAGATTAACAGCAAGTGTCGGATACCCATTGTTAATATATACTCTTGACAATTTTGTTGCATTAAATTTTGAGTCATCTGTCATACTATCAAGTATCAGAGAAAATTCATCATAAAATGCCTTCCATGTATCAGATGGCTGAATAGAGCTCAGTAATTCTTTAGCATCATCTACATTCGTTGTAGCAGTTATGTATGCTCGCAAAAGTGATGACTCGTAAAAAGCTTCTTCCGTGTAGATAGATTTAGAAAGATATGTATTAGCATCATTAAGTCTCCCCTTCTTAATATATGTTTTAGCAATACTGAGCTCAAGTTCTGGATTTGTCATTCCAACACCCAATCCATCCAAGTAAATGTCTAATGCCTGATCGTATAAAGTATCTTCATAATATTTATCCCCTATCTTCAAATACAGTATGGATTTATCATAATTGCTAATTTTTTTCGCTGATTTTTCAACAATTTCAGCAGCATCCGAGGTTCTATTTTTCAATAATAAAATATCTACAATTCCTTCATAAGCCTCAATCCTACTTGGAATAACGTCTGCTGCATCGTAATATCTATTAATAGCTGTAGAATACTCCCTTGCCTCATACTGAGAATCTGCTTCCGAAACAATTTGTTGGTATGATGTTATTTGTTCTTGAGTAATTCTCTTACTTAATAAATACCAAACTCCTGTTCCAAGGAGAATAACTGCCAATACGAACCATGGTATAAGCTTTTTTAGTTTCTCTTTCATTAATTGAATATAGTTTAGGAGTAAATACATGTCAAATATTTTCCTGCATATGTGTTAAAATAAGCTAATTTATGTTTAAGACTAGATTAATTGGAATTGTTTTTGCTATTGTACTCATGTTTGTAATGAGTTCAATTCCAGCAGCTAATTGGACAAATAAAGAAGCAAGATATCAGAGTAATACCCTTATACACATGGTATATGGTATTGATTCTGATGTTGAAAAGGGTAAATATACTCCAAAGGTAGTAATTGTAAACTACGAAGGAGAAATTAAGAAGCATATCTCTACTGCCTCTTCTCCTGTTTTTGCTTTACTTGAATTGGGATACCCTATTAGCACTATGAAGAAGGTTATTAGTACATCCCCAATGAACACTCTTTACAACAATTCGTATATATATGTTTTCTCTTACAGAGATACCATAGACGAGGTTAAGTTGGAGATTCCGTATCAAAGAATTGTAAAAGGTGGCACACTTTGCGAGAGATTAAGCCAGAAGGTACTACAGCAAGAAGGAGTCCTTGGAATAATGACACAGAAAGTAAGAAGAATATACGAACGAGGCGAGTTGGTTATGGAGGAGATATTAGAGAAAGATATTACAAGAGAACCAAGGGCAGAGATATATATAATCAAAGGACCAGATGATTCTCCAAAAGAGGTTCCACAAATTGGATATAACTGTGACTATTGGTTTGCATATGTAGATACTACTAATGCTTCTTCCGAAGAAAAAAGATGGTTAAAGTGGACAATGAAATATGAATCTGGCTGTAATGCAGAAAATAACAGACATCAATATTACAAAGGTTTGTTCCAATGGGATCCATGTCTTTGGTATCAGCAGTACCCCAACGACAGTATCTTCGATGGAAGAGCACAGATTAAAAGGACTTTAGAGAAAATTAGGGGAGGAGCAAATCCTGCAAGAATGTGGCCTGCTGTTTACAAGCTCTATGTTGCTAAGTATGGGGAATTAAGTTGGCTTTAAGCATTCCAGCTGTAATATTCACAAAGGTTCTGTGGTATTTCCCCAAGAAATCTCGATGGCAGTTGTGATGAATATCCTTCTCTAGTTAGCCTATTTTCCGCAAATGTAAGATACAATTTCTGCTTTGCCCTTGTTATACCAACATAACAGAGTCTTCTTTCTTCTTCTAATTCTTTTTCTTCAACAAATGCTCTTGAATGAGGAAGTAATCCTTCCTCCATACCAATTAAAAATACATAGTCAAACTCCAAGCCTTTTGAAGAGTGAAGAGTCATAAGATTAACATAATTACCACTACCGTCTTGGTTTTTATCCTGCTCCTGTTCTATTAAATTAATCTCATTTAGAAACATTTCTAAACTTTGCTTACCAAATTTTGATACATAGGTATATGCAACATTCTTAAGCTCAGTTATATTCTCTTTCTTCATATCTGACTGCTCTGTTCCATCATCAAACCATTGAACATATTTGGTTCTATCAAGAATGATATCTATCAATTCAAGAACGTCTTTTTCTTTAGATTGGAAATAAAGTCCACCAAAAAGATTGATAACAAATTTTAGCTTTTCAAATTCTCCTTGCAATTCGGATATTTTGGACATGGACATCTCTTTGATATCACAGAGATGTTCGTATTCGGGATTTAGAATTACAAATGCTCCAACAAGAAATTCTCCAATTGTACATGTACACTCTTTTGCCAATTCGTGTAAAAATTTAACTGCTTTTGGTCCCATTTTTCTAGTTGGAACATTTAAAATCCTTGATAGACTTAATTCATCTTTAAGATTGTAAACAAAACGTAGATAACTAATTACATCCTTTACTTCCTTCCTCTCGTAGAACCTGAATCCTCCAACTAGTTTGTAAGGTATCCCTTCTTTCAACATGGCTTCCTCGATTGCACGAGATTGGTAATTTGTTCTGTAAAGAACAGCTACATTACTCAAAGGCATCATGAGATCCTTAAGATGTCTAATATTTTCGACAACATATTCGGCTTCTTCTTCCTGGTCTCTTGCTTGATACACAGTAATTGTTTCTCCTTGATTATTATCTGTCCAAAGGTTTTTCACCACTCTTTGGTTATTCTGTTGTATAACAGAAACTGCTGCTTCTATGACATTTTTTGTAGATCTGTAATTCTGTTCTAGTTTAATAACTGTTACATTTTTAAAATCTTTTTCAAATGATTGTATGTTCTTAATATCTGCACCTCTCCACGCATATATCCCCTGATCATCATCTCCTACAACACAGATATTTTGGTGTTTCTCAGAGAGTAATTTCGCGAATCTGTATTGAGCATTGTTAGTGTCTTGATATTCATCTATTAGAATATATTTGTATTTGTCTTGGTAATATTTCCTTACTTCTTCATTTTCTTCTAACATCTTTACAGTAAGGAAAAGAAGGTCACCAAAGTCAACAGAATTTTGTGCCTTAAGTTGGTTTTGGTACGCAGGGTATATCTGTGCAGCTATGTCTTCAATGTATCCACCAAAATGATTAGAGAATTGTGCTGGTGTTACCATGTCATTTTTTGCAGTTTCTATGAAGTGTGCTATTGCCTTTGGCCTTATCTGTTTAATATCTATTTGCATCTCAAGCATAATTTCTTTTATGAGGTTTTCAGAATCATCTGAATCATATATAGAGAAGTTATGGAGTAATCCTACCTCTTTGGCTTTTTGTCTTAGGAATGTAGCACCGATGGAGTGAAATGTTCCAATCATTGGAAGGTTCGTGATATCTCGATTCAAATCTTTAAGAAGACTCTTGATTCTTTCAAGCATCTCCCCAGAGGCTTTTTTGGTAAATGTAACTGCAAGGATATTTTCTGGTTTTATTCCTTTTACTACTATAAGGTAGGCAATTCTGTTGGTAATGACCCGTGTCTTACCAGAACCTGCCCCTGCAAAAACTAAGAGAGGTCCCTCTGTGCACATAACAGCTTTTTTCTGTTGGGGATTTAACTTCCCAAGTATTATGTCTTGTTCCACAACGATATGTATTAAGTAAATCTAGTACTAAATTCTTTTCATAAACCTGGAAACCACCCACCCAACAGTATCCTCGTCATACTGTATCTGCATCCATCCATCCGCTTCCTTTCTAAGGATGTAAACTGTTCCCTCAGGTGCACTTTCTATAACCTTACAGCTATACCACTGACACTCTCGTATATTTGCGAATCCATATTGAGGGGAATATACCTTTACCAAGGTGTATTTACCTTTTTCTACTGTAAATGTTACTTTGAATTCAGATCCAGTGAAAGGTTTTTTTGTAAATTTCATAATTTCAAAACTTTCAGTAACTTCCCCTGGAGTTATCTTTGGTTGCATTTTGAACTTAAATTCTACAGTTTCCCCAGGTTTAACAGCTCTATCTTCTATATGGGTTGGTTTACTAAAACTATCCCAGACACCGTTTACTGCAAAGCTACTATCCTTACCATCTTTAGTAGATATGTATATTGGGTCTCTATCTGTTAACCATGTAAAGTCGTTCATATTTTTGATCTTAACTGTAACTTCCAATTTCTCTCCAATTACAACAGTTTTTTCGTACACAACTTCCACTATCTCTGCCTTGTAAGGAAGATTTTCCCTACTTGAGCCTTTCCATGAAGAAAGAGCTTCTTTTACCGATTGAGAGAAATCTCCTTTAGATTCGACTGGAATTACAGTACTTAAAGCCCCCTCTTTTGCATCCATCTGTAACTTTACAGTCTTGTATGAGGATATTCCCCAACTCTCTGAGAGGTCTTTTACCATTTTAAGAAGTGAATTACTTGCGGCAGTTGTAAGGGTCGATCCATTGGAAAGATACCCAATAACAATTGCCTTGTTTACATTCTTTAATTCTGGATTAGCTCCTACTCCTCCCTGTCTTCCTTCATAGATTTTTCCTGATTCATCTATGAGAAAATTGTATGGCATATCTGAAAAATGTAATTTGGTTATGGAGTAATAGAAAAGAGCTTTGCTCCAGAGTTCAGGATTCCTCTGTAATGATTCTGATTGAGTAGAAACTTGAGTTAAGTAAATGGTCGTAGGAGTTGCGTATATTGTATTGGTCTGATCCGAAAGTGAGAGGTCGTATTTTAGAGTAGAGATTTTATTGTAGTTAAATGCAAAAACAGATGTAGGGATGATTACAAAAAGAATAGCAAGTGGTATTTTCATTTTTCTAATGAGGTTTATCATTCTCTTATTCTATCATTATATGATGAATTTTTTCTAATTCTTTTACTCTGGGGTTGATATGTACTTTGGATCTACTGCATTTACATACCCTGTTGCTGGAATTGTATATTTCGTTTCTTTATATGTTACTTCGCATTGCAAATCAATTTTATAGACTGGAGTTAAGGATTCTTGCTTAAAATTCTTATATAGATATACTGCCTCTACAGAACCACTTGAGCAGTTATTTAGAGTATTTATCAGAGATTCAAATTCATCCGAGAGATAATCAATCTTATTTAGAACATTCGCATCTATCGAAGAGAAATTCGGATATATTTCTTTAGGATAGTTATCTAAATTTATATATTTTTTTAGATCTTTTGCTCCAAGCAAAGGTAGGGTTATTCCTGTATCTGTAAAATGTGTTAAGAAAAGTTTCCCTCCAACTATTTTGCTTCCCTGAAAGATTAAATAGTCTGTTTCCAATCTATATTCATTAGTTTCTATTTTATTATCACCAATAGTTCTGTTCGCATAATATATCTTTTTTCCATTAGGCATTATTTCACTTTGAGAAAGTTTATATTCCCAATCTTGAGAAAAGAATTTTCTTGTAAAATTTTTGAACGTATACGCGGAGATATCAGCTTCATCCCAAGGGATACCACTTGCGAATGAGAACATTACGGTATTTTGGTTAAGGTTGTATGTCAGAGAGTCTTCTTTAAATCCCCATTCATAATATGCTCCTTCTTCATTTGAAACTTTTTTTAATTGGGGAGCAACAGTAGATACAAATGCTTCGACTTCTTTTAGCATTACCGCCTTTGATACTCCATATAAAGGATAATTTTTAGATTCTAAATCTTCGCTATTAAAGCTAATATGTTGAGATGTAGTATACAAGGATGTTTGTTCTACTGGATCTTTTGGATATGTTTTCGATGGAGCCATCAAGAAGAAATACGCCCCTATACATATCCCTAGGAAGAGTAGAGAGAAGGATATTATTAGTATTGTTTTTGTTTTTTTATTCATATTTAATCTACAGAACACGAGCTAATATTACATGCAAATCCACCAGAGGATGTTGCTCCTGTCATGACATCCATAGGATTAACTGAATTTCCATTCGCTTTTACTTCAAGATGAAGATGGGAACCAGAGGAACACATCTCAATCCTTTGATGATCTGGACCATTTTGTATAATATCTGCGACTGCCTCACCAGAGGAAAGTTCTTGACCCACACTAACATCTTTGTAAACATGTATTAGTTTGAATGTGTAGGTTGTAGAACCATATGTCGCATCAAAGATTACCATACCTCCTGCTGGAAACTGATGACATCCTGGCATACTAGGGATATCACATCTTGTACAATTAACCTCAGCTACTGTTTTAACTACACAATTACTCCCATCACAAAAGGTAGGGGCATAGAAAGTTCTTACACCACCTCCAATATCTATAGCTGCGACTTTTGAGTGAGAAAAACTACTAAAAGGACCTTGAGTACAAACGAATCTTCCAGTACCTATTAAACATTGGACTCCATCTGGCAAGCTTCCTCCACTAAATGGATGAAGTCCATCTAATGTCTCATCCCCATCTATTGGATACAACCCTTTGAAATTTGGATTTGTAATCACTTCACCTGGTACTACTGTAGTATATGCATAGCTATTTTGCGCATGTTTATATGTTGATTTACTACCAAGCATAAAAACCAATGCGATAAGACCAACAAATGCAAATAGAGCAACCATTGCTATAACTTTTATAATTCCATATAGAATATCAACTAAAACGGAGGCTACAATGGTTATAACAACATTTGCAAAACCCCCTGTAGTAGCAAAACCAAGAGCATTTGCAATCCCTATTACCAAACCCTTTACAAACACTTGTATACCACCCTTTGCAAGCCATTGTCCAAGTACTTCTCCAGCTACTTGAAATGCTTTCTGAGTCATTAATTTATCGTAAATTTTCTGCCTCATCTTTCGGAAGATTTTGTCATCAAAGAATTTCCTTACCCTATCTCTAATTCTTTGTCCGAGAGAGAATGCTTTTGCTACCTTAGATCTTCTCATTAGATCCTGAAGGCCCTTTGTATACTTATCTATTTGATCCTGTGTTAATTGAACATTCCCTCCAAGAATACCATTAAGATATGTTTTTGCATCTTTTGCTGATAGAAGATTCTCTATATTAATTTCAAAATCTTTGTTTCCCAAAATATCTTTCAAACTACCTTCGAGACCAAGCTTTTTCATATACGCAAGATACACAAAGCCTTCGCCATTTACGAAAAGGCTTTTCATCATGGATTTAGGGGTAAAATAGTACAGTGTTGTAAGAGTATCGTTGTATGTCTTTAATAAGGCATTCTTGGAACTGGCAGCTATATGAATACCAATCTCACCCTCCTTTGTTCCAAAGCTAAATTTAGCATCTCTGTCTGCAGTTGGTCTAAAGAAATTATTTCTATTTGGATCAAAGAATGTTCCATCTAGATATGATTTGATGAAGTTTCCATCTTTGTAAATACTGTTTAAGGAGTTAATATATCCTTCTATTTGACCGACTCTTCCCCAAAACATTATTCCATTTAACTCCCTTTTTCCACCAATTAAATCCTTTATTTGTTGCCTGTACAACTTAACTGAATCTTTATCGCCCTGTGCTCTTGCTTGGTTCATCTGTAATCTGAATGACTCTACTGCAGCATCAATGTTCTTCTGTGCAACACGAATATTTCCAGGATCAAGTAGCTGACCACCAACAATTATTTTTGCCTGCTCAAGTCTTTGTATTCCTACCTCTAGATTTGAAATCTCTCGGTTAGACAGATTTGGGGTAGTTAGATATTGTCTTAACTGAGCTATTCTAGTATCAAGATTTTTACTTTCAAGGCCCAAATATTTATCTCTATTATAAACATCAAAAGAATCCTCTTTCTTTTTTAGTCCAAGTGATGTCCTAGCATTTCTATAATTACTCAATAAACTATTGGCAGTATTAGCGTTAAAATTCCCAGTCAAATATTTCTCCATCGTATCCATACCGTTGTTGGCCGACATAAATTTTTTCTTTTCGTCGCCAGACATTGCACTCCAATCTATATGGGCTTTTTCAAATGCTCTTCTTTGATCTTCAGAAAGATTTTTCCAGTTTGATGCTCCAAAATACTGCCTTCCTAAAAGCTCAAAAGATCTACTAGCTAGGTGCTCTTTTTCCGAGGCTAAGTTTAACTCAC
The DNA here is from genome assembly GCA_964536135.1 of uncultured Candidatus Saccharibacteria bacterium. Classification (GTDB taxonomy): domain Bacteria; phylum Patescibacteriota; class Dojkabacteria; order SC72; family SC72; genus JAKPKF01. Next base: position 13,897 of record CAZHVM010000012.1, on the reverse strand, counting down.
CTGAACCTGCAAAACCTTTGAAAAACCTTCCCTCAACAGATGCCCCAATTGCATTTGAAGCATCATAGCTTTTAGCTCTCTCTTCCTTGGTTAAACTTCTATCTAAATGTCTCGCTCCGAAAGAGCCTCGTATAGCTTCTTTTACATCTAAATCTAGATTATATTTTTTAGCCCAACCTTCAGCAATAAAATGTTGCATTGATTTCCCAAGATATTGAGCTCGCATTTGTTTTCTAAATGTTTGAGCATTCGTAAATCCTTTTTCAAAGAAAGTATTTGGATCATCGAGCATCGAAATGATATTGTTTGTAGAAAATTTGACCGTGGCAGATCCCTGTTCATTAGTTTTAATTCTTGCAACTTCTTGATCTAAAGCTTCATTGAAGGTATCCAGAATCTGGTCACTCATAAACAGACCTGGTTTTTCTAATGCAGCAGCCAGGGCATCTGTTAATTCGTTTTGCCCAGATATTCCAGTTACTTTAACCGGCTTTCTCTTGTCAGGGGGTTTTTCGGCCTCCTTGAATATGAAGTCAAATATCTGACCAAGTGCATCTGGATTTTCTTCTTTCCTTGGTTTAGGCATTAATAATTAAAAGCTATTTAAATAATCCACCGACTAAAGGAATCTTTGAAAGGCTCATCTTTGCAGCTGCTCCTGCATCGCCTGCAGCTTTACTTGAAGTATTTGGAATAAATGCTTCAATATATTTAGGTGCTTGTGCAGCAAGATATATTACAAAGACACGCAATACAAAGATTAAGAATCCGGAAGTTGCATTTATATCCATACCTGTTGAATTTGGATCTGCATAAGTTAATTTCTCTGGGAAATTCAAGATAATGTCCCCATCCCCAAGTAAAAGATTTGGAGCATTCACAATGAAGAAGACAACTGGGAAAACTAGAACATTTCTCACTATTCCCAAGAGCCAATTCATTGTCATATGGTTCTGTCCAGGAATAGTTCCCATCATAATTTGAAGGGGTCCTAAGGCTACACCAAGGAGTATTCCGAAGTATGCTTTATACAATGTTATTAACAGTTTAATTACACCTACAAATACGATCCCAAGAAGAGCAAGTACCAACAGAATTGCTATCAAACCTACTCCTACTAATGCTGGTCCCAAAATTGCTAATACAGCAGAGCCACCAATCGCTGTAGCAAGAGCCCCCAGCCCCCACCCACCAAGAGCTGCAACACCTCCACTTCCTGCGATAATACCTGTCGTTTCTGCTGTGCCAGATGTAAATACAGATTTCATTAGGTTCCCAACATTCTCTATAGAGACAAGCTCACCTTTAAATATACTTGCCAAAAAATTTGTAATCAATCCTCCCACATCTATAATCAATCCAGCTATTGCAAAACTAAATGTAACAAGTATTAACCCAATAATTACATTAGGGATTGTATTTCCCAATGACACTAATGTCTGTCCACCTAACTTAGATCTAAACATAATCATAAATCCTATAACAATCATCACTACTACAAAAAATAAATATGCTAAATCTCTGAACTTTGCCCATATATTAGAAATACCACTATCCATAAGCTCCTCATGTCCACTCTGCTTATCAGCAGCATACAATCCAGTTGTACTTTCCTTGTATCCTGGGACCCACTCATTTCCTAGGTGTGCTACTAAATTTACATTTGGTTGATTAGTATATGCATAATTTACAAAACGATCTGCAGTACCAAGTAAACCACCTTGCATATCCTCAGGAACTCCAGATCCTTCCTCTTGTATTTTATCTCCACCTTCTGTCAATCCCGGAGCCATTGTGGAGAGGATTGTCCAAGCTGTATTTGTAGCTGATACCCCAGAGAAACTAGTCATATTATCTTCATCTTTGTCCGTTCCACTAGCAAGATTGTAAAATGCTTTCATCCCATCCCAATTTACATTTATTTTTGGTATCTCTGTTTCTTGGGCATATACATTCATTACCCCAAAAAAGAGAACCATGGAGGAAATGGCAACGAAAACAGTTTTAAAACTCTTTCTTTTGAATATCTCTTCTAGTTTGGAGAAGATTCTGTATCCTGTTTTTACAAAACTCATATTATTTTAATTAATAATTTAAATTACATATCAAGTAAAGAATCTGTCCTTGTAGAACTTTCTCTTTGTAAAAATCTGACATACTCCTCATGAGTTGGTGTGTCAGATCCCCCAACATCATCAAACTCTGCAGCTTTTCTTTCTTCAAAAATATACGACATGTCCCATGCACATTTTACATTAACAGGTTTATTGGCAACATTAATCTGACAAGGTGTCATGACATAAACAGATTCGTAAGTACTTGCTGACACAGGATCCATCGCTGTCTTATTTCTAGTATTTGTATACCTATTCGTATCTTCAAACATTGGACTTATCTTCAATACTATATCTTCAGCATTAATACAACCCTCTTCATTTTCACCACAATTTGTCCAGTCAGAGGATGGGAATACAGAACCGAAAAGGCCAAGAAGAAACTGCCCTGTATCAAAACATCCAGGGATTGCACTATCTATATTCGCAGGTAAGACATTGTTACATTCACCCTCTATACTAATATCTCCGCTTACAACATCTTTATCTTTTTGCCCTGGATAACTGTAAAATATTCTGTTAAATTTCTTACTAGCATTGTTAGATTTATCTGGATTACTATTATCTAAGTTATTACATTTCTCACCACAATCATTAGTTGCATAACTTGCAATTGTTACTTCGTCTCCACCATCTACTGCTTCCGTTGAAACAGTGTATTCTGTGCTATATGCCTTTTTTGTAACGGAATCTTCAATAATATCCTCTTTCATCTCCTTGTTACCTTCCCCAGGCGTACTCTTAATGAGAATTTGTTTCTCATTAAATTGCTCACCTGCAGGCTTGTATACAGGATTCTCGTATGTCAGATTTCTATTGGAATCTTTGACAGAGTATATACCTGAAAGAAGTCTAATAGGGACAGTAATTGAGACAATTTCTACATTTGCTTTTGAGCTTACCCAACCTGTAAAAGATACATTATCCTTAGTTCCGGGTATAGTACACGCTTCTGTTCCAGCATATTTATTTACAGCATTTCCACAAGCTGTGCCAAGTACATTTCCTTTTGTTTTTGGAGTAACATCCGTTATCGTTCCATCTTCAGACATATCTAAAAACACAGGAGTATTATCATAACCTTGATCTACAACCTCATTAGCACATATTACAGATTCACTATTTCCTTTGAAAAATTGTATGTCATTGGTCTTTGTAATTTTAAGAACAAACATTGAGAATCCTGCAAGAAGAACAAGAAAAAGCAATCCTTTTTTGTTATTTTTACTTTGACTATATTCCATATCCATATAACCCCTGATTATATCAGAAATTAAAGTACTCCATAGTTATCCAAAATATCTACATTACCAGTACTACCACTACCTGCAGTTATCTCTACATCCGCATCCTTTGCACTTGAAATTGTCTTAATTAGGCTACCAGAATTTACTGTAGATACCAAGGAAAACGTTATCTCATCTGTAGAGGTATATTCGAAGTAAGAAGTTCCACTTGTATTTCTAGTATCTGCGATTGAAAGTATCCATTTTCCATCGTCATCCGTAAGAACAGATATCTTGTTGCTACTTCCAGTAGTACCACTACCATCCTTGTCTGTGACATATCCAACAACAACCAATTCTCCAGTAGTAGGAATATTCTTCACCACACCGGTTACAGATTCAAATGGTGGAGGAGAACTCAAAGTTGCATATGTCGTTACATCAAAAGTATTACTGTATTCCACTCCGTCAGATTTAACTTTGAAATAGTACTTCATCTCGGGCTGGAGCATAGTAACAGAAACAGAGTGAACATAGTAAGTCCCACGGTTAGTTGCTCCGTCTCTTTCATCTAACGCTTCGCTAGAAAGAGAGGATGAGCTCGTACCATAGTTAACAGATCCCGCTTCTTTTTTTGCAGAAACCCAAAGTACTGTAAATCCAGTATCTGTAAGATTTGTAATCTGTACACTAGATACACCAGTAGTAGCTGTTACGCTACTTCCAGATACCATATCTACCCATTCTAAATCCATTATAATTTTGAATTTAGATTCTTTTGTAGGTTCTTCCTCTTTTGGTTCTTCTACAGGAGGAGTTGGTACTACACTTTCTGCCATAAGCATGGATTTTACAGGAAAAGATGTATACAGATTCGAATTATTTTCAATTGTAAAATCTTTTGTATTTTTCAACTTACCATTACTGTCAAAGAGTGATGTATATGTTCCCTGCAATACAGCACCTTCATCTGGACCACTCACAGATACAAGTACTAAGTTTGTTGTATTTTCTGTAAGTACAAGAGAGTAGTCAGAGATTTTTCTAAATGCAGAGAGATCTGTTATCCAGTTACCACCACTTGGTATGATAGCAGATACTGGGTATGCAGACTTGTCTTTTAACATTGCATATACTACGACATCATCGCCGCTGCTTCCGGTAACTGTTCCGTGTACAGGGTTGGGTGTAGGAGTACCAGCTGTAATTGGAGCTGTTTTAAATGACATTGTTATACTGTCTAAAGATGTATATTCATCACCTCCAGAGACTATCTTGAAGTCATACTTAGTATTTGGTTCCAGGCTTGTTAATTCAACATAATGGGTATTTCTGTTTTCATTTCCCCTCTTGTCTACAACTAGACTTTTTTCATTTCCACTAAGAACAGGTATGACAGATCCTTTTACAGACGCTTCCGTAACCCAAGATATTGTCGCAGAGCTTGTCGAAAGGTTACTGATAACAAGATTCTTTGGTTGTGTATCTCCACTTGCTCTTGTGATTAATTGAACAACCTGGTACGAAGCATACACCAGCAATGGTAAACCAATTACAAGAATCCAGAGTACTATATTATTCTTTCTTTTAGACGGTAATCGGGCAATCTTCATTACCTAATATATTACCTGTATTTGGGGATAATGACAATTATTCTTCTTCTTTTTTTCTACCTAAAAGACCTCCAAGAAAACCTGTAATTGCAGACACACCATATCCAAGTTTTCTAATTGGAGCAAGTATAGATTGGTTAATTTCTTCTACAGCTCCCCTTACAGAAGCCATACTCGCTTGCAGATCGTTTACAATTAAGTCGACTTGTCTTAATGTCTTACCAGCATCTTCCATTATTTTTCTACTTTCCTCTATAGCTTTCTTACTCTCAAGTAGAACCATAGCAATGTAAAAAAGGACGACACAGAACATAAGAGCAATTGCTCCTATGACTATCATCCAGTATATTGGTGGTATTTCGTTCATGGCAGTATTTATTTTAACTTATTTTATTATCCCACATTTCCCATTTAATGCTCCTCCCTCATTCCAAAGAAGGGACTTACATTTACTATCTTCAGGTTTGAATGAAGATATTCTTACAAAGTAACCGTTAGTTGAGCTGATTGGGAAATCAAAACCGTACTGTTGTTCTCCCGTTACCTGTAATCCTTCATACATACCTTTAGATGTAGGCCACCATGTTACATTGTTTGCTGTTACTCCGTCAATCTTGTTCATGGAATCAATTAGAGATGCTGCTGTGTATGCGTTTGTGTAACCATGTATACCTACGAGGTTCCATCCTCCAGAGAGACTTACTGGTACAGAGGATTTGAGATTGTATCCTGGGATAGTCATTTCTCCACCTTTAGTTGCATATACTAAGTATCCTTTGCCAGGGAGTATATTAAAGTCGTTTCCACTACATTTATCATTTTTACATGTATATCCTTTAGACCATCTTCCACCATCAAAGGAAGATATGTATTGTATTGTTACATCTTTCTTAGCAGCTTCATCCATTATTCCCTTAGCCGTTAGTGGTCCTAAATCTTTAGCTACTGGTATGAAGTTGAAAGATATAAGGTTTATGCCCTTTACAAGGGTATATGATTGGGAGGAGGCAACTTTTTCATAGGTTATAGCTGCACTACTAGATTTAAGCATAATGTCTTCCTCTGCAGTAGGATTGTCTGGATCTTTTGGCATTTGGAAGCCTGCCTTATCGTTTGCTTCTATGTAGAAGATGTAGTAGGTATTACCACTTGTTGTATCTGTTTTTAATTGATAATCTCCTAATTCGAAACTATACATACCGTATTCTGGTAGATACAGTGTATATGCAGAAGAAGATTCTTCTTCTGCGTAGGCTCTTAATACAAGGGTCTGTGATGGCGGGGTGGTGACGGGAAGGTCATCACAGTTAACAAGTTTATCATCATTGTTAGAGTTATAGTTTCCACCCAAAGCCTTACAATATTTTTTGAATTCTTCTTTATTCTCTTCAAAAGTGCCTGGACCTACTGCTGTATTAATTTCCCTCTTTAGATTTTCTAACTTAGTATTAACAAAATCTTTAATTGCTGGATCTGCATTTATCAAAATCTTAAGATCACTGGCTTTCTGTAAATCAATAGGCTGAAAAGTAATTGATGAAGTGGTACTAGAATTATCCGCATACTCTGTCGTATTTAGACATCTTTTTTTACCTAATGCTGTACAGTCGTCACTAGACAATTTTTTACCCTCTCGACTATCACATTTTAAAGTACATGCTGAAGTTGAAGGAAGACAATGAAATACACCTTCACTTTCAGAATAATTCGGAATAATTGTACAGTTTTGCTCCGAAACTACATCACATTTGTCGGGGACTGGATTTTCACCTGCAGTTATACATTTCTCACCTTTAGAGTTACACTTTCCAACCGTAGTTCCATCTGTACATGTACTTTCAGTTGTCCCACCTCCACAGTTCTCATCTGCGACCCACTTTCTGTAGCCGTTCACCAATTTACATTTTTCACCATTTTTACAATCACCAAGTTCGTCTAATGTGCAATCGTCTTTATTTACACAAGATGTATCGGCAACCCATTTTCTGAAGCCATTCACTAATTTACATTTCTTACCATTTTTACAATCACCAAGTTCGTCTGATGTGCAATCGTCTTTATTTACACCATCCCCATCACACTTAGATGGATTACAAGACCCATTCACCCACACAGACCAATAATGTCCAGACATACATGTTTTCCTCTGATTTAGCTCACATTTCTCTTCACATGTACCAGGAGTGCAGCCACATATGGGAGGTTTTGGACACGAAGAAGTACCAACAGCACCTCTTTGAACCCATTTAAATATATCTGTTCCAGGAATATAACACTTATCTACACAATGCCCATCACATTTATCAATTCCAGCTGAGACACATGTCAAGCCAGCGTCCGACTCCTCAGCATAAACCTTCCCCATCAACATTTCAAATTTCTCTTTAATCTTGCTCTTTTCTGCCTCATTCAAATCATCTACTAGATTCCCTTGCAAATCCATCTCCGTATCACTATCTAAATCTTCTTCAATCTCAACCCATCTTGCATCTTCCACATCCTCATACTGAGCCCTAACCATCATCTTTGCCTTACTCAAATCCGTTATTAAATTCCCCTCTGCATCTCTGAAATTACTCTTGTCAAAAGTCCATCCACCATCAGTATTAGTTACTGCAGATATAATTTGAGAATTAACACCATTAATTGTTAAATATGCAAATACAAAAGAATCCTTAGAGAGAGACTCGCTAAGATATCCCTCCTCACTCTTAACTCCCGCATACACAGTCCCATAAGCAATATTAGGAGTAGGTACTTCTTCCAGTAATTGGCTAGTTTTAAAATTAAAGCTATTTACAACAGCAATATCATTATCACTAATATCTTTATCTACACCATTCACATTCCAACTCCAGATACCATTACCAACCATAAAAAAATATGTACTGCTCTCATTCAAATCTTTAATTGTTACACTGTGCGTATAATATGCACCTAACTTCTCTACAGAGATATTCTCACAGTTAAAGGTATTCCCATCTACAGCAAAATCCCCATCTTTAGTATTCTTAGCATTCTCGTTAAAAGCCTTCACACATTCATCCTGTGCTAAAGCAAAATCTCTATCATCGTAAGCGATTTTGCTACCAAGCACACCCAAAGGTCCTGGAAGAAAAGAGCCTTCATTCCTGTAATACACAATACCCCTTACTGGATTATCTGTGACCCAAGTAATCGTAGCTGCAGAATCCGTCACATTCGTTATCCTAACCCTCTGGGGCTTATTGCTTACAGATTTATATATCATTAAGCCACCATAACCAATGATGCATATTCCAACAACCAAAAGAACAATCTTAGATATTGTCCTCAGAACCTTAACGGTGGTAATACTCATAATAGACAGGTCTAAATATATTATACATATATAAAACAAAATAATGGGGAATAAGTCAAATATAGTGATATAATCCAATGATGAAAAAATATTTCATAAAACACAAATTAACGCTTGGAGATATAACACATCTGTCTGATTCGGACAGTGAGTTGATCATTTCCAACAGGGAAGCTAATATCGAGGATATAGTGGAGATAGAAACATATGAAAAGATTTTCCTTGGACAAATCACAGACATATCTAAAAATTCAGTAGAAATAGAAATCATAGAAGAAAAAGGGCCTAGAGTCACAAAGTATGTGCCAAGTATAACTATCATACAATCTCTTAGTAATGACTCTAAGTTTAATTACTTCATAGAGAAAAGCGTAGAGATTGGTATAGAAAAAATAATCCCTGTTGAAACTAAATATTCCCTTAAAAATAAAAAGAAAGCATTAAAAAACTACCCTCTTTGGAATAAAATAGTGAAAGATGCTACAGAGCAATCTAGGAATATTTTTCCTACAATCATAGAAAGGCCTTTGGATATTGAAGAATTAGCTAAATACCAATTTGAGAACAATGCCACAAAGATATGTCTAGCCACAGAAAATGTCCCAACAAAATATCTAAGCGACCTTGTAATTGAGAATAGACCCGTATATATTGCCATTGGTCCTGAAAAGGGATGGAGCTCTTCAGATATTGATATACTTAAGAAACTAGACTTTCAGTTTATCAAACTTAGAGGAAATATCCTAAGAACAGAGACAACCGGATTGGTAATTGGAAGTATAATTAAGTATATTAAGGGAGAAATCTAATGAGAAAACCAACAAGAACAAATTATAGAAAACCTAGAAATTTTGTTAAACAGAATAACAAAGATCGTTTCTTTACCAAGGAAGATATCTTCATATCTAGAATAGCAAGTATATTATTAGTACCAAAGGACAAGGTAGAGAGTCTCTTCTCCCAAAGAGCCATAACTACAATTAGATTAAACCCTCTAAAAGGTAATACCGAGAAAACCAAGCAATCTCTTGAAGAGAAAGAAATAGAGCTACAAGAGATACCTTATATAAAAGGCACCTACTTTGTTTTGAATATGGATAAATCCGAAATATCACAAACTGAGGAATACCAAGATGGTAAATTTTACATACAGAATCTATCAAGTATCTTAGCAGCTTTAGTTCTTGATCCTAAGCCTGGAGAGAAGGTTTTAGATATGTGTGCAGCACCAGGGAGTAAAACAACTCATCTTTCTGCGCTCATGAACAACAAGGGTATGCTAATCGCAAATGACTCAGATACTGCAAGAGTATCTTCCTTGAAAAATGTACTTACACAGTTCGGTGTCAAGAATGCGAAAGCAACACTTAGCGATGCTACCGATTTTGGAACAAAATATCCTAACTACTTTGATAAGATACTTTTGGATGCACCTTGTAGTGGGGAGGGAATGATATATATGCGGGGAGAAAAGCCTCTTAGATTTTGGAGTATAGACAAAGTAAAAAGATGTTCATATATACAAAGGGATTTAATACTTTCAGCATTCAGATCATTGAAACCAGGAGGTACAATGGTCTACTCTACGTGTACATTGGAACCAGAAGAGAACGAGGGTGTTGTTACTTTCCTCCTAGATCACTTTCCAAATGCACAGGTTGAGGAAACGGGATTACACTACGACAAAGGTATAACTAAATGGAGTGGAAATGTTTACAGTCCAAAAGTAAAAAAGACCACCAGATTACTACCAAGTAGTAAAATGATGGCCTTTTACATTGCTAAGATCAAAAAGATTTAGTTCTCTTCTACTTTCTCCTCAACTTTTTTAACTTCTTCTTTCTTACCTTCAAGACCCTTCATAGAAAGTTTTATCTTGCCCATGTTGTCTATGCCTACAACCTTTACCTTGATAATATCTCCTTCGTTTATGAACTGTCTTACATCCTTTACAAAATCATCTGAAATCTCAGAAACATGGAGTAATCCTGCAACACCCGGTACTAAATCTACAAATCCGCCATATGGCATTATGGATGCAACTTTACCTTCATATATTTGTCCTACGACTGGTTTAAAATCATACATCTCTATTCTTTTAACTGCCATATCTATAGCTTCCTGTGATGTAGCATAGATATTTACTGTACCATCTTCCTCAATCTCTACCTCTGCACCAGTTGTTTCTGAAAGCTCTTTAATATGCTTTCCTCCTGGTCCAATAATCTCACCAATTTTATCTACAGAAACCTTAACCTGAGCAACTCTTGGAGCAAAGCTTGAGAGTTCTTTTCTAGCTTCAGAGATTGTCTCCGCCATCTTCTCAAGTACTTTAATTCTTGCCTCTTTAGATTGCTTGAACGTCTGTTCTACTATTTCCATACTCAATCCATCTGTTTTTGTATCCATTTGTACTGCCGTAATCCCATCCTTTGTTCCTGTAATTTTGAAATCCATATCTCCGTAGAAATCTTCCACTCCTTGCATATCTGTAAGCACCTTGAAAGAGCCATCTTCTGCTGTAACCAAACCACAAGCAATTCCTCCAACTGGTTTTCTTAGAGGTACACCTGCAGCCATTAAAGCCATGGAAGAACCACATGCTGAAGCCATTGAGCTAGAACCATTCTCTCCCTGAATCTCGCTCATTACCAATATTGTGTATGGGAATTCTTTCTCTGAGGGGATAACTGGAAGTAATGCTTTCTCAGCTAACATTCCATGTCCTAGTGCTCTTCTGCTTGGCATTAATTTGACTCTATCGCACTGTCCGTATGCAAATGGTAAATCGTTGTAGAAATGCATATATCTCTGCTCTCTTTCACCTTCCATATCATCAACAAGTCTCACATCTCTTAAACTACCTAAAGTAGCAATTGTAAGAGTTTGAGTTACACCTCTAGTGAAAAGTGCAGAACCATGTACTCTTGGAAGCAAATCTGCTTCTGTGTACATTTCTCTAATCTCTTCTATCTCTCTTCCATCAACTCTCTTATTCTCTTCTAAAACAATCTTTCTAAGTGCTTTCTTAAGAAGGTAATCATATGCCTCTGCTAGTACAGATTTTGCATATTTACTCTCGAAATTCTTGAATAATTCTTCTTTGGTACCCTCGTGTAATTTGTCGTCTGCTTTAACAAGATTCTCTTTTATCTTTTCCTCTGTTAAGAAATCCTTAACTTCTGTAATTGCTTCCTCTGGAAGGGCATACGATGGATACTCTTTGTTCTTTTTCTCTAATTTTGAAAGAAACTCTTCCTGTGCTTTCAACCATGGACTCATCAAGTCCAAAGACTTTTTCATACTCTCAAGGACTCTCTCTTCTTCAACTTCAAAGCAAGCTGCATCTATCATGGTAAATACTTTCCCATCTCCAGATACTACATAATTCATCTTGTCCTCTTCTGAGGTAATGTCCATTGCTTTAAATATATTCTTTCCATCTTCACTTACTCTTACACTAGCTATTGGTCCCTTGAAAGGAGCTGTTGAATTCATCAAAGCTACCGAAGATGCGTTTAATGCCAAAAGAAGAGGATCATTCTCTCCATCGTATGACATAACAGTAATAATGAGATTTATTTCGTTTTTGTAATCTTTGGGAAATCTTGGTCTAACTGCTCTATCTATCATTCTTGCTTTAAGTACAGCATCATCACTTGGGAATCTTTCTCTTTTTACAAATCTAGATCCATTTATCTTTCCTGATGCATAAAATTTCTCTATGTACTCTACTGTAAGAGGGAAAAAGTCAAATTCTTGTTTTTGAGGAGCACAGTTAACATTTACTGTTATTACTGTATCACCCATTCTCGCTAATATTGAGGACTCAGATCTTAAAGCCAACTTTCCTGTTTCAAAGGAACACTTTCTACCATCTATCTCAAATTCATGTTTTATTTCTTTAAAAAGCATGTATATTAATTAAAAAATTATGTAATACTACAAAAGTATAACTACGGTTATAGTATAAATTGAAAGTTTTTACAAAGAAAGAGGCTATATTTTTAACTTCTTTGCTAATTCGGTGTATCTATCTGGTTCACTACCTTTAAGGTATTCGATTAATCTTCTTCTTTTTCCTACCATCTGAAGTAATCCTTTTCTAGAGTGATTATCTTTTTTATGTCCTTTGAGGTGCTCGCTTAATTTCTCTATCTGTAAAGATAGCAATGCAATCTGAACTTCAGGGGAACCAGTATCACCCTCGTGGAGGGCGTACTTATCTACTATATTTTGTTTTTCTTGTTTTTCTAATGACATACTGATTAAATATAGAGTATCATTATCTTTTTCTATTTACAATAGAGAATTTCCAAACTGGAAACAAGGTTGATTGTATAATTTTATAGGTCATCTGTCAAGAAGCACTATTGTCTAACAATCTTGTAACAGTGGACTTCGTCACCTTCTTTTACATCAACATCCTTCTCCAGTTGTATTCCACAATCTGAACCGCTCTTTACTTCGTTAACAATATCTTTATTAATTCGCAGGGATTTAATCTTTCCTTCTGCTACTATTTCATCTTTCCTTACAATATCCACTTTACAGTCTCTCTTTATAATTCCTTCGTTCACTCTACTTCCAAGAACTTTTGTCCCGTTTGTAAGAACAAAGATTGTTTTGATTGTAGCATGACCTATCTCTTCCTCAGTACTTTCTGGAAGTGACATCATAGTAACAGCTTCGGAGATCTCATCAATTAATTTGTAGATTATATTATATGTTCTAACCAAGACCTTGTTCTTTTTAGCAAGATCTTCGACACCAGCTTCGATACCAACTTCAAATCCCAATACAATTGCCTTGGAGATTTGAGCTCTTTCAACATCACTCATTGAGATATTTCCTACTCCATCTAAGAGAATATTTACACTGTATCCATCTTCATCAATCTTAAGAACTGCTTTTCTGATTGCTTCTAGGGACCCTTCTGAGGAGCTTTTAATTATAACGTTTAACATCTTCCTTGGATCTACTTTGTTTTCAGCAAAAAAATCTTCAATTGTAAAATCGTCCCCCTCCTCAGACTTGAATTCTTCCTTGTAAAAATTTTGAATTATTTTAATATCGTTTTTCTCAAGTATAAAAACTTCCGTTCCAAGCTCCAAAAGGTTTGAGACTCCTAAAACTTTTCCTCCACAACCACAGTTGAGTATACAAACATTCTCATTTTCCTCTGTAATAATTCCTTTAACTTTCTCTATCTTAAACTCGCTTCCAACTTTATATCCAAACCATTCTCCTTGACATACATGACCCTGGATTAATGCAAGTGAGGACATATTTCCTTTTGAACAATCCTTAACAGATTCAAGCACAAAAGCTCTTCCTACAACTCCTGTTGGTAATTCTCCCCTATCTTGTAGTCCATCTACTTCAGAAACTAGAAGAATTAGATCTAATAATTCATCCAATCCCTTCCCTGTTTTTGCAGAAACTTCTACAACTGGGACATTTCCACCAAGTTCTTCAATTTGAAGGCCATTGCTTACGATATCTCTTTTTACCTTTGGTAAATCTATATTTGGAAGATCACATTTGTTTATGACAACGATTGGTTTAGCAGAAGATCTATTGATAATATCAATAGATTCTTTT
>CAZHVM010000011.1:0-33683 GCA_964536135.1 uncultured Candidatus Saccharibacteria bacterium | reverse complement strand
TATATCTCACCGGAAAATAATACGGTTATTGTGCGTACGGGAACGGAGGAAGGAACCATCGACACATGGATTGTCGCATTGTATCAGATAGCGGTGTATGCCGGGAGCCTGAAAAACTGATTTTCGGAAAGCACGCAATGTGCTATGGGAGCAAGGCTATTGGCTAAAAAAATATACTCTGACGCCAATGAATTCTGAGTAATCAAACAGAGTTTATAATATATGATAAGCGACGGAGGCGAGAATTAATTGAAGCTGGTAAATTGCATCTTGAAATATGCCGGTGTTGTTGCGATACCGGTCTACATCGCTTTTACGTATGTATCTCATACTCACAATCGGCAAATCAATCCCTTGGAATTTTGGCTGAGCGATTACGGCAATCCTCTTATGAATCCTTCGGGAGCGGTAATATATAATACCGGATTCCTCGTGCAATAATCAACAGTTCTGTCGTCTCTGTTGAAGACCCGCGCTACGCAGAGTCGATGACAAAGCACAGACTTGGCCAGGGTGCATTCCGCGTAATTGTAACCGATGCTTATCAACGGCGCTGCGCCATTACAGGTGAAAAGACGCTTCAGACTACGGCAACGGAAAAGATTATTATAAATACCATGGCCAAAAACTTGTTGTTTTGCCAGATCAAGTCCAACAAACGCCGGACTACAAGTTTTTAGAATGGCACAATGAAAATGTGTATTTAGGTTAATCAAAGAGAATAACGAAACCTTGCTATATGGAAGTAGAATGGAATACACATTGGCCAAAAACAAAATTTGGATTTGGGTACAAATTAGGGGTGTGCAAAAGCGGTGCATCTTTTAACGATTTGATTTGAGCGGTGCATTTTAGCAATAAGTAGTTACTTTGCCAATTGAAAAATATAATTATTCTGCATCTACTTTCTTATAAGTTTATTCAAAAATACCTCTTTAAATAATGTATAGTTTTCTTTCTAGCATCAAATTTATACTTGACAATGTGTTGACAAGGTAGAATATTGGGGGTTGACAAGGTAGTTGACGGACGTTTCCTAAGGGGTTGACAAGATGAGGGGAGAAGTGCTATTATATGAGCGTAAATTATTATAAGATACAAACAAGATGTCTGAAACAACAATAAGAGAAACAATCCGTAAAGTAGCGTCACAGAAGGATTCTTTTAATGGCAAAGATATAAAAGATGCTCATCCAGAAAAAATTTCTCGCCAAAGAATTTCCACTGTTTTATCGAGCCTTGTAGAAAGTGGAGAGTTAATAAAAACAGGATACACTGCTACAACAATGTTCTCGTTGCCACATAATGCAATTAAATTGGGCTTAAGAATTCATAGAACATTTAAGAATGATGGAACTTTAGAAGAACATAACATCCTAAATCAGGTAATAGAAGATGTAGCCTTTGCTGACAACCTGAAGGAAAATGTACGCAGTATCTTCGAATATGCTTTTACCGAAATATTAAATAATGCTATCGAACATTCAGAATCTGAACGTATACAAGTGAAGGTGGAGACCTCAAACAACAAATTGGTTTTTGTTATTAGAGATTTTGGAATAGGGATTTTTAAGAATATCCAACAGAAGTTTAATTTAGAAACAGAGTTAGATGCTGTCGGTGAATTGTTAAAGGGAAAAACTACGACAATACCACGTTCCCATTCGGGAGAAGGGGTCTTCTTTACTTCAAAAATTGCGGATGTTTTTGAAATTCGTAGCTATGGATACAAATTGAATATAAATAATTCTATATCAGATATTTCAGTAGAGAATGAAGGCAGGAATGCACTTACTGGGACAAATGTATATTTTGAAATAGATTGCAGCTCTTTAAAACACTTAGGTGATATTTTCAAGGAATTTCAAACAGAACCAGAATCTTTTTCTTTTGATAAAACTGAGATATTCGTCAAATTATATATTAATGGAGCGATTCATGTTTCAAGGTCTCAAGCACGCAGAATATTAAGTGGTTTGGAGAAGTACAAAAAAATAGTTTTTGATTTTGAGCAAGTTCCTTCTATTGGGCAGGCATTTGCAGATGAGATCTTTAGAGTATTCAAGGCAAACCATCAAAGCATAGAATTGCAACCAATAAATATGAACGAGGCTGTTAATTTTATGGTTACAAGAGCAATTAATTCTGCCCAAGGATAGAAGGGGAATTATTCTTTCTTTTTAGAAACCTTCTTTGTAGTAACTTTCTTTGCTACAACCTTTGGCTCTAATGCTAAAAGAATCTTATCTAGCTTCTCTGTAATATTATCTAATTTCTCTATTAAAGCCGTATTATCTCCACCCTTTGTTCCTTTGCTACCCTTTGTTTCAAAACATCTGCTACAGTAAATTGGCTTGTCAGGGGAAGGATTAAATGGAACCTCACATGTCTCTCCACACTCATCACAAACGGCCTTGTACATAGTTGGTTTTTCATCTCTTCTTCCAAAACTTCTACTACTATCTCTGTCAAAAGATCTTCTTCCTCTTCCATCATCTCTGCTGGGGCCACCCTTTTTCTCAAAACACTGACTACAGTATATTGGTTTGTTTCCAGTAGGTCTGAATGGGACTTTACAATCCTTACCACATTCATCACAAACAGCGTCAAACATCTCAGCTCTGTCTTCTCTTCTACCACTGAAACTACTTCTTCCTTGATTAAACCTTCCCATTTTTTACCTTACAAATCTTAATTATTAAGCATCATAGCTTTTTAAAGAAAAGATAGCAATGAAGATACAATAGTTACTTATCACAGATCATTAAAGTACAGGTGACTTCGCCGTTCATACATCCACATGTATTACACCCATCACTAGATTTAAACCCTTCTCCTTCTTTGTATGTTTCCCCCTCGTATGTACATGTTTTAAGTGTAACTTTTGTATCGCATGGGTTATCTGTACATACGGTCTTACCATTATTGCAGAAACAAGTATCACAGCTATCTATGGAATCATAAATCTCTCCATTTGCATAGGCCCACCCGTTATATTCACATTGCAGGGGCTCTTTAGATATTTGATTGGTGTAAAGGAGAAAACTAATTAAACCTATGACAACTGTTCCTAAGGTTATACTTAACCCAAGTAGAAAAGAATTTTGTTTATTATTGGTTGGCATATTAGGAGAGTATATATTATTTATCTGTAAAATGGGAATACATTTCCCAATACAGCCCTTTTTTCTTTAACAACTCTTTATGCGTACCTTTCTCCAAAATTGTGTTTTCTTTTATTAACACAATACTGTCTGCGTTGAAAATCGTGCTTAATCTATGTGCTATTACAAATGTTGTTCTTCCTATGCTTGCTTTCTCTATGGTGGCTTGAAGCATCCTTTCAGATTTTGTATCTACTCTTGCAGTAGCCTCGTCTAAAATTAGAATCTTGGGATCTCTAAGCAATACCCTTGCTAGGGCTATTATCTGTTTTTGTCCTGCACTGAGAGTTTTCCCGTCAGAGCTTATAATTGTATTTAGTCCTTTTGGAAGAGAATCGATCAGAGATTTAATTCCGAGAGATTCAAACATATTTAAAACATCATTTTCTGTAATCTTTGGATTGTTATATTTTAGATTATTTAAGATTGTATCCTTAAAGAAGAAGACATCTTGTATTAGATAACCTATGTTTTTTCTTAAGATGTGTAAATCCCATTGTTTTATTGGTATTCCATCCACGAGTATTTCGCCATTATCCACGTCATAGAGCCGAGCAATAAGATTAACAAAAGTTGTTTTCCCTCCTCCAGTGGGGCCGACTATAGCGATATTTTCACCACTCTTTATTTTAAAATTAATATCGGAGAGGACCTTTTGTCCATTCTCGTAAGAAAAATCTACATCGATAAATTCAATATCACCCTTAATCGTTGTCGGAGAGTAGGGTTTTTCAATGTTTTCTAAGTCACTTTCAAGCTCTAAGATATCACTCAATCTTTCTGCAGAAGCAATCCCTGTTTTTATATTCCTCCAGAGATCTGAGATACTACTGATATTTCTGTAAAGATCTTGTGCATAGGATAGAGAAAGAATTACTGTCCCAATGGTTATAATCTCTTTGCTAAAAAGATTCAGAGAGGATACTAAAATGAGAGCAACAGAAAATATTGTCAAGAAAGTAAGGCTTGAGTTTGAAAAGGACGAAATAAAGGAAACTCTCTTGAGGGTATTGTAGTAGTCTAGTGTTATCTTCTTAAAATTTTTGATCCAGTTCTCTTGCTGATTTGATGTCTGTATTGCAATGAATCCGTCCAGAGATTCCTGTACATACGCACTCATACGACCTTCCTTTTTGAGAGACTCAGAAATTGGTTTTTCTACGATTTTACCTTGAATAAAAATAAAGATAACCATTATGATCCCTCCAAGAAGGGCAATTAACCCGAGTATCCAATTTTGTAAAAACATAGAAACTAAGACAATTACTACTGTGAAAAATATTCCCAATATACGGATTAATCCTTCTGAGAAGAAATTATTAATACCATCTACATTACCAGTTAATCTCTGTATGATATCTCCAGACTGATTTTCTGAAAAAAATTTGCTTGGCAAATTTTGTATTTTCCCAAATATCTCCCGTCTAATATTGAAAAGAATCTTTTGGGAGATTTTTCCTGTTACGAAGATTCTAAAATAGCTAAACAAAATATTGAATAATGCAAATCCAATAAAAATCACAGTAGTAATAAAAAGTCCGTGAGTATCTTTGTTCGCAATGTTTATATCTATGGCTTTTTTGGTGAGAAGTGGGAGAATTGAACTCCCAATGATTGTTGCTATCAAGAGAAGAATTGAGACAAGGATAAAACCTTTAAGGTATGGTCTAAGGTGTCTAAAAATCAGTAGAAGGCCCTTCTTGTAGTCTGTCCTATCATCTATTTGTAGATTGTAAATCTGCTTTTTGTTATTCATCATAGTTACTTTGTACTAATTCGATTTCTTTGTATAGGGTCGAGGTATTTAGCAGTTGATTATGTGTACCAGATTCTTTTATTTCTCCTTTATCAAAAATATATATCTTACTACAGTCTTTTAAGGAAGATATCTTCTGGCTAACAAGTATCATAGACAGAGAGGGGTATGCCTTCTTAATATTTTTAAATATTTGATTTTCAGTATTTGTATCCAACCTGCTTGTTACATCATCAAGAATAAGCAGAGAAGGTTTCCCTGCAAGAGCTCTTGCAATCATTATCCTTTGTTTTTGTCCCCCAGAAAGACTAGAACCTCTCTCCCCTGCCTTTGTTTTGTATCCTCTGTTGGCCCTTTTAGCGAATTCATCAACTTCAGCTATCTTTGCGACTTTATATATCTCTTTACTATGTAAATTCCGACCGAATTTAATATTTTCATAAATTGTTGTATTTACTAAGAAATTCTCTTGAAAACAGAAACCAATTGCTTCTCGTATATCATTTATCTGGTATCTTTGAATATCTTTTCCATTCACAAGAATTTCTCCACTGGTTGGGCTAGCGGCTCTAACGAGCAAACTTAAAAAAAGACTCTTCCCAGATCCCGTTAATCCCATGATTCCAATCTTTTCTCCCTTTTTAATCTCGAAGTTTATATTCTGTAGAACAGAAATCCCCTCATTAGCAAAAGTTACATCCTTTATATTGATATCTTCGATGGAGGATATCTTCTCTGCACCATTTACAAAATCTGTTTGTTTATATAGGACATCTCCAATTCTTTTAATAGAAGCAAATGCTTGTCCAAGTAGTGTAGACATAAAGCTTATTATGATTAACGGCATTGTGAAGATCATGACATATAGATTGAATGCGGAGATATCTCCAATTGAGAGTCTTCCCGCGATAGCTTCCTGTCCACCTATTTGAATAATGATTAAAGAAGCAAGCAAGGATATTGTGCTTACTGCTGGAATAGCTATCGAGAAGAGCTTTGTAATCTCTATTCCTAACATTTTCGAGCTTTTGTTTCTTATGGAGAATTTTTTAGCTTCAGTTTTCTCGGCTACGAATACCCTTACGAGCATGGAGGCTTTTACATTCTCGTTTATTACTTTGTTTAAACTATCTCTTACCTGTTGGATTTTTTTAAATACGCCAAATTTTTTTCTTAGTATCAAGAAGAGAACCCCAATAACAGTGGGAACTGTTAGGACAATATATGTGGCGATTCTTGCGTTTAGAGAGAACATCATTGCGGCGCTACCAATTATTAGAATTATGGAAGTAAGCATTGCTCCAAGTGCTTGAAAAAAGGAACTTTTTACATTATTAACATCACTTAGTATTACAGTTAATATTTTCGAAGGTTTCTCTTTTACAAGATAGTTATAATCCTGTTTAAGGACTTTTCTCATTAGCCTATTTCTTAAATCTGTCCCAATTTTTTCCCCTGCAATGGAGAAGAGATAATTTTGGAGGAAAGAAGCAATAGTGGTTATCAGTAGTAATCCTATTACATAGAAATAGTATTCAGTGGAGATTGTGAGATGATTCTGGAATTCTTCAATCATAGTTGAAGATATTTTAGGAATCGTTAAATTCAAAGCATTAAGAACAATCATTGCCACAAGGGAAGAGAGCAATAGCCCCAGATATTCTTTCTCTATAAAGTATTTTTTTAGTATCGTTAATGGATTTTTAGAACGCATAGGACTTATTATACTCTCAGTATTATTGCTATGAAATATCCCGCTATTGAAATTACTGTGGAAATAGAAGTCCCCCAGATGAGATCTATTATTGTTACAGATATGGGCCAGTTCTTTAAAGTAGCAAGATTTGTAAGATCATATGTTGAATATGTGAGCAGTCCAAACAGTGCTCCAAGTATTACAGTTTTCCATATGTTCTGTGCTTCGTATCCAGGTAATACAGCGAAGATTATTACACCAACGACAAATATGAGGTAAAAGATTAAAGCAGGGAAGAGTTTAGGATTTTCTGCTAGAAGATGACCAATTTTTGTAGAGTAGAGGTTTTTTGCAATGGAGTTAAGCCATATGAAATCTATGACCAAAAATATTACAAAAGTTATAGTGTAAAGGTATAGATATTTCATGTTTCTTTTTAGTTATTTTATGTATATATTGTAACATGTCTTTTACAGAATTCTTTAGGAAAAACGTGAGGACCATAGCGTTGGTCTTTATTTGTATAGCAATTCTTTTTGTAAATTTCTTTGTTTATCGTTTTGCAATGGATATGATTATCGTTGTTCTCATTGTATTGGCAATCATGTTTAAGAAGGAGAAAGAATTTTTTAAGGAATGGAGTATTCCAATTATTCTTTTTTATATATATGAATTTTTTAGAGGAAGAGCTTATGATATTGCCCAGTGGTTAAACAGGCCATTGCTAAACGAAGTTCTAGTCGCAACGGAGAAAAAATTGTTTACGATAGGAGGAGATATCCCAACTGTGTTTCTACAGTATTCACTTTCGAATGCTCCGAGCGGAAATTTTTTACCAAATTGGTACGATTACATTCTTTTTTTCTTCTATATGTCTTTCTTTTGGTTTTGGTTGGTTGCTGGGTTTGTAATATGGCGAAAGAGTAGGGATATGTTTATGAGATATATATATGGATTGGTAGGGTTCTCTTTGTTTGACACATTGATTTATATTTTTTTCCCATCTGCGCCACCTTGGTATGCAGCACAGGTTGGGATATTGTCTCCACTGCAGAGGATTATGTTAATTCATGATTATTTTTCCTCAAAATATGTAAGTTTAGTTAGCACCTATGGTAACAATGATTTCGCAGCATGGCCTTCACATCATGCGGCGTGGCCTTTTTTTACATGTTTGTTTTTAGTAGGGGTATTTGGTAAAAAGGCATTACCATTTTTCATAATTCCATTGATTATTGTCTTTGCAACTTGGTATGGTGCAGAGCACTACATAATTGACTCCTTGGCAGGATTTGCAATTGCTGGAATAACTTACTGGATTGTAATGAGGATAGGGAAGAAAAAGAATTAATCTTTTTTCTTGTCTAATTTTTCAACTTTAAGAATTTTTACTCCAAAGTAAACGACAAAGGCTATTACTACAAAGTCAATTGTTGTACTGATGAAATTCCCCCACATTAGTTTAGATTCTCCGATTTGCAGGAAGGCTTGGTTAAGGTCTCCGAATTTGCCAAGCAAAAGACCGATCAAGGGATTGATTAAGTCTGTAACGATGGAAGAGACTACTTTAGAAACAGCGCCACCTAGGATGAAACCCACGGCTAATCCAATGACTCCTTGCTCACGAATGAAGTTTAGAAAATTTTTCATAAATTAATAATATTAAATTAATTGGTAAGAAGTATTTTTATAATCCTGACCAAGTAGTTGTTACAATTTCAAGAGTACCATTGTCCATGTATGAAATTAACCATGATATACCTGTATCCATTGTACATGTATAGAGTTTTGCTTTTGATACTTTCGTTACTGTAAATGTTTGTGATTTACATTTCTCTAATTCGATTCCTCTCTTGTTATCTTCCTGCAAATATAGTCCATCAACAGAAAGAGTAATCTCTTCATTGTCAATTGTAAGCGGTATTAATTTGTTTTGATCTTTTTCGTCAGCAGTAAATCCTTTTAAAAAAATTGGGTTACCAATTTTGGGTGTAACATATTCTGTTTTCTCATTTTTCCATCCTGTTGATGAAAAGATATCTAATTTACTGTTGGTAATCTTTAGAACATAGTAGATTCCACTTAGAAGAAGAATCACCAAGAATATAAGAAGGAGGTATTTTGCAAGATTTATTTTGTAATTTGAGAACTTTTGCTTGCTTCTCTTCATAAATTTGGTTCTAAATTAATTTATATATTTTTGTTATATTTACTTTCTAGAACTCTTATACTAAGAATTAACAAAAGGTGTGTTGTGGTATCTATGGTTTGTCTGATACGGAGAGGGCGGGATTCGAACCCGCGATAGGTTTTAAGGCCTATGCCTCGTTAGCAGTGAGGTACTTTCGGCCACTCAGTCACCTCTCCATCGATCCTAATTATACACTATCTATGCTACAATATACTATGTACTTAGGCATACACGTATCATCTAGTGGTGGTATACAAAATTCAATAAAAAATGGAGAAAAATATGGAGTAAACAGCATCCAGATTATGCCAACGGCACCAATGAGATGGGTTACAAAGTTAATAGCGGACGAAGATATTGAGAAATTTGTTAATGAATTAGAAGATTCAAATATTAAAAAGATATTAATCCATGGCATATACTTAACAAACCTGGCAAGAAGCGACAAACAGATGTTCCATCTAGGAAAAATGGGATTAGTAGTTTACTTAGATTTTGCAGAAAAAATAGCTAAAGAAATAAAAAAAAGAAAAATAGATGCTGAAATACTTGGAGTATGTTTTCACCCAGGATCTCAGAAAGAACTCTCCTACGAAGACAGCTTAGAAAGAATTTCCTACGGAATGCAGTGGGTCTTAGGGAAAGTCCCTGGAACGCAAAAGCTACTAATTGAAAGTACTGCAGGAACGGGAAGTAATCTCGGGAGAACGTTTACAGAACTTAAGATTATGCGAGAAGGAGTGAAAGAGAAGGATAGGGTAGGTTTTGTCATAGATACCCAACACACATTTGCAGGAGGGTACGATTGGGTGGGAGATATAGACGGAGTCTTAAGTGATATGGACCGAGAAATTGGCATTGAAAATGTAAAGGCAATCCACTTAAATGACTCTGCAACTGCACTTGGTAGCAACAAAGACAGGCACGCAGATTTAGGAAAGGGAAAGATTGGGGAGAAAACAATCATGGAGATTCTCCACAACAAAAAACTTGCAAGCATACCGTTCATACTGGAAACACCAGCATTAAAAAACGAGGCAAATACTGCCAAAGAAGTTAAGATACTTAAAAAGTTAGCAAATTAAATTAATTAAAAAACACATGAACAAGTTAAATTTCTCTAAATTACTTAACAAATTGCCAAGTGGCAGATTACTGTTTGCTATTCTTTCGGGAATAATTCTTGCATTAATTCTTTATATAGTTTTCTTACTTCTACCACTTAGATAGTGTCACAAATTAGATTAAACGAAAACCAGAAGAAAGCGGTAGAGTACGACAAGGGAGATCTCCTCATAATTGCAGGAGCAGGTACAGGAAAAACGGCGGTAATTACCCAGAGAATTATAAATATTGTTAAAAAGGATTTGGCAAAACCCTCTGAAATCCTTGCACTAACATTTACAGAAAAAGCCTCTGAAGAGATGAAGGAGAGGGTGGATGTAGAAATGGAATATGGGTATGATGAGCCCTGGATATCAACATTTCACTCTTTTTGTGACCGAGTGCTAAGAGAAGATGGATACCATATTGGACTAGATAGTAACTACTCTTTAATGAGTGGTGCTCAGTCATATATCTTCCTTCGAAGATTTCTCTATGATCTTCCGTTAGATACTCTCAAACCGAGAGGAAATCCTACTAAATTTCTCAATGATTTAATTAAACATTTCTCAAGGTTACAAGACGAGGATGTTTCAGACGAGGAATATATTAAATATGCAAAAGCACTTCCAAAGAAAACCCCAGAAGAAAAAGCTACCTTTGATAAATTCAAAGAACTTTCTGAAACGTACAAGAAATATTCGGAG
Source organism: uncultured Candidatus Saccharibacteria bacterium (assembly GCA_964536135.1). Taxonomy (GTDB): domain Bacteria; phylum Patescibacteriota; class Dojkabacteria; order SC72; family SC72; genus JAKPKF01. Next base: position 23,065 of record CAZHVM010000011.1, on the reverse strand, counting down.
CTTAAAATTGAAAACTCCAAAATTGACTTTGGAGATTTAATAATCCTAACACTCAAACTCTTCAGGGAAAGGGCAGATGTTTTAGAAAAATACAGAAAACAATTTAAATATATCCTTGTAGATGAATTCCAAGATACTAACTACACCCAAAATGTTCTTATCAATATTCTCAAGGACGGCAAACGGCACAAATTAACTGTGGTAGGCGACGACGATCAGGCGATCTACAAATTTAGAGGTGCTGCAATATCTAACATTCTTCAGTTCAAGGGAAAATACCCAGAATCAATGGAGATAGTTCTAACGGACAATTACAGATCAAGACAAGAAATCCTTGATGCCTCATATACTCTTATCAAACACAACAACCCAAATAGGCTAGAAGAAACAGAAAAGATAGACAAAAAGCTTGTTGCAAGAGGAGCTTTTAAATCACAGGAAGAGGTTGTTTCTTTAATTGCTGCAAAGGACGAATATGCTGAGACAGAAAGAGTTGTAGATGAAATTCTTAAGCTAACAGGGTATGACGAACACACTCGGGATGGTAGTGGAGCACAGCTTTTTGACGAAAAAGGTCAAGCAGGATTTTTGGAGCTTTCAAACAAAGATAAGTTCAAATTTAGTGATATTGCCATATTAGTAAGAGCAAATTCTCATGCAGAACCTTTTATACAAGAGCTTCGAAACAAGGGAGTCCCATATAAGCTAGGTGGAGCAAGGGGACTGTATTTTAGACCAGAAATTCAAAACATTGTTGCCTTTCTACGGATTTTAGTAGATTACTCAGACGAAATCGCTATGTACAGGTTACTTTCAATGAATATCTGGAATTTAACCGTAAGGGAATACATCGAGATAAATAGGTTGGCTAGAGAGGGGAAATTAACACTTTTTGAAGAATTAGAGAAACTTTGGGATGTAAAGATTGGTGAAGTGGAAGGAAAATTTGATGATGTGAATAATCCTTTAGCTCTAAAAATGCTTGATGCTAATTCAATTGCTGGGATAAGTAACTTGCTTGAGATAATAAATAGTTCTCTTAAAAGGATTAAGGATGGAAGATCAATGCTTGAAATCTTGTACGATTATGTAAAAGTAAGTGGATACTTGGATTCTTTCTTAGAAGAGGAGAGTGGAGAGAATCTATTTGCTGTATCAAATATCCAAAAGTTTTTTGAATTGGTAAAAAAATATGAGAAAGATAACCCAGATTCAAATATATATGAATATGTTGATTATCTTAACTACTGTATAGAGGTTGGAGAATCTCCAGTGGTAGACCAGTCAGAATTGGAAGATTTCAATGGTATAAATATACTTACGGTACATGGTTCAAAAGGTCTGGAATTTCCAGTAGTATTTTTAGTTAATCTCGTTTCTCAGAGATTCCCATCTCAGAACAGGTCAGATGCAATACCAATCCCAGAGAAATTAATAAAAGAAACGTTGGGGGAGAATTTCTCCGAGAGTAATTCCCATCTCCAAGAAGAAAGAAGGCTTTTCTATGTTGGTGCTACTAGGGCAGAAGACAAGCTATATCTTTCTGCTGCTAAGTATTATGGGGATGGGAAGTCTAGCAAGAAACCGAGCATATTTTTGAACGAGATACTAGACAGGAATGTCGGAGATGACTTCGCTGGTCTAATTAAAGAGGGGGGGGTGAAAATCGCAAGTATGGATTTGGATACATATGAGTCAATTGTTCCCAAGGAGATTAAATTGGATGTAATTAAAAACTTCAGTTACTCACAGCTACATGTATATGAGGATTGTCCAAGGAAATATGAATATTCGTATGTACTCAGGGTCCCACAAAAGCCAAATTCAGCACTATCTTTTGGAACAACAATTCACAATACACTTAAAGAACTTTACACAGCATTAAAGAATTCTAAAGAAGGGTTAGATGGAGTATACACTCCTCCTACATTGAAGAATTTGCTAGAATACTACGAGAAAAACTGGGTAAGTACAGGCTACGAAAGTACTAAGCAGGAACGACAAAGGAAAGAGGAGGGGAAGAAGATACTGGAAGAGTATTACAAAAAGATGTATTCATTAGACCAGAGACCTTTCCGGCTAGAGGAATCTTTCTCTGTACACTTTGGTGAGAGTACATTTGCTGGAAAAATAGATAGGATAGATATAGCAGGGGATGATGGAGAGGTTTGTATCGTGGATTACAAAACGGGAAAGGTAAAGAGTGAGGCAAATATTAAGAAGGATTTACAACTTCCATTGTATGCGGTATTTGCACAAGAGAAGCTTGGGTTGAAGGTTGTAGGAGCAAAATATATCTTTGTGGAGTCGATGGAAGAGATAGAGGTAGATATTTCTCAGAAGAGGAAGGATTTAGCGAAAGAGAAGCTTCTGGAGGCGATTGAAAATATCCGAGAAAGGAAGTTCACAGCAACGCCAGGATTTGGATGTAATTTCTGTGATTACAATTCTGTTTGTGAATTCGCAGAAATTTAATATAATGTAGTATAATTGGCACTATGAGGATTTTAGACACATTAAATATATTTTTGATTGAAAGAGTAAATGCTGAGAGCTTAGGCAGTTCTCTTGGCGATGAGCTAGACAAAATAGAAGAGGGGGCGGTTACAGATGAGAAAGACTTGGTTAAAACAATTGTTAGTATTGCGGTTCCCCTGGGAGTTATAAGTGTGGTTCTTCTTGTTGTTTATGCAGGCTATCTCCTTACCTCTAGTCAAGGAAACCCAGATAAGATCAAAGAGGGGAAAGATATCATAACAAACGCAATCATTGGTTTTGTAGTAGTGCTACTCTCTGTGGCAATATTAATATTAATTTCTAATACCTTAGGGTTAGGTATATATGGATAAGATAGATATATCGAGCATAGTAAGTGGACTCTTGCCAACTTTTGGCTCAGATTCGGATATCGAAGACTTAGTTGGAACAAAGGTTGTAGATGCTATAAACTTCTTTACAGGATTTGCTGCCTTAGTAGCTGTTATCTTAATTATAGTCGCAGGTTATATGTTCATAACCTCATCTGGAGATCCTGACAAGGTAGATAAAGCTGGTAAGACATTGTCCGGAACTATTGTTGGATTAATAATTGTTTTTGTGGCAAGGCTATTAGTAGAGTTTGTTCTTAAGGCTGTAGTTAAATAGAAAGTATTGCAAGTTAAATTAACTTTCTATATAATAAACTTAATATATTAATATTTTAATAGTTAAAAAATGAAAGCACCAAAAGTATTAGCAATCGCTTCTTCCGTATTTTCTGGATTATATCTAGCATCTGCAACCTATGCACAGACTGCTACAAGTTGGATTGATAAATTAAAAGGTACAGGTGGTGTTACTCAATCATTGGATTCATGGATTGGTGATCTTATAAATATTGTTGTCGGATTAGCAGCTTTGGTATGTGTAGGTATCTTGATTTTCAGCGGATATATGTATATTACAGCTGCAGGAGACGAAGCTAAGGTTGAGAAAGCAGGAAAATCTCTTACTTATGCAATCGTTGGATTGGTAATCTGTTTTATCGCAGTAATCCTGGTAGAGTTTGTATTGAAGAACGTCCTTAAGTAATAGCTAATTTACGAAAGGAGAAATTGCATGTTCATAGATTTGAGCTTCCTTAATAATACGGGCTTCGAGAATCTTTCTGATTTTTTGTATGCTCTTATAGATTTTGTTATTTCTTTTGCTGTAGTTATAGCAATTATCTCTGTTATATTTTCTGGCTTTAAATTCATACTTTCCATTGGTGATGAAAAGAAAGTAAAAGAAGCTTCCAGATCATTAATTTTTTCAATTGTTGGTTTGGTACTTGTATTCTTATCTCCTGCAATTATAGAATTTGTAATTAAAGAAATTTTAGGAATAAAATAATGAAGATATTTAAAAATCTACCATCTCTTTTCTTTCTCCTTATAGCAAATCCTGTGTTTGCAGAAGATGTTGAACCACCAAAGGAAATAGATGAATTGTTTGGAGTTTTAGATAATGTGTTTAATTATGTATTTCCTTTCGCAGGTTTAATTTGTGTAATCTTCATAATTATTGGTGGCTATATGTGGATGTCTGCTGCAGGGGATCCATCAAGGGTTAAAACTGCACAGAATACTCTTACATGGGCAATTATTGGCTTGATTGTCGTTTTACTTGCAGTTGCAGTTATTGAAGTTATAACCAAATTCATATCTTAAATGAAAAACGGGAATTTTAAATCGCCAGATTTTCTTAAAAGTCAGGGCTATGCCAGAAATGGTGTAAAGCTAATCTTCCGTAACGAAAGAAATTTTAGAATAGATATTGTTGTCGCTATTCTGGTTGTTATTGCAGGATTTCTGTTTAAAATATCTCACACAGATTGGATAGCTATCAGCTTGGTTATCTCAATGGTCTTTACTGCGGAGGTACTAAATAGTGCAATAGAGGCTCTTTGTGATACAGTATCGCAAGATTTTAAGGTGAATATAAAATATGCGAAGGATGTAAGCGCTGGAGCAGTGTTAATTAGTGCCTTAGTATCAATCATTACAGGCCTAATCGTTTTTATCCCATACGTAATAGAAGTTGTAAAAAATATTCTGGTATAATGGGAATATGCCTAAAAAGCCCCACAATATAATTCAGCTTTTTCTTGTAATTTCTCTGGGAATTTTTTGTGTTACCCTTTTTAATTTCCCCGTGTATTCGGATGAGATAGAGGATCTTGAAGATCAAATTAATCAAACTAACGAGGAGTTAGCTAAAAAGAAGGGGATACTCTCAGACATAGAGAAAAGGATTGCAGAGATTAGTGGAAGTAACTATTCGCTAAGTCAGAAGATTACCCTTATAAATGACGAGATTACCAAATTAAAGAAGAGCATAGATAGCACAGAGGCAGATTTAAACAAGAAGATTACCGAGATAGAGGAGAAACAAATATTACTTGAGAAGAAGAAGGACTCCATAGATTCTTTCTCTTCAGATTTGTACATGCAATCCAGATACAGGATGTCTCAATTCTTTCTTTCAAGGGATAGTTGGGATGGTTTTGTAGAGGGGTTGTTTGTAAAGAAGAGGGCAATTACAGTACTAAAAGATGAGGTTGAGAAAATTAATGGAGAATTCATATCTCTTGCAGAGAGTAGGGAAACATTGGAGAAACAGAAGACCGAATTAGAGCAACAGAAGGGGGATTTGGATAAATCATATAACTTGTTAGCTGCAGAGAAGGCAAAATTACAGAAAGAGTTAAATGCACAGATAGTTTCAAAAACAAGTATAAGTAGTCAAATTAATAAATTAACTTCACAATTGTCAAATTTGCAAAAGACATTACTTTATGCAAGACAGGGCGGTACATCTGTTGATCCAAGTCAGGTTACAGCCGGAGGGAGTGATCTTGGAAGTTTAGCTACATTTACAAGTAAAGCACCTGCTGGTTCTTTCGGTGTATTTTCGATTGGTGCGTATACTCACAGAAATGGAATGAGTCAATGGGGTGCCAGAGAGAGAGCAGAGGCAGGACAAACATATACCCAGATTCTTAAGGCTTACTATCCAAGTGGAACAATAACAACAGGGTATACTGAACCATCCAAAATTCGTGTGAAGGGAACAGGGGTTGATTGTTCTGGAAAAACAAAGGTATATGACGAAACAATTTCTTTTTCTACATATATGAATAGGATATATGAGATGCCTTCAAGCTGGAGTGCAGAGGCAGTAAAAGCACAGGCTGTTGTCTCAAGAACATATGCAATATATAAGGCAAAAACACAGGGTTATATAATCCCAAGTGAAAGTAACCAAGTATATAAAAATTGTGACAATCTGACCGCTTGGAAAAATGCTGTGACTGCGACGAAAGGAGTTGTACTAACAAAGGGAGGGGCAACTTATTCGACTCAATTTGCAGCGGTACACGGAGGATGGGTAAATACAGTCGGTTGGGATTTATACAGTGGTAGTGGGACAAAGGATTTTACAAATACATGGGATAATAAATCGGGAGTATCGTGGATTTACAGATCTTGGTACAGGAGAGATTACAAATTAAGTACAACGGTTGATAGTTATAGCTGTTATAGATATCCATGGCTCTCTGGGCAAGAGATGGCAGACATTGTAAATGCAGCTTCCCTCCTCACTGATATAGGTGGTAGTGGTTCGAGTGATTCTAGGATATATCCAATACATGACAGGTGTCATAGTGATGGTAACCCATATTCTTTCACAGAAATGAGAAACAAGTCATCTTCGAAATTTACCAAAGTAATCCTCGTGCAAGTGTCAAGAAGTAGTGGAAATACAACATCTGTTAAATTTATAAATGAAGATGGAAGAGCAATTACTATTTCGGGTAGCTACTTTAAACTTGCCTACAATCTTCGCGCGCCTGGGTATTTGAGTATTCCTCAGTCTGGATTTGTACACGTTGACATACAGAAAAAGCTATAAATAACCTTGTTATATAGCTAATACTATGTTATCTTTATCTACATATGGCTATGAAAGAAGATAAAAATAAAATTCCAGTAAAGTTCAGAAATTTAAAGAAGTCTTTTATAGATACAATTTCTCTTAACAATGATCATTCCTTTATGTCATTTCCAAAGGAACTTAACTTCCATGGAAAAGAAAAAGGTGAACAGGTTGTTTTAATTATTCGTTCCCATTGGATTGTTACAGTACCATATCTTTTTCTTGCCATCCTCGTTTTCATTTTTCCTTTTCTCCTTGGATCATTAATACCATTTTTTTTCTCAAGCACAGCTTTGTTAATTTCCTTGATGATTGCCTCCTTGCTTGTGTCTTTAGGGATAGTGGTAAGTACATTTGTTAAATGGTTTTACACATTACACATAATTACAGATCAAAGAGTAGTTGACTTGGATTTTACAAGTATCATGAACCATTCTATGGCAGAAGCTCAGTTGGAGAAAATAGAAGATATCACGCATAAACAATTGGGTGTTATAGGGAGTATCTTTGATGTAGGTTCTGTATACATACAAACAGCAGGGGCTCAAAACGAGATCGAATTTTTAAATGTTCCGAGGCCAAGAGATATACAAGATATTCTTGTAGATTTACTTGAACTTAAGCAGAAAGGAGAAATATAGTGGGAAATATTTTGGAAATATTGCACAACATATCTGGAAATACTGCTGAGACAATAAATCTAGGAATAATGTCTTTGCTAAAGTTACCATTGATCATTATTCTCTTTGGAAATGTTTTGTTTGCAATTCTCCTCGTCTTGAGAATTAGAATTCTTTCTGAAACATTTGCAACCAAAGACAATAAATGGATTAAGTACTTAGTACGCATCTATCTTTTTACAAGTGTGATAGGGGGTATAATAGCATTACTATTTTTGTTAATTGGTTAAAATGAGAATTATTGCTCAACAGTTTGTATCAAACGACAAGGATAAAAACACCTTTGTTTCAGTTTTTAAACACTACTCCAACCTCACAGAGAAAAAGATTAGTAAGGAAGGAGATCTTTACGCTCTTCTTTCAATTTCTGGGAGTAAAAACCTTACAGCAGAAAGAGTAAGCAAATTCGTGTGGGATGGTCTTGTAGACGGGTATTTGTATTCTAATGCAAAAACCACAAATGAATCACTCAAAGATTCAATCAAGGAAGGTATTCGCAAAATTAAAGACCTAATTAGAAATGATCAGACGCTCGAACATGAAGGTGTGAATATTAATTTTGTTGTAGTTGCCCAAAAGAAAGAAGGTTTGTATTTAGGAAACTTTGGAGAGAACGATATTTATGTTTACAAAGATAACAGGTTTATAAGTATATATGATGTTCTCAAAGAGAAAAGGTCTAGTACAGCAGGTGTCGCTCTTGCACAAGATGACATCCTTCTAATATCTACAGCAGGACTTCTTGCAGAAGGAATGTCAACTTTCATAGGGCATAAAAACAAACAAGAAGTGCTACAGTCATTGGAGAAATTCGGAGAGAAGATTCTTAATTCAGAAGGAATAATATACTTCCAGAATATGGAAGATGGAAGAGATAACGTAAAAGACATTGAGATCAAGGCAGATATTCTTAAAGATATCCCAAAACCAAGGATAAAAATGCCAAAGATGGAGAAGAAAAAATTTAAAATCCCCTTTAATCTTACTCCATTAATTTTGAAATCAGACGATTTTTTTAAAAGAACAATTTCTAAAATAAAGGAGACATGTAAATCACTCGTTGGCAAACAACACTGGTTTAAAAAAATCTCTTCCAAGATATCTGAGAATAAAATCTTCGATAGGAGGGAGAGTATGAAGGGGATGAAAATTGATGGATACAAAGAGAGGAATGTAAGATTCTCTAGAATTAGAACTGTTGTAATTATTGTTTTAATAATTGTTCTTCTTGCAGTAGGGATCAATTTTACAATAAATGCAAAAAAGGCTAGGGAAAGACATAACTTAGCACAAGACGGATTTACGAAAATTGAGAAACTTCTAAACAAAGCTGAGGAGGATATGGTTGTAGACACATCTGCTGCAGAGCTTTCTGTCTTTCAAACAGAAAAGCTTTTTGAAGAAATTCCCTCAGGGCTTAACGATGAAGATACCACTACGTGGCGGGCTTTAAAGGATAGAAGATTAAATATAGAGGATACGCTTTTTAAAAGAAAAGCCGTTGTAGAAAGTGATGGGTCAATTAGCAATTATATAGATCCACGACTTTCTTTTGGAGAAGGTTCTTCTCCAAAAGATATTGATATATATACAGACAAATCGGGGAATGCATATTTACTTGTTACGGATCTAGGGCTTAAGAGTGTATATAGGGTGTCTTTGTATGACAAAAAAGTAGAAAAAATATTAGATACAGATGCTCTAATTAAAGAGCCCAAATACGTATCTACTGGTAACAAAGGGGTATATGTATATGATGCTAAAGAGGGTGTTTTGAAAGCATCTTTTGATGGAAGTAAAGTAAAGACATTTGTAAAACTCTCTGGGCTTGGCGTAGATGATATAGAAGAGACAGATATTACCGAGATGATTGTTTTAACAGAATCCGACAACGTATATCTTTTATCAAGGACAGGAAAAGTTTTGCTTAAATCTGGTTTCTCGTATGGAGATAGGTATTCATTGTCTTTTGGATACATAAGAAATGACAACTTTGCAACCGCCAATGATATCTCTTCTGATCTTAGTTTGTACTTTCTCACGTCAGATTCTGGTCTGTTGAGATATTCATATAGCTACTTTGAACAAAAACAAGTACTTTCTCCTCTTACAACTGGAGGATTTGATGGAAACTATGGTAATTTAACCAAGGGATATACAACGGGAAGCTTGGATTATTCTCTTTACCTTTTCGATGCGGAAGGAAGAAGATTCTTGAAATTTGAAAAGCCTCAAGAGGGTGGGGGAGATATCTTGCACCCAGGACAAATTTTACTAAAGAACCAAATTGTTTACAGAGGGACTAAAGAGGGTATGTGGAGTGATGTAAAGGACTTTGTTGTAGATAGTAAAGAATCCTTTATGTATGTATTGGATGGATCTACAATATGGAAGATAGTGTTGTAGTATAATAGGGGGATGAAAATTATCAATAAAAAAGCTCGTTTTAATTACGAAATACTGGAAAGTCTTGAAGTAGGTATTGCGCTACTAGGAATGGAAGTAAAATCCGTGAAGGGAGGTAGGGTGAATATTTCAGATGCTTTTGTGAAAGTAATAGGGTGTGAATTGTGGCTAGTTAATGCGAATATAACTAAATATCAATATGCTTCTGATGAACATTATGATTCTAAAAGAACTAGAAAATTATTAATTAAAAGGAACCAATTAGATAGACTGGAAAGTAAGATGAGACAGGGGAATTTAACATTAATCCCTCTGAGTATTTATACTGTAAGGGGATATGTAAAAGTGGAAGTAGGCTTGGCAAGAGGAAAAAAGTATCATGAGAAGAGGAAAGCAGATAAAGAAAGGGATATGGACAGGGATTTGTTGTATGAAAGTAGGAAATTTGTGGTATAATCCTAGGTATTATAGGTTATGGATAATACAAATATTGAAACACAACCAATAGGAAGAATCGAAGCTCCAATAATTCCGGAAGTCTCAGTTGAAGTTGGATCTGTAGAAACATCTTTCCCTAATGCCGAAAATCAACAGCCTTCTAGAACAGAAGTCCCCTCTACAAAAGAAGATTTTTCTCTTGGAGCAGAGATAAGCATAGAGACTCCTAAGCCAAGCGCTGGATTTCCAATCAATCCAGAAAGTACTGGGAATTCAAGAATTGTTTTAGAAAAAATAATAGGGAAAATAGAGAATCTTTAGTCCTTCCCAGATATATGTTATCCTTTATCCATAAGATTGTTTACTGTCCAATATGGATATATATACTCAAACATTAGGGCCAACTTTAGAAGATAATGCCGAGATAGAGACAGGTACCTCCATTTTGTACCCAAAGGATACATATGGAGATATGTATGGACCAAAAGAAATTAACATCCCTTGGGGTTGGATTCTGTTTATTTTTGTATTAATTGGTATTGGTGTGGGAGTATTTCTATATGTTAGAAAAAAACTCCTTACCAAGGACAGAAACGAGAAAGCTAGTGAAGGTGTACTAATGGAAGTTCAAGTTCCAAGTGGGAATGAAACAGAGATAGGGGTCGCAGAAAAGATGTTCGCTAATCTGTACGGTATTGGTGGAAAAGGAAGTGGAATAGCAGAACACTTTAGCGTGAACAACTGTGTCACCTTTGAGATGATTGGTGTCCCAGGAGAAATTCGCTTCTATGTTCACTGTCCAAGAAAAATCTCCGATCTGGTTGAGAAACAAATACTTGGCTCTTACCAAGATGCTGAGGTAAAGATTGTGACAGAATACAATATTTTTGCGCCAGATACCAAAGTTGCTTGTACAAGATTAGTTCTCTCTGAAGAGCCGTATTGTCCTTTGAGAGTTGCTGGGGATTTTACTGGAGACCCAATGGCAAATGTCCTTAGTACATTAAGTAAAATGTCCGAAAATGAAGGAGCTCTTGTTCAACTTGCTGTATCTCCAGCAGGAAAGGAATGGCAGAAAAATGGAGGTAAGTTTATCCAGAAGATTAAAAACAACAATTCAGATTCAGAAAAGAAAAAGATTGGCATATCTGATGAGAAGCTAGAAGGTATAAGTAAGAAAGTTGCAAAACCAGGATTAGTTGCCGAGATAAGAATTGTCACGAGTGCACCAAGCGAAGATATTGCTAAGATGCATTTAGATAATATCGTTAGTGCTTTTGACCAGTACAGCAATCCAGGGATAAACAGGCTTGAGAAAAAGAAAGTGCAAGAGAAAGAGCAGAAGAAATTCCTATATGATGTTGTCTTTAGAAGAACTCCTGAGGTTGAGAATTCCATACTTAATGTAGAAGAATTAGCAGCTTTGTATCATTTCCCAAACAAGGATACCAATACACCGAATATTAAATGGCTTTTAGCAAGAGAGTTTATAGCTGATAATTCAATTAGCTCAGATATTCAATCCAAGGATACGATATGGATAGGAAATAATGTTTTTAGAGGTAAGAAAAAGGTTGTTTGTTTCGAAAGAGATGATAGAAGAAGACATGCATATATATTGGGACAAACTGGTACGGGTAAATCTTGGTTGATGACTAGGATGATAATCCAAGATATATATAATGGGGATGGTGTTTGTTTTATTGATCCGCACGGTCAGACAGCAGAAATGATTCTAGAAAGAATCCCTCCTGAGAGAGCAGAGGATGTTATATATTTTGATGCGGGGAATTTCGAAAGACCTTTTGGTTTGAATATTATGGAATTCTACAATGAGCAACATAAACACCAGGTTGTAAATAGTTTTATTGCATTGCTCATAAGATTGTTTGATCCAAATAACCAAGGATATGCAGGACCAGCATTCCAGCAGGCAGTTAGAAATTCTATGCTTACAGCAATGTCTAAGGAGGGTTCTACGTTGATAGAGGTCGTTAGAATTCTACAAGATGAGGATTGGGTAACAAACTACTGGCTTCCATTAATTCAGGATGAGTTAGTTAAGAGGTATTGGGTAGACCAAGTTGCAAAAACAGACAAGAAGACCAAGGCGGAATCTCTAACGTACTTTATTTCCAAGTTCGACAAGTTTACAACAAACTTAGCTATTAGAAATATAATAGGGCAGAGTAAGTCGTCCTTTGATTTTAGAGATGTTATGGATAATGGCAAGATATTAATAGTGAATCTCTCTAAGGGTAAGATAGGAGAGGAGAATATGTCTTTCTTAGGCCTTTTGCTTGTACAGAAATTACTAGCTGCTGCGTTGAGTAGGGAGAATGTAGATGAGAAATCTAGGAAAGATTTTTTCTTCTATGCAGATGAATTCCAGAATTTCACTACAGATGAATTTGCATCTATACTCTCCGAAGCAAGAAAGTACAGGCTAAATCTTACATTAGCACATCAATATATTGGTCAGTTACCCGAGAATATTAAGGGAGCTGTATTTGGAAATGTCGGAACTTTGATGGTATATCGTTGTAGTGCTGAAGATGCAAATTTCCTGGAAACTCAATTTGATCCATATATTAAGGCTGGAGATATGGTGAACCAGGGAATAGGAAACTGCTATATTAAATTGCTAAGTAAAGGCTCGTATCCTGCGCCTTTCTCTCTGAATACTTTGTATGGGGAGAAGTTCCCTGATTCTGGTTTTGATCTACCAGAGAACAAAGAGGTAGGGGAGATGATAAAGAAATATTCAAGTGCGAGGTATGGAAGAGATTTAGAGGTTATTAACGAGGATATTAGGATTAGGTCTCAGCTTGATAGGAAGGAAGAACCTGCAGCTGCTCCACAGCCTTTCCCTCCAATGAGTTTTTAGGGTTGTATCTTCAAAAAAACATGATATTCTGGTAGAATCTTTTGTTACGGGAGTATAGCTCAGTCGGTTAGAGCGCGGTTCTTATAAAGCCGTGGTCGATGGTTCGATTCCATCTACTCCCACCAGTTTATAATTCTTTCAAACTTTTCTGATCTTCCTTCTGCATCTTAATTAGATTAAGATACTTTTCTGTAGTAGAAAGTCTCTTGTGGCCAACTAATTTGGACACAACTACAAGACTTACACCATTTGCTAAGTGGTGGGCTATGAATGTATTTCTAAGATCATTAACCTTGGCATTCTTAATACCTGCTTTTTCAAAAGATTTATCTATCGCTGTTCTAATATTCCTTACTAAAAGAGGTCTCCCATTTTTTGTTACAAACAGTGTGTCGTCCTCTGTCTCTGGTCTTAATTCTAGGTATTCATCAATTGCTTTCTTTGCTGATTTATTTAGAGGAACTTTTCTCTGTGGGTGACTACCTGCAGCTCTTATGTAAATGTAATCTATCCTTCCGTCATTTGACTTTCTAATATCGTCTAAAGTAAGCGCTGCTAGCTCTCCGATTCTGATACCTGTTTGAAGAAGTATCTCTACGATAGAGTAGAGCCTTACATCTACACGGCTAACATCTCTAAGAGCTCTATATTCCATTTCTGTTAAAACTCTTGGAGGTTTAGTCTCAAACTTAGGATGTGCTAGTTTCTCAGAAGGATTATCTTGTATTAATGAGTTATCTAAGAGATATCTGTAAAATGTTCTAGTACTATTTATCTTTCTTGAGATACTCTTTGGTGTGTAGTTATTATCCTGTAGGTTTTGTTTATATTTCTCTAAATCCTCAATAGCAGTATCCTCTATAGAAGAGATCCCCTCTTTGGAGAAGAAGTTTAGTAACTGCTCGATGTCTTTGGAGTATGCTATTACAGTGGCCTCAGATCTTCCTTTGCTCTGTAGGTCAGCTATAAATTTGACTCTTTTCTCCTCGAAATTTGGATTGTTTATTGCCCCCACTGTGTTTGAAAGCTTAATTTATTAATAGTTTTTGCTATATAGTAGGAATTATATCATCATAAAGTTGGGAGAGCAATAATATATAAATATGGGTTACTTTGATTAAATCGTCTTGTATTGATAATATCTATACGTGGATAGAGTAATATACAGACAACCAGACAAAAGGGTAAAGCAGGAGAAAGAAATTGTAATTATGTCCCTGTTTAATTCTCCTGTTGCAAAGGTAGTACTTTTGGGAATATCTGTTTTTCTTGTTTACAATATTTTTCACTCGGTTGGTATTACCGTTCAAAAGGTGGAGATTTTAAACAAGGCAAGGGTAGAGGTAGAGGATTTGAGATTAAAAAATTTGGAACTAGCATCTCTTCTTGAAAGGATGCAGACAGTAGAATATCTTGAGGTTGAGGCAAGAGACAGATTGAATTTTACAGGGAAGAAAGACATTGTTTTTGTAATTCCAGATAACATGTATCCAGTTGCTAAGGGGTATGTTGATTCATTGCTAAGCGAGAAGGAGGTGGATAGCAGTGGGTATGGTTTTGAGGTTTGGAGGAGTTTCCTTTCTTCTGGAATTTGATAGTACACAACAAATTGTAGTATAATCACTAGATTTGATAGCGCGGGGTAGAGCAGTGGCAGCTCGTCAGGCTCATAACCTGAAGGTCGTTGGTTCGAATCCAGCCCCCGCAACCAGTTTTCACTTTTGTGAATAATATTTAAGTATATAAAAATATGCCATTAACAAATCAGCCTGTAAAAGGAATGTATCTTTTAGAAGATGGAAAGTTCTATTTCTTAATAGATAGACAATTAAAAACACAAGGAAGACAGGGAGGGTTAATCATCTTAAAGATGAGAGCCCTTGAGAGTGGTTATGTTACAAGTAAAACAATTAAGGCTGGTACTAAGGTTGAATATATTGAACCTGAAACAAAGGAGATGCAGTATCTTTACTCTGACAATGCTAGTGTATATCTAATGGATTCTGAAACATACGAGACAATTACAATTTCTAAGGGAACGATAGGGGAGTATGTAAACTTTCTTAAAGAGGGAGATACAGTTTTAATAATGATTTACGAAGGTAAGGTCCTTACTGTCAAAGAAAACCCAACTGCCGTATTGGCAATTGTAAATACTTCTGATGCTGTAAAGGGAAATACAGCTAACAGTGCTACAAAGGAAGCGGTATTAGAAACAGGATACAAAATACAGGTCCCAATGTTTATAAAGAAGGGGGACGTAGTTAAGGTAAATACGGATTCTGGCACATACTCTGGAAAGGCTAACTAAATAGGTTTTTGATATTTTCTTTGGTATAATATTCCAACTCTAAGGTGGGATAGCTCAGAAGGTTAGAGCATGGGATTCATAAACCCAAGGTCGGTGGTTCGATTCCACCTCTCACCATATTCATTTTTCATATAGCCTGTAGTATAATTGAGCTGATGTTTATATATCATTAGCTCGTTTCTAACCATGAATTATTCATGGATTATATTCTTTAAGGAGGATTTCAATGAGTGACGAAGTGTTGTATTCTTTGCGAGATATTGTTGGGATGATAGAGGAGCGAATCTTCTCTAGGCTTGCCCAGATTTCAACAGAAGAGCGATTCCAAAGGACTGTCCCCCGTGGGAAGGTTAGTTGTCGTGGTGGAGCTGCAATCGGTGTGAAAACAGAGGACGGGAAGATTACGCTATCTGTTTCCGAGATCAATTCCAATCTCCATGATTATTGGGAAGACGAATCTGGTCGCTATGCGGCATATGCTGCAATGAAAGCCATAACAGCACTGCAATCAGAAGCCCCCACAACAGATACGGGAGCAGAATTTTCCTTCTCCAGCGCTGTACATCGTGGTGGTGTTCCTGTTTTTCTTGAGCAATACAAGGCCTGGATCGCAATAAGTTTTTCTGGCTTTAAGAGCTTTCAAGACGAGGAGATTGCAGTTCAGGCACTGAAAGAGTTTATCCAAAATAAAGAATAAGTAATCGAGCTGCCCTACAGGTATCTGTAATTTTAATTTAGATACCTGTAGGTTTAGCTTTAGAATAGTTATCCCTTTTGATATAATCAAAAGCACTCTAAATTTGAATATACCAATATGGATAACAAAAAAGATATTAAGAAAGAAGTAAAGATAGATATTAGGAAATTACCAATACGAAGAGGATTGGGAATTCCAAATATCATTGCCATGGTCGTAATATCTCTAGCCCTTACTGGTGCAATAATCTTCTTTAGAAGCTTAGGTACTAAGGGAGAAGAAGTATCTGTAAGTAAAATTGTTACAGACATATCAGAGGAGAAATATGACAAAATTGTTCTTAAAGATGGAATAGTAACCCTAGAAATGAAAGGGGAGGGGAATATTAAGAAAAGTGAATATGCTCTTCTACCAGAAGGCGCAGACTTTTACACAATACTCTCAGATTCGGGGCTAAATATTAAAGATTTAGAAAACGATTTTTACCAACCTAAATTGGGGATATCTTTTGGAGATGTAGTTACCTTTGTGCTACTCGGTGCCGGATTAATCCTCGTTTTCATAATGATAAAGAACATGCAAGCATCTGGTGGCAAGATCATGGATTTTGGAGAAAGCAAGGCTAGGCTCCTGTTTGGAAAGAAAACGGGAACTACATTTGAAGATGTAGCAGGAATTGAAGATGTAAAAGAAGAGCTAACTGAGATAGTAGATTTTCTTAAACAACCTAAAAAATATCTCGCAGCTGGAGCTAGAATACCAAAAGGTGTCCTACTTGCAGGTGCACCTGGAACTGGAAAAACACTCCTTGCTAAAGCAGTCGCTGGAGAAGCAGGAGTCCCATTCTTCCACACATCTGGTTCGGAATTTGAAGAAATGCTTGTTGGTGCTGGTGCCTCTCGTGTTAGAGACCTCTTCAAAAAGGCTAGAAGTGCATCCCCATGTATCATCTTCATAGACGAAATAGACGCAGTTGCAAAAAAGAGAGGTACAGTCCTACACTCTGGAGCGGGAGAGCAAACATTAAACCAGATACTTGTAGAGATGGATGGTCTTGAAGAAAGACAGAATGTAATTGTACTTGCTGCAACAAACAGACCAGACGTACTAGACCCTGCAATACTAAGACCAGGAAGATTCGACAGAACTGTTGTTGTAAATATGCCAGATTTCAAAGGTAGAAGAGCAATACTAGATGTACATGCAAAGAACAAAGTTTTTGAAGATGGAGTAAATCTAGATATCTTAGCAAAGAAAACAGTAGGGTACTCCGGTGCTGACTTGGAAAATCTTCTCAATGAGTCTGCAATTATGGCTGCAAGAGAAGACAGAAAGAAAATTAGCCAAGAAGACATTATGGAGGCATACCTCAAGGTTAAACTCGGAAGAAAGAAAGCGGGGGATAAAGAGACTGAAGATATTAGGAAGACAGCATACCATGAAGCAGGACATGCAATCGTTGCTAAATTCACGGAAGGTTCTGATCCTGTAGAGCAGGTATCTGTTATCTCTAGAGGTCTAACTGGTGGTGTTACAGTATATCTCCCAGAGAAAGATACAAAATTCCTTTACAAGAAGCAGATGCTCGCATGGTTGCGAACAGGTGTTGCTGGCAGAGTAGCAGAGGAACTTTTCATCGGGGAGATCTCAACTGGTGCTTCTAACGATATTGAACAGATAACTGGTGTAGCTAGAGAAATGGTCATGCAGTACGGTATGAGTGAGAAATTGGGAATGATCAAGTACGGAGATATGGAAGAGACTAAACATCTAGGATACACATATGGTGGAGGTAGAGAGTACAGTGAGAAAACTGCGGAGCTCATAGACCAAGAGGTTAAAAGGCTTGTAGATGAGGCATACGAATATTCTAAGAAATTACTAAAAGAGAAAAAAGAGTATGTTGAAAAATTAGTAAATCTACTCGTAGAAAAGGAAGTAGTTGTAAGAGAGGAATTTGATGCCCTTTTTTAGTTGTAGTAGACTTATACTATGAACTTAGTAAAAACCTCTAAGGATAGATTCCTCGCCATAGATGCTAATGCAATTGTTCACAGAGCCTTCCATGCGTACCCCGGGAATCTTCAAACGGACGATGGTGTTCAAGTAAACGCAGTCTACGGTTTTACAGTTATGCTTCTCTCTGCTCTTAAGACTTTCGACCCTAAATATGTCCTTTGTGCATTTGACACAAGCAAGCCTACATTTAGACATGAAGAATACATAGATTACAAAGCGACTAGAAAACCAACAGACCAGTCCCTAATTGACCAATTTCCACTTGTAGAAGAAGTCCTTAAGGCCTTCAATATCCCAATTATAAAGAAGGAGGGTTTTGAGGCAGATGACATTTTGGGGACCATATCTAAGATGGTAGATAGTGGCAAGTGGAAAGACCAGAATCTCGAGCTATACATTCTAAGTGGTGACAGAGACCTCTTCCAACTTGTAAGGGGAGATGTAAAAGTATGCTTGCCCTCTGGCAACTTCAGTAACCTCTTAGAGTATGACAGAGATAATGTTTTCAAAACTTTTGGAGTATATCCAGAACAAGTAGTAGATTACAAAGCAATAGTAGGGGATGCCTCAGATAATATCCCTGGGGTTAAAGGAGTTGGAGATAAAACGGTCGTTGAGCTTTTGAAAGAATATGGGGACTTTGAAACGATATACAGAAATTTGCCAAAACTTAAACCAAGGCTCCAGGTATTGCTAGGAGAGGGAATTGAACAGGCTGAGCTAAGTAGAAAATTAGCTAAGATTGATCAAGATATGTCTTTGGAGATATTCTTGGAGTCTTGCCTAATGCAGGATTTCGACAGAAAGAATGTATTAGATCTATTTAGAAGATTTAAGTTTAAATCTCTGGTGGCAAGATTGAACGATATCTTTGGGAAAGACTCAAGTGGGTACTCTCCACAGCTAAATATTTTCAATGGAAACGCAGGAAATGTAGAATGGGCAACGGGAGAGGAGATAGAACAGCTAACGAAGAATGCAACTAGAGTGGTCTGCTGTTTTTTGAGTAATGAAGAGTCAACCACAGATAAAGAAATAATATTCACCAGATTTGTGGATAAAATGGGGGTAAAAACAGACCGGGCGTACGAAAACAGAGGTTACACGCTGCACACCGACTGTGAAACCACTTTCTGTAATTTTGAAAACCTTGTTTCACACAAGGAGGCTGTAATAAATGTGAACTTAGATAGAAGCTTCGATATATCGCTGTTTTCCCACTTAATTAATTCAGAAAAGAGAGACCAAAGTTTAAAAGATTTAGCTTTTGATTATGTAGGAAAAGTTTTCAGAGAGAAAATATCTCCACTAGAGATTTCCTCTGTGTTAGATACTGTAGAAGAGATAAGAAATGCACAACTTAACAAGGCAAATGAGATTGAATTGTATGAATACACTTTAGAGAGTATAAAAAAATATCTGTTAGTTAGATCCGAATATTTGGTTAATGTATTAAGGAAAATTGAAATGCCTGTTGCTTTAGTTCTGTCTAAGATGGAAGAAAAAGGAATAAATGTAGATATTGAGTATCTAGAAGAATTAAATGAAGAACTAGCTGGTAAATTAGAGAAAATTAAAAAAGATATATTTGCTAGTGTAGGACATGAATTTAATATTAACTCTCCAAAACAGCTCTCTGATGTGCTCTACAACGAGTTAAATCTTCCTTCTAAGAGTGGATTTTCCACCAGAGAAGACATTCTAGTCTCTCTTTCTGGAGCACATCCATGCATTGAAAAGCTCTTGGAATTCAGGGAATTAAGCAAAATCTACGGTACATATACCTCTCCAATGCTTGCTATGGCAAAGGATTCGCAGGACCAGTCCATACATACAGACTTTAAACAAACAGGTACTACATCTGGCAGGTTCTCCTCAATTAACCCAAATATGCAAAACCTTCCTGCGCAGGGTGAATGGTCGGAGAAATTGAGAAAAGCTTTTGTAGCGAGGAATGGATTTAAGCTTGTAGGCATGGATTATTCCCAAATTGAACTTAGGATTATGGCAGATATGTCTAGGGATAACCTGCTAATTAAGGACTTTAACGATGGACTGGATATACACACGGCAACTGCAGCAAGAATTTTGGAAAAGGAGATAGAAGATGTGACGAAGAAGGAAAGAAGTATTGGTAAAACAGTCAATTTTGCAATCCTTTTTGGACAGACACCGTTTGGACTCAGCAGTTTGCTGAAGATAGATAGCAAGGTGGCACTGGAATATATCCAAAACTATTTTGAACACTATCTTGGAGTAGAGGAATATATCCGAACCTTAGAAAAGGAGGCCTACAAAAAGGGCTATGTACAAACGATGTTTGGTACTACAAGAATGATTGGTGGAATTAGATCTAAAAATATCCGAATGAACAAAGCAGCTAAAAGAGAGGCTGTAAATATGCCAATTCAGGGAAGTGAGGCAGATATTATGAAGCTAGGTATGGTTAAATTAGATGAGCTAATAGCAAAAGAATTCAATAATGATGCCCATATATTACTTCAAGTCCACGATGAGCTGGTATTTGAGGTAACAAAGGATAGGGTAGAGGAATTTGAGAAAAAGGCTTTAGATATATTAAAGAACATTGTAAATCTAGAGGTTCCGTTAGAGGTACATGTCTCGAATGGGGACAATCTAGCAGAATTGAAATAATTAACAAAGGGTTTCCTAAAGGATATAATAAAAAGTATGAAAAAAGATCAGACAGTATTGAATACAATATTAGGACTTTCAGGTTTTGTAATAGGTGCATTTTTGATAACAAATCTTGTTCACAACCCGAGTAAAAAAACTAATACGAGTAAAAAAGATGTAGTAGGAGAAAAGGAGAGTAAAAAGATTGACGAATCTTTAAATGGAAGGCAGAAGAAAGCTGTAGAGATTCTCTCGACAAAGGGTAGGGTTACAGTCAAAGAGTTGGTTGTCCATTTCCCTAAAGTTTCAACAAGAACCTTAAGAAGAGATATGGATGCACTAGCTGGGCGAGGATATGTGGCTCAGGAGGGTTCTACGAAATCTACATATTACAGATATCTTTTAAAATAGCACCATGGGTATAACTTTCCACCATATAGCGACAAAATTCGAAGAATTAGAGAAAATTTCTTCTCGCAACGACATGTCTGTAATCATCTCGGAGCTGTTCATTGGAATAGAGGGTGAAGAAAGACAGATACTTTCATATATGTTGCAAGGAAGAGTCGCGCCACTGTTTGTAGTAAGTGAATTTAATCTTTCTGAGAAGAGCATATTCAAGCTTTTGGGCAATATTCTCTCTTCAAAAGGAGTAAAATATGACCTTGAAGGTAGAAGGATTAAGCTTGGGGATGTTGGAGAAGTTGTGAAAGAGGTAACTGAACAGTTGGAATATAAATCGAAAGAGCTATCTTTAATAGAAGTATATGGATATATGTGGAAAATTATTCAAAGCGTAGGCACTGGTTCTGCTGAAAAGAAGGCAAATGTTATGGGGGAACTGTTCTCTAAAATGTCCCCAATTGAGAGTAAGTATCTTGCGAGGATAATATGTGGTGAATTAAGACTTGGTATCAATGCGAAGAGCGTTTTGGATGCATTCTCAAATATTATCCAAGGAGACAAGGGAAAAAGAGAGCTCCTAGATCGAGTTTACGGCATTAACCCAGATTTGGGGTATGTTTCTACCATACTTGAATCAGAAAATAATGTTTCAACAACAATCTCTCCAGGAGTTCCAATCTTGCCAAGGTTAGTTGAAAGAGTGGGGTCTTTTGAGGAAGTATTCGAGCGATTCGAAGGAGAATTTCTTGTTCAACCAAAGTATGATGGGCTAAGATGCCAAATACATAAATATAGTGTAGCTGATGCGAAGAAAGATAGCTTGGTTTGGAGAAAACACTTGAAAAGACATAAGTTAGTAGGACTTTTCGGAGAGAATAGCTCTACTAAAGAGGTAAGATTGTTTACTAGGAATCTGGAAGATGTTACTGAAATGTTCCCTGAAATAGCGGAAGAAGCAATGTCTATGAAGGCAGAGTCTTTTATACTGGATTCGGAAATATTAGGCTGGGACCATAATAAAAACAACTTTCTGTCATATCAGGAAACCATGCAAAGAAGACGAAAGCATGGGATAGGAGAAAAGGCTAAGGATATTCCTGTTAAAGCAATGGTTTTTGATGTGTTGTATCTAAATGGGAAAGACATATCTGAACTTGATACAGATGTGAGGGTAAGGGCGATTGAAGAGGTGATTCCCAATACCACCCGGGGTATAGACCCGTCTCCGACAGAAAATGTTGAAGATATAGGAAGGCTCAAGAAGATATTCGACAAAAGAGTAAGAGAGGGTTTGGAGGGAATAATTGTAAAGCAAAAGAGTGGCGAATATCTTCCTGGGGTGCGAAATTATGAATGGATAAAGTTAAAAAAATCTATGGATAAGGGTCTTGTTGATACGATAGATCTTGTAGCTGTAGGGTATTATCATGGTTCAGGTAAGAGAGGTGCACTTGGGGTTGGTGCTGTGTTAGGAGCTATATACAATTGGGAAGATAATACTTATGAGGCAGTATGTAAAATTGGTACTGGGTTTTCTGATGAATTGTTAACTAAAATATCTAAGGAATTTAAAGATATATCTTTGATTAAAAAGCCTATGAATGTATTAGTAGAGGAAACTCTACTCCCTGACATTTGGATTGATCCAAAGGTTGTTTTCTCCGTTGAATCGGATGAGATTACAAGGAACTTAAAGGCTGACAAAGGTATATCTGGAGGGCTTTCTTTGAGGTTCCCACGGTTGGTAGAGTGGGGCCGCGATAAGACCGCAGAAGAGGCTACTTCTCTTGAGGAGTTGATGAGGCTTTTTTCTTTACAGAAAAAGAGTAAATAGTCCTTGCATATAGAATAATGTTGTGTTAAAATCCTTCTCACGAGTTTGGGATACTTAAGGAGATACAGGATTCCTCTTAGAGATTAGCTCTAACGAACACCCTGGTTCAATAGTTTGTTTCTTATCTTCGTTGTACCTCTCTCAGCTCCTTAAAAGTTGAAGAGTGACAGGAAGTCTAAAACATAGACTTTCTAATTAGTGTGAAGGGTCACACAATTCATTTAGTCAGATAAAATTTAAATCCAACAATAATGCTGGTTGGTCATATTACTTCGGTAATATGTTAGTCAAG
>CAZHVM010000010.1:0-41989 GCA_964536135.1 uncultured Candidatus Saccharibacteria bacterium | reverse complement strand
ATATTTTCTTCATTTTGTGCTACCTCCTCTTCTTCTACTGAAGATTTACTAGAAATTAAATCCATATTCAAACATAGAGCATTAAATTCCTTGGAGAGTACTTTAAAGGACTCTGGAATATTTACATTCTCTATCTTTTCTCCGTGAATGATTGCCTTGTAGGCAGCAGCTCTTCCCTTTACATCGTCAGATTTGATGGTTAACATCTCCTGAAGAGCAAAAGGTGCTCCATGTGCCTCTAGTGCCCAGACTTCCATTTCTCCAAATCTTTGTCCACCCATTTGTGCTTTTCCACCAAGTGGCTGTTGAGATACTGCAGTGTATGGTCCTGTAGATCTAGCATGCACTTTTTCATCTGCAATATGGTGTAGTTTAAGAACATATTTAATTCCTACGGCAATCTGTCTTGGGAACTTTTTTCCAGTTCTTCCATCATACAGAGTAATTTTTTCATTCATCTCAAGTCCATGTTTTTTTAATTCTGCTTTCAACCATTCATCATTCTTTCCTTCAAAGATTGGAAATGCTAATTTCTCTCCCAATTCTTTTGCATATCTTCCATAGTGAATCTCTTGAGCCTGTCCCATGTTCATTCTTTTTAGGAATGTAGGAGTCAAGACTAAGTCTACTGGTTCTCCATCTTCTGTGAAAGGCATATCTTCGATAGGTCTGATAGCTGCAACGGTATTTTTGTCTCCGTGTCTTCCTGCTATTTTATCTCCGAAGTTAATCTTTTTTGTATTTGCAACCCATACCTTTACTTCCTGCAATACTCCTGGGGAAAGTTTGTCTCCCTTGTCTGCTGAAAGTATCTGGCTTCTTATTACAATTCCATCTTCTCCGTGTGGAATTCTCAAGGAGTTATCTCTAACATCACTTGCGGATTCTCCAAATATTGCTCTTAAGAGTCTTTCTTCTGCTGTCAATTCTTTTTCTCCTCTAGGGGCAACTACGCCTACCAATATATCTCCAGATTTTACTCTAACACCGTTTCTTACGATTCCCTGTGCATCAAGTTTCTGAAGTATTCTGTCGTTTACATGTGGAATATCTGCTGTGATTACCTCTGGTCCTAATTCTGTATCTCTGATTTCTACTTGATACTCTCTAATATGCACAGATGTTAAAAGATCGTCTCTTACAATTCTCTCAGAGATTATTACTGAATCTTCATAGTTGTACCCCTCAAAGAACATGAGTGCCGCTTTAAGATTAATACCCAAAGCAAGCTCACCGTTGATCATAGTTGGACCATCAACTAGAATGTCATCTTTTTTAAATTTGTCTCCTACATTTAATACTGGTTTTTGAGAAAAACTTCTGTTGTCATTACTTCTGTAAAAAGAGATAAGATCGTAATCTTTGACCCCCAATTTTTTGTATTTAACAGATATTTTCTTTGCATCTACATAGTAGACCTCTCCATCATCTTCTGCGTAAATTCCCCAGAGAGACTGCTTTGCAACAACCTCTTCTAATCCTGTACCTATTAATGGAGATTCCTGTTTTACAAGAGGAACCGCCTGCCTTTGTTGGTTTGCACCTACTAAAGCTCTCATTGCATCATTGTGAGAAACAAATGGAACCAAAGCCATACCCAAACCTGCTTGCTGACTTGCTAAAAGATCTACATAATCTACTGTATTTACATCTTCGAGCATAAAGTCACCCTTGTGTCTTACTGGTACAATTGTATCTTGGATATTTCCAAATTCGTCTGTATTAATGGTAGCAGTAGAAATGAAATGATCCTCTTCTTCCATAGCATCAAAGTAAACTACTTCATTATCTATGAATGATTTTACTTTTACATTTTTAATTTCTTTCTGTTCGGAAACTTTCTTTGCTAATTCTTCGGTAAAAAATTCTCCCTTTTTAACAAGAATTTTTTTACCAACTGTAATATCTTCTGATGTTATTTTGTTTAATAATCTGGTCTTGTTATTCTGTACCTCATGTAAGACTTTTCTGTAAGGTGCAGAAAGGAATCCAAATTCATTTATCTTGGCCAACATTGCCAACTGTGTAACAACACCAATACTGGCACTTTCTGGACTGGTTACTGGGTCGAATTTAGAGTACTGAGAATTATGTACCTCTCTGATTGAGAATGTAGCTCTATCTTTAGAGATACCACCAGGTCCACCTGCGGTTACTTTTCTCTTGTTCTCTAATTCGGAAAGGATATTTGTCTGCTCCATAAAGCTTGAAAGTGCATTTGCACCAAAGAATGACTGAATTGATGCTGCAATTGGTTTTGTGCCTACGAGCATGGAAGGTGTAACTTTTGCATCTTGTCCATACAAGCTCATCTTATCTTTAATATTCTTTTCTAATCTTCTAATACCAGCATTTAGTTGTCTCTCAAGAATTTCTCCAACACTTCTAATTCTTCTGTTACAAAGATGATCAATGTCATCTGCAGGAACTACACCATTATTAATCTGAATTAATCTCTTTACTATTAGTACGAGATCTTTTGGATACAACATGACCTCTTCAGGTTTGTTAATATCACATGTGGTTCCTAACTTTCTATTTAATTGATATCTTCCAATCTTTCCTAAGTCGAATTTCCTAATATTGAAGAAATTACTTTTAATGTATTTCTCTGCACTCTCTAATGTTACTGACTCGTCAGGTCTTAATTTGTTGTAAATACTTATTACTGCCTCTTCCTTATTCTTTGTGAAATCTCTTGCCAATGTGGACTCTATATATTTGTACTCAGCATGTGTATCTACATCTGCGAAAAGTTTTCTGATATCCTCATCTGTTTCCCATCCAAGAACTCTTAGAAGTTCTGTTATCAAGACTTTTGGTCTCTTAGGAAGAATTCTCATCGAGATAACATTGTGTTTGTTTGTATCAATTTCATACCATGGACCTCTTCCTGGCATAAGTCTAACTTTATGTAATGTTCTGGTTGGTAATTTGTCTGATTCCTCATACAAAACTCCCTCAGCCCTTACAATCTGATGTGTTACAACTCTTCTTACTCCATTGAAAACAAATACTCCGTCGTCTGTCATTACTGGAAGATCTGTTATGAATATCTCCTGTTCTTTAATCTCTCCTGTTTTATTATTTAGAAGTTGTACCTTTGCATATACTGGAACTTCATAGGAAAGGCCTTTTGTTATTGCTTCTTCAATAGTTCTATATGGTTGACCATATCTGAAATCTTTGAATTCCAAAGTCCACATCTTCTCCATATTATCCTTAACAGGATTAATATCGGCAAAAAGCCTCTGGAAACCATTCTCATAGAAATCTTTAAAGGAAATAATCTGGGCTTCGATCAAGTTAGGAAATTCAATCCCACCGGAGTAGTTTAATCCCAAATCTAATCTTCCGGCCTTATTGCGTTGAGGTTTAATCATAAAGCGATATTTATACTTAATGTTATAACATTATTCTTACAAGCTTTCATGTTTATGACTCATGCGAGCCATACAAAAAACATCGCATTGTAAGCAAAAACAACGGAACTCGAAGGATATTATCATATTTAGTACTATTAGTCAAAGGTTTTGCATAATTAATGTATTATTTGATACTAGACCTTTTGACTATATTTATATATCATATCTTTGTCTTTGTAAAAAACTTCTTATTATCTTATTATTTATTATATAATAAACAAATGCCCAGACCAAAGAAAAAAGAAAAACTTACTATTCAGAGTGGCGAAACTAAAATATTAATAGGTATAATCCTGTTTGTTTTAGGCTTGGCGATTGGTATTGCTTCTTTTATGCCTCTTACATCACCACTTTTCAATCAGGTAACACTCAAACTTGGATACTCCTCAATTGCATGGGGGTTATTCCTACTATATGTATCCTTTTTTCTACTAACGAAGAGTAAAAAATTTAAATCCTACAGGCAAGCACTAGGTCTTTTCTTCTTTTCAGCTTCCCTAAGTATTCTACTTACATTTTGGCAAGTAGAAGAGCAATTGAATAATCCTGATTCTCTAAGAAGCGCTGGTGGTGAAGTTGGAAAAGTACTTCATCTTGGTCTTAACAACTTTGTTGGAGATTTAATAGAGATAATAATAGTATTGATTTTCTTAATAATTGCTTTCTCCCTAATTACAGGAACTACACTGGAACAGATCAGAGATTTTCTTGAGTCTTCAGGAAAGAAAGATTCCGAGGACGAGAAGGGTTTCGATCTTCTTTCACTCTTTGCAAAAAAAGATTCCCTTGGGAATGGAAAAGATGTAGAAATTATAGAGGGAGAGCCAGAAGAAGATGATCAGAAACGTCTAGATAATGCATTCTCTGAAGAAATTGAGCCTCCAATACAACCAGTTGTACCAAGTGTTTCAACAGAAGAAGATTTTGACAGTGCAGTAAAACAGGTAGATACAAAGACAGAAGATAGAGAGCCAGAGAAACCAAAATATCTGGATTGGGAATTTCCTCCTGTAGATATTCTTCAAGAAGCAGAGATCCAAAAACAGAACAAACAGATTTACAGAGATAAAGCCATAGTAATAGAACAAACCCTGAAAAGTTTTGGTATCCCTGCAAAAGTAGCACAGATATCTGTAGGTCCAACTGTCCTTAGATTTGCTTTAAGTATCAGTACCGGAACAAAGGTATCTAGAGTAAAAAATCTAAGTAACGATTTGGCATTAGCTCTTGCATCTCAAACATCTTCTGTAAGAGTAGAAGCACCGATTCCAGGAACATCTTTCGTCGGAGTTGAGATCCCAAATCCAACTCCAAACTTCGTTTACATCAAGGAAATGATCGCAAGGCTAAGAAAAGAGCCGGATAAGTATGAATTACCTCTAATTCTTGGGAAAGATATATCTGGGAAAACAATGATAAGAGATTTAGGTAAAATTCCTCACTTATTAGTTGCAGGTGCTACTGGTACAGGAAAGTCTGTTGCCATAAACTCCATAATTTCAGGATTGCTCATGACAAAAACTCCAGACGAGGTCAAATTCATAATGATTGACCCTAAAATGGGTGTGGAAATGGCAGCATATAACGGTATTCCACATCTACTAAACCCAGTAATTACTGACATGGAATTAGTAGTAAATGCGCTCCAGTGGACAATAAATGAAATGTTTAGAAGATACAGACAGCTTAAGCAGGCACACTCAAAAAAACTTTCCGAATATAACAAAAAGATGGGATATGTAGCTATGCCATACATAGTCGTAGTCATAGACGAAATGGCAGATTTAATGCTCTCTTGTGGTGCAGATGTAGAAGGTAAAATTCAAAGATTGGCACAGATGGGAAGAGCCGTAGGTGTTCACCTCATACTCGCAACTCAAAGACCTACAGTTAACGTAATAACAGGGCTAATCAAAGCAAATGTCCCAGGAAGAATGGCATTTGCAGTTGCAACAGCTATGGATTCTAGGGTAATTCTGGACGACACAGGCGCAGAAACTCTTCTTGGAAACGGAGACATGCTTTTCAAAGACCAAGCGACACCTAGACCAATTAGAGTTCAAGGAACATATACATCTACTGAAGACAACGACGCTGTTATTAACGCAATAAAAGAGCGGGTAAAAGATAAAGAAATTGAATATTCAGAGGATTTAGCACAAGCAATTGAAAAAGGTCCACAAACAGGAGACGGTACAAACAGAGAAGAAAGAGATCCCGACTTTCCAAAAGCCCTTGAAATAGCAATAATCAACAAACATATTTCTGCATCTTTCCTACAAAGAAAAATGAAGATAGGGTATAACAAAGCAGCAAGATTAATAGATCAGCTTTATGAATCAGGCGCTATCGGACCAATAGACGGAGTAAAGCCAAGACAAGTGCTAGTTTCTTCTGCTTCACAAATACTTGGGAAGAAGAATGATGACGAGAGCGACCAATAAGTAGTAGAATTGGTCATGATAACAGCAGGTGAAGTACTAAAATCAAAAAGAGAATCTCTTGGGAAAAGCCTAGAAACTGTGTCAGAAGATACAAAAATTCAAATCCGTTTTCTTAAATATATTGAAGACAATGATTTCTCAAAATTCGATTCCGATGTCTTTCTCACTGGTTTCATAAAAATATATACTCAATACTTAGATCTGGACTCTACAAAAGTTCTAGCACTTTTCAGAAGAAGTAAACCAACGGTTAAAAAAAATGATCCAAAAACAAAAACTACATCTCTTCTCAAAGTTAAAAGCTCTTTCTTTACTCCGAAGTTTTTTATCACCCTCTCAATTACGCTCTTTCTTCTTCTTGTCATCGGATACATAGGAATACAGATATACAACTTTCAGAGCCCTCCTAGATTACAAATTATAGAGCCTTCAGACAACCAGACAATAACATCAGAATTTTTAACAGTAAAAGGCAAAACAGATGAGAATTCTTCTTTGGATATAAATAATTCTCCAGTTAAGATAAACGGTGATGGAACTTTTGAGAAAGAATTAACATTAAAGGAAGGCATTAATTTAATAACTATTACTGTTAGAAAAGGAAATAATACAATTCTTGAGTCAACAGAAATCCTTAAAGTTACATATGCAAAAGAACAAGAACAAACGGTAGAGGAAGAAAAATCCCAAACAAATACTCTAAGATTAGAAGTGTCTAATTCTGTTGCCTGGATAAAACTAGATATAGATGGACAGAATAAAATTTCACAGAATGTACAACCCTCAAAACAAAATTTTACTGTAGAAAAAAGTTTTCGCGTAACCACAGGAAGGCTTACAAACACAAAGATTTTCTTTAACGATGCACCCGTCTATTGGAAAACAAATACAACAACAGGAGTTGCAGAAATATCCTGTGAGATTATCAATCAATCCTTAAACTGCAAATAATCCACTTTTGATGATATAATCAGCTAAAGTATGGACCAAAACAATCAGATAGAAGAGATTAAGAACCGTTTGGATATAGCTCAGGTTATAGGTAAGTATGTTCAATTAAAACAAGCTGGAAAAAACTTTTCTGGACTATGCCCATTTCACAAAGAGAAAACACCCTCCTTCATAGTAAGTCCAGACATTCAAAGATATAAATGCTTTGGATGTGGTGAAACAGGAGATATCTTTAACTTTATTCAAAAGATAGAGAATATAGATTTTGTTGAAGCTCTCGAAAAGCTAGCCAAAGAAGCAGGAGTTGATCTTAAAAGATTTGAAAAAGATAGTAAATACAAAAGACTTGAGGATATAAATTATCTTTCAACTAAGTACTTCTACAACCAACTAAAAGCTTCAACAATTGCAATGAAATATGTGCAAGAGAGAGGCTTTAGCGACGACTCAATAAAGAATTTTGGTATAGGGTACACTCCTAAATATCCTAAACTGCTAGACTACATACAAAAAGATACAAAATATTCCAAGCAGGAACTTCTTCAGTCAGGTCTTTTTGTTGAAAAAGAAGGTAAAATACGTGAGAAGTTTCGTGACAGAATAATGTTTCCGATAAGGTCCTCAAATGGAAAGGTCATAGCATTTTCTGGAAGAGTACTCCCTGGAAATGACTGGGGTCCTAAATATATGAATTCTCCAGAAACACCTCTTTTCCATAAAAAAGAGAATCTATTTGGCCAGTACGAATCTAGACAAGAAATTAGAAAGCAAGATTTAGCTATACTTTGTGAAGGTCAAACAGATGTAATCTCTGCACACCAAGTAGGAATTAAAAACCTTGTAGCACCATTGGGAACTGGAATAACAAAAGAACAGATTGAAAAACTATCTAAATTAACAAGGAATTTTCTCTTTTTCTTCGATAGCGATAATGCTGGTTTTAAAGCTGTTGTAAGAGCATTTGAACTCTCATCAGAACTGGGAGTATATCCATACGCTGCAACTCCAGCTCCATACAAAGATATCGACGAACTAATACAGAAAGATCAGAAACTTTTCGAAAATAAAATTAAAAACAGAATTGAGGCTTTTTCTTTCATTCTTTCCACATATATAGAAGACAAAGATCTTAACAAACTTAGCAATGTTACTGTCGTGAAGAAATTCATTGACAGGTTACTCTCCAACGTAAAAGATCCAGTTATTAAATCTCACTACATCGAAAAAGTGAGGAAGATAACCACTTTTTCCGTTGTAAATAATTTTCACGAAAATATAGGCCTTGAAAAACAACCAAACAACGCGTCTTTACGCGAACTTCCCGTGAAAACGCCGGAACAACAACAAGAGTTGACATACCTGAAACTGTTACTGTTACTGGGTAAAGTGCCCGCTAAGTATCTCGTCAAAGCAGATTTTCTGACATCATCCCAGGGACGATGTATTGTAGAACAGTTTTCCTCTAATCCTAGCATTACACGTCAACAGTTATATAAAAATCTAGAACAAAAAGAAGGACTGAAGGAAATACTTGAGAATATAATTTTCCAAACAACAACGTTACCAAACAATGAAGAAGAGATATATAATGAATTAGAACAAATTACACGAAGGTTAAAAAAGAATTACTACGAAAACAAAAGACGAGATTTACATACAAAAATTGCAGTCGCAGAAGAGAAAGGCGAATTCAAACAGTCCCAGAAGCTCCTCTCTGAAGTACAAGATATAAATAAGATATTAAATGAAATAGATAATGACTAAAGTAACAGATTACGATTTTTTTGGTTATGATTACACCAATTATTGGAGCAATAGAAGATATGAAAATGAGGCAGAAAAGATTCTTCTTACAAAGATATTTGGGGATAAGAATGGAAATTGGTTTCTAGACATTGGTGGCTCATACGGAAGGCTAAGCTCTACATATTGTAAAAAATATACAAATCCAGTAATTCTTGACTATTCACTACAGACTTTAGTTAAAAATAGAGAAATTTTAAAGAGTAAATACCCCAATATTCAATTAATAGCTGCAAATGCATATAAATTACCATTTAAAGACAATACTTTTGATGGTGCGCTAATGGTAAGAGTCCTACACCATATTGAAAAACCATCTGCATATTTTGAAGAATTACATCGTATTATGAACAGAAATTCCTTCTACATACAGGAATTTGCAAACAAAGTTCACCTCATTTCAACATTGAAAGCACTTGTAAAATTGAACTTCAAGTTTTTCTCTAAAGAACCATATCAGCAACCTACAAAAGGTAATTTTGAAGGAACAAAATCTGGAGAAGAAGCAATCTTTTTCAATTACCATCCCAGATATATTAGAGAATTACTAACTAAAAATGGCTTTACCGTAATTAAAAAGCATGGTTGTTCATACATCCGCTCCGCTTTTATTAAAAAAATACTTGGAGAGGAATTGATGATTGTGAAAGAAAAGATTCTTCAACCTCTACTCTCTTGGAGCAATATCCCTCCAAGTGTTGTATATGAGAGTATAATTAAAAAGGATATTAAAAGAGATATAGTACATACATCTGAACTCGAAGATATCCTCGTCTGTCCAAAATGTAAAGGAGTACTTTCAATTACAAATAACAAAGCAAAGTGTAAAAAATGTTCTCTAACCTTCACTAAAGAGGATGATATTTGGGATTTCAGAATTAAATAGATGGAACTTAAAAAATCCTTAGGACAAAACTTCTTCATAAATGAAAATCTAGGAAACCAGATCCTCTCACATATTTCTAATGAACCATGTCCATATGTCGTAGAAATAGGCCCCGGTGCAGGCTTTTTCACAATGAAACTAAAGAATATGGGCAAGAAGCTCCTAGCTATCGAAAAAGATAATACTTTGACTGAGAAACTCCTTGAACAGGGAATAAACGTCGTAAATGTTGACTTTCTAGACTGGGATTTTAAAGAATTAGAAGATGAATCCGCTATCTTCTTTGGATCTCTTCCATACAATGTAAGTAAACAAATCATTTCAAAAATTATTTCTTCAAAATACTTTACCAACAACTGTTATTTCATAGTACAAAAGGAAGTTGCAGAGAAATATGTAGCAAAAGCACCAAATTCCAATCTTCTTTCACTTAGGTCTCAAATATATGCAAATTGCAAAAAGATCCTAGATATTGGCCCATCTTCTTTCAGACCAGCACCAAAA
Organism: uncultured Candidatus Saccharibacteria bacterium; assembly: GCA_964536135.1. Taxonomy (GTDB): domain Bacteria; phylum Patescibacteriota; class Dojkabacteria; order SC72; family SC72; genus JAKPKF01. The sequence continues at coordinate 31,976 of CAZHVM010000010.1, read as the reverse complement.
GTAAACAGCTCCCTAATAATGTTCTCTCCAACACAAAGGGTTTCTCAAATAGATATTTCTACTTTTGAGTCCTTTCTTGAGCAATGCTTCACACATCCCAGAAAAACTCTTAGAAACAACTTAAGAGGGTATAAATTTAGTAATAATTTTGAGAAATTATTACTAAAACGGCCTCAGCATCTTTCTTTAGAAGAATTCTTACAACTTTTTAACGACAAGAGCTCTGTTCTGGTATAATCAATAATATGAAAAAGAAGAAAGTTTCTTCTGTACAAAAAAAAGAGGATAAGAACATTCAGTTAGGATTGAAGATAAAAGAACCTTTTAAAAACAAATTTTTTAAGATAAAAGGAAAAACAGACTCCCTACTAACACAATTAGAAGTAAGAAAGTTTTTAAAAGACATATTTTTTTGGTTTGTTTTGATAATTTCACTCCTATTGATTGCTTACCAAATATATATAATAGTAATAAGTTTAAACAATCTTCCTTCTCTACTTCCCATTCTTCGATACAACATTGCTACATCTGCTAAATTAACTTCGAGAACATATCTTGTGATTTATCCTGCTATATCATTAATTTCTCTCGTTACAGCAACTTTTCTTGCTATTAAAATTTACAATCGAGAGAAGTTTCTAACCAAATTACTTCTCCTAGCGACATTACTTTGTTCTGTTTCTATGACTGTATCATTAATTCAATTAATTAATACTTTTTAATGGATTTTTCTTCTTCAAGTATCTTACTACAAAAGCTCCTTACACATTTTTCAGATTTTATTACTTACAGCTCATACTCAAAATACATTGATTTTTGGCCAATTTTACTCTTTGGTATTGGAATCTCTCTTATATTAACACCATTGATTGGACATTTTGCCAAGAAGTATGACATAACCTACAAACCTTTTTCGAAAAGAAACGAAAAAGATTTTGACAATCCTCAAAAGGCTATGCACGAAGGGATTACACCATCTCTTGGAGGATTAGTCCTTTCCCTTTCGATATTTGCGGCTATACTAGTGTTTTTTAAGCTTGATAGCTTTACAATACCGATATTAATAGCTCTTGGAATTCTAATAATTGGCTCTTTTCTTGACGATATCCTAAACTTGCCCGCTAAGGTACAATTCCTTTATCAGATTCTTGCATCTTTAGTAATCTCCTTTTCTGTTATTAATCTTACAAACATTTCTTTTTTTAATATTGGGTTACAAGACATTACATGGAATTTCTCTATCCTTACTATCCAACAGTCTTTCGTATTTCCAGGTGATTTAATTTTATTTATCTGGATTTTAATGTGTATTAATGCTGTAAAATGGACAGCTGGATCTCCAGGTATTGTAGAAGCCAACTCACTAATAATATTTGCTCTGATTTTTGTTATAGCCTTAAGAGAGACAGCTATTTTCCCATCTACACTTAGTATTCTCGCAGTTGGGATACTGTTTGTTCTTGTAATATTTGCATTCCCTCCTCAGAAAATTATGAGTGGCTCTTCAGGAAAAACCACATATGGATTCTTGATCTGTATCCTAGCTATTATCGCCGATAGTAAAATGTCAACAACACTTATGTTACTTGCTCTTCCTTTGATAGATTTTATATATGTTATCGTTAAAAGAATATTTGTATTAAAACCAAAAAATTTGTTAACTTTGCTTCGAATTAACGATACAAACCATCTACATCATCAATTGTTAAAACTCAATCTCTCAAGAAAACAAGTCGTATTGCTTGAGATGTCTGCCACTCTTCTTCTTGGCTCATTTGCAATCTTAACTACTGGTGCTATTAGGTATTTTGCTTTAATACTGGGAGTTTCTTTGGGAATTGCTTTTGTAGTATTTATAAATATAAAGGCATCGAGAAAGAAACTCGGAAATGAAGATGAAAAATCTCCTGAATCCAAGTATTCATACTAGCCTTTAGTGGACAAATAGAGTGCTCTTCCATATAATTTAACTGATGAGAAACCATAAAACTGCCATTATAATAGTAGGAAGCATACTTTTGCTTTCAATTCTTTTTTACTTTGTCCCCATTAATAGTATTATTGGCTCTTTACCAATTATAAAACGCTTCTACAACAACACTACTTTGGAGATAGTTTTACAGAATGGTAAAGCAAAAATCTGGATAGATGGAAAAGAATACGGAGAGACTCCTCAAGAAATAGAGAATCTCAGAGAAGGAGAATATACAATTGAGCTTGAAAAAATAGCTTCTGGAGAAACCTTTTACAAAAAGCAAACTTTTAAGATTCCTCTTTACAAGAATACATCCTCTAGAATAGATTTGGAGATCGGTCCTGAGAATATTTTACATGGTAGTATAATGTATTACTCTCCTGAGCCAAAAATTTCTACTTCAGAAGGTTTTCTTACAGTTACAAGCAGTGCACACAAAGCAAAATTATATATTGATGGCGAATACCTTAATGATTTACCAATCACAGAAGTTAAACTGAAAGAAAATCAGTACCAAGCAAAGATTACCTCGTTGGGTTATATGGATGTAGAGGTTCCAGTTATAATTAGAAAAGGTTATTTACTGAATCTTAAAGTCTTTAATTTCCCTATCCCGATTAATTTTGATAATGTAGAGAGTATAAATGAGTAATTCAGCTATTACGAAAATTAAAAGCCAAACTCCTGTAACAGTCATAGTACATGGCGGTTCAAGAATTGGTTATTTAATAACTAAAACCCTTGTAGAACAAGGAAGCCATGTCATTATCGTTGACAGATTTAACGCTCAAACAAAAGAATATATCACAGAGTTAAAGAAATCTAAAAGTGTAGATTTCTTTGAATTCAAAGGTTTGGAAACTCTTTTTAAGACTTTGAAACGATTTGACTACCTCTTTTATCTTCTTAACGAGCATCTCTCACAGAAAGATTTTGATAGTAAAGAATTCCTTCGAGAAACAGGCTATTTAGACTTAACTTTGAAAAGTGCGAGAAAGAACAATGCTAAATTTTCCTTAATAACTTCTCTTGCCCTCAACAGAGAGCTTTCTAATAGAATAAATAACTCGAAAATTGCATCTCCTTCCCCATATTCTAACATTGAATTACAAAAATATTGTGAGACCTTAGCAGCTGAATTTAAAGACAAAACGAACTTAAATATTAGGATCTTAAGAATTGGGAATCTTTTGGGAAAAGGAATTAACCAAATTGACAACGAGACCCTACATAATTTACTAAAGGACTCTACAGAGAAACCACAGATTACAATAAAAGGAGAGGGTTTAGATTTACACAATGTCATAAATGAGAATGATGCTACATATGGGATTTTGAAATTAACATTCTCTGACAAAACCAAAGGAGAAGTAATTACTTTGGCAAACAAAAACAACTATACAACTCTCTCTGTTGCTTACAAATTACTGGAATTAAATACTGAAGCACAATCTATTAAATTTACAGAGAGTGAAAATACAGAATTTGTTATACAAGATCTTTACGTTCCAGCCCCACATGCTTCAAAATACGGTTGGGTACAACAGATTACTCTTGAAGATTCTCTAGTGGATCAGGTTCAAACATATTACGACAGTATAAACAAGAAATGGGACGTTGAAAGTAGAGAAAAAACGGAAAAGAAAGGAAATGTAAAAATATACAAAACTTCTCTTGGAAATTTTGTAACGAAGCTTCTTGAACCATTAAAAAGTATATTCACAAAAAGAGATTTCGATGGCTCACAGATATCTAAATATCTCGGGATATCCGTTTTGACGATTCTCTTTACCTACTTTGTAGTTTATCCGGTAATTGGCACACTAATTGGATTAACAATTATTTCTTCCTCAACTAAGACATTAAGTGATTCTCTCCTTGACCTAGAAACTTCCAAGGCTAAAAAGGAGATTGCTGTTTTAGACAGAAATATTGACAGAGTATCAGGGACATTAAGTAATCTTAAATGGGTATTTAAAATAATTGGTAAGACTGAACTTTACAATAACTCCGTGGAATTAATAGTTGGTGCACAGTACGCAACAGATGGAGCTTCTGGTCTTCTGGACTCCATAGAACCACTAGCCTCATATATCAAAGATTTTCAGCCAGCGGTAGATATTCAAGACTCACTTCCCTCGACTTCAAGAGAGTACAGAGAATATTTAATCGCCATAGAGGAGAATCAATACAAAATAGATGATGCAGCTTACAAAATTTCACTTTCAAACGATATAGTAAATAGTATCAGTACGTCTGTTTTCCCAAATTTCCTGCAGAATAAAATTCTTGAATTAAAAGACCTCACGAAAAAGTTGGATTCGGCGACATCTGACTACAAAGAAATTATTACATTTCTTCCTGACTTGCTAGGGGTAGATGAACGTAAAAGATATCTCATACTTCTACAAAACGAATCTGAAATTAGAAGCACAGGAGGATGGTTGACCAGTTATGGTGTAGTAGGCATAGAGGGTGGACAAGTAAGAGAGCTTTTTGTCGATGATATCTACAACGCAGATGGAACATTAAAAGTTCAGGGGAAAACATTCACAGCTCCTAAGTCAATGACGCAAGCACTTGGATTAAAAACTTGGAATTTTTCACTAGTAAATTGGTATCCAGATTTAACAGAAACATACCTAAATGCAGAACCTTTCATAAAAGCGCTTGGTAAAGGAGACGATTTAGATGGAATTATAACCATAGATATAACATTCGTGCAGAAATTACTTGGCAAATGGGGCGGGATAGAAGTACCAGGAGAAACAGAACTTGTAACAAGCGATAACCTTTATGACAAGATTTTTAAATTACATGAGAACTTTACACCTGGAACAACTCAAAAAACTACTTTTCTTGCAAATCTAGCAAATGAAATCATTCAGAGACTACTTTCTAAAAACATGGCAGATTTAATTTCTCTTTCTGATGTCTTTGGAGAGTCTCTTAATGAGAAGCATCTACAAGCATCATTTAAAAACAGAGATGCGTTTAATTTTTTCAACTCTAGGTCATGGGCAGATTCTCTTGATTCAAAATACAACGAAGCCCCAATTGCAATCGATTGGAACTGGGGAGCAAACAAAGCAAATCTTTATCTTGAGAAAAACTACAATCTTTTGATAGATATTAAAGATGAAAATACTATGGTATTCAAATATACAATTGCCATTGAAAATACATCTGAGAATCTTGTTTATCCACAAGGTAATTATGTTAACTACCAAAGAGTATATATTCCTTCATACGCTAATGTTATTTCCGTCAAAGGAATGGATGACAATAAGTACACAACGTACAAAGAAAGTGGATTCAAGGTATTGGGTGGATGGTTTAATACAAAGATTAAAGATGTTAATACCTTAGAGGTTACATACCAATTAAAGAGGACTTCAGAAAACGCATCTTTTCCAATTATAAAAAATGGTAATAGTATATTCTTAGCAATTGATCTCTTTAAACAACCCGGAGAGAAATCTCATGCATACAAGTTAGATATCACTTACCCATCTTCATGGAACATAGAAGATGGAGATAATTTAAATGCTATTCAAAACCAACTCTCTAGCAGATTTGAACTCAACAAGGATACCAGCTTTGATATTGTATGGAGAGAAGAGAATTAGATTAGTACTTTAGAATTCTTCTTTAAGTACATGTATATATCCAAGATCTCTTGGGTAGAAGTTTCGCTTTGTTGGGCAAACTTACTAATCTCCCTTACAGATAAATCTGTGTTTACAGGAACCCTATGGCTCATTCCAATTGGAGAAATGAAGGTAGCGATATGTTTTGATTTACAATTATGACATGAAAAGTGTATAATGCTGGATATTCCGGTTCTCTGGAGTATATTAACATCTTCTATTACAAATGGAGACCCACACTTATCGCAAAATTTTGCAATTGTATCTATAAAAAACTGTTTTTTGTCATTTAAATCGTCTTTTTTGCTGTCCATATATAAATTATATCATAATTAAAATATGACCGATAAAAGTAAAGCAATCAAAAACCTAGTAGACAAGGGTAAAGATCAAGGATTTCTTACTCAGGAAGATCTATTAGATATTTTCCCTACAATTGAGGAAGATGTTGAATTGCTAGACGATATTTTCAAATCTCTTCAAGAGAACGAAATAGAGGTACTAGAACCAGAAGATACTTTAGAAGCAGTTGTTAAAGAAGAGCTCACTCTTGAAAAGAAAATCCGCATACTAAAAACTATTCAGTCCAGTCTTTCTACAGATGCAATAAGATCATATCTCTATGAAATTGGAAGGATCCCTCTTTTAACAGGAGAAGAAGAAGTAATTCTTGCTAAAAGGATTGAAAATGGAGACAAAGAAGCTGGTCAATTATTAATTACTGCCAATTTAAGGCTTGTAGTTAGCATCGCTAAGAAATACAGCAAAAGTGGATTAGAGTTACTCGACCTAATACAAGAAGGAAACATTGGTTTAATGAGGGCTGTGGAAAAATTTGATTATAAAAAGGGATTCAAATTTTCAACATATGCTACCTGGTGGATTAGACAGGCGATAACTAGAGCGATTGCAGACCAAGCAAGAACAATTCGTGTACCAGTACACATGATTGAGACAATTAACAAATTCAACAAAGTAAACAATACCTTAACTACGAAACTTGGAAGACCTCCCCTTGATGATGAAATTGCAAAAGAAATGGATATTGAATTGAGTAAAGTCGCAGAGATTAGAAAGATTAAACAGAATCCTGCACCACTTTCTACACCAATAGGGGAAGAGAAGGATAGCAAGCTTCAAGATATAATTCCTGATGACTGGTCTCAATCTCCAGAGGATTTTGCTACAGCCGAATATCTAAAAAACCAGCTCAAAGATATCTTAGATACATTGCAAGATAGGGAAAGAAGAGTCCTTTCTCTAAGATTTGGTCTTGAAGATGGAGTATCAAGAACATTAGAAGAGGTCGGAAAAGAATTTGGAGTAACAAGAGAGAGAATTAGGCAGATAGAAGCAAAAGCCTTAAAAAAATTAAAAGAGAAATCTGCACAACAAAAATTAGACGATTATATCGACTAGTTGTCCTGTATTAAAACAGTAAATTCAGAAGGAGAAACTGGAAAGGAATTATCAGTTTTTTCTGTTATCTTTTCTAATTCCTCCAGATCAAAAGATTCTCGCAAGACCTTTATATACCCCTGCGCATTCGGATGTACTTCTATATTACTATTTTGGTAATAGATGGAACCACCAATCCATGCTAATACAACTATTCCTAGTAGTATAAGAACAATTACAGCCTTCTTTAACATTTCCATATATTTTTATTCGTAAAAATTACTACTTTCAATATGATATATTCTCATATTGATACCAAATGTAGTTAAACCATCCTTATCTACTTGGCTAGAGTAGGAGATTGATTCAACAACTGGGTAAATGGGCATACCCTCAAAATCTTTAAGAAGGTTTATTATATTACCAACCTTTCCCTTTACCGTAACTCTCAACGACCAAGGCACAAGATATTTCGCACTAATTTTGTAATTGTCGTTTTTATCATACTTATCAAACCCCACACTCCCAAGAGAGTATCCATTCCTTGAAACAATAGATTCTATATTTGCAAGCAACAAGCTGAAATTCGCATCAGTAGGATATATAAGTGCTAAGCCAGAGAAACTACCCTTGGCTTGTGTATACTGCTTATCCAATTCGGTCAATGTTTCTATCTTTTGGGTCAGAGCTGTATCAATCCTCTCTTTGTCCTTAATCTCTTTGTTGATTCTAGTAATTGTCAGAATCGTTGGTCGTATAGCAAATATTACAAGGGCGATTGCTACAGCTACGGTTACTCCAACAAAGATATATGATTTCTTCTTCTCAGGAGACTCTTTAATTATTTTTATATATTCTGTTGTATTTATATTCTTTTTATCCATTATTCTTTTTCCTCGTACAAAGCGAATGTTACTCGAACATTTATCTCGTTTGAATCTTTTGTTATTGAGAATTTAACATCATGATAGTCTGTATTATTTTTAAGGGCAGCTTCATAGTTTTTTATAGCATCAAGATTGTTCGCGGTAAAGAGAAAAGACACTTTTCCACGAGTGAAAGAGAAATTCTTAATTTTCAAAGAAGATGGGACTCCATTTATTAGCTCACTTATAACAGTAGAATTTATCTCCTGTTCTTCGCGAATTTTTCTAACATCAAGAAGTAGAGATTGGTAATTATCAAAAAGCACCGAATTACCTTTCCATGTATCATTTGAAAGCAGTACAACTTTACTGTTTACCTCTTCGGTTAAATCGTTATTCTTCTTATCTATAATAAATCTAGATAAAAATACACCCAAAACAATAACTTCTACAGCAATTAGTAAATATTTTCCAACTTCCGATAGCCATATATATGCATTTGACCATATATCAGTAGGAGAATAGACAGGTTGAAGGAAATCAATAGATTGTGGTTGTTTTTCTGATTTAAACATTTGGCAGTTTTAAAATCTTTTCTAAATTAGTATAGCATAATAACCATATACAAATGTATTATCTACTCTCTATTTTAGGGAAAAGGATTACTGTCTCTCTCTCAATAAGATGTTGTATTGCACTAGAAGCACTTTGCGGGATTATTGGACCGTAGAGTTGTATAACCTTTGTAAGAAGATAGCTAAGATTGTTCAGACTCTTTTCTGCTTGTTCTTTCTCCTTTGTCCAAGGTTCTTCTTTTGTAATATATTTATTTCCATAGTCTGCTAATTCATCTACTTTTTCTCCAGCAAGAGATACCTCAAAATCTTCATACAACACTTCAACTTCTTTTACATATGTATCCACTTTTTTCTTAAAATCTTCCTCTACAGATTGTTCATTATTTATTACAACTTCCTTTTTATTTGCAAGATGAATTGTTCTATTTAGAAGATTACCGAAATTATTTGCTAATCTTGAGTTATACATATTGGTAAGATCATCCTCCTTGTATGCACAATCTCCATATGTCGTTATACCAGTAAGTAAGTAAAACCTTACAATCTCAGATCCAAATTTACTTTCTTGGTCAAAAGGAGAGATAATATTTCCAATCGTTTTAGACATCTTTGTTCCATCTGGACCCAAAACCATTCCGTGGACAAGCAACTTAGCAGAATGAGGTAATCCAACTGAAGCAAGCATGCCTTGCCATATTGCACCCTGGAACCTTAGATTGTCAGGGCCACATAGCTGTATTCCAGGCCACCATTCATTTAATTTCTTTTCGTCTGTTCCAAAACCAACAGCATTTACATAATTAGTTAGGGCATCAAACCAAACATAAAAAACTTGTTCCGGATCATTTGGGACTTCAATTCCCCATGGGAGATTTTCTTTTAGCCTTGAAATACTAATATCTTCTATCTCTGCAATGATTTTTCTCAACTCAGAGATTTTTGACTCTGGTTTAAGAAAATCTTTACTCTCGTCTAACCATTTCAGGAGAGGTTCTCTGTATGAAGAAAGTTTAAAAAAATAATTTTCCTCTTCTTTTAATTCTGGAACTGTCTTATGGTCAGGACATTTACCATCTACTAATTCTTTTTCTGTAATATATCTTTCACAGCCGATACAATACCTTCCAGAGTATCTTTTTTTATATATATCTCCTTTCTCCTCACACTTTTTCCAGAATGCCTTTGCAGCTTTATGGTGTTCTGGAGTAGATGTCCTGTAAAAATTGTCATATTCGACAAAAAAAAGCTTGCAGAAGTCTTTGAATCTCTGTGCATATTTGTCTACAAAGTCATTTAAAGATAATTCCTCTTCTTTCGCCTTGTTAAATATCTTTTGCCCATGTTCATCTGTACCTACATTAAAAAAAACATTCTCTTTCCCCAATTTATTTCTAAAGTATCTCGAGAGTGCATCTGCCTGTACAAATTCTAAGGCATGACCAATGTGTGGCTCAGCATTAACGTAGGGGAGTGTAGTTGTAATATATATTTTTTGTTCATTCATGATACTTTTGATTATATTACATTTCATTTCTCTTCTCTAGGTATTATGGACATAAAGAGAACTTTTCTTTACAATTATTAATAGGACTGTTTCCCAATCCATATGAAGCATCTATACGGAGGAAAGGTGACAAAAAAACAGAAAAATGGCGAGGAAAGGAAGAAACAGAAACCTTGTGGGAAAAGTAATGGTAAATTACATCACTAAAGAAAGGAGTAAGGATATGAATAATCCTGGAAGTTTTAATACCGAAAGGAGGTGATCCGAACTCTAATAACAGGGAGAACCATTCTGGTTTTCATCACACCCAGTTTTCCATGTTATTTTATTTCTTCCCCCATTAACAATCCCTCTGCCAGACCAATCTTTACTAACTCTTGCCATACGGCTTCGGTAATGAACGGTATGAAAGAATGCATAATCTTAAGGTTGTTTTTCAATATCCAAAGTAATTCCGAAAGTTTCTCAATTCTAATACCATTTCCCAGTTCCTTATCTTTAATCTCCCTCTTTATTTCCTCTATCCATACATCACATAGCTGATGCCAGAAGAATTCCCTAATAGCTTCAGCTCCGAGATTAAATTGATACTTCTCAATATATCTGGAGACGTTAAGAATATGATCTCTTGTTTTGCTAATTCTCTCTGTATCAGATAGCTCATGGCTCTTAATCTTCTCTATCTCGCTTTCATCAATATTCATTAATATGAATCTACTGGCATTCCATATCTTGTTAACAAAATTTCTGTTACCTTTTATCTTTTCTTCTCTGATTGGTGCATTTGAACCTGGGAGAGCATCTGAGTAATACCAAAGGCGAAGAGAATCTGCTCCGTATTTTTCAAATACCTCGCTTGGCTCTATACCATTACCCTTAGATTTTGACATCTTACTACCATCTGCAGCTAGAATCATGCCTGTCAAGAAGACAGTAGGAAAGGGTACCTGGTTAGTTCTGTACAATCCCATCATTACCATCCTTGATGACCACCAAAAAAGAATGTCTCTTGCATGAATCATTATCTGTGTAGGATAGTATTTTTTGTAATCCTCTCCATCTGGCCCTCCGAGAGTGGAGTAAGGTAACTGTCCTGAACTAAACCATGTGTCAAAGACATCTGTTTCTGCTTCCCAACCATCTCCTGGATTTTCTTCTCCTAACTTTATCTCTCCCGTTCCGTTTGCTTTTTTCCCCGTCTCATTTTCATAATCTGTCACACTCTTCCCTTTGTTTTCACTTAACCAGTCATACAGCTCTTTTCCACCACTATACCAAACTGGAATTCTCTGTCCCCACCATAACTGTCGAGATATACACCAGGGTTGGATATTTTCAAAGAAAAATTCTAGTGCTTTCTGTTGACCAAAAGGCATAATTCCAATTTTCTCGGATTTAATTGAACTTAGGGCCTTCTGTGCTAAAGTCTCTACGTTTAAATACCACTGATTGGAGATAATTGGCTCTATTGGGGTTTTACATCTTTCGCATATTGATACCTCATGTTTAATATTTTCAATTTTCTCCAGTAGCCCTAGCTCCTCTAATTCTGCACAAAGTGCTTTTGAACAATCTATCGTTGACATTCCAAGGAACCTCTCTGGGATATTCCCTACCATTTTCCCTTCTGCGTCTATTACATTCACAATTTCTAGATTGTGTTTTTTGCCAATCTCAAAATCTACAGGAGAGTGAGCAGGGGTAACCTTTACTGCACCTGTCCCAAGCTCCATATCTACGTCTTCATCAGCAATAATTGGAATTTCTCTGTCTGCAATTGGAAGGAAAAGCTTCTTTCCAATATATTTACTGTATCTCTCGTCTTTTGGATTAACGGCAACTGCACTGTCTCCAAGCATTGTTTCTGGACGAGTAGTAGCAACTGTTATTCCATCTTTTCCATCCCCACCTACAAATGGATATCTGATGTATGCAAAAATTCCTCTTCTTTCTTCATGTTCAGTATCTACATCTGCTAGCGCTGTCTTACAATTTGGACATTGATTTACGATTCTTTTATCCCTGTAAACAAGACCCTCGTCATACATCTTGTAGAAAGTTTCGTAAACAATCTTTGTTAATTTAGGATCTAGTGTAAAGAACTCTCTACTGTAGTCCGCAGAAAGCCCAATCCTTTTTTCCTGTTTTCTCGCATTGTCTGCATTCTCTATGCAGAAGTCATAGCATCTTTTGTAGAACTCATCTCTACCCATATCCCATTTGCTCTCTCCTTTTGCTTGAAGAATCTTTGTAAATGCACTCTCTGTCTGTATACCGGCGTGATCTTTTCCTGGAAGAAGAAGAGTGGGATGATTTGTCATTCTCATATATCTGGCCAATACATCATGATACGAATATCCACACATATGGCCTAAGTGAAGATTTCCATTTGCATTTGGTGGTGGAAGTACAATTGTAAAAGGCTCTTTAATTTCTCTGCGTTTCTCTTCAAAATGCCTCTCCAATTCTTCGGGATTAGTTAGCTTACTCTCTTCCCACATAGCAGATATTTTCTCCTCAATATCTTGTGATTCAAACGTTTTTGGAATATCTCTTAACATGTTATTACTCTTACTAATATTGTATTAAAGGCTTTCCCATTATATCACATCCAAATATCTGATATAATGGGCGATATGAAAGAAAATAGTAAAGAATTTCTCAAATTATGTACACTTTCCGGAACAGCAGAGATTGGAAGGAATTGTAATTTTGTAGAATATGGTGATGAGATTGTGATAATAGATGCCGGATATTCATTTCCAGGACAAGAGATGTATGGAATTGACTATTTAATTCCCAATGTAAGTTACCTTAAAAAGAATAAAGAAAAAGTTAAAGCCATCTTAATAACCCACGGTCATCTTGACCATACTGGTGCGCTTAAGTGGATACTCCCAGAACTTGGATACCCTCCTGTATATGCTGGAGGATTTGCCAAGGCCCTCATTGAGGTCAAAATGAAAGAGTACAAGATGGAAAACAAGGTTAAAATCATTAGTGTGGACAGGAAATCTACCATTAATATTGGTAGAAACTTCAAAGCTACATTTGTTGGAATTAATCATAGTATTCCAGATGCTTTCTCAATCTTTCTTGAGTCTCCAAAAGGAAACATATTCTTCTCTGGTGATTACAAGATAGACATGTCTCCTGCAAATGAACCTCAAACAGATTACGAGAAATTAAGACAATTAAGGGGAAAGATTGATCTAGCTTTAATGGAAAGCACAAATGCTTCTAGTCCTGGCAAGGCACCATCTGAGACTGAAATATTCCAAAACTTAGGAGAATTAATCTCCCAACAGAAGGGTAGAGTAATTGTAGCAGCTTTTTCTTCCTTAATTACTCGTCTTTATTCTCTTGTAGAGGTTGCTAAAAGAACAAACAGAAAAATTGTTCTCTCTGGAAAAAGCTTAGAACAATCCATAGATATCGCGAGACAAAAAAATTACATAAAAATAGATGACAATCTCATCGTTAAAGAGAGTGGTATGTCAAAATATCCAGACAACGAATTACTTTTACTCTGTACTGGAAGCCAAGCAGAAAGATTTGCTGCCTTAAATAGGGTTTCTCTTAATGAGCATAAGTTCATAAAAATCAAGAAGGGTGATTTAATAATAATGTCTTCTTCTGAAATTCCAGAGAATATTAGCAGTATTGAGAAAATGACAGACAGATTAATTGGACTGGGAGCGGACTTAGTGAAAGATAGCATTGAGTTGAAGATTCATTCTACTGGACATGGGAATCAAGAAGATATGAAGATGATGCACAACCTCATACAGCCTAAATACATTATGCCAATACACGGTCCCCTAACATTTAGATATTTCAACAAACAGAATTTCGTAAGATGGGGAGTAGATGAAAAGGATATTTTCCTTACAGACGATGGACAAACATGGCTTTTCAACGGTTATTCATGGAATAGGGGTAAGAAAATAGAGTCTAAACCGATTCTCATAGATGGACTTGGGGTAGGAGATATCGGAGATATTGTGCTTAAAGATAGAAAACAGCTATCAGAATATGGAATCTTTACTGTGATTTTAAATATTAGCTCGAAAAACAAGAGAATAATTGGAAGACCACGATTCATTTCCAGAGGATTTATATATATGAAAGGCTCAAGAGAGCTTCTTCAAGAAATTGAGAATCTTGTAATGGACATACATAGAGATTGGTTAAACAAATCTCACAGAACTAAAACGTTTAAAGATGAAGAGCTACGAGAAAAAATAGAGAAAGAACTTTCTAAGCTCATATACAAACGAACAGAAAGAGAGCCCATTATCCTAACAGCTATCATTTAAAGTTCCCCAAATATGATATACTTTCATATATGCTAGGACTGCCTTTTCGAAAAAATTCATCTAAAAATCTTCTAGATGGTAATACCAATTTAATTGCGCTTGACATAGGTACAGAGCAATTAAAAAGTATCCTTTTCTCAATGGGAGATATCGGAATAGATATTAAGAAAATTTCTCGAATTGATCAGCAACAAAATGCTATGAACAAAGGCATTATAACCAACTTAGATACTGTCCTAGACAATTGTCGACTTTCCATTTCTGAGCTAACCTCAAGGTTAGCAGACGAAGAGTTACCAAGAAATGTTGTTCTGGGTATTGCTGGAGAGTATATACAAGGGGTCTCAATAATCGTAAACTACCAGAGAGAAGAGAATTACGACAGAGAGGTTACACTTAAAGAACAGAATAAAATAATTGGACAAATAAAGAGTAAAATAGAAACAAATGGAAAAGAAGATTTAGGACAGAGAACAGGTCTAAGAAACGAAGATATAGATATTTTACATATCACACCGACAGGTTTGGAAATAGGAGGAATGCCAGTAGATTCATTAGTCGGATATAAGGGTAGAGAAGTAAAGCTACATTTCTACGCATCTTTTGCACCAAAGACATATACTGAGGCCTTAAGAAAAGTAGCTCAAGAGCTTGGGTTAGAGGTCGTTGGGATAGTTTCCCAACCATTTTCCGTTGCAAGGGCATTTAGTGGTTCCTCCAGTAGAGATTTCTCTGCAATATTTATCGATGTAGGTGGTGGAACAACAGATATAGCTGTCGTAGAAAAAGGGAATGTCGTGGAAACAAAAATGTTTGCTTTTGGTGGAAGAACATTTACAAAAGAAATAGCCAAAGTTCTCCAGATAGATACAAGACATGCTGAGCAAAGGAAGATTAAATATACAGAGAAAGAGTTAACAAGGGAGCTTTCAAATACAATTCAAAAGATTGTATATCCCGTATCGAAACTTTGGATGAAGACATTAAAAACAGCTCTTTCTTCCTGCGACGACATAGATTCCTTCCCGCCACAGATATATCTATGCGGTGGTGGCGCTCTTCTTCCAGAGATTAAAGGAGCTATGTTAGAATTCCCATGGAAGAAATATTTACCATTCGCCGTAGTTCCAAGGATTGAATTCTTCAAACCAGACAGATTAGACAAAATGGTAGATAACAGTGGCGAATTAAAACATATTTTCGACATTACACCTGCTTCCCTTACAAAGTTTGCATATGATTTAGAAATAAGTAAGAATAGAAATATAAAAATATAATGGATGAAACAAAGAAAAATACAAAGCTGGTAATAGGGAAAGAGGATGAGCTGACAGATATTGTTAGTGGAATTCTCGAAGCCGACACAGAACGAGTAATTCTTACCTTTGCAGAAGAGAGTGACTTACTTATAAGCCCAATCAACCTTTCTGTCCTTCAAGAGACAGCAGATGAAGCAGAGAAAGTTCTTGTAGCACAAATAATCAAAAATACAACTGGATTAAGAAATTCCTCCATTGCTGGACTGACCACAACAGATTCACCAAACAACCCTACAGAGGAAATGTGGGTAGAAGCTGAGGAGAAGAAGATTGCTAGACTTGCTCCGAAGCCAAAAGATAGGCCTGTTGAAAAAAAAGAGGAACTACCTGAAGAAAAAGGTGCTTCAACATTTGAGAAGAAGATAAACGATGCAATACAAAGGAGTAGGGAAGGGATAGCAACAAAAGCAGTAGAAAAAAGTGTTCAAAAAGAAGGTGTGTTTCTTTCCTTAGATGAAGACTTACCAACAGAAACACCCGAGAATATAGAGGATGTTGAAATCAAGTTTGAGAATTTCCCAGAAGAGAATCTTCCTCAAGCACAACCTTTAAAGAAAGGTCTCAAATTTCCAGACATAAATTTCAAAGCCCTTTGGCCATTTAAGAAAAATTCTGGGATATCTACACCAACTGGGATTAAAAAATATATACCAATTGGTATAATCTCACTTGTTTTGGTTACAATCCTTGCCTTAGTCATATATTTACAAACCGGACCTTTTGTTAAAGTTGCGGTATATGTTGAATCCAAAGAGGTAAACATAGAGAAGCTTTTTGTAGGAGACGAGAATATTCAACAGATAGATTTTGAAGCTTTAAAAATCCCAATTAAAATTGAGTCAGTAGAAAAAGACAGGTCTTCAACCATAAAGGCCACAGGAAAAGCATACACAGGAGAAAAAGCTTCTGGGAAAGTACAGCTTGTGGGGACGACTTCATGTACAGAGGCAGTTGCGCTACCTGCTGGACAGATTCTTTTATCTTCTGGAAAAGGTTTTACTCTGGATAGTGCAACAACGGTTCCTTGTCCGGGATATATAGAAGCTAGTGTACATGCAAGAGAGTTTGGAACAGAGTACAATCTTGGAGCTAATTCGAGTTTTGTAGTGCAAGGCCATTTAATTTCAGAAATCTTTGGCTATAATCCAAGCGTATTTGCTGGAGGAACAAAGCAGGAGTACACAGTACTTTCTCAAAGTGATGTGGATTCAGGTACAGAAAGTCTAAAAAGTGAGGCAGAACTAGAGGCTGAGAATGAATTACGAGATGCTTCAAATGAGTGGAGTATAATCGAAGACTCAATAAAGAGTGAAGTTGTAAAAGATAGTATAAAAACTAGTGTTGCAGTTGGAGCTGCAGGAAGTGATGTGGATCTTTCCTTAAAGATTAAAAGTTCAGCTACCTACTACTTAACAGAGGGGTTTGACGGAGGGATTTCTGACTTACTAACAAAAGAAGCTCTGGAGAGAGATTTGTTTGAAAGCGATAGTGATCTGGAGCTTGGTTTAAGCGATAGTATAGAGAAAACAATTTCTGTAGCAGAGGACAGTAAGAATGGTGTCAAAATAAAGTTAGTAGCAAAGGGAAACGTAAGTCCAAAGGTAGATAAGGAGAAAATCATAAATACACTTAAGGAGATGAAGTGGGAAGAGGGGTTAGAATATCTTCAGACGTTACATTTCTCAGAAAAAAGAATCTCTGCTAGTTTCTTCCCAAAGAATATTCTCTCCAAGTATCCTTACTTTCCTAAGAGACAGGGTGGAGTAATTGTTGAGATATACAATATGTAAAGGCTTTATTTTGCCATTATTTCCTGATAGAATTGCGTTGTTGTATGTACCTGTAGCTCAATCGGATAGAGCAATTGCCTTCTAAGCAGTAGGTTGTCGGTTCGAGTCCGGCCAGGTACGCCATAAGGAGAGATGCCTGAGTGGTCGAAAGGACACGCTTGGAGAGCGTGCGTATGAGAAATCATACCATGGGTTCGAATCCCATTCTCTCCGCCAGAACCAAACATATGAACAAACAAGACCATTACAGACAACAATATTCCAAAAGAAACCCCAACTGGGAAGAAAGTACCAATATATACCACGACAGGATAGGGAAATATGTTAACAGTAAAACAAAATTACTAGACATTGGATGTGGTCACAGCCATTTACTCAAAGACATCTACAAAAGAACTCCACATACCTACGGTATAGATCCAGACAAACACGCCATAACAAGAAACAAACTAATTAAAAATGTTAGAAAGGAATATGCAGAAAAAATGTCCTTCAAAGACAACTTCTTCGACATTGTAATATGTGCGTGGGTACTAGAACACATCCCAGATCCCAAAAAAATGTTTAAAGAAATATACCGTGTACTTAAACCCAGTGGTCGAGTCATCTTCATAACCCCAAACACACTCAACTACAACGTCTGGATAATTCGCTTAATCCCAGAAAGCCTACACGACTTCTTTACAAGAAAACTATACGGAAGGCAGGACCACGATACATTCTCCAAGAAATATAAATTTAACAATCCCAAAAAGATAGAGCAATATATGGCAGAGTGGGGATATATTAAAGAAGGCCTAATCCTCAATGGAGACCCATCATATATCAGCTTTAACAGAGTAACCTTTGAAATTGCATGCCTACTTGAAAAGATTCAAAACCTCAAACCATTTAGAAACTCTAAAGTCCACATCATCGGGATATTTAAAAAAGTAGCAAAAGCAAAAAGGAAAACAACATAATCCCCTGTGGAAGAGAGAAGGCGTAGTGATCAAAAGATACCAAAACAAAGATACATACCAATACCAACACACCCAACAGTGTAATCTTAACAAGATTTTTCCTGTACACCCTTACCAACAACCACAGATACAGTCCAAACCCTACCAATCCCAATTCAGAGAAAGTTAACAAAAAGAAATTATGAACAGGCTGAAGTAGCAAGACATTATTTACACTCCTTGGGACATCCCCCTCTATCCCTTTTACAAAATTCCCAATTCCAATACCCGACAACCAATTCTCTTTAATAACCTTTAAACTAGATTTTACTAGATTTACCCTGTCCTCCCAACTAGTATCCCCAGAGGAGAAAAGATTAACAAATCTTTCAAAGAAGAGTGGTAGTGAAAAAACAAACAATTTTCCCTTAACAAGCTTTGCTCCAAAGTAAACAATTAGCACCAGAACTGCAAGAAGCATAGATATTCTTGAAAATGTAAAAAGTAGGACAACGGAAGATAAAATGAGTAACACATACGGAAGGATACCTGCCTTCCCCTGTTTTAGGTTTAAAAATGTAAGCGCAAGTAATATATTGAAAAGTAAATACCCTGCCAAAAGATTTGGATGGGGGAATGTACCGTAAGATCTCAAAAATACTTCTCCACCTAAAGTTACAAAACTGGAACCTTGCATACCGCTTACAACTTGAGATTCTCCTAAGAAACCAAGACCAAGAGAACTTCCATTGGTAAATTGCAAAATACCAATAATCCCCTGTATTAAAACAGATCCAATTAAAACAAAAAGCAAGAGCTTGGGATATTTTTCTTTTCCTGCTTCAAAGAACCCCACAAGAGAAAGGAATGCTAGGATATACAAAATCAACCTGCTAGAATTTAGAAAAGAAAGGAAGTCCTTTAGTAGAACATTTTGCAATAAAAGAAAAACAATAAACAACGGAAGAATAATCCCGTATTTCTTAAATATCTCTACAAACTTTTTCCTTCCATTTTGTAAAAAAGAAGACAACAGAAATAATACAGCTCCTAAGTCTAGGATCGAGAGTGTTGGGACAAGGTAGTTAACATACACACCCTCTACATATGGGATGTAGAGAAGAATATCATTGCTAAATATGTGAACACTCTGTGGAAGCTGAAAGGTGATATTGAGGGGTAGGATAATTAATATGTACAAAAGAGAGGAAAGGAGAATATTTTTGCTGAAAAAATAGAAACAGAAAAGTAGAACAAAAGAAGAAAGGATTGCGATTAATCGTAAAGGATTCTCACTACAAAAGAGTAGGGATACCAAAATACCCGAAAGGATAACAATCCCAAGAAAAATATAATCTTTTGAAATACTCTTCATTACTCGATTGTACCAACAATCACTATTCTTTTATAGGAATGATTACAATATGCCTGTCTCTATCCTCCCCTCTGCTCTCTGTTTTAATATCTTTGAATTTGTCCAATGTTAAATGAACAACTCTTCTGTCAGAAGGCTTCATAGGTGGAAGCTCTATCTCTTCTCCTAGGAGTCTTGCATCATCTGCTTTCTGTAGCGCCATCTGCTCGAGACTCTCATCTTTTGCTTTTCTGTAATCACCAACATCTACAAAAACTCTAAAATCTGTTCCCTCGTCCAACTGTCTTCCGATTATTACCTGCAAAATGAACTGCAGAGAATCCATATGTCTTCCTCTGTTACCAATCATGTATCCTAGATCCTGACCTTCAAAAGATACTTTAATGTACTTAACTCCAGTATCGCTGTCTTCTATCTGGCAATCTCTCTCACAGTCTACCTCAAGAAGCTTGCATAGCTTATCTACTTCTTTATTTACTAATTTAACAATATCTTTATCTTTCATAAGATAAATATAATAATTTAATTTCAAAATAGAGTGGGGCTATTTTATCTTCTCTTCTTTGCATTATCAACCATCCTTGTAAAAAGATTCTGCACACCTTTCTTTGTTTTATCAAAATCCAAAATGAAATACTGTACAATTAACATGACAGATTGGACAATCCAATAGACACCTAAAGCTGCAGGGTAAGAGATTGCAAAGAACATTGTCATCGCAGGAAGTAATAGATTCATGGACTTAGACATTTGTTGTTGCATACCTTCCATAGATGGTAGCTCTCCTGAATTATTTTTCTTTGGAGCTGGAGTAGGAGTACCATTTGGATTTTGAATCACTTGTGTAAATTTGCTAGTAAAGAACTGAGAGACACCAACAAGAATAACAAGAGCCATATAATAGATTGAGTAATTGGATGTTAATCCATACTGATTTGAAATTCCATACCTAGAGATTATCACCATGATTTCTCTAGAAATTGTTCCATCCTTACTTAAGTCAATAATTTGCCAAGGACTATATTGCATAAATTCTGATATTTTGCTTAGTTCCTCTTCCCCAACATTCCCTTTAAATTGCCTTGCTAGATCCCAAAGCAGAAATCTTGTATTAATAAACACATCCCCAGCACCAAAGGCCCATTCCTTTACAAAAGGGTATAGTCCTTCAAAAGTATTATTTGTAACAGCCCTCAAAACTGCAATTAAAACAGAAAGAATAATCAACTGAGGAATAAAACTTACTAAACAACCCAACGGATTATATCCAACCTTCTTGTAGAGCTTAACTTGCTCCTGAGAAAGTTTCTCTTTGTTGTTTGCATACTTCTTTTGTAATTCCTCTAACTGAGGTTTCAAAGATGACATTTTCTTTGTCATATTTGTCTGATTCCTTGTAAAAGGGATCAGTATTAATCTCAAAAGTATAGCTATTGCAATAATTGCTAAACCCAAATTATCTCCAAATAAATGGTAAAAAGAAACCATGAGGTTTAGGATAGGGTAGTAAAGTACTGTGTTCCAAATTGTTGTTAACATTTTTACAGTTGGTTAAAGTAACTTCCGATTATATACAAATATTCATATATTTGCGAATGAGCAATTAAGGAACAGGATCAGATCCAATATCTTTGGTCCAAGGATTACATCTCAGGACTCTTTTTATGGCCAATACACTTCCCTTTACAACCCCATGCTTCTCTATAGCCTGATACCCATACTCAGAGCAGGTAGGTGTAAACTTACAGTATCTAGTATTTGGGAAAAGCACTCCCAAAAAACCATGATCTAAAGAAAAAAATCTCTGGTATACCTTTATTAATAACAAAACTCCCTTTCTAACCATTTAGTATATCTTTTAATTGATTCTCAACTTCCTTCTTAAGAACGTCTTTCTTGTCACAAAACTCAAACGCAACATACTGAAAAATATAAGCGCAATTATCCAACTCCATTTCCTTTATACTCTCTGCTACAGCTACCCTTAGAATTCTTGTAAATCTATGCCTCTGAACAGCACCACCAATTTTTCTACTTACTACAAATCCAAATAATGGAGCAGAAGTATTCTCTGCTTTTAGTCCAATTAACATCCCATATTTACCACGGATTTTCTTACCATTCTTATACACAATTGGAAATTGGTTTACAGGTAACCTGTATTTTTTATTAAGCATATTACTATCTTATACTTTTTGTTGTTTTTTTTCTCAAAAGACTATACTCTTCGCTTGCGGAAAGCTTTATCCTTCCTTTTGCTCTTCTTCTTTTCAAAACATCTTTTCCAGCTTTTGTTTTATTTCTCTCCATAAAGCCGAATTTTCTGATTCTTTTTAAGTTTTTTGGCTGATATGTTCTTTTCATATGTTATTATCAATATTTAATGTCGGGGTAATTATATAGTAAGCATACCTCTTTGGCAAATACACAGGGGTTAAAATATACTCTAGTAATTTTAGAGCTCTACTGGGTGGGGAAGAATCCTTGTCTTGGTTACATTTCCACAAGACTCGAGCAAAGATATCCACATTGTTTTGAAATTCAATATAATGGAAAAAGTCCCAATCGATCGGACACTGCCCTCAAAACTGCCTAAATATTTTAAAATCATTTTAAATGGAGAAAGCAGACTTTGCAGAGCATGTTGAAAAGTTACCAAAGCCAGGGATTCTCAATTCACATGTACAAAATACTCAGACAGATCCAGATGAACTTTGGAAAAGTGCAAAGGAAAATCTGAGATTAATCCTTGATGACAAAATCTACAGAAGTATTTTCGGCGGTTGTTATATAGAAAATATCCAGAATGGTTTGGTACAAATCTCATGCGATGCATCATACAAACGAGAGAAAATTCTAAGAGATTACAAAGCAACATTAAAAAAGGCTTTGCTTAAATCGTCTGGGAGGAATTTCGAAATAGAGATTAATCTTAGAGACAAAGAAACCTTCCAAAAAGAAAAATACCAATATCACGATCCTTCACAGAAAAAGGACGTCTCTCTGGATCTGTTCTCTTCTGCAGAGAAAGAACACAAACAGAAAGAAAATGCTCTCAAAAATGCACAGCTTAATCCTAAATATCTGTTTTCCAACTTCATAGTTGGTTCGAACAACAGACTTGCAGAGGCAATCGCGGAGGCAGTCGTGGAGGATTTGGGGAATGCGTACAATCCAGTCTTTTACTACGGAGATACCGGAGTAGGGAAGACACATTTAATGCAAGCAATTGGAAACGAGATATTAAACAGAGATGCAAGTAAAAAAGTCGTGTATATATCTATAGAGCAATTTCTTAATGAAATGGTTGAAGCTATTAGAACAAAAAGAAATGAAGATTTTAGAAACAAGTACCGAGCTGTAGATCTACTTATGATTGATGATGTCCAATTCGTAGAAACATACCCAAGAACCCAAGAAGAGCTTTTCCATACTTTTAACACTCTTTACCAAGCAAACAAACAGATTATCCTTGCCTCTGACAGACCTCCGAAAGAGATTAAAAATATAACCGACAGACTCAGATCTCGCTTCCAAGGAGGAATGGTTGCAGATATCCAAGCCCCAGATTACGAAACGAGAATGGCAATATTAAAACAGTCTCTTTTAGAAAAGAACAGCTCTGTTGAAATACCAGATGAATTTATCCAGATGATTGCTAAAAACATGGACAAAAATGTCAGAGAGTTAGAAGGTTCTCTAACAAAAGTTCTTTCGTTGATTAAACTAGGAATGAATCCAACAGAGGAGGATATTGCAAAGCTTTTGCAAATTGATTTAGAAAGCAAAAGAAAAAAAATTACTCCAATGAAAGTTATCAAAACTGTTTCAGATGTTTTTGATGTTAAAATTTCTGAGATTAAAGGAGACAGGAGAACGGCATATGTAGCTCAGTGCAGACAAATCGTAATGTACATACTTCGCAACGAACTATCTATGCCACTAGAAAGAGTAGCAAAAGAGGTAAACCGAAACGACCATACAACAGTACTACACGCTTGCGAGAAGATAGAGTTGCTCAAAAAGAAAGACTCTAAATTCAACGATAGATTGAACGAGTGCTACAAAATCATCAGAGAGTAAGGTGGATAAATATGTGGACAATTGCCTGCATTCTTTGGATAACTAGCCCTCTTTTCCACAGTTAAGAAAGCCTTTCTACAAAACGATCTCCTTTTCTACCAATATTTTTTGCACACATAGATAACCACAGAGTAGGTAAGTTGCTGGAAATTATCCCCTAAATCCATCCACACTAAAAAAGGCAACTAAAACAAACAATCTTTACTACTTAAAACAGATCCCAAGTTCAAAATATCCACACAATATATATATGCCAAAAGATTAATCTACAAAAGAATCCATGCTAGTTATCAACATATCCATACCCTCTACTAATATAACTACTAAATATATTAATAAATAAAATATAGAACAGGACAAAACGCTACAAGAAAATTCTCCTTAAGAGAAAAAAATGATACAATATACAGAAGTAAAACTGTCCCATACATAATATTTTTACATATACAAATATGCAGTTTTCTTGTAACCAAGATACGTTTTCTAAATATATAAACATAGTAAGTAGGATAGTAAACAACAAACCAGGTTTACCAGTTCTTAACAATGTTGCTTTTGAGACAGTCAAAGGTAAACTACTAATGAAAACTACAGATTTAGAATTGAGCGTTAGTACATGGATAGGATCAGATGTTAAATCTGAAGGAACGATAACAGTACCTGCAAAGCAATTGGCAGAGTTTGTAAATTCAATCTCCGAAGAAAAGATTGATTTTGAAGTAGAGAAGCAAACCTTTAATATCTCAACAACAAATAACTCTGCAAATTTCAACACAATGCCTTTTGATGATTTTCCTTCAATTCTGGAGATAAAGGATGAAAAAGATTATTTTGTAAGAATAAATAAAGGAGATTTTGCCAATGCAGTGAACAGAGTTGCCTTTGCTGCAGCTACCGATGACATTAAACCTGTTTTAACTGGCATAAAGATGGAAATTGACGGTGAGAGTGTATCCTTCGTAGCTACAGATGGGTTGAGGCTTTCCAGACAAATTATAAAAATTGAGAAATCTGGTAAACAGAAGAGTTTATTAATTCCTGTAAGAGCATTTGAGGAGATATCACATATTGTTTCTGAGCTAGATAGCGAAGATGAGTGGGTTAAGGTTTATATAGTAGAGGATAGGAATCAGGTACTTTTCAAATTTTCAGATGTAGAGCTTTCTTCTAGATTAATAGATGGTGAGTTCCCTGAATACAAGCAGATAATACCAACAGGATTCAAAACGCAGTGTGAAATTAGCAAAATGGATTTTCTTAATTCCTTAAAGGTTATTAATATCATTGCGAGATCTGTTCTTGGCAACAAAATGATTTTAGATATTGCAAAAGAGGGAGTATCTCTTTCTGCTGTGCAATCTGACTTAGGGAAAAATCAAAGTAGATTTGACTGTAAAGTAGAAGGAGAAGAGTTAAAGATCGCTTTTAGTGCAAAATTTCTTGCAGATATTCTTAATCATCTAGATTCCGAGGATATTACATTTGAATGTTCGGAACCAGTTAGACCAGGAGTATTTAAAATTAAGGGAGATGAAAACTTTGTGCATCTAGTTATGCCTATGATGCTTTAATCTTTTCTCTTTTACCTGGTATCCAATGCCATGTACTGTTCCAATCAGGCTATTATCTTGTAGCTTTTCTCTTAACCTCTTTATATGCACATCTACAGTGTTTGATCCCACATATTGTCTGTAATCCCATACATGGTCAAGTAGTTCGCACCTTGAAACTGTCCTGTTCTTATTTCTAACTAAATATTCAAAAAGTTCAAATTCTTTTTTTCTTAAATTAATCTCTTTTTCATCTTTTAAGACAGACTTTCCCTTTGTATCAAGGATATAACTACCAACACATATGCTCTCATCAAGATAATTTTTTGGTCTTCGAACAAGCGATTGTATTCGTGCCAGTACTTCTTGCATAGGAAAAGGATAGGTCAGTACATCGTCACCACCTTTGTTGAGAAATTCTACTTTTTCGACCCAACTTCCTTTATTGCATACTCCAAGGATTTTAGTATTTGGGCTGTATTTTCTAATGTATGCCAATATTTCATAGGAAATTCCTTTCTCAAGGTTAATATTAAGTATGACAAAGTCGAAGATATTTCCTTTGACGAGGTTTTTGTTTATGAAAGAAGAAGAATCTATTGATGTATTATATCCGTAAGAATCCAAAGTTTTTTGAAGAAGATGGGCAAGAGTATTGGAATTCTCTATAATTAATATATTCATAATGAAAGTTATTTAATTTAAATGACTTTCATGATATTTACAAAAAGGTAATTATTTTAGTCCTAGAGAATAATTAAAATGAAATATGTTTTTAGCTTAGTAGGTGTAATTGTAGTAGCTGTTGTTTTTTTGTTTTTTCTTTTTAATAATCCTTCATTTGTGCCTACCAATGGAGTAGGAGAAATGGAGTGGTTGAATATCTCTGTGCTATTGTTCCTTCTCTCTGCAGGTGTATTTTGCACTATATCTCTGATAGGTTTTGGTATAGCGACATTTCTGTTTAAAGATAAGGAAAGGAAAAGGAGAATATTTATTGCATCAAAAGTATCTCTGTTTTTTACAGTAGGGTTGCTTCTTGTTTTTCTTCTTAATTTTTTTCATGTACTGGATTGGATTTGGGGTATATCAATACTCTTGGTTGTGCTAATAGCCTCCTTTGTTATATGATTTCTGTATGATAAAAACAAAAAAGAACAAATTCCAAAATGAATTAGAACAGCTTTCACAGATAATTTCTGGAGAAGTAGGATTAAGAAAGAGAGAAGAGAGTATTAAAAAGGCAAAGGAAGAAGCGGTAGAAAACCAGAAAAACATAAGAAGAAAGAACATTTTAAAAGGGAAAACAAAGTTAGAGCAAGATCCTCTCTTTGAAGATGAAACGCCAGTTGTTCAGAATATTAAACTTTTCGAATGGGAAGCTCCAGATAGGTATGAGTTCAAATTTAACAGCAAACCTTTCTTAGTAATTGTAATTCTTTCTCTTTTCTTTATACTTCTTTTAGCAATTCTGCAAAACTATTTCTTAATGGGCTCTGTAATAGCACTTCTCTTTGTCATATATGTCCTTGGAACTACCAAACCGCAGATAGTTAAGCACAAGATAACAGCAAGAGGTTTGGATACAGGAGGTAAACTTTATGAATGGTATCTTCTTAAGAATTTCTACTTTACTAAAAAAGGCGAGCAGTTGATGTTGTTGGTTGAAACAAGTTTGAGACTTCCTGCCATGTTAATGTTTCTAGTAAATGAGAAGGATAAGGAAGCTATGTTTGTACTGTTACAAGAGAAGATCTTGTACAAAGACATTAGGAAACAGGGGAGGCTAGAGAAGATGAATTACGGGGAGTATATCCCCTTGGAAAAGATTTAGGAGGAGGGATGCCTGAGTGGTCGAAAGGGGAGCTCTCGAAAAGCTCTGTTCCGCTTGCGGGACCGGGGGTTCGAATCCCTCTCCCTCCGTTTATTAATTTATAAAGGTAATTATGAAAACATTAATAATTTATGATTCTTTTTTTGGAAATACAGAGAAGATAGCAAAAGCAATTGCTAAGTCAATCAAGGGAGAACTTTTGCATGTAGATAGCTGTAAAATTAGCAGTCTAAAAGAAGTAGATTGTTTAATATTAGGCTCTCCAACCAGAGGTTTTAGACCAACAGAGAAGATTGTCACTTTCTTAAAAAATTTGCCTGAGAACAGTTTGAGTGGTATTAAAGTGATGGCTTTTGATACCAGATTAGATGTAAAAGAGGTCAATTCGAAAGTTCTTACTTTCATGGAAAGTATATTTGGATATGCTGCGTCGCCTATGTTGAAGTTTCTAATAAAGAAAGGTGGTAGCAAGATTGCAGAGCCTGAGGGTTTCTTTGTTAAAGAAAGCGAGGGTCCTTTGAAAGAGGGAGAGGAAAAGAGAGCTGCAGAGTGGGTTAAGGGTAGTATTTAATAGTTATCCAGAAAAATAGACGAGATGTGGATAAGTGCCTGAAAGGGCGTTTTTTGTTTATATACCAACACTCCTGTCTGCGTGAAATACTATATAAAACAACTACCGGACTATGGGGACGACCACTATCCGGGCGGTTATGTTATACTAATTCTGTATAAATTGATGCGTATGTATATATGGAAGTTTTTCTTGGCATATTAACTCTTGGTCTCGCTTGGTTTTGGATCTTAGCAATACTTCTCTCTTTTTGTAGCGTAGCTTTCTCAATATGGATGCTAATTGACTGTATCCAAAGAGGAGAGGGTGATTTCAAAGATAAAACTCTTTGGACTATACTCTTGGCAGTTGGCCTTTTTCTTGGATATAGCTTAATAATCTCTGCTATATATTACTTTGTTGTAAAAAGAAAATTAGACAAATAGATATTCTTTGCCTACTTTAGTATCATACAATTATGAATGTCCCAAATGCAGGTTTAAATTTTCTTCCGAAAGAGGAAAAACAAGCGAAGAAAGGTATTTTAATCCTTGATTATCTTGTTATACTATGTGCTTTGTTTGTTGTAGCTTTTCTTGGATATCTGGTGATTAATCCCCAAAAAGAGGGAGCAGAGAGTAGGAACGATGCAAGAAGCGCGGATATATCAATGATCTTATCTGCAGTTGTAGCATACACCAGTCAAAGGGGAGAGATTCCAGAAATTATTCCTACAGGACAGGAGTGTGTCAAGTTTGGGAACGAGATATGTAAATTAGGACCATATGATTGTGTAGGTATGGTAGATCTTTCTGTTCTAAATAGCGAAAAGAAGGGAGAGGAGATTGTTACTTCTATACCTTCTGATCCCACAAATAAATCTACAAATGGTACGGGATACTATATCACACAGGATGGTAACGGCACTGTTACAGTATGTGCTCCCTACGCGGAGAGGGGTGAGCCAATCGTCTTTGAAAAATATCTGTATTAATAATATATTATATTATGGAGCCCAAAAGATTAAAGGAAGAACATATCGATATGCAATTTCTTGCTCTTTTAATCTCGGTCATTGTTTTTCTTGTCTTCGCGCTTTTTATAGGGGATATTATTTGGATAAAGGATTTCCAATATTTTATCGCATTAATATCTGGTGTTATGGCTATATTTATTGGTACTTTGGCACTTCTGCGATACTATACAAAGAAATCTGATATGAATTATCTTTTTCTTGGAGGGGGATTTTTAGGTGTCGGGCTCATAGAGATTTTGCAAACAATGGTAGAAGTAGGTGATTTCCAAAACCTTTTTACATTTACAGAGGGTGGTAGCTATCCATTGTCTAGTGCTTTGGGGAAGGCATTCTTGGCCTCACTCTTTTTAATTAGTTGGTTTGTCATAAGGAAAAAGAAAGGTAGGGGGAGAAAAAAAGAGCTCAAGCTAATGGGTATTGTTTGTCTTACTTTTGTTCTCTTTGTTGCAACCTTCATAATTCTTCTCCTGCGTGGAGTAGAGGTAGACAGCTTTATTGTTGTTCTCATCGGATTGTTTTCTCTTCTTCTTTACATACTTTCTTTGTTAGGGTATCTGTTCAAGAAGGGTTGGCTTTACGATGATTTTAATTACTGGATAATTTTTACACTTGCGTTCCTAATTCTCTCCCAAATTTTCTATCTTCCATTTCTCAATCTCGAATATCTTCATATGATTAATCTCTCTACATGGGCACATTTTATTGCTTATGTTGGTATGTTAGTTGGTTTTCTCAACAGTATATATATGATGTACCAGAAAGAAAAAGAAACGCAACAAGAACTTGAAGAGAAAAATATTCTTTTAGACAAAACAAAAGCAAAGGTCGAAGAAGCGTATCTTACTCTTCGCAAAGAGAAATGGGAGTTAGTGAACAAGAAGGGAGGACTAGGAAGTATCCTTAAGGAAATTTCCAAGAAATAGTATGGAGATATTTCCACCAAAACTAAAAAAATACCAAAAGAAGTTTGATTATTCTTATGCTTTGGGAACATATCCGACCATAGATTTACTTAAATATAAAAGGGGAAGTGTATTAAAAGTCCTTTTGAATTCACATCATGATGGTAGTGAGGGCGTGCAAGAGGTTCAGAGGCTCTGTGGTGAGCTGGGGATTAAAATAGAGGTGCAGGATAGGGCAATAGGGAAAATAGCTTTTAAGGAGAATACATACACTGTGGGATTGTTTAAAAAGTATGAGTGTGAATTAGAGGCAGACAAAAATCATTTGGTTTTGGTAGAACCAAGGAATATGGGTAACCTAGGAACTATTATCCGCACCATGTTAGGTTTCAATGTTAAGAACTTGGCAATTATTAAGCCGGGCGCAGATATTTTTGATCCAAAGGTTGTAAGGTCAACAATGGGGGCAATATTCCAGATCAATTTTAAATATTATGATAATTTAGATACATATCTTGGGAAATTTGGGAATCATTATATATATACCTTTATGCTCAATGGAGCAAAGGATATTCGAGAGGTAAAGTTTGAGGAGCCATTTAGTATGATCCAAGGGAATGAGAGTAAGGGTCTGCCGGAGAATTTTAAGAATCTAGGTCAGAGCGTGTATATCCCTCAATCTAGTGGTGTAGATTCATTGAATCTTTCTGTTGCTACAGCTATTGGTCTATGGGAAAGTAGCAAAAAATGATATAATTAGAGTAGGAATAATACATTCCTATGCTCTTTTTCAATATGGGGACGCAAGGCTTTCGACAGGAGTTTGCGTTTAGTTGTCACAAACTGAGGGTTGTCTCATAAATCAACACACAAGGATAAGTGTAAAAAATAATCTTGTCGCCTTTGCAGATGGTTTTACAGCAAGACTAAAAGCTGCTTTCGCAGCTCCAGTCTATGCGTTTAACTTCGCATAAGGTTTAGCTATTAGTTTAGCTAATGTCTTTTATTTCTATTCCTGATTAGGAATCTAAGACAGTCGTTATCAGGATATGTCTGTACTGCTTTGTCGGTAGAGTAGTATATGATGAATATAATTACTGAGTAGTTAAATCTTTTCGTTAACCCTTTTAGATTTGACTAACTATACAGGGTTAACTATGTTTGTACATGATACTAGACAATGCTTATGGACGTGGGTTCAATTCCCACCGTCTCCACCAAATCAAATACCATCTATTGATAAAAGAAATTTTGTCAGCAGGTGGTTTTTTGTTTGCCCGAAAGTGCTTGGTGTAAGCCGCTTTCGGGCTTTGTGCTTTTCGCCTTGTAGCAATAGTTGGTGTTTTAGAATAGCCGTTTTCGGAGGATACTTGACACGAACCTGTGGCTGCCAAGTGCTTATTTTTAACGATTAGACCTCTGGGGGTGTGCATCTTTTAACGATTTGCCTTGTAATCGTTAAAAGATACTGTTACGGCAAAAAAACAGCCCGCCGATTGGCGAGCCGTAAATAGTTGAATGTTAAGCTGTGACTTCCGAGCCGTTTTTGAATCTGAATGTCATTGCGCCATCTTGGTTGACCGTCACTTGGTCGATTACAGCAAGATTTATTAGAAATTGTAGCATTTTTTGCCTTCACTTTGGTGATTTGTCCAATGTAATTGGAGATAGTGAATATAAATTGAGATGAAATCATCTGGATTGGATGCCCTCAGGCAGCTTTGAGCTTTTATTACAGAAGATAAATTGTGAAGAAATAATTTTTACTAAAACTATTGACATAATGTTTTTTTGTGGTATTGTTAAGTAGTAAGTAGTAAGTAGTAAGTAGTAAGCAGTAATAAGTGGCGAATATAATATTATGTAAGGAGGATGACCTATGAAAGATTTATCCATTACCCAAGAATATCTGTTATGTTCATTAAGCGCTAAGGGGAGACTTCCGGTAATCGGCAAGGAGGTTCCGGCCTGCATTCTGGCGGGCGGGCTGATTGAGTTGCTGGTTAATGGCTGCATTAAGATGGATGAAAAAAAATCCGTCGATATAGTTGGTGCCTTGAAAGATGAACAAGGTTATTTAAGATCTCTGTATAATTGGATTGGTCAGTATGCGCCTGTAAAGATTGAGAAGATTGCCCGGGAGTATTGTTTGACCCTCACAGAGAAGAGACTGAACGAATTGGTGACTGATATCGGGAATTCATTGGCCGGCAGAGCTTGTGTCACCCCTAAAAAAGGCGGGATAATGGCCGGTAAACCTCGCTTTGTCCCTAACCCCATTGAAGTCGAAAAGATTATACAAAAAA
>CAZHVM010000009.1:6719-48032 GCA_964536135.1 uncultured Candidatus Saccharibacteria bacterium | reverse complement strand
GATGCTGCAATGAAAATATTACAGTAATGGTGGGCTACACTTTCAGGCATGGAACTTAAAAACAGAATCACTCTTTTATTATTCTTTAACTAGAATATAGATATTAAGTATTTAATCAAATACTGTAAATAATATACTCCCACTAAAACAAATACCCCCCCTATTACCTTTCTAATAACAACTTCAATATCTTTTACCCTATTAAATACTATACTCATCCTCCGCATACTAAAGGCAAGTAGCAATGCAAATACTATTACAGGAATAGAAGTCCCTAATGAAAATCCTAAGGAAAGGAATATTGGAATGTTGGAACTAATTGCTAATGGTATTAACATTCCAAAGAACATTACCCCACTATATGGACAGAAAGCTAATGCAAAGAAAGCTCCTAATAGAAATGATCCTAAATACCCCTTCCCTTCTATCCACTTCTGTACTTTCTCTGTAACATTACCCTTACTTAAATTAAGTTTAATTACATCTAACATAATTAAACCAATTAATATCAATACAGGTCCAAGTACTTTGTCTCCCCATCCTTGAAAGACAGATGCTATATCAAACGAAGAGAAACCAAATGAAATCAATAGTACTAGTATTGTGTATGTAAATGCTCTCCCTAGTGTATATACTAAGCTATTAATAATAGTTTTTTTAGAGTCTTTAATATCTTTAGAGAGATATGCAAGTGCTGTAATATTTGTAGCCAGAGGACATGGACTAATTGAAGTAAGTAATCCTATTAAAAAGGCTGTAAGTAATGGAATATTATTGTTATCTATTAAGCTATTTATAAAATCCATATTAGAGATATTTTTCTAACTTATCTCCTAAATACTTTCTAAACTGTATCTCACTATTTACCAATCTCCATACCTGCACATCTTCAGATATATGATCTTTTCCATCATAGATTAGATTGATAAACAAAGAAGATCCATAAGCTTTGTACTTTTCAGTTATTTCTTTGTTTTCTGGTAATTCATAGTTAATACTTTTAAATACTATCTTTTCACTTTTTATTTCATCAGGAAAACGTATATTAAGAGACTTTTCTGTAAAATCTGCAACTGTAATACATGACCAACACTGCTCCGTTGCATGAAAATGAATGATTTCTATTTTCTCAGCAGTTATTTTCTCTTCTTGTGTTTTTTCTACACCACATACTCCATCTTCACAATCTGAATCTACCTTTTTGTTACTTGCCAATACCTGTATTAAAATTAGAGCAATTATAGATACAAATACTATGCCTATGGTTTTAAGAGTTTTAGTAGTAATAGTGATTTCCATTTTGAAGTAATTATATATTAATAATGTTAAATATATACCCTATTGCAAGGATACCAATAATTGTTATACCAAAAAATATTGCTAAAAGTTTCCAACTCATAGCTTTCTTAAGAATCAAAGCCTCCGGAATAGAAAGTGTAACAGTTGCTGTCATAAATGCCAATGCAGTTCCTAATCCTATTCCTTTTCCTACTAAAGCCTCCATGACGGGTATTACACTTACAGAGTTAGCATAAAGAGGAACTCCTAAAAGAGTCGCTACAGGAACAACCCACCAAGATTTTATTGATAAATATTTTTCAATTAACTGCGCAGGTATATATCCATGAATAATTGCTCCTATTCCAACACCTAATAGTACATAAGGGAATATACTTTTAGTAATCTTCCAACCATCTATCCAGAAATATTTGAGTAGCTTTTTTAACTCTAATTTCTTACCTTGATTTTCAGTTTCAACTTCTTTTCTAGATTTAAACTTTAATAAATCTGCATTGACATATTTTTCTACATGTAATCTCTGAATTAACATACCTCCTAAAATACTAACAAGAATACCAATCAAGTTGTATATGATTGTTGTTTTCATTCCAAACATTGCAGGGAATAGAATAAGTGAAGATTCATTGATCAAAGGAGATGCAATTAAAAAAGTAAATGTAACTCCAATTGGAACACCAGCACTTAGGAAACCAATAAAAAGAGGTATTGATGAGCAGGAACAAAATGGAGTTATAACTCCAAGGAGTGCAGCTAAGAGATAATCTAATCCATACCATTTACGGCTTGTTAATATATTTTTTAACTTATCAATTGGTAAGTAATATCTAGTTATTGCCATTACATAGTTAATAACAATAAGAAGTAGACCTATTTTAATAGTGTCATAGATAAAGAAGTTTAATGCACTTCCTAAATAACTATCTTTAGCTAAGTTAAATAAATCAATGGTTATTAAATCTGCAAACCATTGTACTGGATAGAATAGATCCATAGATTTCTAGATTTAAGAATTTAATTAGCAACAACCGCCACAGCTACAGCCCCCAGTAGGAGCTTTCTCTTCAACTTTGTTCCCATCAATATATTCTTTAATCTCATCTTCAGATGGAACTCTACCAGAACATACCAATTTGTCCTCAATTAATAATGCGGGACTAGACATAATTCCTGCTTCTAATAGTGCAGTTATATCAGTAATATATTCAACCTTAATATCCTTGTTATCTCCTACAACATTTTTCACACTTTCATAAAGGGATTTACATGAGGGACAGCCTGATCCTAGTACTTTAATATTCATAAATAGTATTTAATAATTTAAATTTGTGATATTAACACTTTGTTTATAGCTTCTTTATCAATAACACCTTCTTTATAATCTCTGCAACATACACTCTTTTGAGCAATGCATGAACAATCTTCGCATTTACTTACTTTCTTCACTGCTGCATTGTTTATGATTAATGTCTCTAGATCTATATTGTTAATCAATATTGTTGGACTAATTTCAATCTGTTTCTCTCCAACTTTGGTTTTAACATAGTTTATACTGGCATTTGGATAAGATTCTTTGAATGTATTGATTGCTTCCTCAAGTATTGAAATCGTACTCATACAGCGAGTACAGGTTTCTTCATCAAAATACATAACCTTAATCTCTATTTGTTTTTCCATAATTAAAAAAATAAAGTTATTTCAAATCCAAGAACTGAAAGATGTTTTCTATTTTGTTCTTCCAGTTATCTTTTATTACATAGTAGATATTGTTTCCTTCTCTAATCTTTTCTAATATTCCTACATTGTGTAAGGTCTTCAAATGAAAAGACATCAGATTTTGGGGTATCCCTACCCTATCTGCGAGTTCACATACACATACTTTATCTTTGGAAAGTGTACAAAGTATTCTTAATCTATTAGGTTCACTGATAGCTTTAAGAAGATCTACAGATTTTTCAATCTTGATGTAATTTTTACTATTATTTTTGCAACAGGTATCCATATCTGACCAATCTATATCAATTATGGTTGATATAGTACTCTTTGGAAAATGTAATGTCAAATATTGGAGAGAATGCTTCTGTTAAAAGGATTTCAAAATGGTGGGCGATACGGGACTCGAACCTGTGACCTCCACAATGTCAATGTGATGCTCTAACCAGCTGAGCTAATCGCCCTCATTAGTACATATTTTACCATCTTTCTTTGTATTATGTATAATAAAAATATGAACAACCAATTAACTAAAGAACAGGAAATACTTCTTAAAAAAGTATTTACTAAAACAATGAAACAGTACAAACAAGCAATACTTAGATTACAAAACTCCTAATGATTACCAAACAAGAACTCAAATATATTGCACAACTATTCTCCCAGTACATGGTTAAAGAAATTAACAACGATCCAGGATATACCGTCAAAGATGAAGGAAGATTAGAAAGCTCTCTTGCTCAACCATTCCAAAGTATCGAAGGAAAGGAACTCTACCCTACTCTAGTAGACAAAGCTGTTATGCTGTATTACTTCTGTATTAAGAACCATCCATTTGAAGATGGAAACAAAAGAATGGGAATATTCTCCCTTCTACTTTACCTATCCAAGAATGGATATTGGTTAGATGCTACTAATGATGAGCTATTTGATATTACAGTATATACCGCATCTAGCAAGGTAGAAGATATGCAAGAGGTTGTCGAAAGAATAAAGGGATTTGTGGAGGAGAATTTGGTTATCTCTTCTTAGTGAACTTTACAAAAGGAATGTTTTTCTTTAATTTTTTTAGACTTGTTTTTCCTTTAGAATCTCTCTTTGCTAAAATTCTTTTGTATTCATCTTGTATATATGGGAGAGAACTCTCTAAAGGTTGAAGAATTATCTGTATATTATTTCTCTCTATGGGGATAGGAATCATTACTAATGCAAAACTCCCTCCTTCTATAAAATATACTCTTTGAGAAGAAATTTGTGTTAATGGATATGTTTGGAACTCATTTGAGATGTCATTTGTATAAAAAGGTTCTGGAATATCTACGGAGTTTATTGTCAATAATTTAATTGGAGAATCCTGATCAATCTCTATCTTTCTCATATATCTATTAATATCCTCAAGAGATATGCCTCGAACATCTTGTGATATAACATCGGATTCTACTCCGTATTCGTACATCTGATTTATATTATGAAGGATGAAGTCTAAAGACTCCTGCTTTGATCTTTCCTGCACTCCTGTTGGATCGTCTAATACCATTATCTTTTTTTAATAACTTTATCTATTAAGCCGTACTCCTTTGCCTCTTTAGCTGTAAAGTACTTATCTCTATCTGCATCCTTTTCAATTTGTTTTACACTTTTACCAGTTCTCTCTGAAAGGAATTCGTAAAGAAGTTTTTTAGTTTTTAATATCTCCTCCGCCTCTATGGCTATGTCGCTAGCCTGACCCTCTACTCCACCAATTGGTTGATGGATATGTATCTTACTATTTGGAAGTGCAAACCTTTTTCCCTTTGTACCATTTGCTAGAAGTATTGTCCCCATAGATGCTGCAAGACCAACTGCTATTGTGGAGATGTCACACTTGATGTAATTCATGGTATCTAGGATTGCCATACCTGCTGTAATCTGACCACCCTGGGAATTTATGAACATCTGGATATCTTCTTTAGGATTTTCTTTTTCCAAGAAAAGTAATTGAGCTACAACAGTATTTGCCATCTCTGTTTCAATTGGGCCGGTTACAAAGATAATTCTGTCTTTAAGAAGTCTAGAGTATATGTCATATGCTCTCTCTCCATCTCTATCTTTTTCAATTACGGTTGGTATTAAATACATGCTTAAAAAAGATTAAATTAATCTTTATGTGTATCCCCTAAAACCTCTTTTCTAAAATGATCAAAAGCTTTCTCTTTCTCATATACAGATTTAACATACTCTCTCCACTGAGGATCATCGTAAACACTTGTATCTTTACCTTTT
The DNA here is from genome assembly GCA_964536135.1 of uncultured Candidatus Saccharibacteria bacterium. GTDB lineage: Bacteria > Patescibacteriota > Dojkabacteria > SC72 > SC72 > JAKPKF01. The sequence continues at coordinate 42,758 of CAZHVM010000009.1, read as the reverse complement.
GGAGAGGACTTTTTAATTTCATCTATTTTCTCAGTTAAATCTGTTTCAGATACAGAGATATTGTTTTCTTTTTTATAAATCTTCAAAAATACATCTGTCTCTAGTGCCTCTTTTGCATCTTTTTCCCACATTTCTCTCATTTTCTCTATGGTGATATTCTGTGCTTTCATGAATTCTTCTGGTTTAACACCTCTCTGCTGCATGTCATAGATGAAAGATCTCTCTCTTTCACTTGCTTCAAACTTTACAGCTGGGAGTGGTATCTCTATATTTGAAAGTGCAATAGCCTGCTCTAGCGCATCTTCTTCCTGTTTATGTAGAAGCATATGCTCCTTTTGGCCCGTCAGTGCTTCTTTGATATATTCCCTTAATGCTTCAAGATTTTCTATCTTTTCAATCTTTAACATCTTTGCAATCTCTACTGCCCATTTGTCATTAACCTCTTTCTCTTTTGTCTCTCTGTTCTTTTTAATATCTTCTATGGCTGTATCTATCTCTTCTTTAGTAATCTTTACTTCCTCTTTTGCAAGTTTAATTTTTTTCATGTTCCCAAGCTTAAACTCTGGAAGTACTGTAATTGCAATTGTAAATTCTACATCGTTACCATCTTCTAATTTTGGTAAATCTTTGTATGTAGGAGGTGCAATTGGTTCAATGCTCTCTTTTTGAATCGCGGTATTGATGTAGAGAGGTGCTAACTTGTCTAGTGTTTCAATCTTTAATCCACTTTTCATGTCATTTTCAAGTAAATCTGTTGGGACTTTGCCTTTTCTAAAACCTTTGATATTTGTATCCTTAAGATGGTCTTTGAGGAGGATGTTGTAACTCTCTTGAAAATTGTCTTTAGGAATTGTAATTCTTAATTCAACTGTATCTTTAGATATATCTTTTCTTTCGTAAAACTGTTCCATGTATTTAGTATTTAAATTAGTAAATTTGTGTGAAAAGTCTACACTTTTTTGTATAGTTTGTCTAGTTTTGCTGTTACTACCAAGCGTTTATGGTTAGTCCACAGTGGAGTGCAAGTAATGAGGGTAACTCTGTAGTCGTCGGTTTGCATCAAAACGGAGGTATCGTTTGGACTTACCTCTTTGATATTTGTAACAATGTAGGTGTACTCTCCACCTTCACCTTGAAGTAGGATGTTGTCTCCTACTTTTACTTTGTCTAGATTGAAAAAAGTATTTTTGGCAGGGGGAAGATACTGGAAGCGATGTGCAATGATTACTACGTTACCTTTGGTTCCAGGATATACCGAGGTGGGAAAGTGCCAGAAGCCTCGCATCATGGTCTCGGAGCTTAGACCTTGGGCTATGTATCCCTCTATATTTGCTGAGTCTATTATTACTTTCGTTTTTGTATCTTCCAACAAAGTATCCTTGAGCACTAAGTTCTCTGCTTTAAGCGACTCTTCCATACTGTTTGCTCCCAATATCTCCTGGGAAAATACATCTGCACTTGGGGATATCTGGGTTAGGAGATTGATGGAGATCTGTTTTGAAAAACGATACATGTCGAGTGAATTCTTCTTCATGAGGATGTCGTTGTAGATTGGGTATACTAAGAAGTATACAAGTGGGACTAGTGCTAATAGTAGAAGAAGCACTGTTACTGTTATTTTTAATCCTTTCGTCATATCATCAAAGATAGTTGCATTAATTTATGTATTATACTATTCTAGAAAGAGAAGGTATATAAATTTTAATATAGGTTTAGCGTGGCAAAGAAAAAATCTAAATCTAGTATACAAACTGCACAAAAAAATATTTCAAAGAAACAGGAGTCTATGCTCTCTAAGGTAGAGATAAAGAAACCTCAGGATCAAGAAAGGATCTCAAGAATAGTTGGCACAATCTTTATTGTATTGGGAGTTCTTCTAATTTCTTTCGGAGTTTATTCATTTGTTAAATATAATAGAAATCCAGAGATTAATACTTCGTATGAATCTCCAGTAATGGTAGGTGTAAATGAATTAACAAAGGAAGATTATGTTATTATTAGTGGTTCAGCAGGTGAGTATGACCAAGTATTCATATATGTGGATGGAGAGGAAGTTGAGAGAGTAAAAGTTGCTAAGGATGGGTCTTATGAATATACATTAAACCTTGTAGATGAGGGTAAATATGCAGTAACCGTTGCAGGAGTTAAAGGATTTCCAAGGAGATATATTTCTCCTACTTCAGAAGCTGTTACTGTAACGATAGATAAAACAGCTCCTACAATATCTAAGATTAAATATCCTAGTGAGGTTGGAACAGAGACATTCTCCTTGAATGGAGTTGTAGAACCAAACTCAGTAGTTACTGTTAAAAGAGGAACTGGACTTTACAGAGCAACATGTGATGAGAATGGTAATTTCAAAATATCTGGAATAGTTCTTGAAAAAGGACCAAATGTATTTAACATAGAGCTGAAAGATGAGGCTGGAAATGAAACAAAGGTAGAGGATAAGGTGAGAGTAATATACTCAGAGGATAGTAGTGTAAATGGTGAGGCTGTTGATGATACATCTATCCCAGTAGCAGCTGGTGAATTTGATGAAGCGATGTCTGTTCTATTTGGAAATAAATTGATGATACTATTTGGTATCTTGGCTTTAATTGGAATGTTTTCAAGTACAGGAGTTCTGCTATACAAAAATAGAAAGTCTTAGTTTTCAAGGGGGAGTTTAAATACTCCCCTTTTTCTCTGGTATATGTGAGTAAATAATTGGTATAATCGTAGTAGTAAATTTTTCAATATATTAAATGAAAAAGATATTTTCTTTTGGAGATAATGGTAAAGAACTAAAAGATGAAGTTCAGGACAGAAAAGAACTTGTAGAAGTTTTGAATTACAAAAGAAAAGAGGAAGATAGAAGGCCTCTTGTTGTAGTAGAGTTCTCTTGGAAGATAGTCCTATTTTTCCTTTTACTCCTTGCCGTAATATTCTGGGGCAAACAGCTTTCTACAGTAGTTATTTTTGTATTCTTAGGATTTGTATTTATGACGGCTGCGAAACCTGTTGTAGATTGGTTGGTAAGTAAAAAAATATCTAAAGGTTGGTCTGTACTAATCACATATTTTTTCGGGATATTAGTATTTTTAGGTTTGTTTTCAATTGTTATTATCCCTTTCGTAAGTCAATTGTCAGAGTTTGTAGCAGTTCTTCCAACTTGGATATCACAGGAAGTTACGAATTTTAAGGGTATTTCCTTTGCAGGATTCTCCTTAGATGCAAATATGGTTTCTACATATGTAACAGATTTCTTTAAAGATCTTCCAACAGCAGATGGATTTAAAAGTATAACGGATGCACTTTCTTCATTCTTTGGTACTACAACACTTGTCATTACATCTTTGATCTTTTCTGTGTATATGGTACTAGAATACGATTCTCTTCTAGAGTTTGGACTAATTAGAATCGCAGCAGATGAGAAAAGAAACAGAGTAAAGAAATTGTTTGTAGATGTACAAAAAAAATTAGGAAGATGGATTCTTGGCCAACTAACGGTAAGTCTAATCGCTGGAATTGTTGGATTAATAATACTCTCAATTGTTAATGTTCCATTTGCACTACCACTTGCTGTCTTTATTGCACTTCTCGATGCAATCCCAAATATCGGTGCAACAATTGGTCTTATTCCAACGATAATTGTTGCCTTAATTACAGTTGGACCTGTTGGAACAATCATTATAGTTATAGCTTCAATTGTGTATCAGCAAATAGAGAATAACTTCATAGTACCTAAAATAATGGGAAACGCTGTAGGTATTAAGCCAGTTATAGTAATGCTTGGTGTAGTAAGTGCCCTACTCCTCTTCGGAGTCTTTGGAGCACTAATAGCTGTACCTGTTATGGTTTTGGCAAAAATTGTTTACGAATTTTACATAGACTTGCAAAAATTAAAAGCTAAAGGTATCGTTTAGATAGTATCTAACCATTATTTAACTGCCCAATATACGAATGGAAAATACCGATGTTAAAAAGAGCAATGTATTCTTTTTTGAAGACTTCTCGTCTAAAGATTTAAATGAAAACAGAGTTGGTCGAAAAGGATTAAGCCTTTTTCAACTTAAGGACATGGATGTTCCTGCTCCAGATTTCTTTGTAATCTCAAGTAAAGTATTTTTAGATTTCTGTGTTAAAGCACTCTCTTCTGAAGAAAAAAAACTGCTTGAAAAAGGTAGGAACCCTGAAGGAGAAGAAATCGAATTAGCCTTCTTGAAAAACAATTTCGAGAAAGAGGTAGAAGAAGAAATTTTAAGTGCATACACAAGGCTTTCTGGATTTTCAGATGCCTGGGTTTCTGTAAGATCTTCTGTGGTATTTCCTGAAAACAAGGAAGTTTCCTTTAGTGGAATTTTTTCTACTGAATTAAACGTCAGACATTTCGCAGATCTCTTGGGAGCAGTAAAAAGAATATATGCATCTCTTTTTACAGATGATGTTGTAGCCTACGCTTCTAAGATGGATGTAGATTTGTCAGAGGTAAAGTTATCCATTGTAGTTCAAAAAATGGTTCAGTCAGAGATCTCTGGCGTGGTATTTACAATCGACCCGATTACACAAGATGAGAGTAAATTAAGTATAGAAGCTGTCTATGGTCTTGGAGATGTTATATCTTTAGGAGAAGTAACACCAGATTCGTACACACTCAACAAGAGAGACTTAAGCATTGTAGAGAAACACATAGCACCGCAGGAGTGGATGAAGGTTAGGACAATGAACAAAGGAAGAGGTGTAAGAGGCAATGAAGAGAAGATCAAAATCTCCAATACTTGGAGTCATAGACAGAAATTAAATGACAAAGATATGCAGGAAATTTCTAAAATTGCCCTTATAATTGAGAATAAATCTAGGGAAATTCAAAATATTGAATGGGTAATTTCTGGTGGGAAGGTATGGGTTTTACAAAATAAACCATTGTTTGCAGAACATAGAGACAGAATTACAATTGGAGATATGAATATGGCAAAGAAAACACTAAGAGAAGTAGTTATTGCGCTTTTGGAAAGATATCGTGGTGAGGAAATGCTTCTTACTCAGGCAATGTCTGAGGCTCAGAGAATTGTCCAGAAAAATAGTAATGAGGTAGGAAACAAATTTGAAAAACTAGTAAGTGCTGCAAAGCAGAAAACAGAAGAGATTAAAGAGAACAAAACGGAACGTAGCGATTTTGTACTCTCAGGTATAGGAGCTAGTTTTGGAGTTACAGTAGGGAAAATTACAATTGTAGATGAATTCGTAAACAAACAATTTAACAGTAGTGACATATTATTAGTTAAAAGATATTCCTCTGAAATGGAATCTATGATTATCTCTTGTGGAGGTGTCATCATGGAAACTGGAGGTTTAACAAGTGATACAGCCATCCTTTGTAGAGAATGCAAAATACCGGCCATTGTTGGAGCTCAAGGCGCATCCGAGATTTTAAAGAATGGCGATATGGTCAGAGTAGATGGAAATGCAGGTAGTATATACAAAGAGGTAGAAAAAAAAGAAGGAACAGTTCATCCTGTTGTAGAAGCATATGGAGGCGGAAATGTTGTTAGTGTAGATTTTTTGGCAAAGAAAGAGGAAGTAAGAGTTGAAGAAGAGAAACCGAGTCTTCAAATTCCACGAGATACTACTCTATCTCCTTCTGCTACAAAGGTTTTCTCTATGTGTACTCTTCCTTCTAAGGATATGCTAGACAAAATTGGAAATTCAAATGGTATTGTTTATGTAGATTTAGACGAAATAATGCTTGCTGACGGAAGGCATATACTCTCTCATGTAGAACAGAAAAAATTCGTAGATTACTCAACTAAGATATCTGAGAAGATTCTGGAATATGTGGATTTAGCCCAAGGTGATGAGGTAGTTATTTCCATAGGTTCTAGTACTGTTGGTAAATTTAAAGCTCTTGTTGGAGGAAAAGAGTTTGAAAACAAAGCTCTCTCAGATGAGGTGTTTGGTGGTACTCATTACATTAACAACTTAGAGATGCTAAAGAGAGTTCTTAAAATTGTAAAGAGAGTTAGAAATATTTACAAAAAAAGAAATGTCTCATTAGGTATTCATGCTCCAATGAATGAAGATATTATGAAGGATTTCAAAAAGATTCTCTTGGGGGAGAAACTGCGAAGAAGTTCATCTTTTAGTATCTATGCAATACTAGATAATCCATCTGAAGTAATACTTGCAGATGAGATAGTAGCTACGAAGATAGATGGATTAATTCTTAACATGCCAAGAATTGTTAAGCAGATGCAGGGTATTAAACTAGATGCTAAAAATGCTAAATATGACTTGGGAAGAAACAGTGTGTTTAAGATAGTGGAGAATATTGTAGAAGTTGTAAAAAACAGGGAAGCAAGAATCATAGCTATAGTAGAAGACAGCAATCCTCTTTTGAGATTCTGTATTCAATCTGGAGTATATGGAGTTGCTGTATTACCTGAAGATATTGTAGAAGCAAGGAAAGCAGTCTCTGAAGAAGAAACGAAATTAATACTGGGGAAATAACCTGTAGTCTAAATATCCCTTTTCGTGATATACTTTTTCACACATGGAAGATACACCTATGATGAAACAATATCTGGGTTTTAAGAAGCAATACCCAGATAAAATACTATTTTACAGAATGGGAGATTTCTTTGAAACATTCGGTGAAGATGCAAAAATTACTTCCAAAGTATTAAACATTACCCTTACTACCAGAGACAAAAAAAACAACCCTACTCCACTTGCAGGATTCCCACACAAAGCAATAGACCAGTATCTACCCAAATTAATCGAAGGAGGCTATTGTGTAGTTGTTGTAGACCAACTGGAAGATCCTAAATTTGCCAAAGGCATAGTTAAAAGAGGTATAACAAGAATAGTTACCCCAGGAACTCTAGACGGAGAAAGAGCGAAAAGCTCTAAAAACCAGTACCTTGCTGCATTCTTCAAAGAGAAAGACACTACTTCTGTTGCACTCTGTGATGTCTCTACTGGGGAATTTCTTTTGGTATCTCGAAGCAACAAAAAAGATATAGCAAACAGAATACTTACATCATATGATCCAGAGGAAATTCTTCTTGTAGAAGGGGAAGAAAGTTTTAGATTTAACGAAAAACCAGTACATTTTGTTCCCAAAAGTCTGCGAAAAAAAGAGTATTCTGTGGAGGTATGTAAAGATTTCTTTAATTTGAAAAGTATTGAAAATCTAGGATTAGAAGATGAATCCTTGGAGATAGTATCTGTTGCTATGATCTTGGGATATATCCAAGAGACACAGTTAATGTCTCCAAAGCATATCCAGAAACCAAGGAAGATAAGTATAGACAATACAATGGTTTTAGATAGGGCCACTGTCCGAAACCTTGAGCTAATTAGAAATGCCTACTCTGGAGACATATCAAACTCTTTGCTTAGTGTTTTAGATGAGACATCTACTCCAATGGGTAAGAGATTACTCTTCTCGTGGATTCTAAATCCTCTACTAGACAAGAAGAGTATTGAGGAAAGATTAGAGAAAGTAGAAAAATTGTTCGAAGACAAAAATGGTCTAGAACAAATTAGAGAAAAATTAAACGAAATAGGAGATGTTGAGAGAATTGTTGGTAAAATTGGTCTTGGGAGAGTAAATGCAAGAGATTTTAATTATTTACAACTTTCTTTAAAAAACTTTTTAGAAATTACAGATATTTTAAAAAAAGATTTCAATATATCTTTTGATATTGACAGAAAACTAGTAAGTGGATTAATTGAGAAGATAGAAAAAACAATTTCTGACTCTCCCCCACTTACGATATTAGAAGGAGATATTCTGAAAACAGGGTTTAACAAAGAGGTCGATGAATTAAGATCTCTTTCAGGAGATAGTAAAACATGGCTGGCAGAATTTGAAACAAAAGAGAAAAAAGAGACAAGGATATCTTCATTAAAGATTAGCTTCAACAAAGTGTTTGGGTATTATATAGAGGTTACAAATGCACATAAAGAGGAAGTGCCAGAAAGATATATTAGAAAGCAGACTCTTGTAAACGCAGAGAGATATATTACAGAAGAGCTAAAGGAGAAGGAAAATATCATTCTTAATGCTCAGGAGAAAGTTTGCACATTAGAATATAATTTATTCTGTGAATTTAGAGATTCATTTTTCCCAGTTTTAGGTCATTTACAAAAGTACTCCAATTATCTCTCAAATATAGATGTGCTCGTTAACTTCGCATACATCGCACACAAAAACAATTACTGTAGACCAGAGATTTTTGAAATGGGAGAAAAAGATGGATCCATTATGATTGAGAAAGGAAGGCATCCAATTATTGAAAATATAATTGAAGAAGAATTCATATCTAACAGTACACAATTAGATTCAAAAGAGAATCGTATGTGTATCCTTACAGGGCCCAATATGTCTGGTAAATCAACGTATATTAGACAGGTTGCTGTCATTATCCTTATGGCACAGATGGGATGTTTTGTACCAGCACGTAGTGCAAAGATATCTTTAGTAGACAGAATATTCACAAGAGTTGGAGCATCAGATGATTTAGCTAGAGGAAGAAGTACTTTCATGGTAGAAATGGATGAGGCTGCAAATATTGTAAACAATGCAACAAAATATAGCCTAATTATTCTAGATGAAATCGGTAGAGGAACTAGCACATACGATGGTGTAAGCATAGCTTGGGCACTTGCAGAATATCTCATTTCAGAAATTGAGGCAAGAACACTCTTCGCTACCCATTATCATGAACTACTTAAGTTGGAAGAGAAATATCCAAGTAGTGTGAAAAATTACAATGTTATGGTAGAAGAGAACATAGAAGAAGGAACGGTAATCTTTTTGAGAAAAATAATTAAAGGTGGTACGGATAGAAGCTATGGAATATATGTTGCAAAAATGGCAGGTTTACCAAACAAAGTAATTAAAAGAGCAAATGAAATTCTTGAAAGCTTTGAACAAGAGAGTATGTTCGTAAAGAAAAATGAGCTTAGAGATATAAATGTATTGAATTCAACAAAGAGTATCGGTAAGAATGGTAATTCGGGATTTCAGTATCCACTATTTACAGCAAAAGACTCAGAGATTGAAAAAGAGATACAGTCTCTTGATTTAGATAACCTAACTCCAATAGAAGCATTAAACAAAATAGTCTGTTGGAAAAAGAAAATCTAGACAGATATATAATATCCGAAACCATTTCGGTTTTTTACTAACTTCACTCCTGTATGTTTAAATATTTTCTTACGCAACCTAGATATGTTGACAGTTAAATATGCAGTAGAGACCTTTCGATCTATTGTCTTAGACAGATAAGATATTAATTCTTCATTATTACAAAGAGAATTCTTTTTTAGCAGATATTGTAAAATGAGTATTTCTGTTCTGGACAGTAATATCTTACATCCATTATATATCATGTAATTGCAGCTCAGATAGAGTGAAATTCCCCTATCCTTGAGAACAACTCTTTCTGGTTCTGGGATTAAATAAAGAATTCTCTTAATAGTAGGTATAAGAAATATACTAATGTTGGAAAGGAAGAAGAGATTAGGAATACAATATCTGTAGTATTTCAATATGTCGGATGAAGTAATATCTTCGAAAAAGATGATTGTTAAGTCAGAGAGATTCTTTTTGAAGATTGTAAGTAGAAGAGTGCTATATTGTAAGCTATTTGCTTGCTCTATTCTCTTGTCTATGATGATGGCTGAGAAGTAATCGTTTTCAAGATGTTCAATGGCTGAAATTATGCTTTTACAATGAAGGACAGTTCCATACTGTTTTATATCCTCTCTTACTATCTGATAAAAGGATAAAGAATTGGAAAGGATTAAAAATCCTGTTTGTTTTAGGTTCTTCATACTTTAATATTTTAAAACTAACTTTCTTACAGAAAGATTACAAAAAGTAATAATTTAGTCTTGAAAGTTAAAGTCAATTCAGCTATATTAAAGTATTAATTAATGTAAGGTTTTCAATGAGATATAGTGTAGGTATAACGAATAGTTCAAGGAGAAGAGGTGGATCTTCGTCAAGTGAAAAGTTTCTTAAGAGAATGGATTTTGCAAGATACAACAATTTTAAAAAATATAATTCGGCAAATATAAATAAAAAAACAAAAGCAACCAAGAATTTGAATACAGCAGGGAAATTGACACCGTTCAAAAAGAAATTAAAAAAAGCAATATATATATTTATTGGTATTTGTTTCTTTATTGGTTGTCTTGGTCTACTTGGATTGGGTCTCTATCTTAAAAATTTGCAAAGTTCTCTACCCTCTCCTGATGAGTTGGTTGAGAGAACTTCTGATCAAAGTACACAGATTTTTGATAGGGATGGGAAGCTTCTTTATACTGTATATGGTGAACAAAACAGAGAATTTGTCTCGATTGACAAGGTACAAGAGCATACAAAATGGGCATTGTTAGCTGCTGAAGATATAGAATTTTACCAACATAAGGGCATTGATTACCTTGGAATAGCTAAAGCTGTAGTACAGAATTTTACAGCTGGTACCATTGTTAGAGGTGCTAGTACAATTACACAGCAGTTGGTAAAAACAACTATTTTGTACGATATCCTTGGTGAAGAAGCATATGAGCAAACATATTCCAGAAAGATTAAAGAGATTCTAATTACAATGCAAGTTGAGCAATCCTTTTCTAAGGATGAGATTTTGCAGATGTATATGAATGAGATTCCTTTAGGAGGTGTTAATTACGGATTTGAAGCTGCATCTAATGCGTATTTTGGGAAAAGTGTTAGCGACTTAGATCTTGCAGAGAGTGCCTTAATTGCGGGTCTGATACAGAGTCCTGGAGTTTACTCACCTTTGTATGGAACTAATCCAGATTTAGCAAAAGTAAGGCAAACGTATGTCCTAGATCAGATGCTAAGATATAAGAATCTAACGGGTGTTACAGAGGAGGAAATACAGGCTGCCAAGGATGAGGTTTTAGTATATCGAACAAAAAGAATTGATATTGAAGCACCACATTTTGTATTTTATGTTAAAAGTTTGTTAGAGAAGGAATTTGGTGTAGATCGTGTAGAGAGGGGTGGCTTGAAAGTTACGACTTCTCTGGATTCCTCAATACAGAAAATTGCTGAAGAAGAGATTATTAAAGGTGTAGATGGTGCGAAGAGGTACAATGTACATAATGGCTCAATGGTAGTTATAGATCCTAAAACTGGTCAGCTTCTTGCTATGGTTGGTTCTGTAGATTATTGGAATGTTGAGGATCCCCGAGTAGATGGGAATGTAAATATTGCGTTGAGTAACAGACAAATGGGTTCTTCTGTTAAACCTTTTGTATATTTAACTGCAATTACACAAGGGTATGGTCCATGGATGGTGTCGCCAGATTTGGGAGAGATAAAGTTTGGAACATATGATCCAAAGAATTGGGATAGTAAGTATATGGGACTAATTACAACTAGAAAAGCTGTTGTTGAGTCGCGTAATGTTTCCGCTGTGTACAATCTTCAGCTTGTTGGAATTGATGCATTTCTTCAGACCATGCAGAAGGTTGGTATTACAAATTTCTCAAGTAAAGAGTCTTATGGTTTAAGTCTTGCGTTGGGTTCTGGAGAAGAGAAACTTTTGGAACATACAGCGGGGTTTGCTGTATTTGCGACTGGTGGTATTAAACGTGATGTTGTCTCTATTCTCAAAGTTGAGGATTCCAAGGGAGAGATACTGAAGGAAGCTGGAGAGAACAAGGGACAGAGAGTATTTGATGAAAAAGAGATATATCTTCTTAATTGGATGTTATGTGATTTGGGAGGTATGAATGATAGACCAAGTAATGCTAAGTATACAGTAAATGGGAAAAGAATATGTGGTAAGACTGGAACTACTGATGGTCCAAAGGATTTAACTACAATTCTGTACCATCCTAACCTAGTTGTTGGTGTATGGAATGGAAATAACAATAATAAGATATTGCCAGGGGCATGGGGTTCTACAGTTCCTTTGGGTATTGCTAATTCGTTCATGACAAGGGTAGCATCGAGATATGCTCCTTCTACCTACAATAGACCCGCAGGTGTTCTATCTACTGTAGTTTGTACCGATACGGGTGCTACTCCAGCTGAAGGTGTAAGTTGTAAGAAAGAAGCTTCTGTGTATATCTCTGGTAGAGCTCCACAGGTTGATAACAGAAAAGCATATGAGATATGTAAAGCAAATGGATTAATTCCTGAGAATTTAGAAGCAGCAAGAAAATATGGACTAACAATTACAAAGATTGTACTTTCTACTACATTGGAGAATCAGTATCAAAGAGATGCATATACAAAGTATTTACTTAATATCAAAAATTCCGCATATCTACCAAAAGCTCCAGCAACAGGGATATGTCCACTACCTTTGGGGCCTGACAATGCTCCTTTGCTTGAACTAACGACTCCAATTAATGCACAAAAGGTTGTAAAAGGAACAAATCTTGAGATTTCTGGATCTATAAGTGTAATGGAGAGTATTGCAACTTTTGAAGCTAAGCTTGATGGTTCGAATATCGCAGGTAGCTCTGTTAATGCAAATGGAACTTTTGTGATTAACTACTTTGTAGATCCATCTACATCTCTTGGAAACCATACTATTACAATTACTGTGGTAGATAACAAAGGCAAAACTGCAACAAAAAGTGTAACTATTGATGTAACTGCAAATGAAGGAACCTAGATGATCTTGGATTGAAATTTTTCTTTCAATTTTCTTTCAATTTTCTTTATTATTTCTACAATATCTTTACTTTCTAATGTCTTGTCGAAGTTCTTTAGATTTAATCTAAAAGTAATCCTCTTTTTAAAATCGTCCCTGTTCTTTAAGTAAATATCTATACATGTAACCTCTCCCCAAAGATTCTCTTTATTTACAATCTTTTGTATTTCAGTCTCTAGCTCTATATATTTAACCTTTTTATCTACTTCTACACACAAGTCCTTAATGCTTGAAGGATATTTAGGAACTTCTTGATATATTTTTATTTTTGACTTTATTTCGAGTAAAGAGTTAAGATCTATCTCAAATCCTGCAGAGTATTCTGGAAGTTTGAAATTATTCTTCACAAGAGTACTAAATTCCCCTATTACACCAAGTACTTGCTTTCTATATGTAATTAAAGCTGCTCTGTTTGGCTCAAATGAGTATATTAGGTTTTTTATACTTGAAGGAAGATCTTTCTCACTACTCTCAGAAACCAAAACGTACTGTATATCTTCTATATGTATGGTATCAAGAATTTTGCTTAAGTATCTTTTTGCTAAGTAGAAAGGTGAGGTATTAGAAGTATTTGTAGAATCTACTATTACTGTAGAAAGATACCAAGATTCTAGGGGAAGACCTGCACCATCTGTTAGGTTTTTTTGGTGAGATATATTCATCTCAAAAAGAACAAATTTGTTAAATCCCCTTTGAATATTCTCTTCAGTTTTTGTTAGTAAAGAAGATACTAAAGAGGTACGCATGAGTGAAAGCTCAGGAGCCAGAGCATTTTTAACTCTAAATGCTAACTCTGGATCTTGATTGCATTTTTTTAATGTCTCAATATTTGTAAAACTGTATGTGTCAATTTCGTTAGCACCACTATTTGAAAGAATCTCTCTAATTTTTCTTTTTAGATTGTAAAGTTCATTTGTACCAGATGGCTGAATATTTCTTGTAGGTAAAGATATTTGAATATTGTTGTAACCGTATATCCTTCCTATGTCCTCGAAGATATCTTCCTTAATATCTATATCCATTCTCCAGTATGGTATTTGTACTTTGATATATTCCTTTTTTTTTGTATCAACTTTATATTCCATATTTGAAAGAATTGTTTCGATAGTTTCTTTAGATAACTCTGTTCCTAAATGTTTATTTAGGGAATTTAGAGAAAATGAAAGGGATCTCTTGTCTAATGGTAATGGATAGATATCTACTATCTCTGAGGCTAAGGAACCACCAGATAGCTCTTTTACGAGCTCTATTGCTTTTATTAATGTCGGAATACAGGTATATGGACTGATTGCATGTTTAAATTTTGTAGCCGCTTCTGTAGAGATGCCAAGTCTCATAGATGTCTTTCTTATGGATGTTTTGTCGAAATTAGCACATTCAAGTACAATCCTTTTTGTATTCTCATCGACTTGTGTATCGCTACCACCGATGATTCCAGCTATTGCTATTGGATTTGTACTATCTGCAATAACCATAGTTTCCCCATCAAGTTCATAGAGCTTGTTATCTAGTGCAAGCATTTTTTCTCCTGCTTTTGCCATTCTTATATTTATATTCGCAATTCCTTTAGCATTTGGGTCATTTTTTACTAGCTTGTCATAGTCAAATGCATGAAGAGGCTGTCCGATGAGGTTTGAGAGATAGTTTGTAATATCTACGACATTATTTATGGAAGCTATTCCAGATTTAATGAGGAAAGATTTCAACCATATAGGAGAATCTTTAATATTAATATTGTCAAAAGAAATAGCGGTATATCTAGGGCAAAGAATCTCTGCATCATTAGTTATATTTATGTCCAAGCAACTTTTCTCTTCTGTGTAATGTATATTATCTTCTGTATACCATTTTGGGGATTCAAAGTGATTATTTGTGATAGCCGCTAGCTCTCTTGCTAATCCTAGTACTCCAAATAGATCTCCCCTATTTGTTAGTGCTTTGTTTTCAATATCTACTATAGTATCGTCTAATTCGTAGTACTTCGAAAAGCTTTCTCCAACAGGGACATCTTTTGGAAGTCTTAAAACACGAGTGTAATCTGGACCAATGTTTAATTCTTTTTCTGCACCCATCATACCGTTGGATTCAATATCTCTCATTTTTCTTTTTGAAATTACAACAGGCTGTGGTTCGGTATATATAGTGTATGGTACTGTACTACCTGGTCTCAGATATACTACTTTGTCGCCAACCTCAAGGGTTTTGTCTCCTGCTACAACTTGTATTAATTTGTCTTTACCATCCGAGATTTTGTAAACACCCAATTTATCTGCATTTGGATGTTCTTGTTTTTCCATTATCTCTGCAATGACTATATCTTTGTAGTCCTCTCTTAAATCATGGAAATCTTCTACCTGTCCAATATGCTCAGATATTAATTTAACAATCTCTTTATCCTCTAGTTCTACTCCACTTAGTTTTTTTAGTAAGTTAATGGATACTTTCATATTAGAATTGTCTAAGGAAATTAAGGTTAGAATCTCTAAGGAGACGGATGTCTTTTATTCCGAGTTTTATCATTGTTAATCTATCTACACCAAATCCCCATGCAAAACCAGAATATATGTCTGGATCAATTCCACCTTGCTTGAGGACATTTGGATGAATCATTCCACACCCCATTAGTTCTATCCATCCAGAATGATTGCATGTAGAGCATCCTGCTTTGTCACAGAAGGGACAGCTAATTATGAATTCACAATCTGGTTCTGTAAATGGGAAGAATGCTGGCTGTATTTTTACTTCCAATTCTTTTTGTAGATATGCTTCTAAGAATGTTTTAATTGTTGCTTGCATATTTGCTAGTGATATATCTTTGTCAATGTAAATCCCCTCTATTTGGTAAAAGGTATGTTCATGACTAGCATCTGTTGCTTCGTTTCTAAAACATCTACCTGGAAGTACAACTCTAATTGGTGGAGGGCCAAATTTCTTCAGAGCTCTGTTTTGCATTGTAGATGTGTGTGCTGGTAGTACAAAGCCATCCTCTGTCCAGAAAGTATCATACATATCTCTTGCGGGGTGTCCTTTGGGAAAGTTTAGAGATTCAAACATATGGTAGTCGTCGTCAAGTTGTCTACTTTCCAATATATCAAAGCCCATGCTTTTAAATATATCTGCGAATATTTCTACCTCTTTATGTAGTGGATGTTTGGAACCTTTTAAATCCAAGATCTCAGGTAATTTCTCTGAAGGTGTGTTTACATCAAAAGGAGCTGTTGGATCAATTTTTTCACTTATATTCATTTTTTCCTCTTGGGATTTTTTCTTTAGAAGAATATCGTTACAAATGTTTTTTATCTCATTAATTTGTTTCCCATACTCTGCCCTATCCTTTTTGTCTATAGATGTAATATTTTTTAATGCGAGTGTAACAAGACCTTTAGTCCCAAGATATCTCTCTTTGAATTCAGAGTAACTGCGACTGTTTTCTAAAATCTCGGTTTTTATCTTTTCTAGTGTCTTTAATGTATACATACTTTTTATATTGTATATTTTTATCTTAAAAAGAAAAAGGACCCTTTGTAGAGTCCTTTAAATGCCAAAAGTTAAGGTACTCTACAGAGACTTTACTATAAAGGAAAATACCTTCGGATTATTGTATGCGATATCTGCTAGTACCATTCTGTTTAATATACTTTCTTTTTTCTTGAGACCATCAATTAAATCTTTGTATTGAATGTTGTTATTTTTGCATGCTGCGTTTATTCTGGAAATCCATACTCTTCTCATTTCACTTGCTTTTCTTTGTCTGTGATTGTATGCATATTGCCCAGCGTGAAGATATGCCTCGTGTGCAACCTTGTAGAGGTTACTTTTGGTCATTCTATATCCTTTTGTAGCTGCTAGAACTTTATTATGTTTTCTACTTCTTACTTTTCCACCTTTTACTCTCATGTTTGTATATCTAGATGTTAACTATTTTTCTTCTAATCTTTTTATCGTTAGTTGAACCAACAATGGCATTAGAAAGCTGCCTTCTCTTGGATCTTGAAGATCTTTTTGTCTTCAAATGACCTTGGTGACTTTGCTTATATCTTAACTTCGGCTTTCTGTTCCCCCTCGGGTTGGATAACCTGATTCTTTTCTTCGCTGTTTTGTTTGTTTTTTGTCTTGCCATCTGATTTAAAAGTAATTGAAATTCTGTTTCCTTCACTCTTTGGTTCGGCTTCGATACTACTATAATCTGTAAAATTAGTCAATATTTCAGTAAAAACTGTTCTTGCTTGATCCATACTCTGTCTACCTTTCTTGACCATTGTTAACTTTACTTGGTGTCCTTTTGAAAGAAATTCATAAGCTCTCTTTATTCTATGATTTGTGTCTCCTACATCCATAACAGGTGTAAATCTAAATTCTTTTTGCTCTTTCATTTTCCCACCCTTATTCATCCTTTTTTTCTTGTTTTGTTCGTAAAGGTATTTTGAAAAGTTCATTATTCTACACACGGGTGGTTTAGCACTTGAACCTACCTCTACAAGATCTAGTCCTGCCTTTAGTGCTAGCTTTCTTGCTTGTTCTGTATCTACAATACCCAAATTCTCTCCCTTGTCGTCTATTAATTGTACTTGTGGTACACGAATGTAATCGTTTACTCGTGGACCATAATCTTTTTTAAATTCTTTTTTCTCTCCGTAAGACATTAAATATTTATTATATTAATTTAAATATCAGAGTTATTTCCTTTTGTGCGAACTTCCTCTTTTAATGTATCTATGAATTCTTGTATCTTCATTAGCCCATGTTCCTTGCTCTTTCTTGCTCTGATTGATACTGTTTCAGTTTCCATTTCTTTGTCTCCCAATATGATAATATAAGGGATTTTCATTTTCTCCGCATCTCTAATCTTGGACTGCATGCTCTTACCTCTGTCATCTATCTTTACTCTTAAATGTGCTTCTTTGATACTGTTGTAGACCTGCTTCGCATAGTCGTTGTGTTTGTCTGAAATCGGAACTATGTAAACTTGTTCAGGTGCAAGCCATAGTGGGAAATCTCCCCCATGATGTTCTATGAGGAAGGCAAAGAATCTTTCAAAAGAACCAATTAGAGCCCTATGAATTATATATGGCTGTTTCTCTATTCCATCTTCATCGATATATTTGATGTCAAACCTATCAGGAAGATTGAAATCTAACTGGATAGTAGAAATAGAGTCTTCTTTTCCAAAGACATTAACTGCTTGTATATCAATCTTAGGCCCGTAGAACGCAGCATCTCCTGGAATTTCTTCAAATTCTAATCCTCTGTCGTTCAAGACCTTTCTTAAAGTTTGTTCAGCAAATTCCCATCTTTTTGGATCTCCAGCATACTTGTCTGCTTTATGCTTCCAGTCAGAGAGAGATAGCCTAAATTTGTAGTTGTCAAAACCAACGTCCTTGTAGAATGTATCGAGTAAATCCAAGGTTTCGTTTATTACGCTATCGAGTTGATCAGGAGCACAAAAGATATGTGCATCATTTTGTGTAAATCCTCTTACTCTTTGTAATCCATGCAGTTCTCCTGTTTTTTCATACCTGTATACAGTACCAAATTCCCCAAGTTTGTATGGAAGATCCCTGTAGCTTTTAGGAGAAAGGTTATAAACCATCATTCCTGCTGGACAATTCATAGGCTTAAGATAGTAAGTCTCATCATCTACAACGATTGGTGCATACATAGACTCTTTGTAGAAATCTAAGTGTCCAGAAGTTTTAAAGAGAATTTCTTTGTTAATATGTGGAGTTAAAATATGTAAATATCCTGCCTCTTCTTCTAAGTCAAGCATATACTCTTCAAGAATTCTTCTAATTTTGTATCCTCTTGGAAGCCATACGGGTAAACCTTGTCCAATTTCTGGAATAATAGCAAATAGCTCCAACTGTTTTCCAAGTTTTCTATGATTTCTTTGTTCTGCTAATTGCATTTTTGCAATAGCATCTTTTAGTTCTTCCTTAGTTTCAAAAGCAGTCCCGTATATTCTGGTTAACATTTTTTCTTTCTCATTACCCTTCCAGTAAGCACCTGCGGTTTTTGTTAATTTTACAAACCCAATTTCCTTTGTACTTTCAACATGGGGACCTCTACAAAGATCTGCGAAATCGTTACTACCAGTTATATAGAAGCTTAATTCTTTATCTGGGATTTCTTCTAGTAACTGTAACTTGTATGTTTGATCAGTTTTTTGGAGATATTCTTGAGCTTCTTTTCTCTTCATAAAGATTTGCTTTATCGGCAAATCCTGTTTAATTATTTCTTTCATTTCTTTTTCTATCTTTGGGAGATCATCTTCTTCCAGAGGTTCTGAGAATTCGAAATCATAGTAGAAACCATTATCTATTGCAGGTCCTATACCCAACTTAACATCAGGGTAAAGTTTAAGTACGGCCTGTGCTAGTACATGGGAAGCTGAGTGTCTTATTTTTTCTAATTTTGAAATTTCTTCAACATTACTATTCATATATTTAAAGCTAAAAGTTTATATTTAAGGGAAAAAGCCTCATTAAAAAAAGAGTTGTGTTGTAAAAACTATTTTACAGATTTTTTCTTTATACAGACCAGTTTTATTGTACATGTTCCTAATTCTATATTTTTCTAATTATTTTTGCAATTGTCTCTTTAGATCAACGATATATATAGATATACAGTTTAATCCGATTTCATAAGTTTCAAGTTTTATCATTCTATCGATGTTTATCTTCTCAATTGGATATCTTCTTGGATGTTTGACAATGAGTGCCCCTTTAAAATGGTTTGTTTTAGGATTTTGAATCCCAACTATGAGTTGTGATGCCATTCTCATAACCTTCTCCATTTTAAAAGTGTTTTTTGTATTAAACAATTTGTATGGAGGATCCATGAAGATGATATCGAACTTTGGTGGTTTTGTTTGGTTTGTTTGTTTGAAAAGATATTCTTCAACTTTTGATTTGACAACTTCTGTTTCTGGTAAAAATCCCGTATGTGCAATATTCTTTTGTATTACAAAGTATGCATTTTTAGATGCGTCTACAAATGTAGCAGATTTGGCACCTCTAGAGAGTGCTTCTAATCCAAAAGAGCCAGCTCCCGCATAGAGGTCAAGGATGTCTTTTTTTACAATGTCTTCCCTTAGAATGTCGAATATTTTTATCTTCATTCTGTCAGTTAGTGGTCTTGTCGTTTTTGGTATCTCAAGTTTAAAGTTTTTTGCTTTTCCACCAGCTATTCTTACAAAAGTATCAATAGTTGGTTCTTTACCAATTAATCTCTTAAGAAGAAAAGCATCTTCCCTCTCCTCAAATTCAGCTGGGGTATCAACTTTCCACTTTTTTTTGTCTTTTCTTAATTTTTTGAAAGATTCGATTTTTAAACTCATAGAAAGTATTATACTACAATTGCTCTTGTGATTTTAAGGCAGTTGGATTTCCGTAGAGAACATATATGGTCTTTCCATTTGCTGGGAGAGATGGGATCTTTACTCGAATTTTTGTTGAGGTTGTATTGCATCCTTCCTCTATTTGGTATGGTAGAGTTATGGATCCATCGTTATCTAGGAAACGTAAATCTTCACAGTCAGGTTGTAATTTGTTGGTACTGATTAAAGATTTTGTATCCAAGATAATTGAGACGGTCTTGTTAATAACCATAGGTCCTTTATTGGGGATATCTATTGTTTTTCTGTATAGCCAACTGCTGGATTCCCAGCCTAAGCTTTCAGATTCTTTATTTGTTTTGTTTGTAATGGAATAGTAAGCAATACTAGCTCCTATGATAGCAAGTGTTACTATTCCGATTAATACGGTTTTCCAAGAAAGTTTCATTAGTATATTGTAACAGAAAAGATTATCTTTCTCTTGTTATTTCGTACAAAACAATACTTGCACAATTAGCTACATTTAAGGATTCTTTCTTTCCTCTCATAGGTACGTAAATCTTCTTGTCACTCTCCTGTAATATCTCTTCATCTACACCATTCTTCTCATGTCCAAAAACTAGTGCTAATTCCTCGGGGTATTCTACTTTCTGGAAATCTTGTGCGTCATCTGTTAATTCTACGGAGAAAATGGGGATATTTTTTTCTCTTAGTTCAGTAAGTGCTTCATGTGTAGTATCATAGTGCTCTGAGTCTATCATCTCAGTAGCACCTAGCGCTGTTTTCTCAAGTTTTGGGTTATCAATAGGTGTAGTCATTCCACAAAGGTATATCTTTTTTACACTACCTGCTCCATCGGCTGATCTGAATATACTTCCGACATTGAAAACAGACCTAATGTTATCTAGTACTATGTATATTTTCATTTAAATACACTCTCTAAAATATCTTCGGCTTGATTATTACTCTTTAATAATCTTTTTGCAACGATTCTTGCTTTCTTTAATGTACCCAAGTCATGTATCGAAGCAACCTTGAAAATAGGGACTCCCGATTGTGCAATACCATATACCTCTCCTGGTCCTCTACTTTGCAAATCATATTCTGCGACATCAAATCCAGAACTATGTTTACAGAAATATTTTAATCTGTCTTCTGCTTTAGAATTTTTCTCAACCTCGATACCTGGAATTGCATAACAGTATGATTGTAAGTCACTTCTTCCGACTCTTCCTCTTAATTGATGAAGTTGTGCAAGGCCAAATCTCTCAGCATTTTCAATTACCATTATTGTAGCATCCGGGATATCTATCCCGACCTCTATGACAGAGGTAGAAACTAAAACATTATATTTTTTCTTTTTGAAATCATTTAGGATTTTTGTTTTCTCCGTATCCTTCATTCTTCCATGGAGATATGCTATTGGTATGTTTTTAAAATATTTCTTTTTTAGTTCATCAAAACTTGTTAGAACAGTTTTTGCAATAGATATCTCAGTTTCTTCGATGAGAGGATATATTACAAATGCTTGTTCTTTAAATTGACTATCTTTAATCTTTTTCGCTACCCAATTAAAACAATTATCTCTTTTAGCAAAGGGTGTATAAAAAGATTTTATTTCTTTTCTATTGGAAGGTTTTTCTTTAATTTCTGATACATCCATATTACCAAAGAAGATTTCAGTTAGGCTTCTTGGTATTGGTGTTGCAGTCATTGTTAAATGGTGTGGTGTGTGTGGTAGCTTTTTTAAGAAGTATTTTCTTTGTTCTACTCCGAACCTATGTTGTTCATCGATTATTACTAAGTTTAGATCTGAAGGAAGTTGTTTGTCGTACAGGATTGAGTGTGTAGCGATTATTAATTTGTTGTTAGCATCGCTAATGTACTGCTGGGAGGATATACACAACTCAATTGGAATACGGAAACCTTTAAACAAATCTCTAAATGTATCGTAATGTTGTTTGGCAAGTACGGTTGTTGGAGCTAGGAGTACACATGAGAAACCATTTTTTATGGTATTTAATACAGCGCTTGCTGCTACAACAGTTTTCCCACTTCCTACATCCCCATTTAGTAATCTGTTCATTGGTATTTCTTGATTAATCTCTTCAAGAATTATTCCCATTGCTTTGTTCTGGTCGTTCGTTAATTTGTAAGGAAGAGATTTTATGAAATTGTTTAGTATGTTGGTATCTGTTTTTATGTAAAATGTCTTTTGTATGCTTCTTTCTTGTATTCCTTTTTCAATTTTGAATGCAATTTTTAACATCTCATCAAATGCCAATCTCTCTCTTGCTTGAAGGATGTCGTCTGTATCTTTTGGAAAATGGATTTTCTCTATGGCTTCCTGCAAGGAGATATCTGTATATGTGGCTAATGGATCTGTAAAGATTACAGGGATGTATTCTTTTACTATCTTAAGTATTTTTCTAATCATATTTGATGTTAAGCCTTCAGTTTCTGGGTATATAGGGGCGAGTTTACCTAGATTTGTTTGTTTCTCTTTTTCTCCTTTAAATAGTTCATATTTAGGGTTGTAGATATCTCTTTTACTACCTTTAATTGTAACTTTGCCATCAAAGATATATATATTGTTTGGAATTAATGCTTTTGAAATATATGATTGGTTGAAGTAAGTAAGATTTATTTTTTTAGTATCGTCTTTCACCTTTACAGTAGTTATAGTCTTTCTGGTCCTTGTCCTGAAGGTTTTGACATCTACTATATCTGCAAGGAATGTACCTTCACCTTTTAAAAGGAACTCTTCTATCGAGAGAAGATGGGAAGAATCTTGATATTTAATAGGAACATGAAAGAGAAGTTCTCTAAGGGTGGTTATTTTTAATCTTTTGAATTTTGTTGCTAAACTGTCTCCTACTCCTTTTATATCTTCAATCTTTGAATCTGCTGTTAGAGGCATATTACGGAAGAAGAAGAGATAGGATTATGGGGATTAGTATTCCGCCCAGAAGGATTATTGCAATTAATATGTTTCCTAGATTCTGAATTTTTTTAGTAGTACTCTTTTTCATACTTTTTATTTTACCTTAATTTTTATTTTTCTTACAGATACCCTGAAGAATTTTTGTTCTACTGGAGGATGAATTTACGAATGAAAGTGCGCTTTCATTCTGATATTTCTTATCCTTTTGTGTCTTGATCTCTACCACATCGTCTGTCCTTAATACGGTATCTAATTTCCCTGCAATTCCATTTATCTTAGATCCTACAGCGCTATTCCCGATTTGGGTGTGTACTTTAAATGCAAAATCCAAAGCAGTATCTCCCTTTGTGAGTAATATTATTTCTCCTTTCGGGGTGAAAGCATATACTTCATTTTCGAAGATATTGCATTCGATTGGGATAGAACGTTCTAAGTTTCTTCTACTAATATGGCTCTCTATTTTATTATGTACATCCTCTACCCATGAATACACATCTGTAGGTTGTGCAAATCTACTTTGACTTGCTTTGTATGCTATGTGTGATGCTTTGCCATATGTGTTTGTGTAATGCATAACTTCAGTAAGAATTTGAACTTCAATTTCTAAATCTCCAATCTTGGGGAATTTTATAATTGAGTGTATCGCTTGGTATCCATTTGGTTTTGGGTTACTAATATAGTCGTCAAAAAGTTGTGTATTAAGTTCCGCGTTATCCATTATTTTTTCTAAAACAAGAAAGCAATCGTCTGCACTCTGGGTAATGATTCTGAATGCAATTATATCTGTTAAACTACTAATATTTGGATCTTTCCACTCTTTCTCATATTTCTTTAATTTATTGTATATACTGTATTTTCCCTTGATCCTTCCTTCTACTTGTACATGTAATTCTTTAGTTTGCTCTTCAATTGTCGTTTTGTATTTTTCTAGGAGTTTATGATCAATATTTAAGGTACTCATCTTGTTTGTTATGCTCTCAAATTCAATGGGTTGGTATTCTTTAAAAGCGCTTTCTTCTAATTCTTTTTTAATGGTATTGAAGTTAAGATATTCTGCTAAATTAGCGTATATGTTGAAAACTTTTCTTAAAGTATCCTTTAGCTCTTCTTTCGGCAAGTATTGTATGGTTTGAACATTGTGTAGTGCACTTGCGAGTTTAATAATTATTGGTCGAATATCTTTTGATCTGTTTAATATATATTTTGTGATTATTTCATCTGGAGTACGAGTATTTTTTGTGACATCGTGAATTTTTTTTGTCTGTTTTATTAAGCTGTATACATCTTCTCCGAAAAGTTCTTTGATTTCATTCATTTTATCTTCTTTGTGAGCAAGACTGTGAAGAAGAGAGGCTATTATGGTGTCGGTATCCAAACCAATCTTTGCTATAGTTAATGCAGTATTTAAGGGGTGTATTATAAAGTCTTCTCCTGATTCTCTGTATTCTCCTTCGTGTGCATCTTGTGCAAATGATATGGCATTATCTATAAGAGATTTGAAATTTTCAGGTGAGCTGTTCAGGATATTTTCTTTTAGATCTCTAATTTTGTCCATAGTTTAAAAACCCCATTCTTGTATTGGGGGTATATATTTTAAATATTGTTTTCCCCAATTATTTTTTATAGAGGATTCTACATAATTGGCGTCCAGCCTTGAGTGTAAAAGGATTATTCTCTGAAAGAGAAATTGTAAGATTCCAATTTTCTTGCTTTTCGTTATCTATCTTTACTGCACCTTGATCTACTAATCTCCTTGCTTGAGATTTACTTTCTGCTAATCCTACTTCAACTATTAGGTCAACGAGTGGTAATGATTGCTGAGAGATTACTTTCTCTGGGATATTCTCGTCATCACTTTTGTTTTGGTAAATATTTTCAAAGTATGTTTCTGCTCTTTTTGCATCTTCTTGTGATGTAATTTCTAATGTTACTCTGTATGCTAATTCTTTCTTTAAATTGATTGGGTTCTCTCCAGTATTTAATCTCTCTTTGAGTATTTCAACTTCTTGCATTGATGTAGATGTTAATATTTCAAAACCGATTAAAATTAAATCATCTGTAAATGCCATTACCTTACCAAAGATATCTTCAGCTTTATCATCCATACGTATCATGTTGTTCATAGATTTCCCCATTTTTATCCCATCATTTGATTCAAGTAGTTTACCAGCTAAAACAATTTTCTCTTTGTTTAGATGGTTAAAGACCATATCTCTACCAGAGAGCATATTGAAGAGTTGGTCGTTTCCTCCTACCTCTACATCTATATCCATCATAACTGAGTCATATCCTTGCATTAGAGGATAAAGGAATTCATTTAAATGAATTGGTTTGTCCTCTTCGAGTCTCTTTTGGAACATACTTCTTTTGAGCATTTGTTGAACTGTGAATTCACTAGCAAGGTTTATGACTTCTCCAAGGGTTAGCTTGTCATGCCATTTACTGTTGTACATTATTTCTACTGGATTCTCACTGTTGTGTATGTCAATAATATGTGAGGCCTGCTCAACATATTTCTCCATATTTTTTTCAACTTCTTCTTTGGTAAGTGTTCTTCTCGTTGCCATTTTATCTGATGGATCCCCTATTCTTGCTGTAAAATCTCCTATGAGGAAGATTACATGATGGCCAAGCTTCCTAAAGTCTTCTAGTTTGCGCATACCAACAGAGTGCCCTATGTGTAATGTGTCTGCAGTAGGGTCAAATCCTTGGTATATGTTTAGTCTTTCTCCAGAGAGTAATTTTTCTCTAAGTGTATCTTTGGAAGGGAGTATTTGTTCTACTCCTTTGTTAAGTATGCGATCTATTATCTCTGCATCTGTTTTTATGGATGTCATAACGGAATAATTATATATGTAAATGTTTTGTAGGACAAGGTGGATAGTGTATAATTATGGGCCATGGACAACATGCCTATCGAAAAGCAAAACAGTGAAGAGATTGATTTTAACAAAGAGCTTAAATCTTTTGAAGAAATATTTTTTGATACGAATGTAATCCCAAATTCCAGATACAGATTGGTTGAGAATACAGAGGAGGCAAAGTCTGGACACTGTAATGGTATCCTTAATGAGTATGAGGTTGAGATTTTGCGAAAGTCTCTTT
This sequence comes from uncultured Candidatus Saccharibacteria bacterium, assembly GCA_964536135.1. Classification (GTDB taxonomy): domain Bacteria; phylum Patescibacteriota; class Dojkabacteria; order SC72; family SC72; genus JAKPKF01. Next base: position 16,687 of record CAZHVM010000009.1, on the reverse strand, counting down.
TATATGTTGATTCTGCAAGTAGTTCAGAGGACTTAGATTTATCTGTTAATGCAGAAACTGTTTACAAAAAGGATATTGAAGATCCAGATTTAGAAGGAATACCATTTAAACGATTGATTTTTAACATAGGGGGTAATACTTTTAGAAGTAAATCAGATGAAGATTTCCCAAGTGAACAAGGGATCCAAACTCTTTTGTTGACTGTAATGGGAATTGTTGAAAGGAGAGTTAAGAATACTACTCTTATTGAATTTAGAATAGTGTAGTTATTCTTTAAGATATTTTCTGTTCTTTAATTTATCTGGCATGCACTGTTGGACGGATTTTTTGTTTGGTAAATCATGATCATATTGATAGCCTTTTCCGTATCCAATATCTTTCATTAGTTTTGTTTCCGCATTTCGTATATTTAATGGTACTGGTAGGTTTCCATGCTCCTCTATATCTTTCTTTACCATATTCTCTACCACATATGCTGTATTGTCTTTGGGAGCCTTGGAAAGGTATATTGCTAGTTGAGTTAAGAATATCTGGCATTCTGGCATACCAAGTTTTTGACAAGATTCGTACACTGAGTTAGCAAGAATTAGAGCTTGTGGGTCAGAGTTACCAACATCTTCACTTGCAAATCTTAGTAATCTTCTAGCTATATACAAGGGATCTTCTCCACCTGCGAGCATTCTTCCCACCCAGTATACTGCAGCGTCTGGATTGGATGATCTCATGGATTTGTGTATGGCAGATATTATGTTGAAGTGTTCTTCTCCGTCTTTGTCGTAGTAGATTGGGTTTTGGATTGTATTTTTTAATATATCTTCTGTTATTTCTGATGCTTTTTCTTCTTGTACCAAGATTGTTGCCATCTCAAGTATGTTTAATGCAGAGCGTATATCTCCATTGGAGAGGTTGCTCATCATTTCTAAGACTTTTTTCTTAACTATAATATGTGGGTATTCTTTTTTAAGTATTGTTTTAAGTAAAAGGTATATGTCTTCTTCTGTTTGTTGGTTAAAGACAAACACTTTTGTTCTAGAGAGTAATGCACTAATTACTGTGAAGGAAGGATTTTCTGTTGTAGCTCCAATTAGTATAATGACTCCTTTCTCTACATATGGTAGTAATGCATCTTGTTGTGCTTTGTTCCATCTGTGTATTTCATCTAGAAAAAGGATTGTCTTTTTACCATATTGTTGGTTGTTAAGTGCAATTTTAATAATTTTCCTTAGAGCATCCTTACCTGCAGTTACTGCTTGTAGTTTGTGGAAGTCGTAGTAGAGATTAAGAGATATGATGTATGCAAGGGTTGTTTTTCCAGTTCCGGGTGGTCCCCAGAATATCATGGAGGGAATTATTCCTGTTTTTAGAAATTTTCTAATGGGTCCGTTTTCTCCCACAAGGTGTTGCTGACCTATGAAGTCGTCTAGTGTTTTTGGCCTATATTTTGATGCTAATGGTTCATATATTGGCATATGGATATTATACCTTGTTTAGTATTGGTGTTGTGAGTAAAGGGGGCTTATAGTATAATTTCGTGTTCTATAAAAATCTAGAAAAGGAGAAGATAATGGAAAGCCCTTTTGTTTTTTTGTTGTCACTAATCATTGGTGGAATATTGGTTATTGTTTGGGTCGCATGGCTGTTGGAGAGCCTTAGACAATTATCATATCAGAAGATGATGAATCTTCGGAAAACGGAGGTGTTTTTCATCATCGCAAAATTTTTTATCCTTGGGTTTGGGATTTATATTTTCTTTCTTGTTAATAACTCCTTGGGTAATTTCTAGGTTTTTAAAGTGGGTTATATATGCCTTCATGCTTTTGTATGACCCACTTTCTAGGAATTTTCATTGGTTGAGATTTTGATAGCCCTATAGTATAATGTATATAAATCTATATTGATTTAATTCATATAGATACTGCTCTTTAAAAAGGATCTAGATATTTTCTAATGTAATTATTTTGTCTACCAAATATGTTTTTCATACATAGCTGGAGGGTATATTTGGTAGTACAAAATAAAAATTCATAAAGAAAATAGAAAAGGAGAAGGAAAGATGTTCAATCTTGGACAATTTCTGTGGTTCTTAGGTTTTCTAGCTATTGGATGGGGAATAAATTTCTATCAGATGAAAAAGATGAAAAAAATTGATTCTTCGTCTGAGTCTGAAGCAGGAATTATTTCAAGCCAAAGAAAACCAGCCAGAAACATCGGCTTATCTCTCGGAGAACTGTTTTTTTATACAGTTATCTTTGTAGATACTTTGGTGGTCTGGTTCTCAAAAAGACCATACTATCGTGAAGAGATTATTTTTATGATTCTCTTTGGAATCATGATTCTCAATCTTGAAACGATAGAATTCTTTGTTAAATCAAAGAAATCTTTCTGGGATATACTTTCTTTAATCTTGGCCTTTGTGCCTCTTTTCTTCTTTCTGTGGAGAATGACAGCATTTTGGCCAGCAATCTTTCTGAATGGAGGATAACATGTTCCCTCAGTTTTTTCTGTTTTTCCTTGTACCAGGAGCGGTCCTAGAGAAGTTCTGCAACAAAAATCAGATCAGAAAATTGACGACTATAAAATACGTCTTGTATTTTTTAGCCTTCATGATTTGGGCTTCTATTTTGGCGATCTCTTGGCCAATCTCGATGATTGAGTATAAAACTCTTGCAACGATTGCATATTCTATACTTTTCCTCGCGGAGCTGTTTTATACAATATCGGAGAAAAACCGAACTTTAGTAAAGCATTACTTCCCACTTTTTATAAGTTTACTTATACTTGGTGGATGGCTCTACTATGCTTTCTTCAGAATCTAGATCCAAATAGGGATCACTTTTATTGAAATATATATTAGTGATCCCTATGCACGTCCCTATACATATACAATGTATTACCATTACTTAGTGTCACTCTGCTTTCATTCTTAAAGTTCTTTAAACTGTATTTATAGCTATATACCTCTCCCCCACCCCTTACAAAATTACTTAGCTTTTCGTTTAAAATACTCATACTCTTTTCATCTAGAAAACAATATATCTTTGTAACCTTAGATATATCTACCTGAAATATATCCTGTGCATCAAAAACAATATCCTTTGAAAGAGGAAACCTAATTACCCTTGCAGTCTTAGCAAGCATTAACATAATTGGGGAAATATCATAACCTATACATTTACACTTAGCTTGCTCATACGCACTTAAAACCAACCTACCATCTCCACAACCAAAATCTACAAAAGTATCTTCCTTTGAAAGATTCATAATCTCCAGTATCTCTTGTATCACTTTTTTAGGTGTTCTAATAACTGGAGCCAGAAGAAGATTTGTAAGTAAGGAAATTATAAAGAGGAATACAAAAATTACAATTACAATTATTATTCCCAAAGTAATACCATTTAACATTGTGATATTATTGTATATCTAAGTTAGATTATATGTATATGATAGATGGAATTCTTGTAATAGACAAGCAGGAAGGTGTAACCTCTTACACAGTTATTAATAAATTAAAAAAAGTTCTTCCAAGAGGACAAAAAATTGGCCATGCAGGAACACTAGATCCATTTGCAACAGGAGTACTACCTATACTTCTAGGCAAAGCTACAAAGCTGATGAACAAAATCCATGAATTTGAAAAAGAATATCTTGTTACTGCAGAGTTTGGATATATGACAGACACACAAGATGGAACTGGAGAAATACTTAAAAAAAAAGATAACCCTACTCCATCGGAAAAAGAATCTATAGAAAAGATTGTAAAAGAAAATTTCATTGGTAACATATCACAATTACCACCAAGATATTCTGCAAAGAAAGTCTCAGGAGTCAGAGCATATGATTTGGCAAGAGAAGGAAAAGATTTCGAATTAACACCAAAGGATATCTCCGTTAGCGAATTTGAAATCGTTGACTACAGTTGGCCATTGGTAAAGTTCAGAATCGTTTGCTCTACTGGGACATATATCCGAACCTTGGTAAATGACTTGGGAATTAAACTTGGTACATACGCAACTGCAATTGAATTGCGAAGAACTCATGTAGGACCGTTTAAGGTTGAAGAAAGTATATCCTCTGAGGATATCAAAGAGGGTATAGATAGTAGTATAATTGACCTAGATAAAGTAAATCAGATGATATCAAATGAATAAAGGAAAACTGTATGTAGTAGCTACCCCTATTGGAAATCTAGAAGATATTACATTTCGAGCTATAGATATTCTTAAAAAGGTTACATTTGTACTTGCAGAAGATACAAGGGAATCGTACAAACTATTTAATAGGTATAGCATTAATACACAGCTAATATCTTACAGGGATCAAAACCATGAAAAGATGTTGACAAAGATACTTGAGAAATTAGATATGGGATTGGATTTAGCCCTTATCTCAGATTGTGGTACACCATTAATATCTGATCCAGGCTTTAAGTTAATTAGAGAACTGAGAGAACGAAAGTATGATGTAGTTTCAATTCCTGGACCGAGTGCATTAACTTCCGCCCTTTCTATCAGTGGTCTTGTTACAGACAAATTTACATTTTTAGGATTTCTTCCTAAATCTGATATACGAAGAAAGAAAATGCTAGAAGAGTATGTAAGTATCGAAGGTTCCCTAATATTCTATGAATCTCCAAACAGATTGATAAAGTTGTTAGATATGTTAAAAAGTGTCTTTGGGGAGAAGAAAATTGGTATTGCTAAAGACATATCTAAAATGCGGGAGATGTTTTTCTATGGAGATATCTCTGAAGTAAGAAAAGAAATAGAGACAGATGATTTTAAAGAGAATCCACATGGAGAGTATGTAGTTATTCTAGAGAACAAATAGCCTTTCGTAATTTTCATCCGTTATATTTTCCATCTTTTCGTATGTTACATTCTTAACTTCACAAGCTGTTTGTATTATTTCTTTAATATCTTTTGGTTGGGCATACTTCTCTTTTAAAGATTTATTTTTTCTTACAGATTGAGGTGGTAAAAATGGTCCATCTGTTTCAAAAAGAATTCTTTCAAGGGGAACTGCTCGAAGTATATCTCTAACATTCTCTCCACTTTTGTATGTAATGATTCCATTAAACCCGATGTAGAATCCCATGTCCAAAATCTCTTTTAGTGAATTAATGTCTCCTGTATAGCTATGAAAACTGCCGCTTAATTGTCCTTTTCCTTCTTGGGCTATTATTCTTAGAACATCTTCCAGACATGTGGTGGAACCATTCGTATCTCTTGCATGTATGCTCATTGGTAAGTTGTGCTTTAGAGCTAATTGTATATGTTTGGTAAAGGAAATTTTCTGTATTTCACAAAGTTCTTCTTTAATATTCTCATCTACTGTTTGATCGCTATTAAACTGATGATAATCTAATCCTGTTTCCCCTACTGCAGAAATATCTTTAATATTCTTTTCAAATATTTCTTCAAACTCCACAATCATCCTTAAGGACTTCTTCTGTATATCCTTAAATATATTTTTTTGAACTGTATACTCTTCGAAAACTGTAGGATGTAATCCAAGTGCGAGTTGAACAATATCTGGATATCTTTTGGATATATCCAAATTCTCTTTGTAATCCAAAAGGTCAGTACTTTGGGTTAGAATATGTTTACCATTCTGTCGATAAAAGTCGTCAATTACTTGCTCAATGTTCTCTTGAAGAGGTGAAAGGTTCAAATGTATGTGTGAATCATGCATAATTGGATTTTAACATATATTTTATCGCTATTTACTACAAGATACACAGATTGTAATTTGAAGCTTGTAATATGGTAAAATATGTCCGTTATGGGAAAGTTAAAACAAAAGAACTGGTTGGTGGTTATCACCATTTTTTTAGTTGTGTCTTCTGTTATTGCACTGTCAATATCTATGAGGAAGAGCTTGGGTTTTGGGACTTGTGCCTACGATGAAGATATATATTTATCTGGGCAGCTAATTCCTAATTATAATGGTCGAGCAGATTGTTACTGCTCTAAGGATGGAAGTGTGCAGTGTAACAGTGACATAACATTAATCTCTTTGGAAAATTACTCCTCTACTGGCTTAAAATATTTCAGTAGCTTCTTAAATTACTTGGACAAAGAAGAGCTTGATACTGACAATATCCAGGCTGTGGACGTCGGATATACCACTGGTGTTCTTTCAGTTGTGATTGAGAGAGAAGCAATGTGTGGGCAAGAACAAGAGTCTCCTGTGCAAGTTGGTTTTTACAAGTATCTGGATAACGATTTAACGCTGACTGTATTAACAAACAGAGATTCTTCTTTTTACAATAAGACATGTAAGATTGATGGCAAATTTGTTCTTGAGAAAGAAGATTTGTATTTAACGGATGATTTTAAATTACATTTCCAGAACGATCTCGGTCAGATATTTGATTTAGGTGTATGTGTTTACGAACAGAATCTTTATGGAAATGGTGATGTACTCCAATCCAAAGAAGGAAAAGCCTGCTCATGTAATTTTGGAACTGTTGAGTGTGATTAAAGAATTCCTAAGTATATTCCAATTATTCCTGTGATTGCTGTAAAAAGCCAGAATCTCATGGTTACTTTGTATTGTGGCCATCCCTTTGCTTGGAAGTGATGATGTATTGGAGCTATTCTAAAGACTCTTCTTTTAAAGAAGCGCATACTAATTATTTGTATTGCGCTTGAAGCCATTATCCCCCATGTTATTGAGGACATGGCAAGATATGGTAGAAGATTGTCTGTTACTAAGGCTACAAAGAACATAGTAAATCCAAGAGGCATTGCACCTGGTCCGCCATTCCAGAATCTTGCAGGAGGGATATTGAAGTAAAGATCTATGAGTTGAACGCCAAGAAGAATTAGAAGTACTGGTATGAATTCGTTTTTACCTTGTACAACAAGAAGTGTAATCATGGACATATTGATAATTGAAAATATTCCAATCATTAATCCATCCAATCCATCTGTAAGCTCTGCTGAGTAAATTGCTAACTGACAAAGTCCCCCAGCGAGTATGACCACCAAGGGTGTCACAGTTATGCTTGCAACATTTAAAAAGGAGATAGTTTCAAAAGCACCTGTTCTAAAGAAAAGAAACATAATGATAATGTTCATTACTGTTGCAAAAGCAAGTTTTCCTAATCTCCATTCGAATGTTTCTTGGAAAGCCCTCATTTTTGCATTATTTTTAAAACCATTTGTAAAGATTACAACATCTATGAATCCCCAAAGGCCGTAAAGGAAGAAACCCAAAAGAAAAATTTTAACTACTGGGGTAAGTGGAACCAAGAAATAACAAAGAATTGGTACGAGTATCCATATTAGAATGCCACCCATATTTGGAGTTCCATTCGTTTTAGTTACATTCATAATTCTCATGAAGAGTGTGTTATCACCATCTCCTCCTCCAATCTTGGATTTTTTAATACCACTGACCTGATTAAATTTATACAGAATGGTAATCATGATGGGAGCAAATATAAGTGAGGCTATAACGGAAATGAACAGTGCGTTCAAACCTTCTTTTAGTACATCTATCATATTTTGCATTGTTAATTAATTGGTATATTATGTCACTTCTTTTTCTGTATTTCCATATCATTAACGATTGCAAGGAAAATATCTCTCCAGACTAAGTTAGAAGTATATGTAGCAAACTCACTAATTTCGGGTTCTTCTAACTTAACAAGAAGTATTAATTTGGGAGAATCTGCCGGTGCGTATCCTACTGTTGTTGCATTGGTAATGTATTTGGAATATCCGACCGAATCGGATTTAGCAATTTGTGCTGTTCCTGTTTTTGCGGCTATATCATATTTCTTTAAATCTGAGGACACTAAACCTCCAAGTAAGCCTTCCTGTACTGCCTCTTGTAGTGCTTTAGTTACAAAATTTGCTATATCTTTAGAAACAGGTTCTGAGATGATCTTTGGTTCAATGACAATAGTTTCTTTATTATCTGTGATTTCTGAAATTATATATGGTCTCATTCGTTTTCCATCATTGGCAAGTGTACTAAGTGCAGATATTACCTGAAGTGAAGTTGCGGAGATACCCTGACCGAAGGATGCTGTTATTAAGTCAAGTTTTGTCCACTGTTCATAAGGTCTAAGATAACTCGTAGTTTCTTCCTGTAGCCCTACCCCAATGAATTGTCCTATACCAAAATCTTTAAGTTTAGAGTAAAAATCTGCGAAATTTGTTTTAAGCGCTATTTGTGCAGTACATGGATTGTTTGAATCACGGAGTATTCCAGAAATATCTAGTGTCCCATCTGCTCTTTTATCCCAGGTATATATAAATCTACCCTTTAGGTCGGAATAACTTGTTGCTTTGTAGAGATCTAGGGAACCCGTTTTGTCTGTACATTTAAAATCTTTTTCAATTGCGCCACTTTCTAGTGCTATTGCTATGGTAATTGGTTTCTGAACAGAACCGTATTCATACACGTCAGAAATTGTTCTGTTTTTTAATATCCATGGTTCGGATGCTCTCCAATATTCGTTTGGATTGTATGAGGGATAGTTTGCCATTGCTATTATTGCTCCGGTCTTGGGATTCATAAGTATTACTGAACCACTTTTTGATCTTGTTTTCTTAACTCCTTCCTCAAGTTTTTTTTCTACTTTACTTTGTATATTTGGAACTATGGTGAGCTTGAAATCCTTGCCCTCCCTTGGGAGTATAGGCTCATACTCAGAAGTTAAAATGACGTTGCCAGTTGAATCTTTCTCTTCGTATGAATATCCCTCTCTTCCAGTTATATCTCCGAAATAATATCCCTGAAGTCCATACTGTCCTATTTGCGTACCTTCTTCATTTTGTCCAATGAATCCAAGTACATGTGCAGCTAATTCTCCATTCGGGTAGATTCTTCTTTCTTCACTTTCGAAATACAATCCAAAACCCTCTGTTCCATCTCCGAATATATTCGCTGTTTCTAAAGCCTTCTTTTTTTCAGTAGAGACATTTTTTTTAAGAGGAGCATAAACAAATGTATCTGTAATTTTTGATTCAATTTCTGAACGTTCGACACCTAAGATTGTAGAAATTACTGCAACAAATTTTTCTTTATTTGCAAAGAATGTAGATCTTTCTATTGGATCTGTACTAAGTGTCGCATATATATTCCAAGTTGGTTCATCTACTGCAAGCACAGTTCCATCTGATGCTGTGATTATCCCTCTTTGGGCTGCCTGTATCTGATTGGTTTTATACTGTTCGTTCGCTAAGTTTTTAAATTTGTCAGCCTCTAGAATCTGCCATCTGAATATCTGGAAAAACACGATACCTGCAAATACTGTGAGCCCTATGCCCATGAGGTAAATATTGTCTAATCGTTTTTTAGTACTGCCCTTTTTATGAGTTTTGCCCTGTGAAGAATACAAGGTATGTAAACTAGCCATTATTTTTCAGCAATTATATTTGTATTCTCTATGTATACAATAGATTTGCTGTTATTTGAAGATATCTTTAATTCTTTTGCTGCTAATTTCTGTATTACGATTATGGAATTTGTTTTCGCAATCTGTTCTTCCATGGATCTATTTTCTTCTACTAAGTAATTCTTCTCGCTATTTAAGCTTTGTAATTCCAACCCCATGGGGCTTAATACAGAATTTATAGCCAATTGAGATACAGCAAAACAAAAGACTGAGAGTAGTAGTACGATTATGGGTAAATTTTTTGTTGACAAGTTTTTCATTTTTTCTTAATTATGGTTCTCAACTTGGCAGAAGCGGATCTAGGATTATTCCTTCTCTCTTCGTCGGTTGGGGCAATATGACTTTCGAAAAGTAATTCACCTTCACCGCTTCCTGCTTTGTTGTTAAAAAAAGTTTTTACAATACGATCTTCCAATGAATGAAAGGATATTACGGATATTCTTCCTTCTAATTGTAAGATCTCAAAAGATTTATCTAATGCTTCTTTGAGGCTTTCTAATTCATCATTTACCACGATCCGCAGGGCCTGAAAGACCCTGCGAGAAGGGTTCTTGTT
>CAZHVM010000009.1:0-6709 GCA_964536135.1 uncultured Candidatus Saccharibacteria bacterium | reverse complement strand
TATCTGCCGGCGATGCTTTGTAGATAAGTCTTGTAAGATCTCCAACTGTTTCCAGTGGATTTTCTGCTTTCTTAATTTCTCTTGCTATCCTGTGAGCAAATTTCTCTTCTCCATACTCTCTGAAAAGATTGGTTAACTGTTTCTCTGAGAGTGCATTTAGAAGATCTTTTGCTGTGACACCTAAATCTTGACTCATTCTCATATCTAGTGGCTCTGTCTCTTCTAAATAACTGAAACCTCTGTTATGGGAAAGTTCCAATTGGCGAGAAGACAGACCAAGATCTAAGAGAATTCCGTCTGGTTTTCTGTTTAACTGAGATACTAGTTCATCTATTTTCCTGAAATTTGATCTTTTTATGATCCAGTTCTCTTTTGTATCTCCTTTGTAGAAGTCTTTTACAAAGTCTATTGCATATTGGTCTTGATCGATACTGAGAAGTAGGCCCTTGTCTGAGAGTTTTGAGAATATCTCAAAGCTGTGTCCTCCATCTCCAAGTGTGCAATCTATGTAAAATCCATCTGGATTTATATTTAGAGAGTCAAGAGATTCTTTTAGTAGTACTGGTTTGTGTATCTTGTCCATTATTTTGTCTCCTTCATCTTACTTATCTCTTGTGCTATCTGGTCGCTGTTGGCTTTCAAAAATTGAAGTCTTTGTTCCCATTTCTGTTTGTCCCATATCTCAATCCAATTGACTAGACCTATGAAGACAATCTCTTTATCTAGCTGTGCATATTCAAAAAGGGATTCAGGGATTATAAATCTTCCCTGTGTGTCTGTAGTTATCTCTTTTGCACCTCCTACTAAAAACCTACTGGTATCACGGATATTTTTGTTTATAAAAGAGCCATTCACCACATCTTGTGCTACGTTACTCCACATTTCTTGGTTTACAAGAACTAGAGCTTCTTCGTAACCTCTGGTAAGAATTAGATTCTCACCTAGTTCATCTCTGAACTTTTTTGGAAGTGATACTCTTTTTTTTTCTCCTATCTTTGTTGTGTACTCTCCTATTAGCATGTTTTTAATATATCATCTTTCACCACTTTTTACCACTTCTTGCCACTAATGTAACATTCGCTATGCATTGAGTCAAGAAAAAACCACTACAGGCTCAAATATGATTCTCTAGGATATATGCTTTGTTGTTCTGGTAAAGAAAAACTGAAGTTTATATATACATATTGCTTGGGAACCGATAGCTATTATTATTGAAATATGTGTTAAAAATGCTTGTACTGATAAAGCTTTTTACTGGGGGTTGTGCTAATTATTCGCTTGGGTATAATAGATAATATATAAATTAATAATAAACAAAAATGCCAGATTCAATAGGAGTACCGAGTTTTGATGACAGGCTTGACGTTGATGCCTTATACGAAAGAGGGTCAAATGAAATGACATCAGAAGAGATTAAGGAAGTAGATGCTAAATTTCAAGAATTATATCCTGACGTACATGATATAGCTCTTAAATCTTTCAGCGAGAAGATGGGAGTTGTGGATTTTGTTTGTCCAAGAGCTGTTGTTGGTGGGTCTCAAGAGATTCCCTTGACACCGTCTCTTTACGGTTATAATGTAAAAAATGATGAGATGAAGTCAGCAAATCTTCGATATATTCTCCCAGATGGATTGTTAACATCCGAGCAACGAAAAGCTATCGATGATATAGCTAGAAATCACAATCCAAATCGTGAGAAGCGTCCAACCATTTAGATTAGAAAAATATAATGAAAATATATCTTAAAGATATAAAGGAAAGATATCCTGAGTTTGAGATTCGCAATTATGATGAAGAGTCTTTCTTTGTTGGTTTTAATCATGATTCAAGGTGTTTATTAGAAAATGAAATATATGTACCTATCAAAGGAGAGAGATTTGATGGTCATGATTTTATAGTAGAAGCACTAGAGAAAGGTGCATCTATGTCTATATGTGAGAAAAATAGTGCAAAGAAAATTTCAAATGTTTCAAACCCAATTATTCTTGTAGATAGTATTGAAGAAGGTCTTCAAAAGATTGTTAATTTTGCTATATCAGATATTACAGCCCCTATTATTGCCATTACTGGTAGTACTGGGAAAACAACTACCAAACAGATGCTGGCTACAATATTGGGCTTTAAAAATTCTGTTTTGTATGCAGATCATTTCAATACTGTATGGGGAAACGCTATGTTGCTCAGTAGGTATGAAAATGAAGATTTTGTAATTTTAGAGTGTGCAATGGATAGGAAGGGAGAAATAGCTTGGCATGCAAATACATTTGATCCTGATCTTGGGATAATTTTAAATATTGGGCATGTTCATGCAGAAAAACTCGGGAGTATCGAAGAGATATATCAAGAGAAGAAGAATCTTGCCGATTACTTAGATAGGGCTGGTAAACCCTTGATTGTGAATATAGACGATGAGAGATTACGAAAGATTAAGGATACTTTTAAGTCTGAACTTTTTACATATGGTAAAAGTGATGATGCGATGTTCAAGATTTATGATATAACTCTTACAGATACAGGTACAGATTTTAATTTTGGATTTGTAAATTCTTGGTATACTGTTCATTTAAATGCATTCGGAGAAGGTGTTGCTTATGATGCTATGGCTGCCATAATTGCAGGTTACAAGCTTGGGATAAGTATTAATGATTGTATAAGTGGGATCCTTAACTTTAGTCCGAATAGTGGGAGATTCGAAGTTGAAAAATTTGGAAGGAATGTATTTTTGGTAAATGATGCTTACAATGCTAATCCATCTTCGATGGATATGTCTTTGGATACATTTATAACTATGTATCCAAAGGATGAATACTACCGAATAATTGTGCTAGGAGATATGAAAGAGTTAGGAAATGTATCAGAGAGAATGCACAAGGAGCTTGGAGAGAAGGTAAAAGAGTTAGGATTTAACCAAGTTTATTATGTAGGGGATATGTTTGATACTTTTGGTATTGGTAAGAAACTAGAGAATGCAGATGAAGTATCTTCCTCGCTTGAGCAAGACTTAAAAAGATTAGATGGTAGAAAAGTGGCTATATTATTGAAAGCAAGTAACAGTGTAGGATTGAGTAAGGTACCAGAGTATTTGAAAAAGTTAGGCCTTTAGGATAAATCTATCTGTTGCAGTATTTTCTTTGCAGCATCCAAGGGGAATGCTTTTTTTAGCTCTTTTGTATTAACATTTCGTTCCTTAGCTAGATATCTGTCAATCTTTAGCACTAAATTCTCTGGTGTAAGTTCTCCCTCAGGAAGAATCTCAGACAATCCAAAATCTTTAAGTACTTTCGCATTCTCGTACTGTTCATTGTGTGTAACCCAAGGTATTGGTATGAATATGGAGGGAAGTTTTAGTACCCCTACTTCATACACTGTATTTGCGCCAGCTCTTCCAACGAACAAATCTATATTATCATACAGAAAACCGATTTCTTTACTCTCAACATATTTTACAGGGAAAAATCTATCCTTAAGATGATTGTCTAGAGTAATTTTCTCCTTGATAAGTTTGTCATAATCCTGATATATCCTATTTTCTCCTGTTTGTACGATTATTTGGTACTTGTTTAGTATGTTGTGCAACGCACTTCTTACGGTATCATTTAGAATATGTGAGCCCAAGCCCCCACCAGAGATGTATATAATTGGATATTCCTCTTGGTTTGCAATCATCTTCTTTAATGCTTGTACTACTTTCCCACTTCCCTTCGTTTCTAGTATCTCTTCTCTAACAAGATTCCCAACATGAACAGTTTTTTCTCTTTTAAAAAATTGTGAAGAAGATTTATAAGCTAAAAAAATTTTTTTAGAAAATCTTCCAACTACTCTATTTGAAAGTCCTACTGTGGAGGTTTGCTCATGTAAATATACATTTGCTTTAAAAAAAATTGCAATTACGCAAACAGGCACAGATACAAAGCCTCCTGTAGAGATTACAATATGTGGTCTAAATTTTTTTATTATCCTGTACGAATCGTAGAACCCAAGAAAGGTTCTAAATAGCAAAGCAATTGTATTTAAGGAGAATGATCTTTGTAATTTACCTGCACGGATATATTTACAATTAAAGGGAACATTTCTAAATCTTTTTTGTTCTATGGAGTTACCAATTCGTTCGCCTTCCATTCCCAAATCTCCTCCGATATATAAAAAATTCTTTTTTGTGATGTTATACCTACTTGAGAGTTCTTTGATTATTGCCTCGGCTGCAGAAAGATGTCCTCCTGAACCTCCCCCTGTCACTACAATCTTCTTCTTTAATTCTTTTTTACTGTACATTTGTTTTAGTGAATCGGCTAATGTTTAATAGTATAGCAATACCGACTAAGGTTACAATAGTACTTGAACCACCGTATGTAAGAAATGGTATAGGCATACCTGTCAGTGGAATCAGTCCTACATTAGCTGCAATATTTAGTAATGTCTGAGATGTTAGCCATACAGTTATTCCTGCTGCAAGAAGCTTCCCCTGCTTATCTGGGGCATTCATAGAAATTTTCAGTCCTCTCCAAAGGAACACTATCCAAGAGAGGAGAATAATTGTTCCACCAAGTAACCCTAACTCTTCAAGTATTACTGCAAAGATAGAATCTGTAAATGCAGTATTCTCAACTAGATATCCGAATCTTTGCCTTGATTGTCCAAATCCTTTGCCAAGTAGTCCTCCCGATCCTATTCCTATGAGTATCTGCTGCATTTGGTATCCTGAGCCCTTTGCATCAGCGACTTCCCCTGTCAATGCTAATGTTAAAAATGTCTGAACTCTTTTCAATCGGTATGGTTCTAATATTGCAGCTAAAGCTCCAATTGGAAGAAGAACAAGAATGGATGCAAACGAACCTAATGTATGAACCTTGTCATTTCCTGCCATGATGAACATTGCAAATGCTGTAACACATACCACAATAGTTGTTCCTAAATCAGGTTCTAGCAATATGAGAATAGCAACTATTCCGAGTATAGCAAAAAAGGTTAGAAGATTCTTTAAGAAGCCTTCCTGTATAGCTTTCTTAATCGTACTGTATTTATACTCTCTAGAAGAAAGCCATGAGGATAGATAGAGGATTATTGCAATCTTTGCAAATTCTGCAGGTTGTATTTTTGGCAAAGAGCCAATAGCAAACCATCGCTTGGAACCATTTGTCGCTTCTCCTAAGATTAAAACTGCTACTAAAAGAATGATTATAATTATTAGAAAAGGAAGTGCCAATTTTGAGAATTTCCTGTAATCCCAGAAATATATTAGTAATGCAGGAATAGAACCGATTAAGATCCATATACCTTGTGATTTTAAGAAATAGAATTGATCGTCAAAGAGTGTATTTGCCTTGTATACACTAGCATCAAATATCATCATAGCACCAAATACTGTCATAAGGATTGCAAATACAAGGATTAACAAATCTGGTTTGTGTCCCTCTAGAGCGGTCATAACTCTATTTTTCTTGGAAGCTTTTCTGATAGACATAATATGATTATTAATATACTATATTAATATATGAATAAAAAGGTTAGACCTGAAGAATTAGGGTATCTTTTTGTAATTGGTGGACCTGGAAGTAGTGGCTCCTCTACCATTTCCGTAATGTTAGCAAACAAATTTTCTCTTAGAAGGGTGTATGGAGGAGAAATTCTGAGAGATATTATGTTAGATTTAGGATTTTCTTCTCTTGAGAGTGCTTATCACGAGGGAAATATGAAGAAAGTAATGGAAATAGATAAAAAGCTAGATGAATATTTGATAAAAGTCTCTAAGACAAAGGATGTGCTGATAGAATCTAAAGTTTTTGCTGGCATAGCAAAAAAACAAAATATCCCTATTACAGTTAGCATATGGCTTGATGCTTCATTACATGTTCGTACAATGAGAAGTCTTGAGAAGTTGGGCATAACAAAACCAATTCAAAGAGTTAGGGAATATGTTAGGATTAGAAGGGATTTAGCATTTAGAGAGAAATTCGACAGGGGAAGATATATGGAATTGTATGGAGTAAATAGTGCTAAACCTAGGAAGTATTATGATATTGTTTTAAATACTTCTCATATGGATGAGAAGGAAACATTTAAATTAATTTTACAGCTAATTAAAAATGGAGGATATATTAAAGAATAATACTCCTAATCAACCATCTGGTTCTGAATATGAAGTAAAGGAACCAATAGAGGAAGGTTTGGAGAGTGTATGGACTAGATGTAAATGCTTAGTATGTGGTTATGTGCATGAAGGAGCATCGGAATGTATAAAGTGTCCTAAATGTGGTAATGAAGATCCAGATAAATTTGTTGATGCTGAATAGAAATGTCAAAATCACTTAACTCTCTTTCAAAAGAGATCCAAATCTTTTGTGAAAAACGTTCTTGGGAACACTCAAGTCCAAATAGTTTAATAGCTTCCACTTTGATAGAACTTGGTGAATTAGCAGAACATTATCAATGGCAAAAGGAGTTTAAAGAGTTTTCGGAAGAAGAAAAAAAAGAGATAGGATATGAATTTGTAGATGTATTCTTTTATTTAATTAGAATCGCAAATAAATCAGGGATAGATATTGAAAAAGCTTTTGAGGAGAAGATGCCAAAGCTAGAAATTAAATTTCCTGTTGGTTCAGATCCAAAAGCACAGCATGACAATTATAGGAAAACAGGTAAGAACAAACTTTATGAATAATCTGCCGGAAGAGGGAATCGAACCCTCACTCTATTTCTAGAACGGGATTTT
>CAZHVM010000008.1:0-49946 GCA_964536135.1 uncultured Candidatus Saccharibacteria bacterium | reverse complement strand
AGTGATTCTGTTTTTAAGTTCCATGCCTGAAAGTGTAGCCCACCATTATCTTTACTAAACATATTTCTTCCATTACAATATACGTATGAATAAAACAATATTAGTAGTTGGTGCATCTGGTGGTATTGGTTCTCAAGTTGCTAAAGATTTAGTAAAGGAAGGATATTCTGTCGTAGGTACATATTTTGATGCCCCAATTGATAATCCAGAGGTGAAAAGTATTCACTTAGATTTTTTGTCTAAAGACTCTATCCAAAATTTCGTAAATGAAATCAATGCGATGGATACCAATCTATATGCAATTGTAAACTGTGCGGGAATTGTTGAGTACGAAGATAAAGGCATAGAGGAAGATATAAAAGTCTGGGATAACACAATAGCCGTAAACTTAACTTCAAATTATATCTTGGCAAAATATTTTAAAGATACCATTGAAGAGCAGGGTCGGTTTATTATGATTAGCTCAACAGATGCTATGTTTGGTGGATCTATCACTGCAAGTTATGCAGCAAGTAAAGCAGGTGTAAATTCTTTAGCAAAGTCACTAAGTCTGCTATTTAAAGATAAAAAGATATCAGTTAATGCTATTGCTCCTGGATGGGTTAATACGAGAATGAACGAGGGTATTGGAGAAGATTTTATTAAAAAGGTTGAAAATCTTAATCCACAAAAGAGAATAGCTGAACCAAAGGATATTTCAAATTTAGTAAACTTCCTTCTTAAACCTGAATCTGGATATATTAATGGACAAATTATAACTGTTGATGGAGGATATACCAATCAAGATCCTACATTGTTAATAGAGGAGGAGACTGTCTAAGAGTTCAGTATCCATTTAAAGAGCCTTCTGTTTCTAAGTCCCAGAGCTTTAACATCGCCCACCATTACCTGTGTTATAATTTTCTATATGAACAACCAAGACAACTTTGAAGGACCTAATGAAACAGATAAAATAATCCCGATATCAGAGCTTAACGGTGCTGTAAAACTCCAAAGAACAATAATAGTCGGAAGTAAACCTAAATCTTATGAATATTATTATCAAACAGAATCAGGTCCATGTGCAGCCCTTACCTTTATGAACCTATGGTCATTAGTACATGGCAAACTTCCGAATTTAAAAGAGATAGACCAAGGATTAATAAATAATGGTACTTTTCGTAAAGTATGGACTGACAACTTTTCTTTAATATATGGAAATAATCCTAATAACGAAGAATTCCAAATTACACTAGGATTACAAAACAAAGAATCTAGAAAAGACAAAGCCTCCTCTCTTATAGACTACCTAGATACCATCAAAGAGGGGAGTATGATTTGCGGAACTCAACAACACTGTAATGCTATCCATAAATGGGGTGAAGATCAGTATGTCTTAGTTGAACCTAATGATACACAAGGTTTAAAGATTATGACTAAAGATGAATCTACAGATTATATTGAGAATAGATTTACTAATGATCACAATTACCAAGATTATTTTTACTTCATTGGACCAGACATAAATACCGAATAATTCACATCTCAAAGCTTAAAATCTCTTAAACTACCTCCACCCACTTACTCTTAGATCTCTTTCCCTTCTTTATATTTATATTCCCTTTGGGTATATCCAAATACTCAGAGAGTAGGGATGCTACCTCATCATTTGCCTTACCCTCCTTCGCAGCGGATTTTGCATATATATGGTAAGCACCATTCTTAAGAACAATCTTACTCTCCTTGGAATTCGTTTTAACAATAATATGTAGCATAGTCAACTAATCCAAATCTCTCTTCATCCCATTAACATGCCTCGACAATCTTTGTTTTAGAGAATCAAATTTCTTCTCATCATAATTCTCCAACAATACAGGTGTCTCTGTTGCAAACATCCTAGCTCTATCTGGATTTCTAAAATCTATCAAAGATACAAACACTCCTGCCAAAGTCTTCTTCATTACCATTGCACATACTTTCCTCTCCTCCGAATCCTCAAAAAAGAATGTGATATCTTCTATCGTTTTGTATGCCTCCTGCCTTGCCCTGTCTCTATATACCCTAGATTGGTCAAAAAAACCAACATTCAAATTCCTTCTTTCTGCAACACCTTGCATATCATAATCAACCTTTGTATCGGCTCTCTCATTATAAAGAGAGAAGTCTTCTTCTATACGCTTCACATACTCAAAAGCACTAGAAGTATCCTTTAAACTTCTAACGGAAATTTTTAAAATCTCAGAATCTGGGCCATTTCTCTTAAAATCATAAATCTCAAGACCGTGCACCCGTTTCAAATCTCCCTTATCCAATGTCTTTCGTGTAGTCCCAAACAAGTTTACATTCCCCGGATACTCCACAACCTCAACAACACGTTCTTCCATTCTTCTAATATCTGCATTCAGTACAGGATTATCTCTCAAATATTCCAAACCCTTACCAAAAACCTCTTGTAATTCTACTGATAATCCAGTTGAGTCTTTTAAATCTGTAAATTGTCCCGGAAGAGAACTTTGCTCATAGCTTGGAATACCATTATCTGAAGATTGAGGTGGTACCTGTGTTGATTCAAAATCGCCCATACTTTGGCAGAGTTACATTAATATATATAATTTAACAATTACTACTAAACTAGTCAATTATCTTTTTATTACAAGATTAACAACATTTACATTGATACCGCCCTCCCGAATTACCCTACTTGCGATATATTCTAAAAAATGACTCCTAAAAGGAGAAACCCAGCTATGATCCTCTATGGAATACACCGTTAGATTATTTTTTTCCTGTACATATTCCATTATCTTACACAACAAATTGTCACAACCTCTCTTGTTTAATCCTGGTAATTGCCTATTTAAAGAGGTTAGAACAGGGATATCACAAAGCTCTCGTACACATGCTAAAACCTTGTCACTATTCCAGAAAACTTTTTCATAATCATTCCTATTTGTTACAACTGCAATATTTTCATCTACAAAAACATCAGATATTAGAGAACAAAAAGATTCTCTTATACCTTCTGGTATAGTAGGAGTTATAAAATGCGAAACGATTGGTAATTTTAGAATATCTTCAGAGAAAAGAGTACCATCTATATCTACTAAGCAGAATTTACTCTCGTCCTCTCCTGAATTCCCTTTAAGATAAGCTACAGCTTTTTCAAAAGATTCAACCTCAATCTCACTGTAGCTCTTATTTCTCTCTTGATTATCTCTCTCCATCTTTTTCGGTTATTATCTTAATCTCTTCTAGTGTACTAGTATGCATCAATTCTTCTCGCAGTTTACCAGCTCCATCAAAGCCACCAATATATGCCTTAATATATTTCTTCTGTGTATTGAAATTCTGACTCTCACCATATGTCCGTTCAAAGATATCTAAATGTTTTCTCAATGTTCCCAATCTCTCTTCCCTAGGGATATCTTCTCTTCCAGAAAACAGCCATGGGTTTGTTAGAATACCCCTTCCGACCATATATCCATCTAGGCCGTACTGCTCTGCAAGAGCTTCTCCCTCCTTAGTACTCTTAATATCTCCATTACCAATTAACAAAGTATCCGGAGATATATCATCTCTTAACTCTTTAATCTTCTTGAATATGTCCCATCTAGATGGAGTAGAGTAGCCCTCCTTTGCTAATCTTCCATGTACAGTTAACATTGCCAACTTCTTAGAGAGTAAAAACTCTATCCAAGCATAATCTACTTGGTCATACCCAATCCTTGTCTTAACAGAAACTGGGATCTCTTTCGCATTCTGTTTAACCGCATCTATTATCTCACCACTAAGCTCTCTCTCTTTAATTAATGCAGAGCCACCACCAGTTTTTAAAACATCTCTTACAGAACAACCCATATTGATGTCTATACCGTCTGGTTTAATCTTTTTAACAATATTTTTGGTAGTTTTAGCAAAGTTCTCAGAAGAATTTCCCCAGAGTTGTACAATGACTGGTCTCTCAATATTTTTAAAAGAAATTCTCTTTGCTACAGCATCTTTACCATCTGAGCAATAGCCGTTAACATTCATAAATTCAGTAAAAAACACATCTGGCTTTCCAATCTCACAAAGAATCTGCCTAAAGACAGTATCTGTAACATCCTCCATAGGAGCAAGGATTCTTAGTAATTTACCTTTCATCGCCAATTTTACCACATATTGTAGAAACTTGAATTCTGGAGGCATTTCCAATAGACTTAAAGGTAAAGATAAACTGCCCATAAAATGGAAGTTAAAAACACAGTCTCGGATAGTTCCGGGCAACAATTACTCACAGAGACAAAAACCGATTCGTATTCGGCTATATTTTTGTACTTCATACAAGATTTCCTGCGGTGGTGGTATATAAAAATGCCGATATGGCATTTAAGAAAACTTGCCCGTATTAGTGTAATTGTTAATGACAACCTTTCGTTGTCTTTGCTAATACAAAACTTCTTTCTTCCATGGCACAGAGATTATTCAATGATGGGATATGTATTTGGGCTACTCATTAAGATTCTGTATATCCCAATTGCTTTAATTATATATCTAATAAGTATATTTATTTACGCAATTATTATACTGGTTTGGTTACTACTTCCAGTTGGAACACTTACATTCATTTTTACTTCAATACTTAGATAGAGATGGCATTAGATTTTGACATGCAGGAAAAAACAATCTGTGGATATCATAAAAGAAATACTAATAAATTCGGTATCCTTGAAAACAAATCTACCATATTCCAAGATGAGAACGACTCTATATTTCTTTTAACAAGGGATCACTTCTTTTCCATATCTACACCACAAATTACATCTGTTATTAAAAACTACTTGAGATACAAAAAGTTCGGGGATGTTAAAAGGATAGTGGCAAATATTTTTGTACTACCTGGTGTATTCATTGCCTTTGCCTTTATTATTAAATATGCAGGCTTCTTAGATCAATTTCAGCCCATTATTGAACTACTTGAGAGCAAGTTAGTCAATGTATTATTTGGTATTTCAATATTTAACGTCATAATCCTCTGGCACGATTTCTACGAAGAGAAAAGTCATCCAATACAATTACCTAAAGCAAAAAGGATCCAACAGAAAGAGATAGATGAGATAAAAGCAACAGGTTTTAAATTCGGAAGATACGGTCATCTAGATACAGTAAGTTTTGCATCAGAACAAACTCTTGAATTGCTTTGTAATTTTACAAAAGAGAACAAATTCCAAACATACAATCTTTTCAAATATCTCCTTAAAGAAAATTATGAAATCCAACAGATTGTAAGAAGATCTGGTATAGAGATTTCCATAAGTGAAATGGAGGAAAAATTTAAAATCGGAGAGAATGTTATTCCAGACTATCCAATTACAGCTCTACGTAGCATACTCACATACGCCATAGAGGAGGCAATATTGACAGAAAGCAGACAGCTTGAACCTCAACATATATTCCTTGCTATAACAAGATTGTATCCTCAAACTCTCAAATACATACAAGCAAAAGGGATATCCATAGATATACTTAGAGAGATATCTCTGTACAACAACAGTCTAATTGCAAATGCACAGAGAACAAAGTACTTTGACCCTAATATACCTTATTTTAACAAAGGTGGTATAGCTAGGAGATGGATATATGGATACACCTTCATCTTAGGGCACTTCAGCAAGGATCTAACAGAAGAAGTAGCAAATAACAAAGATATCTACGGTATTGGCCATGACGATGAAATTGAGAGCCTTGTTTCAGTACTCGGAAAGCTTTCAAACAAAAATGCTCTCTTAATTGGAGAGGCAGGAGTAGGAAAGTCTAGCCTAATCCTTGGAGTAGCTCAAAGGATAAATACTGGAAATGTCCCGATACAATTAAAAGACAAAAGAATTGTCCAATTGGATATAAATGGATTAATAGCACACTCTTTAAAGATGGGAAATATTGAAGAGCTCATAATGAAAGCAATGCAGGAATTAGAAAATTCAGGCAATGCCATTCTATACATAGATGAGATGCAAGAGCTAATTCCTGCTAAAGCGGAAGAATCGAGTCACTCTTTGGCAGGGATCCTTCTTCCATATATCTTAAACAGTAAATTCCCAATAATAGGAACTGTTAACTATTCAGATTATAAAAAATATTTCTACAGCAATGAATCTCTAAGACAAAGTTTTACAAATATAGAAGTAAAAGAGGTATCTACAACAGATACTTTAAAAATCCTTGAAACGAAAATTTCAACATTGGAAAGGAATTTTAATTGCTACATTACATTCCCGACATTAGTTGCATCAGTAGAATTAGCATACAGGTATATTAAAGAACGGAAACTCCCAAGTAGTGCAGTACAAACAATAGAAGCAACATGCTCATGGGCACAATCAAATAACATACAAAAGGTAACTGCAGAGCATGTTTCGAAAGCAATTTCTATACAGAAGAACATAAATATTACTGAAATTGACCAAGAAGAAAGTAACAAGTTAAGAAAATTGGAAGAGAATATACGTAAGAGAATCATAGGACAAGATGAAGCGATTATTGCTATTACAGAAGCACTTCGAAGGGCAAGAACAGATATTAGAAATCCAGAGAAACCAATTGGAGTATTCCTCTTTATGGGGCCAACTGGTGTTGGAAAGACATATCTTGCAAAAGTAGTAGGTGAAGAATTCTTTGGAAACAAGAGCGATATTATCCGAGTAGACATGTCAGAGTATCAAAATATAGATAGTGTAGATAAATTCCTCGGGACAACACAAGAGAATAATGTCTTTGGTCAAACAAATGTCACGCTAGTCGACAAAGTAAGAAGTAACCCTTATACAGTCGTTCTCTTTGATGAAATAGAGAAAGCAAATCCTAAGATTCTAAATCTTTTTCTTCAGATTTTCGACGAAGGAAGACTAACAAGTGCTACTGGAGAAACAGTAGATTTTACTAATACTATTATTGTCTGTACAAGTAATATTGGAAGTTCAATTCTTCTACAGGCACTCGAGCAAGACGAGGCATTATGGGGTGAAGCAAAAGATAGAGCAATGATAGAGCTGCGACAATCACTGAGTCCAGAAATGCTAAATCGTTTCGACAAAATAGTTGTATTTTCACCACTAGATATAACTCAACTCAAAAGCGTGGCAGAACTTCTTTTGGTAGAACTAAAGAAAAGAATGATAGATAAAGGTCTAAATATCAAATGGACAGAACAGATACCCATGCTTATTGCAAATAAAGCCAATGAACCTGGAATGGGTGCTAGACCTCTTAAAAGATATATACAAGATAAAATAGAGGGACAAATAGCAAAAGAAATAATCGAGGGAAACCTTAAATCTGGAAGTGAGATAGATATAAAGGAAAATTGGATTATATAAAAAGTTGAAAAATAGACCGTTATCCCATATAATCTCAAAGTTAATATATACGAATTTTAATCATGGGTGCACTACCAAAAAGAAGAATATCCAAGGGGAGAAAGAACAGAAGAAGAGCTCAAGATGGATTGAAGGTTACATCTCTTTCTAAATGTCCTAAATGCGGAAACATGAAGAGAGCACATTTTGAATGCCCAAGTTGTGGTTTCTATAAAGATATTAAAGAAACGAAATAAATGAAAAGAGCGACTGACCCTAGACATTTAGCAAGAGTCCTAGCACTACAGGAACTTTTCTCAAAAGATTTCAATAAAGAAAGCATAAATACAGATATTATTCCTCTAGCAGAGTTAATCGAATTGGATGAAATTACGGAATATGATACTGAACTTTACGAGAAAATAAAAGAAGGAGTTTTGGATAATACAACAGAGATAGATTCAATCATTACAAAATACGCACCAGCATGGCCATTAGACCAGATTAAACTTGTTGACCTTCAAATCCTTAGAATAGCAATATTTGAAGGATTCATCGGTAAAATAACACCTCCCAAAGTAGCACTAGACGAGGCAATTGAAATTGCAAAAGAGTTCGGTGGAGAGACAAGTAGTAAATTTATAAATGGTGTACTTGGTGCAATATATGAGGAAACAAATGGAAAAATTTAACGACATACAAAAAAATATAGGACTCACATTTAAAAATCCAGAATTACTAGATGTGGCACTCACCCATAGATCATATTTAAACGAGCATCAAGGAGCAAAGATAGAAAATAACGAAAGACTCGAATATCTTGGAGATGCAGTTTTGGAGCTCATAATTTCTGATTACATATTCAGAAAATATCCAGATAAAGCAGAAGGTGAACTAACAAGTATTCGTTCAGCAGTAGTAAGAACAGAAAGTTTAGCAGAAGAATCAAGGAAACTCAGTATAGGGGAGAATTTAAGAATGTCCAAAGGAGAGAAAGATTCTGGAGGAAAAGATAAGGATTACTTACTCGCGAATGCATATGAAGCTGTTCTTGGAGCAATATATCTAGATAGTGGAATGGAACAGTGTGTAAAGTTTGTAACCAGAACTTTGGTACCAAAAATTGACCATATAGTAGAAAACAACCTATTCATAGATCCAAAGACACAAGCTCAAGAGATAATTCAAGCAAGATACAAAACAACTCCAACCTACGTAATTGTTAAAGAAGAAGGACCTGACCATGACAAGAAATTTACAGTTGCACTTCTCATTAATAAGAAAGAAAAAGCTCAAGGACAGGGTACTAGCAAGCAAAAAGCGGAAGAGAGTGCAGCACTTGCTACTATCGAAAAGATAGAAAAAGAGCTCAAATCCTTGAATTAATATATATCATCTGATAAAATCCATCACTATGTTAAAAATAAGACTTAAAAGAACAGGAAGAAGAGGAGATCCACATTACAGGATAGTTGTAATTGAATCCTCCAAAGGAAGAGACGGAAGACCAATTGAAGAGATTGGTGTTTATAGTCCAAGAAGTAATCCAAAGGTTTTCGAAATTGATCAGGAAAAAGCAGCTACTTGGCTAAAGAATGGAGCTCAGCCTACAGATACCATTGCACAGCATTTCGTTAAGTTAGGCTTGCTTAAGGGCCTTAAGAGAGGTTCCCACAAACCCAAAACTGAAAAGAAGACAAAGGAGCAGGAGTAGGAGTATAATAATTAAAGTATTTTAATTATTTATTTACAGATATGAAAGAGCTTTTAGAGCACATAGTGAAGTCAATAGTAAATCATCCAGATAGCGTAAGTGTTGAGGAGAAGGAAAGTGTAGATTTTCCTGGGCTTACTATTTTAACAATAGATGTTGCAGAAGAAGATAAAGGTGTCGTTATAGGTAGAAAAGGAAGAACTATTAACGCGATAAGAGATTTAATTACCATTAATGCCATTCGTACAGATAGAAGAGTAAAAGTCCTAATCAAGGATGACAAGGCTGGAAATAGAGAAGAGCCACAGAAAGAAACACCTCAAGAAGGAAATTCTACAGAAGGAGATATGCTCTACGATGAGATTTAATCAAGTTCTGCAGCTTTGTTTTCAAATATCTTTACAATATCACTATCCGTTGTATATGGTATGAAGTTACTGTAAAGATTAAAGTCTTCAATATTCTCTGGTACATAATACCCTGTGACATTTAATTCTACTTTCCATTCTTTATTTGATTCCGACAAAGAGATATTTTCCACAGATATGATATACGGAGATGCTGAATATAAACTTTCCAAAAAGCTCAAGACGTTCTCCAGCTTTCCTGAATATGCAAGTGGTCCACTTACACCCAAGATATATTTAGTTTCTTTCTTATCACTACCACCGATCTTAATATCTCCTGCAGAGATTTTCTCTGAAGAAAGATTCTTTTCGAAAGCCAAATTATCTATATAATATATAAAGCTTGAAACCTTTAAAGTCTTTGGAATAACGTCTTTTGCATTAATTAAATCTTCTTGTAATCTTATCTCGTCAAGATTATTTAAAGCTATCTCAAGTTGTTCTAATTGTTTCTCTTTATTTTTTATATCTCTATATTCACTCTTAACTGCAAGAGCACCCTTTATCATTGGTATGAAAACAAATATGGCAAGCATAATTAAAACAATAAATACCAAAATAGGAACAAGAATATCAGTAAACTTCAAACGTGTTTTCTGAATCTTCTCACTTACAGCTTCAATCTCTTTCTTTATTCTTTCTTCTTTTACATTCTTTTTTATTAATCCTGCCATTATGTTGATGATGTAAAATCGTTAAATACTAACTTTCCTTGGAAGGTAAATCTAACACCCTCTGCAGTTTTACCAACAGATTTAAGTACAATATTCTCAACCTTGCTATCATTTGAGAGAAGATACCAAAATTTCGAAACTTCTTCATAACTGTAAGCTTCTCCATCTATGTCAAAAGTTAGTTGACCTCCAAAATCAAACGATTGAAGTTTAATATTTCCACTTTTCGAAGCTATGCTATTTATATATTCGATAACAGTTCTAGGAGAAAAAGCATCTTCTTGAATATCTTTATATAGAGAGATTCTCTCCGTTATTTCATTATTTCCTGTTATCTTATAAGATACAGAGCTTAATCTCTGTTCATAGTTATATAGTTTATCTTTCTCATTATTCAGCTGTATCTTAGAGATAATATTAAAACCAACAACTAGAATAGAAACTACTACCAAGACCATTAGACTAATCACTGCCCCCATATTTAGCGTCTTCTTTTTCGTTTCTTTAACAACCTCTTCCTTTGTAAGATTTGGGATAAGGTTGATTCCTGTATTCTCTTTAGCAGGTGGAGTAGGAGGAGTAATTTTCTCAACTGGAGATTCTTTCTTCTTATTTATAAGGAGAGCATCTTCAGGCTTTTTGTTTTGAATTGGTGCTTTATTCATCTTTTAATGCCAAACCAATAGCTACAGAGTATGAGGGACCACTCTTTGCTATTATATCTTTTAATTTATTATCCACTTTAATAGGATTCCATGGCATAGCGACTGTAGCTGTTACACCAAGACTCTTTGCTACATACCCTGGCAAACCTGGAAGCAATGCACCATCACCATTAAGTATAAAGTCTGTCGGAGATGCAGAAAGAGTTTTGTTTTTGTAAAACTCGACACCTCTTCTTACTTCTACCATGATAGATTCAACAATAGGCGAGACAACATTGTAAATCTTTCCCTCCAAAACATTTTCTACAACACCATAATTTCTTTTAAACTCCTCTGCCCTTGGATATTCGAAACTGAATTTGTTAATTATAGCTTGAGTAAGAGAGTCTGAACCAATAGCAATACTCTGGGAGAATACTAAATAGCCATCTGAGAGGATACTCATATCTGTACTATTTGCTCCAAAGTCTAACATAACAAGGTTCTTCTTCTTTGTAGACTTGTACATTGCTCTACCCATGGCTACAGACTCTGTTTCGATAGCGACAAGCTCCAAACCAGCTAATGTAGCAATATTTATATAAATATCTATGATCTTAAGAGGAGCTGCAACTAGAAGCACTCTAGGAGCGTTCTTCTCTTGGTTAAATCCAATTGGGACATAACTCAACTGAACTTCTTCGAGAGGCATAGGGATATACTGCTTAGCTTCGAAATATACTGCATCTTTAAGTTCTTCCTTTTTTACACCTGGAAATTCTAAAAATCTTGTAAAAACAGAAAACTCTGGAAGAGCCATTACCGTGTTCTTATTCTTTATGTTTGATGAGTCGTATAGTTTTTTTAGAACATCTGCGAGTTTTTTCTGATCTAGCTTATCTTCACTATTTATCACTCCCTTCGGAGTAATTTGTGAACCTAAATTAACAAGTTCTGGAGTTTCAGAAAAAATATTCTTAAGCTCTACAGCTTTGACAGAATGTGTACCAAAATCTATACCAACATGGTCGGGCAACTTTGACATATTTTGAGCAGATTTAAACTAATTAGTTTATATATAATATCAGAAAGTAATTCGATTGGGTATTAGCCAAGATACTTTTCTATTTCTTTAATAAGACCTTCATAATCTAAGTCTATCTTAACCAAATATGAGGAAGCTCCAAGATCAAACGCCTCTTTAATTACTGTATCACTTGTCATATTCGTAAGTATAACAACGGGGATATCTCCGTATTTCTCTTTATTTGTTTTCATCGCCTTCAATACCTCCAATCCATCAACTCCTGGCATCATTAAATCTAAAAGAACAAGATCAATATTTCCTAATTGCGAAGAAAGAATATCTAGCCCTTGGTAACCATCTGTAGCTACAATACTAGCAAAACCAGCAGACTCTATTAATTCTTTGTATGAATCCAACAAATCTTTTTCATCTTCCACTATTAGAATTGTTTTACCCATATTCAAATGTTAATAATTTAATATTAAAAATTTATACTGTATATATATTACCAGTTTATACCTTCGGTTGAAACTACTGCCTGCCTAAATACCTCTCTGTTTACAGGAGCACCTTTTGCTAAGTACCAATTAATTGGTTGGGCTGAGAGATCAAATCTAATTATATAGTTTCCTCCCGTGGATTCTGTATATGCAATATTAAATGAGTTAATATCTACATCTTCAGAATTTAAACCTATCGTGTACATACGATAATCTTCAGTTGTTCCATCAAAACATTTTTCTGCATTACCCCACAAGTCTTGTGTAGAAGTTTTGATAACATACCCCATTTCATTTTCTGGATTCATATCTCTAAAGAATCCAATGCATATCCAATTAGTATACCCATAAGGTTTGAAATGTATTTCGTTCCCTGCGACATTTTCGTCTAAAGGAGACGCATAAACAGAAGATATATCTGCTATCTCAGGATTGTTTCTTACAACATCATTTTCCGAATCATACATTCGAGCATCAAGAGAGTTGTAAATCATTACATCCGCAGGATTGGAGTTCCTAACAGTCCTTCTTACAAGCTCTAGAACAAATTCAGTTTCATTTCTTACTCTAGTTTTGTTACTAGATACTGTAGAGATTTTAATTAAAGTAGTCAAAGTGACAGAGGCAATCAACATAACCATTCCCATAATAAGAATGGTTATTAACATCTCCACCAAACTAAAACCTTCGTATTTCTTTTTTCTTAGATTTATCATAGATTAACAACAGTAAAGTAAGAATAATCTTTTACATTGTTTCCTTTTGTTATTGTCCCTTCTGAGTTAAGCTCTCCAACGATAATATTGCCAGAGACATACCTATCTCCTACAGAGTAAGCTTCAAAACAGTAAATTCTAAAGAACTCTTCATTAATGTTAGCATTTGAGACATACTCATTTCTATCTGAATCTGCCTCAAGATATAATGGATTACCATCAATTCCCTCTTTAAAAGTAAAATTTCCACTTTCTGACAGCGGGATATAACATCCAGCAATATCTGGGAAAAGATCCTCACCTGTAAGTTTCTCTTGCTTTGCAATTTCTTTTACAGTTTCTGCTCCTTCTAGTGCAATCTGCGTCATGGTATCTATTTTTTCGTTTTGTATTACTCCTTGCATTGTATTTACAGCTATTTGCATAAGGACAACAGAGGAGACTCCGACAACCATTATGGCTATCAAGGCTTCCACAAATCCCAACGCTTCATATTTCCTTTCTATATGTTTTGTCATAATACTAAGGATGAAATCTTGCCTGACAAATTATTCACCGTGAACTGTCTCGTTCTTCCGACTCCAAGAGGATCTATTGTTAGAACGAAGTTTACAACAACGTCTGCCTGCCTTCCATCTGCTTGGTAATTTACAAGTTCTCCGTCTGTGTTGTAAAAGAATGCTCTCCCAGATATGGATTCAAATATAAGATATCCTATTGTATTATCTATTGTGATTTCTGATTTAGGGAAATCTATCGATGTATCATATCCTGGGAGAGTAGCTAGACTTTCGCCGCTACAACTTGACGAGCTTCCAATACTTCTGTCAGTTGGAAGATATCCATTTCTTCCAATTCCCAGAGTAATCGCTGGATCATATGCTGGTAATTTTGATTTCGTTTTAGTATCTCCATAGTCAGGGAAAGGAGAGCACCATTTAAAAACCTTGTGTACACCTGTTGTTGTTGTTTCTGTAAAATCTATTCCAAGCCCATACAACCAATCTTCTCCAGGAGTTCTTTCAAGTAACATAGCTTCTCGTTGAATAGTTCTGACATCTTGTTCCAAATTAAGCATGTATTCGTTCATCTTTACTGTGCTTTGTAGTCCATCGAACGATGCAAAGGTCATTCCTCCAATTACCGAAAATATTGAGAGTACAAGAAGAAGCTCTAAAAGAGTATATGCAGGATATTTTCTTTTGAGGGTAGAAAGCAAGGCAGTATATACTTAATTCAATACTTAAATGTATCACAGAAAAGCAGGAGTATCAATCTACTGACTTTGAGTAAAGTAATCCTTTCTTCTCCAATCAGAATCATCTAGGCTTAATATAGAAAGAGCTGCAGGATCACCACTTTCAAAAGAACCAATATCTGATTTAAGAATAGGCGAATCACTTGGCAGGATCCCAATACCATCTCCTGTACAGTAAAATCCTCTTTGATTTTCATCATCTACACCTCCAAGAGACACACAAACGATAACAAATTGCTGATCATATTCATCTACAGCGTAGTAATATGTTGCATCTGTTCCCCCATCAAATCTTCCTTCTTCCTCAAGGTAAGAAACAAGTATATGTTGATCTGAAGTTCCATTATATCCAAGAGCATACGAAAAGAACTCTTTCTCTATACATCCGCTACAAGTTCCTAGCTCTGGGTATTCTTTATTATCTAGCTTGTATTTAACCAAGGCTGCATAGAGATTTCTTATGGCATTTTGATGGTATGTGTCTTGGCTTTTTTGTATAGCATATCTTCCAATAGCAAATCCAATGGCCATAAGAGTTATTAAAATTCCTATAACAACAATTAGTTCAATTAGTGTGAAAGCTCTGTATCTGTGTTTCATATCATAATAATCTACCATATTCCAATCCATTTCAGAAGTTGAGAATATATATCTTCTCCATAAAGAATAGATGCACTAAAAGCAAGAAAAATGAATGGAATCATTGGGATTTTCGTTTTTTTAATATCTACCTTCTTTTTTACTACAAAGAGTAGAGAGTAGAGTAGTGCTATTAATATTGCCAACCAAAATGTAACAAGAAATTCTTCAGGTGGTTGTAATATGCCAATACCAAAAAGAATAAGTATATCTCCCAACCCAAAAGATTTTTTAAATATATTTATTAGCAGTAATACTCCACAAACTACCAATGGTAGATATATATTCACTAGATTGAAATTAAAGAAGAAAAAAAATACAAGACTAATTCCTATGAGTATGTGCACAAGGTTTTTTGGGATAGAATTACTGAGATAATCGTAAAAGGAAAGAACAAAAAGAAAAAGGATAATTATGTAGAAGAATAGGGGGATACTAGAAAGATAGAAAAGAAGGAAGATTGTTCCAAGAATTAATTCTGATATTGGATAATAGATATTTACAATCGATTTACATTCTGGGCATTTTCCTTTGTAGAAGATGTACCCCAAGATAGGAATCAATTGTTTCCAATTAAGAGGTTTGTTACATTTCTCACAATGGGAATTAAGAATAACAATCTTTGGATATTTGTATCCCTTCTCTAACCTGTATACCGTAGCGTTTAGAAAGCTAGCCAGAGAAGCTCCAAAGAAAAATATACAAAGATAGATAATGATCATTTTTGATTATAGCACAGTCAAAAGAAAAGCCCCTCGTGAGAGGGGCTTAAGATTCAAATTCTTAATTCATTACCACGCATTTCCATCCCAATCAGCAGCGATTGTTGCTGAGTTTGCTGTGTAGTAAGCAACCAATGCGGTAAAGTCTGCATCAGGTGTTACAGGATCGTTCTCAAAATTCTTGTTTGTTATAGTTAAAGGCATCTCATCATCTCCGAATCCATTTCCATTACAGTAGTAACCGCCATCATCTCTACTATTGTTATCTGTTGCTAAGCCTCTAAGACTTACACATACTAGCAAAGATTGTAAATGTGTTGGTTCTACAACATAAATGAATGTTGCTTCTGTTCCACCTTTGAAAACTCCCTCATCCATATATTCATCTAGTGTTGTAATCAAGGCAGAAGGTAATTGCTGAGCTGGAAATGCTCTTTCATCAGTATAGTAAGCTTGAAGTCCTTGGTATATCTGATCTACAGCATTCTGGTGTGCTACATCGTTTGCTCTATTGATAGCAAATCTACCTGCTGTGATACCGATAGCCATAAGGATTATAAGGATACCCATAACGATAAGCATTTCTACCAATGTAAATGCTTCATAGAAATTCCTTCTCATATATTTGGAACAGTTATAAATTTATCTATTAATAAGTTACATAACTTTCAAATCCATGTCAATAGCTACCCAATCGCAGAAGACAACTGGAACATAGGCATATAAACAGCCAAAGCAATGAAACCAATTGCTAACCCCATTATTACTAAGAATAAAGGCTCTAGAATAGATGAGAGATTACTCGTAGCCACATTTACTTCCTCTTTGTAGTATTGAGATACTTTTAGTAATACAGCATCAATCTCTCCCGTCTCTTCTCCAACAGCAATCATACTACTTACCAATAGTGGAAAGTATTCACTCCTTGCAATAGGAATAGCAAGTGCTCCACCTTTTTCTACCTCCTCCTTTGCAACCATTACAGTATCCCTAAACATCTCATTTTTTAATGATTGTGCCGTTAATTCTAAAGCTTTAATAATTGAAAGACCACTTCCTAGAAGAAGTGCCAATATTCTTGTAAATTGAGAGAGCTGCATTTTAGAAACGATTGTCCCAATTGCTGGAATCTTTAAAACTATCTTGTCAAAATTTCTCTTACCTTTTGCAGTATCAAGATAGTATTTCATTCCTATAAAAACAATTGCAAAGATAACAAGGATAGCCCACCAGTACTTTGTGAAGAAAGTACTCATATCCATTAGCAATCTAGTTGCGAATGGAAGTTCCGCACCAAAATCACCATAAATGGTAGCCATAGAAGGGACTAAGACAAGCATCATTAGGACCATAACCACAATAATTATGACAAGAATAATAATTGGGTAAATCATTGCAGATTTAAGTTTGTCTCCCAATGTTTTACTTTCTTCTAACTCTGTTGCAAGTCTTTCTAGAATGGTTTCTAAATTACCACTTTCTTCTCCTGCTTCTATAAGATTGAGTGTGATAGGGTCAAACACTTCGTCCTGCTCTCTAAAAGAATTAGCTAATGTTTTTCCAGATTGAATAGCAGAAAGCACTTCCTTCAAGACTTTTTTAAACATAGGATTACTCGTTTGTTGAACCATTATCTCAAGAGCCCTAGCAAGGGGTAATCCAGCCCCGACCATTGTAGACATCTGCCTCATAAAGATTACTTTCTCCTTCATTGGGACTCCACCGATATTTATCTCTGACAACCTTTCAAGATCGAAACCAAAAGCTTCTTTAATAGTTACAATGATTAAACCTCTGTCATGAAGAATATCTGTAACTGCACCTACATCCTTTGCTTCCATATCACCATTAACAATCTTTCCACTTGTATCTCTAGCAGAGTATTTAAATTTTTTCATTTATTATGCTTTTAGTAATCTTAAAACTTCTTCTGGATATACAGCATACTCCTGTGCTTTCTGTACATTTATAGCTCCCTCTCTGACAAGATTTACGAGAGCTTTCTCCAAGGAGACCATACCTAAATCTGAACTCGTTCTTATAACATTATCTATCTGATGAGTTTTCCCCTCTCTAATAAGATTACCAACAGCAGAGTTCATAATCATGATTTCTGACACAGCTCTTCTTCCACCTTTGTCCAAAGGTATAAGTCTTTGGGCTACAACTGCTTGTAGTATATTTGATAGTTGTGCTCTAACTTGTTGTTGTTGAGTCTCTGGGAACACATCGATTATACGGTCAAGTGTTTGTGAAGAGCTATTGGTATGTAATGTAGCAAATACCAAATGCCCTGTCTCTGCCAAGGTTATTGCAGCTGCAATTGTTTCAAAATCTCTCATTTCTCCTACAAGAATAACATCAGGATCTTGTCTTAATGCACTTCTAAGAGCTATCTCCCAAGAGTGCGTATCATCATTCATTTCTCTTTGATCAATTAATGCTCTCTTTCCTTCAAATAGATATTCAACAGGATCTTCAATGGTAACAATATGGCAGAATCTCGTTCTGTTAATATCCTCAAGAATTGCGGCTAAGGTTGTACTCTTTCCATGTCCCGTTGGGCCAGTAACAAGTACAAGACCTTGCTTTAGCTTGGCAAATTGATGGTAAAGCTGTGGAAGAAGTAACTCTTCGATAGTTCTAATACGAGATGGAATTAATCTAAATGCAGCAGAGAGATTTTTCATAGAGTAGTAAGCATTTACCCTAAATCTAGAATTGTTACCTTCAACATATGTATATGCATAATCGATTTCTCTATTTACCTCCAATAATTCTTTTTTTTCATCCGTTATAGTTCCAAATATGAGTTCCTCGGTATCTTGTGGTGTTAATATTTTTTCTCCTATTTCTTCTAATTCTCCATCTATTCTAATGATTGGAGGATAACCAGGAGAAAGATGAAGATCTGAAGCATTTCTCCCAATTGTAATACTAAAAAGTTCTTCTATCGTATATTTCCCATTAGCAGGTTCTATTAACTCAGCTCCTTTTTTTATTTCCTCTTCTTTTAATATCGGCTGTGCAAGGTTGTTAGCTTTTGGTTCTCTAACCATTGCTTTCGGTTTTCTGGAATCAGGCATAATATCGTTAAGACTATCAGGAGCTTTCCCAATTGAACTTAATGTTGAAACAACAGATGCTGCTGGTGAAGAATCTTCTGAAGGAAGAATACCTACATCAGAGTCTCCTGTTTTCAAGCCAGGTATCTCCGTTGGTTTTGCTATATATTTAATTTCAGCGATATCTGGTTTAGCTGGAGTAGGTGGGGTTGGAATTGTCTGTGTCGGCTGACTCGTTGTAACAAAATCTGGATACGAAAATCTTGTATTACTATTTTGGGCAGTTTGGTTTTCCATATTATATTTATATCAAAAATTTACTCTTTTGAAACCCTCATAACCTCTTCGAGTGAGGTTATACCTTCCAAAGCCTTTAGATAACCATCTTGTGTCATAGTAAGCATTCCATTTTCGAGTGCCACTTTCTCAATATCTTTGTCTGAGACATTTTCCATCATCATTCTACTTATCTTGTCTGTAACATCCAACACTTCAAAGATACCAATTCTTCCGGAATATCCTGAACCTCCACACTTATCACAACCTTTTCCTCTGTAAAGATATACCATCTGTTCTCCACCTGGTCCTATTTCTGGAGTTCTAAAGAAATTCTTATTGCCTTCAACTGAGGAGGCTTTGGAAGCTCCAACTCTTTTAAGATATTCAACAAGATTGAATCCTTTAACAGTGGACATTATTTCTTTAATATTTTCTACTATCTCTGGTGGAGCAGGATATGCTTCTATACAGTTTTGACATACTTTTCTTGGAAGCCTTTGTGCAACAACAGCCCTGATTGTAGAAGAGAGTAGGAAAGGCTCGATTCCCATATCTAAAAGCCTTGGGATAGCTGCAGCGGCACTGTTTGTGTGAAGAGTGGAAAGAACTAAGTGTCCAGTGAGAGAGGCTTGTACAGCTAACTCTGCAGTTTCTTGGTCTCGAATTTCTCCTACCATCACGATATCTGGGTCTTGTCTTAGAACAGATCTCAAACCACTTGCGAATGTGAGTCCTGCATCAGGATTAATCTGTACCTGAGTTACACCAGGGACTCTAATCTCTACTGGATTTTCTAAAGAGATAATGTTTACTTTAGGGTCGTTAACCTTCATCAACGAACATGCCAAAGTTCTAGTTTTTCCACTACCAGTAGGGCCAGTAACCAGTACAATACCGTTTGTTACTTCTAAACTATCTAAGAATATTTTGTATGCATTCCCACGAAGACCAGTAGATTCAAGTGTTATTCCATCTGTTTCAGATTCTAGCAATCTTAGAACTCCTTTTTCTCCAAAAATCGTTGGCATGATAGAAACACGAAGATCTATCTTTGAACCATTTACTTTGATAGGAAATCTTCCATCCTGTGGTAATCTTTTCTCATCAATTTTTAAATTTGCAAGAATTTTGACTCTTGAAATTAATGCTGGACCTAAATCTCTTGGAAGAGTCAATCTCTCCGTCATAACACCATTTATTCTAAATCTAACCCTTAATCTTTTTTCCATTGGCTCAATATGGATATCTGAAGCTTTAGATATTGCAGCATACTGAAGGATTGCATTTGCAATTCTCGCTACTGGAGCATTACTTAGGTTATTGCTACTTAATAGATTTGGATCTTCACTAATTTCTGTGACAGGGACATCAACATCTTCAAGGGCCTCTGTAACTTCAGAACTCATTACTTCACCAATTCTTCTGTCCAGTACCGAATTAATACTTTCTCTTGTTGTGATATTTACTATCAATCTTGTTCCTTGAGGATATTTTCTTTCAAGAGCCTGTGTAGCCTGCACATCAAAAGGATCCTCCATAGCTATCTTCACAAAATCCTTTCCTCGCTCAAATGGGACTGCTCTGTACTTTTGTAGACCATCTACATTCACCTCCGCTATCGTACCTTCGGGGATTTCCATATCTCTAAGGTCAATGTAGGGGATACCAAAAATATCTGATTTCGCTTTTGCTAGATCATCTTCAGAAACTAGACCAAGCTCTTTGATAATTACTTCTTCAGTCTTTGGAGAACGGCTTCTTTCAACAAGGACTCTTCTTGCGTCTTCTTCCTTGATTAGACCTTTGGTCTCGAAATATTTTAATAGCGAACTCTTAGAATCCATTTGGCAGTTTTTTAACTAATACTATTCTTAGTTTATTCTAATCCCTTTCTACAGTCAATGTATATATGTATGATAGAATCAAATATGACATACCTTCTAATTAATAACAACAAAAAAGTACTAGAAAGCAATCTTGTACTCTTAGCAAGTAAATTCTTAGGTAAAGATTTCAGTAATGTTGAAGACCTTTTTACAGTGCCAGATATACATATTGTCGACGGGAGAGGAAGTAACAGCATTGGAATAGATGAGATAAAAGCACTACAGAATGAAATGATATACCAACCTTTCAACAATTCTTCTCAGTTAGCCATTATCCTAGATAGCCACAAATTAACTCCTCAAGCACAAAATTCTTTTCTTAAAACGCTAGAGGAGAGCAGTGACAACACAATATATATTCTTTGTGTAAACAATGAAAAGAATCTTCTTCAAACCATAATCTCCAGAGGCAAACTGATATATGCAAAAGGTGAGGTGGAAAAAGTTGAAAATGATACTCCAGATATACTTGAGCTGGATCTTGTTGAACAGTTTTTACTTGTTGAGAAAGTTGCTAAAGATAAGGAAGCATCTCTTGGATTAATTGATGATTTAGAAAGAGTGTTTAAAAAGAAACTTGAATTTGAAATAAAAAATGGTAAGATTGAGAGCCCAAAGAGATTAAAAAATGCTTTAGATTTGTTAAATGATTCTAAGAAAAAAATAGATTCAAACTGCAACAAAAAGCTTGTATTAGAGGCATTAATTATATCTCTAAATACTTAACATTCTTGTCAAAAAAAGGTAAAATATAGGATACTTGTGCTAGGAATTAAGTTACATATTTATACAACATAATGCCAAATAAGAGCGACTACGGAGCATCAAATATTCAGGTACTAAAAGGCTTGGAAGCTGTAAGAAAAAGACCAGCAATGTACATCGGATCAACAGATAGAAACGGTCTACATCATATATTTACTGAGATTTTGGATAACTCAGTAGATGAGGCAATTGCTGGATACTGCACAAACATCTGGGTTATTTTCAATAAAGACGGATCCCTTACGGTAAGAGATAATGCCAGAGGGATACCTGTTGCAATTCACCCAGAAACAAAAGTCTCAACATTAGAGACCGTTATGACTAATCTTCATGCGGGAGGTAAATTTGACGATGGCGCATATAAAGTCTCTGGGGGATTACACGGTGTAGGCATGAAGTGTACAAACGCTCTCTCAGCACAAATGACAACAACGGTAAAACGAGATGGGGGAATTTTTCAACAGGTGTATGAAAGAGGTGTTCCAAAAGCCCCCGTTAAAAGAATTGGAGATTCAAACGAAACAGGTACAGAGCACACGTTTTTACCAGATCCAACAATTTTTCAAGAAACAGAATTTGATTTTCAAACAATAGTAAGAAGTTGTAGGCAACACGCATATCTAACAGCAGGATTAAGAATTTCCGTAATAGACGAAAGAGAAGAGAAACATACAAGATATGATTTGTACTTTGAAGATGGTATTAAATCGTATGTACAGTTTCTAAATATTGACGAAAAATCCATAGGGGAAGAACCCTTCTATATGAATAAAGAAGAGGCAGGTGTACTTGTTGAAGTATCTCTTCAGTACACAGACGGTATGGAGGAGGATGTAAGATGCTATACAAACAACATCATAAATCCTGAGGGTGGAACACATTTGGCAGGATTCAGGACTGCTCTTACGAGCGCATTCAATACATATGCTCAAAAAGCAGAATTACTTAAGGGCTTGAATGGGACACTTAACGGTGACGACGTTCGAGAGGGTCTAACCGCAGTTATTTCAGTAAAAGTTCCAGATCCTCAATTTGAAGGACAGACAAAAATCAAATTAAACAATCCAGAAGTTAAAAGTATTGTAGGTAAATTAGTAAGAGATGAACTCTTGGTATATTTGGAAGAGCATCCAAATGAAGGTAAGAATATAATAGGAAAAGCAGTATTAGCAAACAAGGCAAAAGCAGCTGCAAAAGCAGCACGAGATGCTGTTATTCGTAAAGGTGTTCTTGAAAGTACAAGTCTACCTGGAAAATTGGCAGATTGCTCTAGTAAAGATCCAGCTGAGAGTGAATTGTTTATCGTAGAGGGAGATTCTGCTGGTGGTAGTGCAAAACAGGGAAGGGATAGACACACACAAGCAATTCTTCCGCTTAGAGGTAAGATTATGAATACACAAAAATACAGAGTAGATAGAGTCCTTTCCAACAACGAATTTAACGATATAACTACTGCATTAGGTGTTGGAATAGGGGATACTTTAAATGTTTTAAAACTTAGATACCATAAAATAGTTATTATGAGTGATGCTGATGTTGATGGATTACATATCACAACGTTGGTTTTGACATTATTATTTAGATTCTTTAGACCTTTAATAGAACAGGGTTATGTATATGTAGCACAGCCACCACTTCACAAGGTTGAAATTGGTAAAAAGAAATATTATTTCTTAAATGATGCAGAAAAAGAAGCTTTTGTTAAAGAAGCAAAAAGTGAAGGAAAAGTACCTGTAGAGAATAGATTTAAAGGACTAGGAGAAATGAATCCAGAACAGCTATGGGAGACTACCATGAGTCCTGAGACAAGAGTTCTAAAGAGAGTTGAGATACAAGACGAAGAGGAAGTGGAAAAAACATTCGAGATGCTAATGGGTAACGAAGTTCCTCCAAGAAGAAGATTTATACAGATGTATGCCAAGAAGGCGATATTAGATATTTAATTTTTATATATTTTACAATGAGTAATATATTTTCGGGTATGAAAGACGTAAATGATGTGAGCACGACAGAATCTGCAGAGTTTAAACAATTATTAAACATGCGGCTTGCTTCAGAGTTAACAAAATATCATTCAGCAATATTTGCAGCCATCATGGAAGATCCAAACGAAGATTTGAAGGAAATTGTCAAAGAAGAGCTTAAAACTGATCA
Organism: uncultured Candidatus Saccharibacteria bacterium; assembly: GCA_964536135.1. Taxonomy (GTDB): domain Bacteria; phylum Patescibacteriota; class Dojkabacteria; order SC72; family SC72; genus JAKPKF01. The sequence continues at coordinate 26,183 of CAZHVM010000008.1, read as the reverse complement.
AGGCATTTTCCTTGAAGGCCGTGATTCAGAGAAGTTACTAAGAGCAAATGTCCTAGATAAAGAAAATCAAAGAATCTTTTTCGTAGATATAACAACAGAAGATGTGGAAGGTTTCGAAAAGATTACTCAACAAACCTACAATATTTTATCTGAATATGTACAAGATCCAATATTGGTAATGCAAAATGTAAAAGAAGATTTACAAGATAGTGCAATTTAATAACTACTAACAATGCCAGACGAAATAGAAAATAAAAAAGAAGAAACCAACGAGATAGATTTCAATCTTTCCTTTAAACCTGGACAGGTTGTGCAAAGATCTATTGTAGACGAGATGAAAAGCAATTACCTAGATTACTCTATGTCAGTAATAGTCTCCAGAGCACTTCCAGAAGTAAAAGATGGTCTTAAGCCATCTCAACGAAGAATACTTGTAGCTATGAATGACCTTGCACTAACACCTACTGCACATTACAGAAAATGTGCAAAAATTGCAGGAGACACCTCCGGTAACTACCACCCTCACGGTGAATCTGTGGTATATCCAACCCTTGTAAAATTAGCACAAGATTTTTCTACAAGATATGTCCTCATAGATGGACAGGGGAACTTCGGTTCAATCGATGGAGATGGAGCAGCAGCAATGAGATACACAGAGGCAAGAATGGGAAAGATTACCATAGAGCTTCTGAGAGATCTAAATAAAGGTACTGTAACATTTACACAAAACTATGACGGTACAAGATTAGAACCAACTGTACTTCCAGCCCTGTTTCCAAATGTACTAGCAAATGGTACCGACGGTATTGCAGTAGGTATGGCTACGAAAATGCCACCACATAACCTACGAGAATTAATCACTGCACTTCAGGACATGATTAAAAGAGGCAACAAATGGGAAGGACAAGGCATATATAATGAATTAAGAAAAGCAAAGGAGGCAAAGGAAGTAATCCCACAGACCTTAAACCCCAAACCAGAGAATTATTTAGAAAACTATGTAGATCTTGCAGATCCTGAACTTGCAAAAAACATTGAAGAACTAAGAGAGAAAATAGCTGAAGAAAAATCAGTACTGTATCCTGAGTTCAAGTCAGATATTACTCCGCTAGACTTAATAGAAATAATCCCTGGACCAGATTTCCCAACGGGAGGAATCATTTACGACCAGAAAGAAATCCTAAACGCATACGCTACTGGAAGAGGACGAATTCTTCAAAGAGCAAAAGCTTCAATCGTAGAGGGTAAACAGGGAAGATTCAACATCATCATCACAGAAATACCATTCCAAGTTAACAAAGCACACATGATAGAAAAGTTCGCAGAGCTTGTTAAAGACAAAAAAATTGATGGCATTGCAGATATACGAGATGAATCGAATAGGGAAGGAATGAGAGTAGTTGTAGTTCTTAAGAGAGATGCACAACCGAAAGCAGTTCTCAACAAGCTCTACAAATATACAGAGATGCAAAAAGTCTTTAATGCAAACATGATTGCATTGGTAGAGCAAGAACCAAAAACATTACCTCTGAAGAGAATCTTGGAATTGTTCCTCTCCTTTAGATTGACAGTTACAATTCGAAGATATGAATTTGACTTAGCAGAGGCAAGATTTAGAGCTCACATACTCGAAGGACTACTTAAAGCGCTAGATATGTTAGATGAGGTAATTGCAACCATCCGTGGTTCTAAAACTCAGGAGACTGCAAAAACAAATCTTATGGATAACTTCAAATTCACAGAAGTTCAAGCTCAGGCAATCCTAGACATGCAACTTAGAAGATTGGCTGCCCTTGAGAGAATGAAATTGCAGAATGAATATAAAGAACTCCAGGAAAATATTAAAGAATACAATACAGTATTGGAAAATCAAGATAGAATATTAGAAATTATTTCTCAAGATTTAGAAGAAATAAAAGAGAAGTATGGTGATGATAGAAAAACAAAAGTTGTTAAAGGGCAGGTAAATGAAATATCCGAGGAAGATATGATTGCAAATGAAGAAATGTTAGTTACAATAACACATTCTGGATATATTAAGCGCTTAACACCAGATACATACAAATCTCAAAGAAGAGGTGGAAAAGGTGTCTCAGGTGGTGAAACCAAAGAAGGTGACTTCATAGAGCACGCATTTCTTTGCAATACTCATGACGAGCTTCTTCTGTTTACAAACAGAGGTAGAGTTTTCAACATTAGAATATTTGAAATTCCTGAATATGGAAGAACAGCAAAAGGTCTTCCTTTGGTCAATCTTGTACAGTTAGAACAAAATGAAATAATTAATTCTGTATTAACTAGAAATCCAAACGGAACAATAACAGAAAAGGCTGAGAGTGGCGAAAACATCAACTACTCATACTTCCTCATGGCAACAGAAAAGGGAATAATAAAGAAAACATCTCTCGAGGAGTATAAAAAAATCAGATCTAATGGATTGACCGCAATCAAGCTTGAAGATGGAGATCAGCTTACATGGGTAAAACCAACAACAGGAAACAACGATGTGGTAATTGTTACGGCAGATGGGAAATCTGTTAGATTCAAAGAGTCTGACGTTAGACCTATGGGAAGAAGTACGAAGGGAGTAACAGCAATCAAATTTAAAAATCCAACAGACTATGTAGTAGGTATGGGAATAATTAAAGATGACAAAGAGAAGTTACTAACTCTCTCAGACAATGGATATGGAAAGATGACAACACTCAAAGAATATCCTCTACAAAAGAGAGGTGGAACAGGGGTGTTCACATTCAGAGTAACACCTAAGACTGGAAGAATAGCTTCAGCAAGAATAATTGAAAAGGAAGAAGAAGAGATCGTTGTTATCTCTCAGAAAGCAAAAGTTATTAGATCAGAGCTCAAAGCAGTTCCAACGCTTGGAAGACAAACATCCGGTGTAAAACTAATGAACATGAATGGAGATGATAGTGTAGCTACAGTAGCTATACTTTAAGTCTCTTCCTTTCATAATCTATTTTAGATTTATCCATAAGGCTTCTACTTACTGGATCATATTTAGTATCTAGATGTTTTTCAATAGCATCTAATCTGTCATTTACTTCAATACTCATCTTGTAGACCTCCTGTATATTTCCATCCTGTCTTTTAATATCTCCTCTGCTATTTGCATCAAGCAAAGCTAACCCCTGTAATGTAGCATTAATTTCTCCAACAGTATCTACAATACTACATATTCTTCTATCCAACTCTACGTATATCTTTTCTAGCCTCTCTTCAAGCAAATTCAACTTCTCCTCTAATTCAACCATCTTCTCCTCCAGTTTGTCCATCCTTTTCTCTAGTTTGTCCATCCTTTCATCTAGTTTGTCCATTCTCTTGTCCAACGCATCAAACCTTGGAGAAAGTATCTTCTCTATGGCCTTTAAATCTTCTTTTGTTAGCATATATGAGGGAGAATAATTTAGTATTTAGATATTACAATCTCTCAATTTATATTTCTTGACCTAGAAAGACATAGCTTGTTCTTGTAGTAAATGTCATCTGGATAGCTATATCCAATAGCTCTTTTTATGTTAAAATATCTTGTTATGACAGAATTCTTTTCAAACATATGGATATATATCTCATCATTTGTTCTCTCTCTTAATGTAGTAACAATAGATCTCCAAGATACAAATGAAATAGAGAATAACAATATTAAGACATCCAATACCATAGAGGTAAATGATGTTAAAGAAAGTATAAATCCAAAAACATATTCTAGTTACACGCCAACAGTTAACTGGTGGACATATCCAAAAGATATCAAAACAGTTAAAAGAAATGGAGATGACCTTTTGGTACACGTAAACAAAGGATATAGACTACCATCTACATACGCTCCAACAGACTTAGTAAAAGCAAGTAATTCTGGAATTCGAAATGGAGATAATTTCTATGTCAGAAATATATTAATTAACGATTTACGAGATCTAGTGAACGCCTCAAAAGCAGATGGCATAGACTTAAGCATAGTATCTGGCTACCGATCATATACAACCCAAGTGACAACATACAATTACTGGGTACAGTATAACAGTGGTAATGTAGATGCAGCAGACAGAATATCTGCAAGGGCAGGGCATAGTCAACATCAGCTTGGAACTGCAGTAGATTTTAGTAGCAAGGAGGTAAGTGACAACATTGGGACAAGATTTAGCACCACCAAAGCAAGTGCCTGGTTACAGAAGAATGCATATAAGTATGGTTTTGTTATTAGTTTTCCTTATGGATATGAGCGCGTAACTGGATTTAGTTATGAAAGTTGGCATTACAGATATATAGGAAAAACGAATGCTTTGGAGATGATAAACCGTGGTATGATATTAGAAGAGTTTTTAAGAAATAAAAATCTGTAGAGATGAAAAGAGAAAAGATAATAAATACAACTGGGAACATATATATCATCGTAGGAGCTATTCTAACCTTTGCATCTCTTTCTCTTCTTGCATATCCACAGCTTCCATACATATTCAACAAACTAAATATCAGTTCACCTGAAGTAGAGGCAGAGACTTTACAAGCTCCCGTTACAGAAAAAAAAGATGATAGCACAGAGCAACCTCCAACACATCCAGAGATAACTCTCCCTGAGAAAGATTCTTCCCTTACAGAAACAAATACACTCATAATCCCAAAGATTGGTGTAAAAGCAAAGATAATAACAGGGAAAGATCCCCTCAAGGCATTAGATAAGGGACCATGGATAGTTTACAACTATGCAAATCCAGAACAGAACTATCTTAAAGAAACTACTAAATCCATAATCATAGCTTCTCACAGATTTGGATACTCTTCATGGACTACTGAGTACAGAAACAAGATATCTTTCTTTAATCTTCCAAACACAAAAATAGGAGATAAGGTTGTAATAATATGGAATCAAAGAGAGTATGTATATCAAATTTTTAAAACTGATGAAAATAAATACATAAAAGATATTGATGCAGATCTTATCCTATATACTTGTAAGTATTATAACTCTCCAATCCGTATATTTAGATTCGCAAACCTCGTCTCCATCAACGGAGAACCAGTTTAGGGCATACAGCCCTCCCATACCCATATATTGATATTCGAAATAGCTTATAGTATAATTCTCTTAGTTCTTTAATAAATTTATTAATGTCAATTATGAAAAACATATTTTCAGTATTGGCAACTTCTTTAGGTTTTGTACTTCTTAACACATCTTCTATCTTAGCTGATGGTTATGGACATACACCTGTAGATACCTCTTTTATCCTAGATAACAAGAGTATATTTGCTGGTGTAGCATTAATCGTTTTTGGTTTAGGAATAGGTTTGATGTTAGAGGGTAAATATCTAAAGAGTAAAACAAAAGCACAGTAGCTTTTGGTCAATAGAGTGGGGCACTGTTTTACATTGCCCTACAGTATTGAATTAATTTAATAAATTATATTAATACAATTTAAAACTTGCTCTTTAAAACATTTCCAATCATTTAAAAGATTCATATATAGCGATTATTTTAATCTCTAGAATGTTTCTTTTAAAAGAAACAAAGTTCTTTAAAATAACTTGTATTATGTGATTTATATAATCCATATTTATACAAGTATCATATGGAAGGTTATGGCAAATAATTTTCTCTTTTAGTTACAACCTTACCTTATTTCTTATATAGAAATATGTAGTAAATAAGGTATGGTTGTGGCGACCTTATACTGAAACTAAAAATTCACTCATAAAGGAAAAAGGAGAAAGAAAATGGAAATCACAGAGAAAGATTTAAATGAATTGAATATCCGTATCAAGCTGAATGACAAAGCTACTGCGAAACCAGTTGCCTCGTCTACTGTTACCCCAGCAAAGGCTAAAACCTCTGCCGCCGTCCCAGTTACTCAGCCAGGAAATCAAACCGTTGTTACCAGCGAACCAGAAAATAATGTCTGGAAAATCTTGGGAATCATCGGATTGATTCTTCTTCTTGGTTTCGCTCTGTTTGGCTTATCCCACCTTTTGGGTTGGGGAACTAACAGTGCCGCTACAGACGCGAACGCCAATGCACCCGTTGTTGTTGCTCCGTTGGTAGAAGAAAGTGAGCTTGCTCACTTAGCCTATTGGTCATCTGCGACTGAAAAGGATCGCTGGCCTGATATGAAGCAATTCAATATCATCGCCTGCCACAATGATCCGGATTCCGATGGGAATGCGAAAGTCGTTTTCCTAATCGGGGAGAATATCCAAGTCGAAGATCTTCAATTGATCTACTACAACGGCTACACAGGTGTGTGGAATGATCAGGTCAAAAGCCAGATTATCACCGAGATTCAAGACTCAGTGAGACCACATATCCCCGGATTTACCCTAAACGAGGTAGAAATACTTCACATAGGCAACTAGCCACAACCAAAGCACCATATGATTAGGGCACCCCCTCTTAACAGAGGATTATTCAATTGACTTAACAGTCGAAAAAAATAATTTGGGTGCCCTTTTCTTTTATACACATATCCCATATATTTAAATATGAGAAAACTACTTAAAATATTCTTTCTAATCTTTGCTTTATTCTCCCTTGGGATATCTTTGCTCTACGGATCAAGAATATTTAGAACACCTTACATATATGAATATATAAACAACTCCCTAGTTGTAACCATACCAAACAAGATATGGTTTGAGATAAATAACCAACAAGATACCCTTACCAAAGATAATAACCCTACATACATATTCGAGAACGATTTACTTGAGTACACCAAATCTGGATACAACATAGGATATATATATCCTACATATACTGCTAAAACAGTAAACAATACCCTTGCAAAGACAGATATCGTTACAAGAGAAAAAGATACTCTAGAAATTAAAAGATCTGTAAAAATACAAAATCCTACACTACATGATTATTACATATCTAGAATTTCATTTTCCAAATACGGGGAATTCTTGAACAATACATATACACAAGATGGATGCGATATCCAAGTATCTTCTGAAAACGGAGAATTAATATATGACCAGAAGACAGCCACATTATCTATCTCCTACAAACTAAGTGAAGTAGGGGAGATTGAGGATATTCTTAATATTTCAGTACAGTGTAAAGGATTATGAGGAAGAGGATATTAATAACAACATTAATCATTGCAAGTTACATATATTGTCTTTATTTCATTTTCTTCAAACAGACTGTCGGACTATCTGACGATTTAGTTTTTGCAATAATAGCCACATCTTCAATATTCATACTACCCGCGATAATATCAAAATTAATTACAAAAAAATCATACTTTGGAATTGGATATATACTAGCCACACTAATATATCCTCTTAGCTACCTCCTGATTTACTTCCTTTCCAAACAGTTCAACATTGAACCTCAAATACTCTACAGAGCATTTGCATACCTCTTCCTTACGTTTTCTACCTTTTCACTAATATTCTTGCTATTCAAAAGAGATATTCAAAATTACGCCAACATTAAAAGATCTCTCGTTATATACCTCGGGACCTTTGCACTTCTTATTGGAGTGTACGCATCACTTGGTATCAAGACAGATGCGCTACTTAGTACAGACTTCCTTCAGCACAATGCAGTTGCCAACGAGATGACCAGTGGGCAGTTATGTATAACCCCAAACCAATGTTCAAATCTTTTCCAGAAGTTGGGATATACAACATACTTTCATTCTATACAAGCATTTGTAACAACTGGCTTCAATCTTAATTCCGGAATAGCATCTACAATCTTTAACTTCTCTCTAATTGCATCATTTGCTGTTTTAATAGCAAAGATTTTAAGCAGATATTTCAAAAGTAAAACTCTCATTCTACTTGGCATACTAATAGCTATTACCGTATTTGAGGCAGGAGCATATTCCTTTGCATTTATTATTCCCCAGACATTTACACTTTTCCTTTTCCTAAATCTTCTTTCCGAAAAGAAATTGAATCTAGCATCACTTCTATTTGCAATTCCAATTCTACTAGCCAACCATTTCATATTTGGACCAATATTTGCTGTATTCGCATTGATTTACTACCTCTTCCAAAAAAGATTGAAAAAAGATAGTAAGACCCTTAAGGTTATATCTATGATATCTGTTCTTGGATTAATTGTAGCTTTACTTGCAAATATTCGTGGTTTTAGCATTGAGAAATTTTTCCAATTATCTGAGGTAGGGATGCTCGGAAGTTTTTCAAACTATTACTTTCCACAGAACCTCTCCTTCTTGTTCACACAGTATGGCTTCCTAATTATATTTTTCATAATCTGCACTATCTACATATTTATTAAGAAGAAATCCATCCCCTTTGCTTACTATTCCATAACATATGTTTCCATCTGCTTGATGTTCTTCTTTTTGGCTCCGACATATGCCAGTAAGTTCCTTATTGGGATTTCTCTGTTCATGTCATTTCTATTGATATATGCAATTAATAGTTTAAAGTTCAAGAAGTGGATTTTAAAAGTTCTGATCTTCATACTTCTCCTTTCTTCAATTCCTTTCTACATTACAAATTTCAAAAGCTACCTTACTTTCTACACACAAAACACAGGAATTGTTTCTGGTATTACAGAAGATGACACCTCTTTAATTCATTTCCTCACACAAAAGAAAGCTCTAACATGCCAGATTGTTTCTGATCCATACACTCAGCTCATGGTTAGAGGCATGACTCTGTTTGAAACTGCAGAGGGGCAGTACCAAAGCCTAGATACAAGAAAAAGCATGATTGCTTTTGGAAGTAACCCAAATGACAAAACATATGAAGAAATGATAGTACAAGACGAGATAAGTAACAGATTCTGCTTCCTTTACACATCTAGGATTGAATCTGCCTCAAGAGATATTAACCCTCAGAATGTAGCTTGGTTAAACAATATGTATGATTATGAAATCGATAATAATTATGGGGTGTCTAATTCAGAACTAATAGATCTTCTTTCAAAGAAAGGCTTCCATATTATATATTCAGATTCTAACAATATTCTCTTCTCAAGAGAGTAGGGCGACCTTCCAAGCGTGTTTTACTATAGGGCTATTTCGTGGTATAATTAACTAGTTTCTAGCAATAGAAACCCTTTTAATTAAAGCCTTTTTAAATGAAAGAACTTTTTTTGAAAAACAAAAAAGAATACGACTTTATATCCATATCCCATTACTTCTATCCACGAGTGGGTGGTTTAGAGAATATGGCTTTCAACTTGATTTCCGGATTACAGAAAAAAGGATTAAACAGTATAGCTCTCTATGGCTCTAATAAAAGAAAGTCTAGTACTATAAATGGTTTTCAAGCTGAAAGTTTCCCTGTCTTAAACATTTTTAATGGCACATACCCAATATTTGGTATTAGATTTATCCTGTATACACTCAAATTACTTCAAGAGAATCCAAATGCACAGGTAGTAGTACATAGTAGACATCTCACAAGTAGTTTAATTACAGCAATTCTTTGTATCTTAATCAGTCATCAGTACACTGTAGTTGAACACAATGCAGGACCCGTATACTTTAAATCTGCATTAACAAATAGATTAGCACAATGGGCAGACAGAAATATTTTCTCACTAGTCCATAAATTTGCAACAAATATCATAACTGTCTCTAAAGCCGGAAAAAAATGGGTATCTAATACATTTGGTACAGACCAATCCTTCATAAACGTAATATACAATGGCTACAATGGCAAAGAAATTAAGAACTCTATCTCTAAAAAAGAAAACCTTGTAATATGGGCAGCAAAATGGATAGAGGTTAAAGATCCAAGTACAGCTCTGAGAGCATACAAAAAGATAGCAAACAAATATCCAAACTGGAAATTTGTACTCATAGGGGAGGGGAATGCACTAAAAGAACATAAATTACTTCCAAAGAATGTTGAGATATTACCTGAGTTCATAAAGCAGGAAGATCTCTTCAGACTATTAAAGAAATCTAGAATATACATTAACTCATCTTTGAGTGAAGGTCTTTCCCTTGGTATCCTTGAAGCCTCTGCTTTTGGAAATATCCCAGTAATTTCTGATGCTCCAAGTAACAAAGAAATCGCCAAAGAGATTGGTACTTCAGGTTATGTATTCAAGAGAGGAAACAGTTTTGATCTTGCAAATAAGATTGAGGATGCAATATCTAATTGCTCTAATACAGAGACCATAAAGCAGATTGTTAAAAATACAAACAGCAAGTTTAACAACAACACAATGGTAAAGAATTACTACAGATATCTCTACCCAGAGCATCTAAAGGCCGAATCTCTTTCAACACTCTCAATAGTTATCCCTGCATTCAATGAAGAAAGATCCATACTCTCCTTGCTTGAGAAGGTTGTAGAAGTAAAATTACCAAGAGATATCAAAAAAGAGATCGTAATTGTCAACGACTGTTCAACAGATGGAACAAAAACTCTTCTTGAGAGCTACATTAGAAAAAACAAGAGATATGCACAATTTAAACTATTGGCGAACGAAATCAATTTAGGGAAATCACAAAGTGTAAAGCATGGAATTCTACATACCACTGGAGACCTAGTAGTAGTTCAGGATGCTGACTTGGAGTACAACCCAAACGATCTCTCAACTTTTGTTGAAACTTTCCTACAGTATCCAAACACAGATGTAATATATGGTAACAGATTCAATAGTGAAAACATCTTCATAAATCCAACCCATTACTTAGGAAACAAATTTGTAACATTACTTTCCAATATCTTTACCTACGGTAAGGGATTAATTGTTAAAGATATGGAGACCTGTTACAAGATGGCAAAGGGAGACATTTTTAGAGAGTTAATATCTACTTTAGAATCTACTACAAACTTTGGTATAGAACCTGAGGTTACAGCAAAGTTTGCTAATTGGAGAAAAGAAGATGGTAAGAAATTAAATCTTAAACAATTAGATATATATTACAAACCAAGAGGACAAGAGGATGGGAAGAAGATGAGATGGTTTAAACATGGGTTTGAAGCATTAAAAGAGATTGTATATTTTAATACACAAAAGAAGATATTTTCTCAAAACGAGAAATCTATTCCTTCTTTAAGAGTCTAAATTCACTCAATTCCTTGACTTCAAGACATCTCCATTATATTCTGATTATGTATAAATCTGCCTATTTATAACTCCATGTTTAGAATAGGTAAACCAATAATATAACCTAAATACATAAACATATGAGCGAGGATAATAACAATCAAGATCTTGTCTCGAATATCCAAAACAGTGATAATTATACTCAGGAAAATAAGGCAGAGGTCTACACAGCAGATAATGGGATGAAGCTAAACATAATGGATCAGGAGGGAGCAGACCTCATAACAAAGGGCCCTAACACGGTTCTACAACAGCCACCACATGGAGAAGGAAATCCAAAATACAAAAGTATGGGAGGAGATAGACCTAGTTTACCAACTGCTCCGGGGCAATCTTTCAATGACAAGGATTACAGAAACCCAGATAACAGAAAGAATCCAGATTATGGACCTGCGGAAACAACTCCAAAGATGACTAATTCTTTAGGGAATATAGATACTACATCAGAAGAATTAAGAGCAGAGGATAGACACAAGATGGAAATGGATAATTATAATAATAGATACAACAACAGAATGACCAACACTCCGAAATTCGGTGGGACAGATGCACTAGCAGGACAAGACGAATTGAAGAAAGAAACACCTAAAAAAGAATTCTTTGATTTAGAGTTTGGTTCTGATGAAGATATATATGGTGAAAATGCAAAACTTCAAGAAGAAAATACTGAATTGAAAGCGAGATTAGATAAAATTGAAACTATGCTTGAGGAACTTAAAATTCAAAATGCTTTAGATCCAAACAGACCAAAGTCAAAAGATCAATTGGAAGTTGATCAAGCATATACGACAATAAACAAAGATCTAGATCAGAAGGCATTAAATGAAATGGATCAGATAAAAGCAATGCTAGAACCTAAAACTCCTACTGTTACGCCAGAAGTAACCACAGTAACTCCTGAGGTAACAACAACAACCCCAGAGACCCAGAAAAAGCAAAGAGACTTTAAAACCGCAGCCTTAATTGCTGGTGTAGTAGCTGGTGGAGCAGCAGGAATACTTGGAGGAACAGCTGTGGGAATACCAGTCGCTGCAGCAGCAGGTGTAGTATCAATTGGTGGTAGAATTTCAAATTACTTCTTAGGAAGAAGTCTAAATAAGCTAGCAACTCAGATAGAAAATCCTACTCTTGATCCTACAACAAAGGAGAGATTACTAAAAAGAGAAACAAATCTAAAAAAGATTCAAAACATTGTTCAACATGTAACTAAGTTTGCTACAGGCGCAGCTATAGGAGCTGGTATCGCAAACTTCATTAGCCATGCAGCAATGGGTGGCCATGGATTAATTTGGAACAGACCAGAAGTCCCAACAGGAATCCCTGGAGGTGCAGAAGGAAGTTTAGGGAATATAAATACTGAACAAATTCAACCAGAAGTCCCAGCAGGAGAGGCTCCACTTCCAGCATCAACTGAAACATATCCCGGAAACTCATTCATACACGATGGTAGAGTAGATCTTCCTGGAAGTGCATGGGATGGTAATGCAGCTGGAGGTCCTGGACAAAGCACATTAGCAGGTGGCGCAGAAAACTTCGCTAATTATGCAGGCGGACAATCAGAGATGGCAGCTAGCCAACTCGGACAAGATTTTGCCTCAAACAACATAACCGATCAATTACTTTCAAACCTAACAACATACGACAAACATAGACTACTTACAGAGTATTGGAATGCCATTAGAGCTGGTAATACAAACCCTGAGCTAATTGAAACTCTAAGAAGTATGAACACCGATGGTGCACAGAAATTGCTAACAGCAATTGGCAAATAACTTAATTTAAATAAATACACAAATGGATTACACAGCCGAAATTGAGAATGTTAAAAATGAATTGAAAGCAATTGGATTTGATGATACAAAATTGAATCAACTTATGGATCTTGCTTCAGAAGAGATATTGCAAATGGCTATAGATGATCTTGGCGAAACGGTAGATGACACCACATTAGAAATGGTCGCACAAGAAGTAGATAAACCTGTAACAACTCCTGAAGAAGCAATATCTAGGATATCTTTAATCTTCGAAAAGGCATATGGACAAGAAGCAGAAAACAAGAAAAATGAAATGCTCCTAAACCATCTGAAACAAACATTAGAAGCTACGAAGAATGCCAAAGATCTATACAATAGATATCAGACAGGAGATCCTAGTGCAGTAGCAACAATAAAAGCACAAGAGGGTAATCCTGATGTACAAAAGGTTGTAGATATGATGTAGTAGTTCTTCTACTTCAATGGATGATTCTTCTTAACAGTATCCTCTGCAAATTTCTCACTTGCATGTACATATCTAGAAGTTGTATTTAAACTCTCATGACCAAGTAGTGCTTGTAGTGCTACTGGACTTGCACCATCCTCAGCCATATATGTAGCATAACCATGTCTTAAGCTATGCGCAGATGTAGGTATCTGTATACCTAGTTTTCTCCTGTATTCCGCTATCTTCTCTTGAAAATAATTTGTAGATATTCTCGCGTCTGGTTTTCCGGCTCTACCACCAGAGAAAGGTATGAAAAGGGCAGGGGAGTCGAATTTTTTTAAATATCCACTCTTCCTATATCCCTCTACCATCTCAATATATTTCCTGTTTCCCTTGTCAAACATCTCTAAATTTACATCATTATCAGAATATGTTTCACGCTCCGTATTTTCTTTTTCCTTGATTAAAACATCCATCTCTACAGGCTGGTTTTTCTCATCCCTGTCCGTGAAAGCATATTTCAACCTTACCCTTAAATATTTGTTTAACCAATCTAGAGATCTACCTGTTAAAAATACTGCTCGTTCCTTCTTTCCCTTACCAACGATATACATCTTACCCTCACTATTTATCTTCTCAATATCCAAACCAATCAGTTCAGATATACGAAGACCTGTTGCAAAAAGCACTTCCAGCATACAACGATTACGTATAGCTACCTTTTCATCCTTCTCAAATTCCATAGGAGCTTCTATCAACCTTGTTAAATCTTTGAGTGATGCAACTTTCTTTACACGCTTGTCACTCTTGGACATTTCAATTGCATCTGGTGCAAGAGGAAAATCTAGATCCCAAGATATTCTAAATTTCAAATATGATCGCAAAGATGAAAGCATTCTGTTTATGCTATTAAAATCCAAACCATTATTTTTTCTTGCGTTTGCATTCATTGGTTTTCCATAAATTCCAAGACCACCATAAACCTTACTGTAAACCTCCCCCAAAAAATCTGTTTCAAAGACTCCTGTGTCTTTTTTCTCTTTTTCAGAGCCACCTAGAGGTGTATTCATACCACCCAAGTCGTTACCGGCCTTTAAATCGCCCCTAGAAGCCTTGCCCTTATCTTCTGTTGATATACCAACGCTTTTTAATGTTTTACCCCTAATTTTGTCTAAATCCTTAAGGTGTTCACCAGCTCTTAGGTATCCCTTGTAGTTTGATATGTCTCTTTTGGTTACATTCTTGAAATCTACGTTTATGAAATAGAGATATACAGCAAATATACAAAGATCTCGTGCATAGTTATATATCGTTTGCATACTGTAGTTACTGTTCTGTAGATTCAAAAGGAAATCGTCCTGATCTGGTAGTTTTGGAAATGTGTCTTTCATAATTAAATGTTACTACAAATTAAAATTTAAGTAATCAGGGTAGGGGTAGTAAAATTTTCAAAGAAGGTAAGAATCAAGTAATGTAAAGAGAGGGAATGGGATATTAGACAGAGGCTATAGATGTATTTGATCATCATTATCGATTGTTTAAAGTAAGCTACAGGAACCAACTCTTTGCTTCTTACAATATCGTCACCGCATATAAGGGACATTATACTCGGTTACTTATAGTCAAATTGTAACACATTATTATCAACAGGGGAAGGGTATCTATTACATCTGTACAAACAATTAAATATTCCAGAATCTCTAGATTCTTATTCCCTATTTTATTCTATTGATTATTTTTAAAATGAGAGAGATTAGCAAACAGTTATCCACAGTGATATTACTACAGGCCATTACACACTACAGGTCCTTAGGTCCCCCACCCCTATTCTATGAAACATATGCACTATTTCTAGCCAAGAAGATTAATGAAAACTGCAATAAAGAAAAATATCGCAAGAGATATCAGAGAGAGGAATACATTCCGTTCCTTGTATTCAATGTCACTCTGGCTTACTACACTAACACACAGAAAGTACCCTACTACAGGAACGAAAGAAACTATCTCATGGGAATTTCCAGTCAAGAAGACACCGAAGAAAAGAGTTAAAACAACTAGACCGGTTAATATAGTTTTCCATATCTGATCTCCTCCCCCTATTCCAATATTTAAATAGTGAACATATACAACAATTGCATAGGCAACAATAATAAGAGGTAAGAGAAGATATATCGGTAAGTTGCTTGAGAGGAAACTAAATGTCACAAAGTAAATCGTAAGCAAAGAAAGAAGATACGAAGATGTTCTCCCTACATGTATCAAGGGTATGTTTTTAAAAAGCCCAACATTAAAGACATTGGCCATCAAAAAGGCAACATAGTTACCAACGAAGACAAGAGTTAAAAGAATTAGAAGTATGAGAGCTTCGTAGAGTCTGTTGAATTTCTGAAAAAAGAAGAACTCTATGAATATAGCTTCAGAAAATACAAAGAGTGCTGCCTGAATAATATAAAGAATAGATTTTGATTTAATTTGGAAATTAAAAGACCATAGGAGACCCACAAAAGATATAGCAAAATACAGTGCACCATTAAGATATATTCTCGGAATTTCAACAGAAGTTTCTTTTTGCAAGATCTTGTTCAAAAACATTGCCACAGCTATCAATCCAGCAAGAAGAAGAAGTTTTCCTCTTTTCTCTATATCTGAACTTGAGTTAGCTCTTTCCATATATTATTCCTTCTATATATTTTAAACCTTTCTCCGTTAAGACTCTTCCTCTCGAAGTTCTTTTTATTAAACCACATTTCATCAGATATGGCTCGTATACCTCAGAAAGTGTCGTTACATCTTCGGAGATAGATGCTGCTAACGTTGAAAGCCCAACAGGGCCACCATTAAAACTTAGCGTTATACATTTCAATATTTCCCTATCTATATCTTCCAGACCTTTTTCATCTATACCAAGAAGTTTTTGAGTATCTTCCACTATCTTCTCTGTAATTGTTCTTGCATTTTTACTTTCTGAAAAATCTCTAGCTCTCTTAAGTAGTCTCAAACCAATTCTAGCAGTACCTCTTGATGATCTGGCAAGTTTTCCAAGAGCCCCCTCCTCTATTTTTATATTCCAAAGTTTTGCAGCTCTTTGAAGAATTGAAACCATATCTTCATCACTAAAAAAATCCAGTCTCTGAACTAAACCAAATCTCTCTCTCATTGGAGAGCTAATCTTCCCTATCTGCGTGGTTGCGCCTATTAATGTAAAGGGCTCTAAATTCAATCGTATGGTTTTTGCAGAAGGACCCTTCCCCATTACAATATCTAAAACTCCATCTTCCATCGCTGGGTAAAGAATCTCCTCTACCACTCTAGATAATCTATGGATTTCATCTATAAAGAGGACATCGTTTGCCTTCAGACCTGTTAATATGGCAGCCAAATCTCCCTGTCTTTCTACTGCTGGACCAGAAGTTATTCTAATATTGCATCCTATCTCATTGGCAATAGCCATTGCGAATGTTGTTTTCCCTAATCCTGGAGGGCCATAGAACAAAATGTGGTCTATAACTTCCTTCCTTTTTTTGGCAGATTCTATCATCATGAGAAGAGTTCTTTTCTCTTGTTTTCTTCCAATAATTTCTTCTAATCTGCTTGGTCTAATTTTCTGCTCTAATTGAGCATCTTTTTTCTTAGAGACCTTCTCTACCTTCTCAATATTTTCACTAACAAAACTTGATTGTATCATTATTCAGATAATACTCTCTTAATTAAATCTTCGATCTCTATGTCTTCATCCTTGCCAAGAATCTTTTCTCCTAAATCTACTTTTTCATTTAACATCTCTCCTGCATATCCTAAAACCTTCAGCGCATTCTTTAAATCCCGACTTTTTGCACTTGAAATCTTCCCATCTTTGTCAAAATCTACTTTCCCTCTCAATTCAAGAATAATCTTTTGAGCTCCTTTGCTTCCAAGTCCAGGTACTTTACTTAACTTTTTAGAATCTCCTTCAAGTATTATCTTCTCCAAATCATCTTTCTTGTAAGTTGAAAGCACTGCAAGTGCTATCTTAGGACCAACTCCAGAAACTGTTATTAATTCTTCAAAAAAATCTCTTTCTTGCTCTGTATCAAAACCAAATAGAGATTGCATATCTTCTCTTACATGGAAATGCGTATACAATGACAATTGCTGACCTTTTTCAACTGGAGAAAAATTCTGAGGAATATGTACTCGGTAAGAGATACCCATCTTTGTTAGAAGATCTAGATACGAATCTTTTCCAAAAGATATTTTTTGAACCACACCTGATATATATGAAATCATTGTCTATTATATCCTTGATATTAAAACTTGTGTAGCTATAGCAATAGCTATAGCGTCTGCTGCATCATCTGGTCTGGGGATTTCTTTTAATCCGCATATCATCTTTACGTTTTCTTGTACCTGTCTCTTTGTAGCTTTACCGTATCCAGCTATAGAGCTTTTTACTTGCAATGGGGTAAATTCTTTCAGAGGTATCTTGTTCTGTTCTAAAACAAGAAGTACTACCCCTCTAGCCTCTCCCACAGAGATTGCTGTTGTAACGTTTTTACAGAATAGCAGCGTTTCTACGCCAGCATATTCTGGTTTGTATTTTTTAATTAGTTCATGCAAATCTACATATATCTCTGCTATCCTCTCGGAAACAGTCAGACCTTTTTCAGTAATTAAAGCACCATAATCTATAGGGACTGGATCTCCGTTATCATTGAAGTCAACAATCGCCCATCCAGTGGTAGCAAGTCCTGGGTCAATTCCTAATATTTTCATCTTGATATTGTAGCATTTTCCTCTGCTATTATTCTTTGTACTTCATCAAATCCTATCTCCATTTCTATTTTGTCTACATCATCTAAGTCATCTAAATCTAGAATTCCACATTCCATTTGCTCTCCATTTTTAATTTCTATCACTGGAGTGCTTTCATTATATCCTTCCTTTTCCCAATTTCTTTCGTAACAAAAAAGAAGATACCTACTTTCCTCTGTAAGACTACATCCCAATGGTACTGCTTGGTATTTTTTGTTTTCAATTGGTGAATGGAAATAAAATGCTAAGAAGTTGTCATATTTTTCAACAAAAAGGATATCTTTCTGTTTTACAATGAATTCAGGATTTTTCAATAAATCAACAATCCTTTGCTTAAGGATTTGTCTTCTATCTAGGACTTCACTGTGTAGCGAATTCTGAGAATCTTTAAACATTTGGTGCTTCAATCAAATTAATCCTGATTTTGTAGTGCTATTCTACACATTTCATAATTTGTCTCCATTGATTTCTTCTCCTCGGAAGGGAAATCCTGTAAATCAATCACTGTGCATTCTACGACTGCTTCACTTGTGAAGCTTATCATTGGTATTGCACTATTCATATTAGAATTGTACCTATTTTCTATACAATCTCTCTCTGCATAAAACAATGAAACCCGATCTCTTCTTCCATTAAAATTGCCAGACATAAAAGCTCTTTCATAATCTTTTCCCCCTTTATCTTCGATTGTAAAGACATAAATATAACTTTCATGTTTTCCCAAAGCAAGTAAATTGGTGATTAAAAAAAGTTTGTTCTCTGGATCTCGTATCGCTTCTGTTAGCTTTAGAATCTTTTCTTCTCGTCTGTGTCTATTAGGGGACACTTTCTCTTGAGGATCTTTAAACATATATAAAAAATATAAACTTATTTGGAGCAGTTTATATATTTATACTATACACTTAGTAATCTAGGTCTGTCCATACATCTTGGACATCGTCATACTCTTCCAACTTCTCTATTGCTTCCTCTACCTTTGCTATTTCCTCTGATTTTAGCTCCTTCTTCATCTTAGCTTCTTTAATTATGACAGCTTCCTTAATTACATATCCCAATTTAGAGATAGCATCCCTAACATGTGCAAATTGATTAAACTCTGTATATATCTCAAAACCCTTCTGATCATCCACCTCTATCTCTAAGATATCTAGTACACCCTCAATATCCATGATGGAAAGCATTACTACTTCTGGATCTTCTTTCTCGAAGATATCTCCTTCTCCAAATTTCGCAGACTTAACCATATGTCCACTCTTAATAACAATGTATCCCTTAGTCTCAAAATTCCATGATACAGAACCCGTATCCCCCATTCTACCTCCGATATCTTCGAAAAGCTGTCTAACCTCTGCAACCGTTCTGTTTTTGTTATCACTAAGAGTATCTACAAGAATTTGAATACCAAAAGGACCAAATCCCTCATATGTGTTTTCCTCAAACACAACACCATCACTTCCCTCCCCTGTACCCTTTTGAATTGCTTTTTCTATCCTATCCGTTGGAAAGCCAGCTTCTTTTGCTTTATCTATATACAAACGTAAATTAGGATTCATCTCAGGATCTCCCCCACCTTGCCTAGATGCATGAGTAATCATTACAGAGAGTTTGGAAAACACCTTTCCTTTCTTAGCATCATTTGCTGCTTTCTTATGTTTAATTGTATCCCACTTGGAATGTCCTGACATATTGTTATTTTATCATAAAAAGTGTGTTAAATCTTTACCTTATATACCTTTTCTTCTGTTACTGCTTGTTCTTTCTGTTCATACTTTCTATCCGCTACTACTGGGGCCTCATTTACTACCCTATCTTTGTTTACAGAACGATTTCCCTTTTCACTATATGTTTGCCTACTCCACTTATCTATCTTTTCCTCTATCTCTGCTCTTGGCACACCATATTTTTCTCTGGACTTCTGGACTATCTCGTCTCTAAGGTGGAATTTCTCATACCTTGGAGGAAGAGATTTCGCACTAAACGGAGTTGAAGTCATGCCATCTATGCATAGCTTCACATACATAGAGTATGCATCCAAAGATACCAAGTCATCTGCAGATACCACGGGAGCAAATTCCTTCTCCAGGATTGAAGCGTCTGCTTGGCTCACTACAAATGAACCCAATGTTCCAACATTACCAAAGATTGCTTGTCTTACCGTTAAAGGTAATTGATCAATATACTGGTTGGTCATGATTAAATTGAGTTTGTATTTCCTTGCTTCAGAAAGAATTTTCGCAAAGGAATCAGTAGCAAAATTCTGGAACTCATCTACATACAGGAAGAAATCTTTTCTCTGTTCAAAAGGTATATCTACTCTTTCCATAGCAGTAGCCTGAAGTCTAGTGATTATCATACCCCCAAGAAGGGATGCTGTTTCCTCACCAAGCTTACCTTGAGCAAGATTAACAAGAAGAATTTTACGGTTATCCATAATCTCTCTTAAATCTATCGTAGATTTAACCTGTCCTACAATATTTCTGGTAACAGCAGAGGATATAAATCTACCGACCTTGTTTTGAATTGGAGATACTGCTTCTGCAAGAAGTCGTGGATTCTGAGACATCTGAGAAAATTCTTCAACCCAAAATTTGTAAAGTATTGGATCATGTACCTGTTTAAGTATGAATTTACGATAATTCATATCTGTTAACATTCTAATAACAGCCAACAGAGTTATACCCTGTGCTTCAAGGGCTGTAGCAACAGTATTTGTAAGAATATACTG
The DNA here is from genome assembly GCA_964536135.1 of uncultured Candidatus Saccharibacteria bacterium. Lineage (GTDB taxonomy): Bacteria > Patescibacteriota > Dojkabacteria > SC72 > SC72 > JAKPKF01. The sequence goes on along the minus strand of CAZHVM010000008.1, from coordinate 5,394 downwards.
AAGCCTCGGACCCCAAGAATCACCAAATTGTTTTTTAAATACCTCTACTACTCCATCTGCTATGAGATCTCTTTGTGATTTATCTTTTAATTCTAAAAGGTTAAACCCTACCGGATTTTCAATATCTGTAGGATTGAAGTAGATAACATCGTCAATTCTGTTAGGTGGTATGTATTCCAAAAGCTCCTCTACTGTATCTCCGTGAGCATCAACAAAACATGCCCCATCCCCTGCTAGTACATCGGATATGAACATATTTTTAAAAAGAGTAGACTTACCTGCACCAGTTTTACCCAATAGATAGAAATGCCTTGCACGATCTCCTCTCTTCAAACCAAAGTTTACTCTATGTCCTCTGTAATCTGTCTCTCCGAATATTGTTACATCACCATCATTTGCTTTTGGGATGTTCATAGGTGGCTCAAGTTTCTTAGACCTACTCCACGCTATGTTTGGTGTTTCTACAGAGATATTCGGAAGATGGTACAGAGACGCAAGTTCCTCGATGTTCAATATATCCTCTTCCTCTTTTGGCATATATCTCTTTAAATATTCTTCATAAATTTCTTTTCCTGTTTTTACTGGTACTGCATGAACAAAGTTATTTAAATGTGCAGTAGTAAATTGCTTGAAACTGGCCATTATATCCCTTAATATCTGCTCCGATCTCTCTTGGGTTGTAGCCTTTGTCACTATTCTAATTCTAACCTCAAAACCAAGCTTAAGCATCTTTGTTTCAATCTCACTCAACTCTTCTTCCTGCCCTGGCTCTAGCTTGACTACTTCCTTCTTAGCACTTTGAGAGTCTGAGTACGAAAGATTTTTCCCTATTGTTGCGAATAAGCTTGCTAACTTGGCAACAATATTGAAACCTCCAGTATCCTTGCCTTCTCTAATTGCAGAGATATATTCCTTGGATTTCTTTTGCCAGTAATTGGAAACTGGTCTTACAATTATCTGAAGCCAAGCTCTCTCACCTTTCCCCATCTCAGACATTGCCCCAGTTATCGCAGCAAGAGGATCAACTTCAAAATTCCTAAATGTTTTAATTGGAAAAATTGAATCCTTTTCCATTTCTACCTCTCCACTAGTAATATACACTTCTTCCCCTACTTCTGAATTATTCAAAGAATAATCTTTATCATAACTAATATCTGCATTTGGGTACTGTGCATAGATTTGTCCTTCTATAAACTTTGCCAAATGTCCTGGAGTTACAACAAAGAATCTAATACCATCTTCTCCACTAGATATAATTTCAAAACTAATTAGGTCTAGAGACTTTTTTGAATCTCCCAAAATACCGTGGATAGAAGCAAACATCTGTTCTGCTGCGAGTGCTGATTTATCATTTTCTCTTGGGACTAGTATTTGCATAACAAGAGGATTCCGGATATCTTCATATACATCAATCTCCTCTTCTTTATTCTTTCTTGCGAAAATCATTACAAAGGCAGTAAATGCTAATGAAAACAGTATTAACAAGAGCAATGCAATTGTCATAACAGCAATTTTAAATTAAATACCTAGTTTAAGCAAATATTCTAGAAACTATACATCCTTTTAATATCTTCACCCAAGATTATTACAACATCTCCAGTGGTCATAAAATCTGGTCGTCCTTCTACAAGTTCAAAATTGTCAGAGAATATTTCAGATACAATCTTAAACGATTTTTTAAAGTCTTCTGGTTTAGAAATATATACAATTGTTTTCTCTATGGTCTTGGGAGCATTCTCATACCTAACTACATCACATCCTGAATTCTCAATTTTTCTTCCGAATTGCATAGCTGAACCAGCAATACCACTTCCATTGTATACTTCTACCCTTACCCTTTCTTTTTCAAGCTCCCTATCTATAAGTAAAGATATTAATTCCCTATATGACTTATCAAACTGTGTACTTAAAAGATACCTTTTGATTCCTCCAGAGCTTGAGAGCTCCTCTTCAGAGTATTTCGGATTTGCAAGATCAATAGCGTATGATTCTGTCACTTGCAATGTTTTCTGTACATTTTTTAGTACGGTTATACTTTCAACAAAGGGTAAATCGGAATATATATTGTTGTTGAAATTTCTAAGTTCGTTTACTTTAAACAAACTCTTTAAGAAGGAAATCTTAGATGAAATCCCTTGAAGTTTAAAAAATCCCTCTGAAAGTGATGCTTTGTCCCCTGCTTTAAATGTATCTCTATATCTATCTTTTGCCACAATATCTTCTCCAAATACCGAGTCCAAAGTGTTGTTTGCCTCACTATTAATATAAATGTAGTTGTTAAATGTAATACCAAGTATCTGGCTTATCTGCCAAACAGAATACTCAACTCCCCTATCTTCTTGGAGGGTATCACCTGCATATCTAAAGGAAGAGATCGGAATCGCACTTCCGAAATTTTCTTCAAGTCCAGTAAAATACAACCAGCTTGGGATATATACCAAAAGGGATTTTCCCTTTTCTTTGTTACTAAGAAAAAGATATACCTCCGATATTCTTCTCTCATCACCATAACCTTCTTCAAGTATGATTACAGTCCTTTTTGACTCGCCATTACTTTGTGACAAAAGATATCTTTGAGAGCCATTAAGTATTGCCTTATCTATATTCTTTATACTTGAAACTGTGAATATATAATATATTACGAATCCCAAGAAAAGTGTTGTAAAGAATAATAAAAGGATGAATCTAAATGGGATATTAATTGTTTTTGTTTTTTTAGTTCTCCTCCTTCTCATTTAATACAATCTAAAAGTTACTATCTTCCCTGCCATATCCTTAAACGATATTAATACTGATTCAAGCTCAATTTTTTCAGGGATACCATCCTTCTTTGTATTTCCATAAAGAGTATCTCCTTGTATTGGAATACCTAAGTATGCAAGTGTAACCCTAATTTGGTGCATTCTACCTGTTTCAATAGATACAAGAAATTCATTTTCTCCAATTCTCTTTATATAAGATATTGCTTTCTTTGAATTAGAAAACTTCTCTTCTCTAAATTCCATTCTTAATCTATTTTTCTTATCCCTACCAATATATCCCTTATACAAAGTCCAACTATTGTCTAATTCGAGATTATTCTTCTGCAGAATATCTAGCTCCTCTTTCAAGCTCTGGTTGTATATGATCAAACCACTGTTACCCTCTACTTTTGCATGATATATTTTTTTAACGGTATGATTCTCAAATTCTTTTTGCAAATATTCTTGATACTTGGCTGTTTTAGCAAACACCATGATTCCAGAGACCCCCTTATCCAATCTGTGTACAAGTCCTGCCCTATTAAGCCTTGAATTAAATTTATTCTCTTTCTCAAGGTATCCACGGACATAATTTACAAGTGTATTCTTTGTATTTTTTATTCCTGGGTGAACAACAATACCTTTATTTTTTTTTATGACAAGATATCCATCTGTTTCATAAAGAATGTCTAAATCTCCATCCTGGGCAATTATTCCAATATTTTTATCCTGTTCGTTTAATTCCTTTTCAATTTTTTCTTCTGAGATATTTACAATATCTCCTTCTTTCAACTTGTATGAGGTCTTTATTCCTTTACCATTTACTTTAACAACATCTTCAAATATCTTATGAAGAGAAGTTCTACTAAGGGTCTCAAATCCAATATTCTTCAACTGCTCCTGGACAAAGATGTCGACCCTAACACCACTTTTAATATCTTTCCCTATGGTTACAATCATATGTTTTACTTAGATAATCTGATTGGTTGATTAATATCAGCAGAAGAAATTGTCCTTACAGAAGATACTCTCTCTATGGAAAATCTAGTTCCAGCTTCTTCTCTCACAAAGGATAGACTACCTCCCAAACTCCACAAAAGAAATATTAAGCAATTTATCTTGTCTATTAATTCAATATCATTTTTCAGATAGACATAGAGTATAAATCCAGTCGAAAGAAGCACAAGAAAAACATTTATAATTATATACAACGCTTTTTCTTCCTTACCTTCGGTATTCGGAGTTACAAATGAAAGGATAATTAGTATTAATATGATAGGGATAAGTAGAACACCTCCTTGTACAATCCACTGCATATTATTCACTATGACCCCTGAGAAAAGAAACGACATAGCTAGCATAGATTCTGCAGAGAAAAAGATAACTGGGAACATATCTCTCCATCTCCATTTTTTTATAATTACTACCCCTATCGTTGCAAAAAGCAAAAAACTTACAAACATAACTAAAATATTAATTCCTCCATCAAAAATATTTAGAAATCTCCAAGGCAGAAGTCGGAAAAAGAATATCTCTTCACCATATTTCTCATAAGGCAACCAATACCATATAAAGCCAGAGAAAGATTCCCAATTTGAGACTATATATGCCATACGAGCAGATACAAGACTAAAAAAACCTGAGAGAAAAAACATATCAAATGTAGAGGATCTCTCTTTCCTACTTTCTATACTTCCTCTCCAGAAAATTATTAAACCCATAAGAAAGATAAACACAAAGATAAACGATGAATCTATCTGAGAAAGAAAGTCTATTATCTTTTCAATATATACATTAATCACAGTATATATAATACCACACGTTTATCTCTTCTGCTTTTTCTTTTTCGAAGAATGTTTCTTCTTGTTCTTCTTAATTTTTGGCTGTGCTGCAGTTTCTTCTCTGGCCTCTTTTTTCTTAAATATTGAAGAGATCGCAGAAGCTATTATTTCATACCCACCTATTATCCTCTTTCCCAATTTTTCAGACACACTTCTTCTAGCTCCACTGTATTTTGTCCCTTGAGTTTCTACAACCTCCGTTAGTTCCTCCCTTACTTCAAGATTTTGTTTTTGCATCTCCTCTATACTTGGGACAACAGCTTCCTGTTTAACTACAGAAGTTTTGATAACAGTACTACAAAATGGACAGAAATTGGATTTTTTGTCGACATATACTCCACATGATGGGCACTTTCTTTTGAGTTTGTAATTACAATTTGGACAGTAAAGATATCCTGGATAAAGTTGAGTTCCACATTTTGGACAATCTCCTAATTCCGATGTCTCATATTTAAGATATCTTCTTTCTAAATCTGCCCAGTAAATTTCTTCAATCGTTTGACTTGGCCTAATGATTAAATATATTAACCAACCAAAGACATTAAAAACTGTAGCCAATATAACGTAGAATATTCTACTCCTTCTGTTTGATGTTCTCTCTCCAGAATCAACCCATATCCAATCCAAAACTACAATCCAGAATATTACAAATGCAAAGAGTAAAATCTTCCAAACTATATTGAAATTGATACTCCCCGCACCCTCTAAGACACCTAATACGAAGTCTTCCATATTTTTCTTAATATAATTAAAAACGTGGTCGAGGAGGGAATCGAACCCTCATACTATTGCTAGTACGGGATTTTGAGTCC
>CAZHVM010000007.1:0-50914 GCA_964536135.1 uncultured Candidatus Saccharibacteria bacterium | reverse complement strand
TCTAATCAAATTGGACACAAATGGATTATTACCTACTAAGCTTAATGCTCTTATAAGAAAAGGTCTACTCGATTATATTGCTATGGATGTTAAATATCCTTCTGAAGATTACCCTATCATGACAGGCATCCCCAAAATTATGCGTAAAATTAGAGAATCAATAAGGATAATAATGACTTCTGGTGTGAATTATGAATTTAGAACTACATATGTAAAAGGCATTCATACATTTAGATCTGCTAAATATATTGGACAACTTATACAGGGGGCAAAGTTGTACTACGTTCAGAACTTTAGAGATGGTAAAACAATAACGCAGGGATTTGATTCCAGCAATTCATTTACAGACCAAGAGCTAAGAAAAATAAAGCGAGAAGCTGGAATGTATGTTAAAAAGACGATTATTAGATAAGAGGTTTTTCAAGAACCCTTACAACCTTCCCATTTAACATGCTTTCCGTATTCTTATCTAGGTAGATTGGTTGATGAATTGGATTGTTTGAATTTGGATAAAGTACAACCATATCTTGATCTTTTTTATATCTCTTTACAGTTGCACAATTCTCTATAATAGCTACCACAACGTCGCCATCAATAATCTCAGCCTCTTTATCCACTACCAAGTAATTACCATCTGTTATTGTTTTACCATCTATTACCTCTTTATCCATAGAATCACCTTTAACAATTAGGGAGAAAAGGCTCTTCTTTTTACCAAGAATGTTCTTGTCAATCCGCAAAACGCCGAGGTTTTCTTCCTCGGCGCCTACGAGTGGTGTCCCTGCATTTGCATATCCTAAGATAGGAACTCCCACGAGATATTCGTATACCGGCTCTTCATTTCCTTCTAGCATCCGTATACCTCTTGGTTCGCTTGTTCTTAAAATGTAGCCTTTCTTTTCAAGCGCAATCAGATGATTAACGACTCCCCTTTTGGTTGCTATGTCGAGAAGAATCTGTAGTTCGCTAAGAGATGGTGCAAATCCGTTTTGTAGAAAATAGTCCCTTATAACTCTGAGCACTAAATCCTGTTTTGCAGTGAGTATACTATCCATGGCAGTTTTATTTGTTTAATTTATATATACCAAGTATACCCTTGGTCTTTGCTACTCGCAAGTACCTGTAGTGGACGATATTGCAAATGAGAGATATAACGCCTATACTTATAGTCAATATAAATTAATAAATAATTTCATATGGCAGAGGAGAAAAAGGCTAAAAAGATCTATACTCTCGAGGAAATCAAGTTTAACGAGGCTAATAAAGCCATGTCTATTCTTGCATGTATTCCAATAGTTGGATTGATATTATTATTCGTAGAGAAAGAAGATAAATTTGTAAGATATATGGGTGCACAATTTACATTGGTGGGTGCAGTTCAGTTATTTACATGGGTTCCAATTGTTGGATGGATTTTAGGACCTCTAACATTGGTATTGATTATCATTGGTATGGTTAAGGCTTCACAAGGAAATAGGTTTGATGTTCCACTTCTCTCTGACTTGGCACTAAAACTAATGGCTGCAATCTAAATAGTCATTGAACGTATATGAAAAGGGAGATTAAAGTCTCCCTTTTTTCTTTACGGTAGGTATGATAAAATCAACTTGCATTAATCGGGGCGTAGTTCAGTTGGCTAGAACGCTGCGTTTGGGACGCAGAGGTCGCACGTTCAAGTCGTGTCGCCCCGACCATCTTGCAAACAATCTCCAAACTCAATACAATATATATAAGTTAATTTAATACTAATATCATTATGGAATGGTTATATATAATACTTGGTGTTCTAGCTGTTTTGATTCTAGTTATAATTGGAATTTATAATAGATTAGCTAAGCAGAAAGTAATGGTCTCAGAAGCATCTGCAGATATTGAGACATTCCAAAAACAGAGATACGACATGATTCCAAATCTTGTTGAAATTGTTAAGGGATATGCAAAGCATGAGAGCGAAACATTAGCAAAAGTGACGGAAATGAGAGCAAGAGCTATGAGTGCAACATCTTTCGATGAGAAAGCAAAGTTAGAAGACCAGTTAAGTGGTATGGTTTCAAAGATTTTTGCAGTAGCAGAGAATTACCCTCAGCTTAAAGCAGATACAAATTTCTTAGGTCTACAAACCAATCTTAAAGATTTGGAAGACAATATCCAGAAATCTAGAAGATACTACAACGGTGCTGTACGTGACTTTAACAGTATGATCGTTATTTTTCCTACAAATATAATAGCTCAAGTACTTGGATTCAAAGCTGAGCCATTCTTTGAAGCTTCAGAGGATGAGAAGAAAAACGTAGAGATAAAGTTCTAAGACAAAATATGAAGAAATTCTTTGGGTACTTACTTTTTGTGTTTGTTCTGTTCCCACTTTTTTCAACCAACACGTTGGCTCAATCCGTGGATGTAATCTCTGATTTTAAATCCAACATTACATTAGAACAGAATACAGACATCAAAATTGAAGAAGAGATTACATACTTCTTCTCATACCCAGGGCATGGAATATATAGAGATATTCCTACGAAATATAGAGTGCAACTAACACTCGCTAGACCAGTAGGAATAAAATTAGATGAATTGTACTACTACAAGAAAGATGAACCTTCACTTAAGTACAGAATCTACGAAAAGAGTTTAGAGAATGGTTACACAAGATTTAAAATTGGAGAGGCCGACACTTTAATAGAGGGAGAGTATGTGTATGTCATAAAGTACACGATGAAAAACGCCATCAATTATTTTGATGACCATGATGAACTCTATCTTAATATTGCAGGGACTTACTGGAATGTACCAATACAAAAACTTTCCACTACTATCACAGTTCCTGGGAAAATTATAAATAAAATCTGTTACACAGGTGTAACTGGTTCTACACAATCAGATTGTACATTTAAAGATATCTCTGAGACAGAGGCGTCTGTAACGCCAATTAATACTTTAAATGCTGGAGAGGATCTAACAGTAGCCATATCTATGCCAAAGGGTACTTTAAAAGACGTTAGAGGAGCTCAAACAGTGGCTTTTCTTCTCTCCAACATTGGTCTTTTACTTCCAATACCTACATTAATAGTAGGGTTGATGTTAATAAAAAAGAATGGAAAAAGTAGGAAATTTACTACAATCCCACACTACGAACCTCCAAAAGATATGTTCCCTATGCTTGCTGGGGCAATATATACAAAAGCTCTTACTCCTAAACATATAACTGCACAGATTGTACAAATGGCAATAGATGGATATATTAAGATTAGGCAGGAAGGTAAGAGGAGCTACGTATTAGAAAAGGATCAAATAGAGAAAAATATTTCAGAGGATACTGTTAGAGCTCTATACGCAGATCTATTTAAGGGTAAGAATGAGGTAAATATTAACGATATTCCTTCGGATTTCTATATCACTGTAAATTCATTGAAGAAGAATATAGACACAAAGTTATATGATAAAAAATACTTCTCCAGAGATAGTAAAAAACTATGGAATAAATTCCTTTTTACTGGATTCTTTGGTATTTTTATAATCTTTGTAGCTGCAACGGCTCTAGCCTCTATAGCCGCTACTGGTTGGACAATAGGAATTGCTCTCTCCTCGCTTATTTTAATAATTCTTACATCAAAAGTTGAATTGAGAGATACCCTTGGGAATGAGATATTTGCAGAACTGGAGGGCTTAAAAATGTATATAAATACTGCTGAAAAACATAGGATTGAATTCCACAATGATCCTGAGAAATATTTAGGTGTGTTTGAAAAATTACTCCCCTACGCTATTATCTTTGGTTTAGAAAAGAAGTGGGCAAGAGAATTTGAAGATTTGTACAAGGAACCTCCTTCTTGGTATGCAGGAGACATTTCTACATTTAATACGTTGTTACTTGCAAATTCAATATCTTCTGTAAGCAGAGGTATACAAACAAGTTCTACCCCTCCAAGTAGTCATTCTTCATTTGGTGGAAGCGGGTTTAGTGGTGGAAGTAGTGGCGGTGGATTTGGTGGTGGTGGTGGCGGAAGATGGTAATTACCAATTAACAGGGTAACCTTTAAGTATTGTTCTAATGTATGAATATCTATAATAGAGCTTGTACATTATCTTTTTAATAGCAAAATCTCTACTGTGCATATATGTAACTCTCTTGCCTCCTAGACTTCTTTTAAAGGCACTAACACCTGACCATGGATGTTTCTTTCCATCATATCCTTCTGGGACCATACCTCCAAAAAGATCCAGTGTTTTACAACCTAGCTCTTTGGCTAATTTCACACATTCCCAATACAGTAGGTAAGTAATTCTAATGTTTTTGTCTCTAAAGAGGGTGTCACTTCCAGCTTGATATATATGCATGTATTTTCCATATACAGTAGCCTGCCATATACTAATTGGCTTGTTTTGGTAATACCCAACGATCATATAACAGCTTCCAGCATCTACCTGTAGCTGTAATTCCCTAAGCAATGATTTTGTAGATCTGTCAACATATCCTTTTTTTACCATGGTTTGATTATGGAAATCTGCGAATAAATCAAACTGCGAATTATCTTTAAATATCTTTACAGATATATCTGTATTCTTGGTTAACTTGTTAATATTGTTTCTAGTAGAGTCACTCATTTCATGTCTTAGCTCTTCTTCTGTCTTATTTAGGTCAATATATTGGGATATCATGGCATCTATATCTTGGATTGGACTCTTTCTCATATCTAGCTTTCTGTACAAGCCTTCCAATACACCATTGTCTACATACAAAGGAGAAATTCTAAACATAAAGCATCCATTCTCCTGGGCAATACCGTTACATTTTTCCAAGACTGCACTCCAAAGCTCTTCATCTTGGTTCTGCAATATTGGGGAGTGTTTAAATTCTAAATATTTACCAAAGAGTTTTGTCTTTCCAAAACTACCACACATTACGCCTTGAAATATATCTCCATCGTAGATAGCAAACCTAAAAGATCTCCCATCTATCTCCTTGCTGTATTTACATCTAAAACTACTAAGAAGAAATGAGTAATTATCTAAGGAAAGAACAAGTGAATCCCATTGTGAATCATTCTCTATATCTAAAAACTTTAGATCTGTCATATTTCTATTCTTAAATCTTAATACTTACACCAACCTTATTAACTATCCTAGCAATATCTTTAGCTATTTCTTCTGTTACTTTAATATTTGTTGGAAGATTAATTATATATTTAGAGCATAATTCTGCTTTCATGCAACTTCCTTTGATGTATCCTACTCTTTCGAATCTATCGGTTAAGGGAAACACTGCAGAAGAGTACCATCTTCCTCCAATTATCTTTTCTTTTGCTAGAGCTAATAATACCTCCTCTGGATTAGATACTAGTACAGGATATCTCAACAAGCAATTTGAATGATTTGTAAATATTGTATCTCCCTTCAATATCTCGTCATACACTTTGGTTATTATTTTTCTGTGTTCATCAATTTTTTTTATCTTCGGTAATTGATTAAGAAGAAGAGATGCCTGTACGTTGCTATATCTTCGGATATCTTTTTTACTTCCGATATCTTCTGAGGCTTGCTTCTTAATTTTACCCAAGAGTCTGTAAAGAATGATTTTAATCTTTCCAAGGGTTAGTCTTTTGTAAAAATTAAATATGCTTTTGAAATATTCTTTTTTAATCTCCCCCCATCTACTTATATATTCTGCATTGTATTTAGCTTCCTTCTCTGTTTGTTCAGGGATTGCATCGTAGAGAATGGAAAAAACTTTAGAGATGTTTGGATTTTTTACCACAACCAAACCACCTTGAGTACTACTTATGCTTTTGTCTTGGGCAAAACTAAAGAGTGCAATGTCTGAGTATTTTAAAACGTCCTTGTTCGAAAGGATTGAATGATGGGCACAATCCTCTATGATGTAAATCTTCTCTTTTTCTTTTCTGTCTTTGTTCGCTTGGTCTACAATTCCTCTAACCTTTTTAATGTCAAAGATATTGCCAAAGGTATGTTGAATTATTATTACTTTTGTAAATTCGTTTATATTTGACTGTAACTTGTCTAAATCTATATTGAAGCTCTTTGGATCTATATCTGTGTATCTTGGTGTAGCACCTAACCAGAGAATTGGTGCTGGGACAGCTATACAGGTAAAAGCTTGAAGGATTACTTCATCTTTAGGAGATATCCCTAATGCTCGTAGCGTCACATATAGAGCATCTCGGCCTCTATTAAAAAGGAATATACCACAATCTTTGAATACTCTGGAAAGGAGATCTTCTAGGACCATTCTTTCTTTTGAAATATCTATCTCACCTTTTACAATCTTTCTAGCAAGAAGAAGATCGTCTTTCTGCACATTCGGTATTGAACTGATGAATACTGACATTAGATTTTATTGATTAAAAATAAACAGGGAACATCATCTAATCTAATTTTGTTTTTCTTCCATTTAGCTATGGATTCTGTCTTTATGAACTCTTTTTCGCCCATGATATTTTGTGCTACGCAAAGATATGTGTCATCTTCACAAACAGAAAGGATATTTTCAAAAATCTTTTGGTTTCGGTATGGTGCTTCCATGAATATTTGGGTCTGACCTGTTCCTTTCGCAAATACCTCTACACTACGGATAGCTTTTCTTAAATCTCTATTCTCTTGTGGAAGGTATCCATTGAAGGCAAAATTCTGACCATTTAGTCCTGAAGCCATTAAGGCTAAAAAGATGGAAGATGGGCCAGTAAATGGAACTACTCGAATACCGTTTTTCTGTGCAAAAATTACAAGTCTGTATCCAGGATCCGCTATCGATGGCACTCCTGCTTCAGACATTAGCCCAACATCTTTTCCTTCCATTAGAGGTTTCAACATTGCTTCAATTTCATATACTTTTGTATGTTCACTAAGTTCGTACATTTCTATCTCTTGTATTTTTTTCTTCAATTCTATGGAGGAGAGATGTGCTCTGGCTGTTTTCGCTTTCTCTACAACAAATATCTCAAGATCTTTAACAATTTCTATGTATGGTGAAAGAAGAATATCCTTCATCGGAGCATTAGTTATTGGTGTTGGTATTAGGTATAGTGTTCCTTTTTGCATGTTAGTATGTTCTTTCAAAATTAGTGTCTATCTGTTCTCTTGTCAATCTCCATACTGCAGGCCTACCATGGGGACAGCTATATGGGTTCTCACAAGAGGAGAGCTCTTCAAAAAGGTTTTTCATTTCCTCATAGCTTAGCTTCTGTCCCGACCTTATACTCGTGTGGCAAGCTACTGTAGCAAGTATATCTTCTTTCTTTCTGTTGAAATCCTTCTTAAGTGTATCTAAATTGTCAGAAATTTCAAATATCTCTTTAAAAAGAGCCTCTGTATTGCTTGCAGGAAGCATGGAAGGTAACGAAAGGATATCTATACCATACTCTTTAATCTCAAAATTGATACCTAACTCCTTGAAGAAATCCTTAAACTCTTCCAGAAACAACCTTTCTTCTTTGGAGAATATTATTGCTGTCGGAACAAGTAGATTTTGAATATCTAATGCCTTCTCCTCTCGCTTTTGAATTTTCTCAAAATTGATTCTCTCTGCAGCGGCATGTTGATCTATTATCCAGAGTCTTTCATCTGTAAATTCTATTCCAATATATTTGTCAAAAATTTGGAATATATTTCTAATCTCTTCTTGTTCACTTTCTGGAACAGTCAGTGCTTCCTTGGAGAAAAGTAAACTGTCTCTTACGGAACTGTACTGTTTGTCAAATTTAATTTCTCTGGTACTGTAATCTGTATTTTGAGAATTAGCATTGAAAGTTTCTCTCCTTTGAGCAATTGGAGAGGGAGATGAATCAATTTGAAAAGATAACTCCTTGTTTAGTGCATGTTTAACGGCCTCTTCTATTGCAGAGTACACTCTAAATGGGTTTTCAAAACGAATTTCTTCTTTTCGTGGATGAACATTTACATCTACTAATTCTGGATTAATCTCTATATTTATATAAAAGCTTACCTTCTCTCCAAATGGAAGATATCTTGAATATCCTTCGTAGACTGCCCGTATAATACCTCTGTCCATAACTGGCCTTCCATTTACATACACAAGTTGTTTTGTATTTTTGCTTTTGTGAGATGACGGATGTCCGGAGTATCCCTTTATCTTCATCCCGTTTCCCTCATATTTAATTTCTACTAGTTCTTCTTGACCATATATCTCCTCAATTCTTTCCTTACAAATATCTCCCGCTTTGCAATTCTCTTGTGCACTTAAAGAGAGTACTTCTTTTCCATCTTTTTGAATTTTAAATGAGATATTTGGATACACAACAAAGTAACGATTGAGCAATTCGTAGATTTTCCTGTATTCAGTAGCTGCAGATTTAAGATATTTTCTTCTTGCAGGGATATTGTAAAAGAGATTCTCTACTCTTACAGTAGTTCCCTGCTCTTTAGCTGCACTTCGAACATCACTTTGCCCTTTATCATTGAACATAATTTGATTTCCTATTCCTTCATCTTCAAATTTCGAAATTACATTAACTCTAGCCACCGAGGTGATTGAAGAAAGCGCCTCTCCTCTAAATCCCATACTTAGAAGAGTATTCAAATCTTCAATTCTGCTAATCTTGGAAGTTGTATGTGGAAGAAATATCTCTGGGAGATTCCTCTTGGGGATTCCAATACCATTGTCAGATACCTCTATCAATCCTATTCCACCATCTTTTATTTTAATCTCTATCTCTGTGGCTTTTGCATCTATGGCGTTGTCTACAAGCTCCTTTACCACAGAGGCTGGTCGCTCTACTACCTCTCCAGCAGCTATCTGATTAACTACATCTTGCGACAATTTGTTTAATACTGGTTTTCCCATATATTCATTTTAACACATCCATATATCTGCTAAAATCTCCATATGGCAACATTCAAATTAGAAAGTAAATATTTGGCCTCACAAGATCAGGAAAAAGCAATCTCTTCACTTATTGAGGGCATACAGAAGGGTAACAAGAAACAAACACTCTTGGGTGTAACAGGGTCTGGAAAAACATTTGTAATGGCAAATATTATCAAGGAATTAGATAGACCTGCATTAATACTCTCACATAACAAAACTCTCGCTGCACAATTGTACGAAGAATTTAAAGAGTTTTTTCCAAATAATTCTATAAAATACTTTGTCTCCTACTACGACTACTACCAACCAGAGGCATATATCCCTGCAAGAGACTTGTACATCGAGAAAGAATCTGAAGTAAATAAACAGATTGAAAATTTGAGATTTGGTGCTATGAATTCTGCGTTAACAAGAAGAGATACCATTGTAATAGCTTCTGTGTCGTGTATTTACAACATTGGAAACCCAGAGAATTACGAGAATAAATCTCTCTCTCTTTTTGTAGGACAGAACCTTGATCTCTCAGGCATATCTCGAACTCTTGTAGATATGAGATACAACAGAGATTCTTTTGATTTCACAACTGGAGCTTTTAGAATAAATGGAGATATATTGGAGATATTTCCACCATATGAGGAATATTCAATTCGTATAGAGTTGTTTGGAGATGCAATTGAGAATATTTCTAAAATTGAACCAATTTCTAAGCATAAGATTTCAAATATGAAAGAGATCTTAATCTTTCCTGCTACCTCTTTGGTATATTCAAAAGATGTAATACAAAATGCTGTAGAAATGATTCAAAATGACTTAAAGAAAAGGACCTCTTTTCTAAAAAATATTGGGAAAACAATGGAGGCTTACAGATTAGAACAGAAGACAAATTATGACATTGAGATGCTACGAGAGGTTGGATACTGTAAAAGCATGGAGAATTACTCCATATATTTTGATGGAAGAAAAGCAGGAGAACCTCCATACACACTGTTGGATTACTTTCCAGATGACTACCTCATGTTTGTAGATGAATCTCACATCACGATTCCACAGGTTGGTGGTATGTACAATGGTGACAAAGCAAGAAAAGATAACCTCATTGAATATGGATTTAGATTACCATCTGCAAGAGATAATAGACCATTAAACTTTGGTGAATTTGAAAAAAAACAAAAAACAACTATTTACGTTTCTGCTACCCCAAATGAATACGAGCTGCAGAAAAGCAACAAACAGGTTGTAGAACTTCTTACGAGACCGACGGGACTTCTTGATCCAATGATAGACATTAGGAAAACAGAGGGACAGATAGACGATGTAATATCTGAAATTAGTAAAAACATTGAGAAAGGACAGAGAGTTCTTGTTACAACATTAACAAAAAGGATGGCAGAAGATTTAACTTCCTACCTTAAGGATCTAGATATTAAGGTTCAGTATCTACATTCAGATATAGATACAATTGAAAGAGTAGATATACTTAGAGATCTGAGACTAGGTGAATATGATGTGCTCGTTGGGATTAATCTCCTAAGAGAGGGTATTGATCTTCCAGAGGTATCCCTAATTTTAATTCTTGACGCGGACAAAGAGGGCTTTTTGCGCTCAAAAACAAGCTTAGTTCAAACCATTGGAAGAGCGGCAAGACATGTAGAAGGAAGAGTAATAATGTACGCAGACAAGATTACAGAAAGTATGAAATATGCAATTGACGAAACAAGCAGAAGAAGAAAATACCAGGAGAGATACAATCAGGAATTTGGTATTACCCCTACCTCGATTTCAAAAGAAATTAGAGGTAGACTAGTAGAGGAAGATCAAAAAATTGTTAATGATGACAAGTATTTTGAGAAATTAGATACTAAGCAGAAAAAATTGCTAATAAAAGACTTGGAGCAAAAGATGCTATTGGCTGCAGATAGTTTGAATTTTGAAAAAGCCGCAGATTTAAGAGACAGAATAAAAGAAATTAAATCTAATTTATAAAACTACACATATGGGACTATTCAGAAGAAAAATCGGACTAGCTCTTGGAGCTGGTGGCGCAAAAGGAATGACACATATTGGGGTATTAAAGGCGTTAGAACAAAATAATATCGCCATAGATTACATCACTGGAACAAGTATTGGAGCTTTAATTGGGGGGCTATATGCTTTAACAAAAGATATTGTTCTAATTGAACAAATTGCCTATCAAAGTCAAATGAGAGAATTTATCGAATCTTTTTCTGATCCTTCTTTAACCTCAGGGTTGATTAAAGGGGACAAGTTATTAAATGTCTTTTCTGAATATATAAAGGAAGATACACTAATTGAGAATACAAAAATACCATTTGCAGTTGTAACTGCAGATTTAAAGAGTGGTAAGAGAGTAGTCTTAAAAACTGGTAGCTTAAAACAGGCAATAAGGGGGAGTATTTCCCTTCCCGTCCTTTTCTCTCCTCTAAAGTATGATGACTATCTTCTTGTAGATGGAGGATTGGTAGAACCAGTTCCAATTCAAACAGTAAGAGAGATGGGGGCTCAAAAAATCATTGCGGTAAATTTATACAATAATAATTTTACATCTAAGAATAAAAAAGAACTTTCCATTCTCGATGTTGCCAAATGCTCCATCGATATTGCACTGAAATCTATAGCGACAAGAGATATGGAGTCTGCAGATATACAATTGAATATGCCAGTTAAGAGTATTCCACTTACAGATCTTGCAAAAGATCCGAGTGAATACATAAAGCTTGGATATGATATTACAATGAAGCAAATTAAACAGTTAAAACGATTGTAAATATGGTAATTTCTTTAAACATATTCGTTCTATTACTATCTCTCGTTGCTCTTATAAAAGGTTCTGGTATATTTGTGAAGCAAGCTTCTGCAATTGCTAGAAAATACAGAATACCAGAATTTCTCATTGGTATAACAATTGTAGCGATGGGAACATCACTGCCAGAACTAATTATCAGTGTGTTTGCAGCTATACAGGGTAACGCTACAATTACAGTTACAAATGTGTTAGGAAGTAGTATCGCAAATATCGGATTTATTCTTGCTATAACAGCAATATTCGGTGCAGTATATATTCAAAGAAAGAGTTTAAAACTCGATATTCCACTTTCCGTTTCAAGTGTTGTACTATTTCTTCTCATATTGTATTTATCAAAAGGATTAATTACATGGGTCTACGGTACAATTTTGATTGTTCTTTTTGCAGGGTATTTACTTTTTAGATATTTAAAACTTAGGAAAGAAGAGATTCCTAATTCGCTTCCTAATCATACAAAAATTTCTATACCTTTCTTACTGCTTGGTTTATTGCTTTTATCCATTGGTGGGAAGTTTTCTGTTGATTCTGCTGTTGAACTTGCTACTCTTCTTAATATATCCGAGGGATTCATTGGATTTACAATACTTTCAGTAGGTTCCTCCCTGCCAGAATTGATAGTATCCATAATTGCTTTAAGAAAAAAACATTATGGATTAAGTCTTGGAAATATTGTGGGCTCCAATTTCTTCAATCTCTTTTTAGTTCTTGGAATCTCATCAACTATTATTGATTTATCATTCAAAGAATATCTACCTGAATTAATAATATTAATGGCATACAATCTAGCTCTGATAGTCGCATCATTTATAGGAAAAAAATATTACATAAGTAGGAGAGAAGGGATACTACTTCTTCTCTCATACATTCTGCTAATAATATATCTGTTTTTCAAATAGAGAATTGCGGGACATAGATTCGAACTATGATTCTCGGCTTCAAAGGCCGGTGTCCTACCATTAGACGATCCCGCACTACAGCCTAGATTATACAACAAGTTATACTTGTAAATAAAATGCTATTCCATGATAATAAATGTATGAAAATTTTCCAAAAAAAGAAAATCCCAGACAAGAATATTTATATGCCAAAGAAATATCCTTTAAAAGAGAATATTAAAAGGAGAAAACAAAGATTTTCACTTTTTAAAAAGAAAAAAAATAAAGAGAAACAAAATACAAAGCAATTGTCTAAAAAATTTTTCATAGTGCTATTAATTATGGCTTTTATTGGGATAACATACTTGTCTGTCCTATATATAAACAAACTTAGAAGTGTGGATTCTAAAAATGAATTTGACAATATAATGGTTATTGGCATAAACGATGTTCCAGTATATCCAGAATCCATTTTCATATTTCAAAATACAATAAATCAACCTTCTATTTCAAAATTCCTTAGTGAAGGAAATTCAGCCTACAGATTGCCTTTAAATACTTCCTCCTCTGATGCGATAAAGTTTTATAATGAAAAATTACCTGAATATGGCTGGGAGTTTGTTCTTTCTGTCTCAGTTGGTTCAGAAGATATGAGGTACGGAGAATATTGGATAAAAGATGATAGGGCCTTAAGAATATATTCAAAATTTAACGATATTTGGTACGAGAGTATAACGGTACAAGAAGCACAAACAGGTTTGGCACAAGAGGTAAAAGAAGAGATAGCTAGAAATCTCCTTTTAGCAGATAGCAATTCTCAGGATCTACTTCCAGATTTTCCCTGGATAATTGAAATTCCAAAAGAATATGTAATCACATACTCTGTTTCGTCATATAAAAACGAATCCTCGGTTATTTTTAAGAAACTTGGTTCGGTAGAGACAATTTCACTTACACCAATAGCAGCAAGATCAAGTAAAGCTTTTGATTATATGCTTAATGATTATGTTAAGGATTTAAACAATAAATCTGGAGAAAAGTGGGGAGTAAAGAATACATTTATAATTTCTACGAATACAGGTAACGGTTTGAGAGGGAGTATTGGCCTTGGAGATGAACTACGAGAAATCGCTGTAATTCAGAATCCATATAATAACATAACATATATATTGGATAGCAATATCTACAAGTCTACTTTTTTTGAATATGTATTGAACAATCTTCAACCCCAAAGCAAGATTAAGTATTAAGTGCTTTAATTACTTCTTCTGATACTTTTTTGTTCTTTATTACACTATCTATCTCTTCTAATTTGGCACTCTTTATACCTTCGATACCTTTAAATTTCACCATTAATTTTTTCGCTCTATCCTCCCCTACCCCCTCTATTCTCAAAAGTTGGGAACGTAGTCCTTTCTTTATTCTTGCTTTTTTGTGGTGAGTAATAGCAAATCTGTGTGCCTCATCTCTAAGATTAATTAAAAGTTTTTCGTTTCGTATATATATTCTACTTGTCTTTCCATCTCTGTAGATCCAGAATTCATCCTTTGGTCTAGAGCCCATCCTCTTTAACCTCTTGCCTTTACTTATACCAAGAAGAAGAATGCCCTTTGGTATAGTTGAAGCTACAACAGAAAGCTGACCTTTACCTCCGTCTATTAGGACTACATCTGGGTATTTAATCATCTTTTTGTTCTTAAATCTCCTTGTTAGAACTTCCTTTAGCATAACCGGATCGTTTGGAGAATTACTTTCTTTGATTCTAAATATCCTATATTCACTATTCTCAATCTCTCCATTCTCGTTTACTACCATTGATCCATAAGCTTCTTGTCCTTGTATATTAGATATATCATAACACTCTATTCTTTCTAATTTTGCTAATTTGAGCTCCATTCTAAGGTCAGAAAATACTTTTTTATATAGAGATTCTTTTCTTAATTCATATGATTTCTCATCTTCAAAGAAATCTCCTCTTATACTGCTGCCAAGATATTTTAAATCTGTAATCTTGTCTCTTAATTCTGCAGCTCTTTCATACTGCTTATTCTGAGAATATATCTTCATCTCGTTTTCTAATTTCTTCACAAAAGAGCTTTTCCTACCTGTTAAGAACTTAATTATTCCGTCTATATTCTTTCTGTAATCTTCTTTACTAATGTGTCCTTGGTATGGGCCAGGACAAAGCCCAAGATGGAAATATAGACATTCTTTCTTTGCTTTCTCACATGTACAGAAGGGATATATCTTTCGAAGATATGTAAAAACCCGTTTTACGGATGAACCACTAGGATATGGGCCAAACAATCTTCCTCTTTTTATACCTTTAATATCTTTATTTCTTATTACCTTTAGTTTAGGGAAATCTTCATTAGTAGAGATATGTATCCAGGAGTAAGATTTATCGTCTTTTAAATCTGAATTATATTTTGGTTTATATTTCTTAATTAAAGCAGACTCTAAAACAAAAGCTTCAAGCTCATTTTCGGTTACTATCGTTTCAATATCTTTAACCAATGGGATCATTTTGGCAACCCATGGTCTATCGTTAAGATTGCCATTAAAGTATGAGGAAACCCTCTGCTTAAGATTCACAGCTTTTCCAACATATAATACTTTCTTGTCTTTATCTAGGAATTTGTATATACCCGGTTTATTTAGAATTTCTTTAACCATTTTTTTGTTTCTGAATTTACTTCAATTCCTTTTTTAAGAAGAACAGTTTTCTTGTTTTTCCCATCATTAATTATTATCCTTACTGCAGTATTTCCTTTTGATTCTGAAATATATCTCTTAAGAGATGCAATCTCTTCTTCCGTATGTATTGGCTTAATTCTAAATGTAATACCATCAAATGAGGCTGTACGCTTATCCTCTTCGACATATTTTGCTTTTTCAACAACAAGACTTTTATCTCCATCTCTTACATTTATCTTTGCAGCTATGAGGATGGGTTTGTTTTCTGCAAGATTTTCTTTCATCTCTTGGTACACTCTTGGAAATACAACAGCATCGCTACTTCCAGTTTTATCTTCAATCATTAAAAAGGCCATTACTTCTCCTTTACGAGTGGTTATCTTTCTAATCTTATTTACCATTACTCCAAGAATAACAAGCTCGTGATTCTTTTTTTCTAATGCTTCTCGCAGTGATATACAGTTTTTTGATTCAAAAAATTCTTGCAGAGAATCAAGTGGATGGCTAGAAAAATATATACCTAACAATTCTTTTTCCCATTCAAGAGATTGACTAACTGATGTCTTCTCGATATTTGGGAGTGGAGTCTTTTCTATTGCAAGTTTTTGTTCTTTGTTCTCACTTAGAGAGAATATATCTATTTGACCAGCAGCAATACTCTTGGAGGCTGTCTTTAATCTATCAAAAATTGCTGGAACAAGATTTAGAAGTGCGTTTCTGTCTCCGAATTCATCCATAGCTCCAGACATAATTAGATATTCAATTGATCTCTTGGGAACTTTCTCAAACATTCGGTGAATGAAATCATCTAAATGTTTAAATTTACCGTTATCTTTTCGTTCATTCACTATGTTTTTTATAATATCTTCTCCAACATTTTTTATTCCTCCTAAACCGAAACGAATATTTACATTGTTTTCTACTTCAAAGTAGTAGCCACTTTCGTTTATTGTAGGTGGCAGAACATCTATACCAAGTCTCTCACATTCATTTAGATCTATAATTACTCTGTCAAAGTTATCCAGATCTCCTTCCAAAAGTGAAGCCATAAATTCAATCGGGAAGTGAGCTTTAAGAAATGCAGTACGGTAGGCAATAGTTGCATAGGAGGCACTGTGGGCTTTGTTAAAACCGTAGTTCGCAAAAAGGAGTAGCTTCTCCCACAGTAAATCAACTTTCTTAGAGTCGAAACCTCTCTCTTTAGCACCCTCTATGAATTTGGGCTTTTCAGCCTCCATAACCTCTATTTTCTTCTTTCCCATTGCCCTTCTTAAAACATCTGCCTTTCCTAGAGTATAGCCTGCAATAACTTGAGCAATTTTAATTACCTGTTCTTGGTACGTAATTACACCGTTTGTAATTTTTAAAACTGGTTCTAACTCATCAAAAATGTAGTCTGGTTTCTTTTTCCCATCTTTAACATCTGCATACTCTGTGATGAATTGCATAGGACCGGGTCTGTAAGCTGCGATAATGTAACAAAGATCTTCTAAAGTTTCCGGCTTAAGAGAACGGATAGTTCTTTTCATTCCTTCACTTTCTAGTTGGAATACTCCAATTGTATGTCCACTTTGAACAAGCTGGAATGCCTTTTTATCGTGCAAATCCAATTTCATTAAATCTATTTTCTCTTCCTTGTTTTTTTCAATCTTTTTGATTGTGGAACCAATTATATTCAAATTTCTAAGCCCTAGGAAGTCAAATTTCATCAATCCTACTGGTTCTACATCGAACATCTCATACTGTGTCATTCCAAGACCCCCTCCGTGTGCATCCTTTTGTATCGGAGCATAGTTTACAACTGGTTCTGGTGTGATGATGATACCACAAGCATGAGTTGAAACCCCACGACACAATCCTGAAACTTTGCGGACTACATCTGCCAGATGCCTTGTCTTTTCAGAGGAATTAATTATCTCTGCGAACTCAGGATTATGCTCCATCATGTAATCAATATCTTTGGCTTTACCAAAAACAATCTCAACCATCTTGGAAAGTTGATTCGCGATTTCTAAATCTACCCCAGTAACCCTTGATACATCTCTGATTGCTTGTCTTGTTCTTAATTTACTAAAAGTTCCAATCTGTTTAACATTCTCTTTTCCATATTTTCCAACAGCATATTGAATTACTTCATCCCTTCTTTTATCTGCAATATCAATATCAAAATCTGGAGGGCTAGGTCTCTCTGGATTAAGAAATCTCTCAAAATAAAGTTCCCACCCAATTGGCTCAATATCTGTAATCTCAATTGAATATGCTACTACAGAGCCGCATCCTGAGCCTCTCATCCCAACAACAATTCCATTTTCTCTACAAAAAGTTACAAAATCTCTAACAACAAGGAAATAATCATTATACCCCTTATCATCTATAATTTTTAATTCATAATCTAATCTGTCTGTTAATTCTTTGTCTATCTTTGGATATTTCCCTTTCAAACCTTCGTAAGCAAGCTCTTTAAGATATTCTTTCTGAGTTTTTCCTTCTGGAAGATCTAAGAAATGTGGTTCAACCCTTCCAAATGAAACATCATAGTCCTCTATAGAATCAACAATCTTTTGAGTATTTGTAATCGCTTCTGGAAGATCACTGAAAAGGGTTTCCATTTCTTCTGGTGTTTTGACATAGAATTCATTAGTCGGCATTGTTCTTCTGTTTGAATCATCCATCGTATTTCCATCGCTTATACACCATAGAATCTCTTGAATCTCGGCATCTTCTTTATTTAAATAATGTGAATCACATGTAGCTACTACTGGAAGTTTTAATTCTTCGGCTATTTTCATCAATCCTTCATTTGCTATATCCTGTTCGTCCATTCCATTCCTTTGGATCTCTATATAAAAATTATCTTTAAATATCTCAGCATAATCTTTCGCTCTTTCAAGTGCTAGATCATAATTACTTTGTAACAGTGCGCTGGAGAGAGGTCCAGCTAAACATGCAGAAAGGGATATTATTCCATCCGTATATTTCGAAAGTGTCTCAAAATCAATCCTTGGCCTGTAGTAGAAACCATCCATATGGGCAACAGAAACGATTTTCATTAGATTTTTATAACCGACTAGATTCTTTGCAAGCAGAATGAGGTGAAAATATTTATTATCTATACCAAATTCTTTCTGATCCATACCTCTTGGTGCAACATATATCTCACAACCAATGATTGGTTTAAGACCAGCTTCTTTCATTGCCGTGTAGAATTTGAAAGCACCATACATGCTTCCATGGTCAGTTATGGCACAGGAAGTCATATTGGAAGATTTAACCTTCTCAATTAAATCTGCGATCCTGATTGTAGCATCCAACAGAGAATACTCTGTGTGTAAGTGTAGATGTGTAAACATAACAAATATTGCCCCTTTCTGGTATACTGAACATTATGCCAGAAGAGATAGCAAGCAAGATAAATTCGTTACTCAAAGTATCATTACACAACTCCAATATTATTAGAATTGGAGTTTTTGTAATAATTCTTTCACTGTATTATATCCTTCTTTCACCATTCGTGGAAAATAAGCTTGTTGATTTATTCGCTGGAATGATAAGAGGTACTGATAGAAGCCAGGTGAATACTCTTACCCCAGTATTTGATATCCATGTATATGCTGGAGAGTACAATCTCAAAACACAACTAGATACAAAAAGTTATACTGGTTCTTCAAGATTCTTCACTATTGATCCAAGAATATTGGCAATGAACAAATTCTTAACAGATTACAATTCTCCAATGGCTTCCTCTGCAGAGACTTTTATCACAGAAGCTGATAAGTATGGTTTAGATTGGAGATTAGTCGCTTCAATTTCAGGAGTAGAATCTGCATTTGGGAATTTAATTCCCAGCAATTCAAACAATGCATGGGGCTGGAGAGGTATAAATAAAAATGCACGAGGCTGGAGCATGTTCACAACTTGGGAGACTGGAATTGCAGAGGTAACTCGAGGATTAGCACAAGGTTATGGTGTTACCCTTTCTCCTTTTGACATAGAACCTGTATACTGTCCACCATGTGGTCAAAATCCCGCACATGTTTGGGCAAATGGTGTAGCAAGGTTTATGAACCAATTACAATATTATACTAACAATTTAGAATCATTTTAGTTAAAATAAACTTACTATGTTAAAACTCATATTTAGACTCGCCTACACAGCAATACTTTTTATTGAAGCTTTAATCATCACTCGCATAGTTCTTGTTTTTATCAATGCAAATACAGAGAATCTTTTTGCTGGATGGGTTAAAAATACTAGTGAAATATTCGTATCTCCATTTGCTGGTATAACAGCCAACAATCTCCAAATTGATAGCTTTACACTACCACTTACTCCCATAATAGCACTAGTTTTCTATATTATTGCAGCTTTTATTCTCTCAGAGTTGCTTAAGTCGTTTTCTAGGGAGTAAAAACCTTATGTGGTATAATACTCCAAATGGCAAAAATAGATCTTAAAAAAACATCAGGATTTCAGCTTTTCTATGACGGAGAAAATTTACAAAGCAAAGATCTTTCTTTTGAAGGAAAGATTGAAATTTCAATTACAGATGTAAGACCTCAGCTTCTTAATAAAGAGCTCACCTGTCCTGATGTCTTTTATACTAAGTATAAAAACTTGGATCAGGAAGATTTATATAGATCAAAAGGCATTAAGATTAACTTCTATCTTCTTCAACCAAATCTAGCAGGTATTGAATTTGTTAAAACAAGAGCTACGAGAGTTCTAAAATACCCAAGAATTATTGATATCGTTTACGGCGGTGCAACTATTCTCCTACAAAGATATAGAAATCCAAAGGATAATAGAATAATAAAAGTTTCAGCTAAAAAAGAACAAAAGATTATTATCCCAGCTGGATATGCTTTTGTTATAGTCAATACAAGACAAAATACAAATCTAATATTCGCAGAATATTTAACAACCAAAGCTGTTAATAAAGTTGTCCTTGATGAGATGAACGGTTTAGCCTATTATATTATTAGAAAAAATGCTAAACAGGAAACTGTCCGAAACCCATATTACAAAATAGTCAATGAACCAGAAAAATTGGACTGGGATAAAATTTTGTTTAAATACGGAATAACACCTAAAACTCCTGTCATTAAACAAATAATGCGAAAATATGAGAAATTTGAATGGTTATTTAAAGAAGATTCCGTGGATATTTAGTCTTGTACTCTTTTCCTTTCTTTTTCCAAATAATTCGTACGCAACAGATCTTTTTACAACAACATCCTCCTTTACACACTCACTTACGCAAGACAGTGTTAATACCAAATTAGTTTTAGATATCAATTCAAAAGAAGCAAGAGTTATTTCTTACTTTACCGCCTCCATCCCAATTAAAAATCTCACCGTTAAATGCTACAACAATAGAACGGGTAAAAAGATCGAATGCACGACATATGGACGGGGTTCATTTACAGACATTCTTTTCAATCTTAATAATGCGGTAATAAGACCAACTTTGCCCTTACAAGTAAAGATTACTTACAGTACTCCCACTTCAGATAAAAATTCATATCAGATAACATCATATGTACCCGACAGTAAGACAACGGATGTGCTTGTTGTCTATCCAAAGGAAAAAGGAAAACCAATTTGGAGCTCAGACCCAATAACAGACATCAAAAGTGTAGGTTCCAATTATCAAATACATATTAACAATCCTCTCTATGGAACTCTTTCTCTTCTTTTTGGAAGCAATATTATTTATCAATTTGAAGTCCACAGGGTATTTACCAATTCTCTAACAGATCAGAATCAAACGTTTGAATTAATACTTCTTCCTGACACACAGAATCAAAGCATAATTTGGGAAGAAATTGAGCCATTACCAAATACTTCACAGCTAGATATTAATGGAAACTACATCTTTAAATATATTGTAACCCCTGATAGCACAATAAACGCTACAATTAAAGGATACGTTTACAAAAGAGAAACAACAGAAAGTACTTCGCTTCCTGCTTCTTTCTATACTGCTAGGATTGGATACTGGAATCTAACAAATAGCAATGAATATAAAAGAATAAATTCATTTGTTACAAAGAAGGGCCTGAATCTTCCAGAGGATGTAACATCCGTAAGTGCACTACAAGACAGTCAAAAAGAATTGCTTTACAAATATCTATACCAATACACCATACAAAAGCTGGATTACAACAAAGATCTACAGCTGGGGATAACAGAACAAGCAAGAGTTGGAGTTAATGCTTTAGTAGATAATCCAGCAAATTCATCTCCAATTGATTACGCTGATTTCTTAGTTGGACTTTATAGGGGTTATGACATCCCAGCAAGGATGGTTGTTGGATATGTTTCAAATATTTCTGGATTTACATCTGACGGTTTTTTTCATTACTGGGTAGAGTACTATGATAGTGTTTTAAAATCCTGGATCACTCTAGATCCATTCCTTGAGGATTATTCTAAGAAATCTCTTTTTCAGAGTAATTTCGCGGATCATTTAGTAATCATAAGAAGAGGCAAATCACCATTGGCTCCCAATCTTACCTTCTATGAGGCAAATGATTTCCTTGTAACATCTGTTCCTGATGCACAAATAGCTCCTCTGTTCAAAGTAGATGCGGGATTAACATTTGACAAGAATTTGATTACGAAATTCTACACTAAAGGATATATCTCCCTTTCAAATACAGGAAATGTTGCCATAACAAGCTATGAGATAAAAAAATCAAATATTGAAGAGATTACTAAATATATAGATCCAATTAACAACATGTCCTCTCAGATTGTTTTACCAAAACAGAATTCAAATATACAAATTAATCTTCCAGTACAAGAGAAAAACATTAATTTTTTTATAAATATTAAATTTACTAACCAGAACATATTTTCGAGTGAAGAAGTTCTAGAATATGGCATATCACCAGTGATGCCAATACTTTTGGACATATTCGTTAAAATTCTTTCGACTATATTGTTCATCCTGTTATCATCCTTAATATATTTTGGTATAGTAAAATTAAAGAAACATGGATAATTCAGTAATAATAACAATCGTAATACTTGTGGCACTCTGTTTGCTCTTCCTTTTAGCAGCTATCAATAATAGAAAGAAAACCTTCAAGAAGAGAACTAAGATGCTTAAAAATTTGCAAGATTTAAAAGTAGGAGCATACAGTAACAATCCATCAGAGAGGATTACAGCTATTATTAAGTTAGATAATCTTCTTGCGAAGGCTCTACAGTACAAATTTAGTAACGAAAAGAATTGTGGGGAAAATCTAAAGATGGTGAGAAAGTATTTTAATCGACCAACATATGAAAAAATATGGCAAATCCATAAATTAAGAAATCAGATTGTTCATGACGATATCTCAATTACAGAAGAAAAAATGCAGGAAGCTTACAAAATATATAATCTTTCAATAACAAAGATATTAAAATGAAAAAGATATTTTTAATAATTGTCCTACTCTTTTTACCTTTTAATCTTTTTGCACAAGAGGAAGATGTTGCACTGCAACAGGGTAATCAATATTTTGACTTGAAGTTAACTCAGGTATCTCAATCTGTATTGAATAAATCAATTAAGTACTCTCTTGAAGTTACACCACTAAAAGATTCCGCTAAAACACAGATACTTTGGGAAACCCCATTATCCTTTACTGTAAATCCAAAACATGAAGATTTTGTCTCTGTATCAGTTGGACAAACATATATATACGAGGCAATCGTGTATCCTACAAGAAGTGGAGTGTACGAAATAACAGCTTCGGTTATCGCTTGGGAATACGATACAAATTATACTAATACCACAAGTCAAACCTTAACCTTAAGCGATTCGTTAGTATCTCAGCCAGTTACTTCGGATTACCAAATTGGGATTATACTCCTTACAGTGTTTATCATCCTTATTTCAGGATTAGCAATATGGGGAGCTATAAAGTTAACAAAATTGGTGATGATAAGAACTAAAAGATGGTTAACACCTCCGTCTTAATCTTGCAAAAAATAACAGATATCTTTTCCTAAAGCTTCCGATATCTTAAAAAGATTTGAGATTGGTGGATATACAATTCCTTTCTCGTACATACTAATTGATTTATCAGACAACCCAACTCTCATTCCTAACTGTTTTTGAGAATATCCCTTAGCTTCTCTTGCCATTCTTAATTTTTTTGAGAATAATTTTACATTCATTCTTTAAAGTGATTTCAATAATTTATACAACTTGTCTATAAAGCTCTCCTTTTTAAATGGAACATATCCTTTGTTTATACCTTCGGTTGAATTGTAGTATGTATTATATCTGTCTTGGGGTATTTCTCCACTAATATACGGTGCAGCTTTTTCTTCTCTAAGACCTTCTATTATCTTATTTTTCTCATTAAGTATATTTCTCAATTCATCATGTTCTACAACCATATCCTCTATACCATGCTTAAGTTTGAGTATATTACTTTTTGCTAATCTTTCTCTTTCTTCAAGCTCAGAATAGTTTCTTCCTTTTTCAACTATCTCCTTATGCTCTTCCGAATTAAGAAGCTTTCTTGTAATCTCGTCCCTTTTAAGCACGCTATACTTATATAGAGAAAGCTCTCTGCTAGAAGGCTTCCTACCAAGTACTTTCTCGTACACTTCTTCTATCATTGGTATTTTATCAGAGAGAGATTCGAAATTAGAAAACATAGATCCCCCTCCTTTAGAGTATGAATCTGTACTGTCACCTTTGTCCCATATTGGAACATCAACGTTTTTCATAACACGATTATATTACAAATTGTGGATAATTTGTAGTTATGGAGCAGGAGACGGGGCTCGAACCCGCAACCCTCTGTTTGGAAAACAGACATTCTAACCAATTGAACTACTCCTGCTTTACAATATTAATATACAATTACTCAGATTTTTCTTCAACAACCTCTTCCTTTACCTCTTCTGCTGGCTCCTCTTTAACTTCCTCGACCTCATCTGTTTCATACATGTCCTGTATCTTGTTAATCTTCAAAGCTCTTTTACCAACTCTTTCTCTTAGATAGAAAAGCTTAGCCTTGGTTACAGAACCTCTCTTTACAATCTCAATCTTAGAAAGTATTGGGGAGTGCAACTGCACAATTTTTTCTACGCCAATTCCATAAGATATCTTTCTAACAGTTATGGATCTATTTAATCCTTCTCCCCTAATTCCTATTACTGTACCTTCAAATATCTGGATTCTTTCTTTATTCCCCTCTTTTACTCTCATATGCAGTTTAACAGTATCTCCAACCCTTACATCTGGTCTTTTTTTCAACTGTTCTTCTTCTATCTTTTTAAATATATTGTTATCCATAGTTCTGTCTTTAAATATAATATTCGTGTTTCCAGTGGCAATTATAGAATAAAATTCGAAAATATGCCACAATATATATACAAACTGCCTATGAATGTCAAACAAAAAGTCCTATTAATAATCCTCGATGGCCTCGGAGCAGCACCAATGAACGAGGGTAATGCTGTTGTGATGGCAAATCCAAACAAACTATCTACCCTTTGGAATATATACCCTCACACATATTTACTCGCTTCTGGAGAAGCAGTTGGACTTCCAAAGAATGTAAGAGGCAATAGTGAGGTGGGACATCTTAACCTTGGAGCTGGAAGTACAGTCATGCAAACCCTTCCAAGAATTAACAGAGCCATCGAAAAAGGAATGATGGAAAGAAATAACACACTCACAGAAGCCGTCATCCATGCAAGAAGATATGGGAGTAAAATCCATCTTATTGGGCTTCTTAGTGATGGCTCTATCCATTCACATATTGATCATTTTAAGGCCGTAATTAACTATCTCTCTAAAACAAATCTTGAAAACGAAGTATTCATACACGCTATGACAGATGGAAGGGATTCTCCACCACAATCTGCTTTAACATACTTGCTAGACATTGACAAACACTGTATAGAAAGAGGAATCGGGAAGATTGGAACAATAATTGGTAGATATTATGGAATGGATAGAAATAACAAATGGGATAGAACACAGGAGGCATACTTCCTTTTACAAAATAATACAGGAGAGAGATTTAAAACATACCAAGAAGCAATATCTACATATTACCAGCAGAAACTTACAGACGAATTTTTTCCCGCGACGGTAATTAATGATAGTAAAATTGAAAAAAGTGATGTTGTATTATTCCTCAATTTTAGGCCTGACAGATCTCTACAACTCTCAAGAGCAATTGCCGATGATAATTTTGCTAACTTCCAAAGGCAAAAGGTTCAAAATCTTTTCTTTGCTAGCATGGTTGAATACGCAAGAGGATTCCCAAACAAGATATTATTTCCAAAACAATATCTAAATCTTCCTCTTGCAAAAGTTATAGATTCTTTTGGTTTAAGACAGCTTAGAATTGCAGAATCTGAAAAATTTCCCCATGTTACATACTTTTTCAACGGAGGAACATCAACAATATACCAAGGGGAAGACAGAATTATGATTCCTTCGCCCAACGTAGCAACATATGATCTTAAACCAGAAATGAGTGCTCCTCAACTTACAGATATTCTTATCAAAAGAATCTCAGGGAAAATGTATGACTTTATTCTGGTAAATTTTGCAAATCCAGATATGGTTGGACACACTGGGAATCTGGCTGCAGGAATTAAAGCGATATCTACAGTGGACTCCATGGTACATGAGCTTGTACAAAATTTCATATCTACAGGAGGAGCAGTAATCATTACCGCAGATCATGGTAATGCTGAAGAAATGATAAATCTAGATACAAAAGTCATAGACACAGAACATTCACTTAATCCAGTACCTTGCATAATTGCAGGTACAGATATAACTCAGAAAAATCTCCCTTATGGTGCACTTAAGGATATAGCACCAACAATACTAGAAATAATGGGTATAACAAAACCAGCAGAAATGAACGGACAATCCCTTATTAGAAGAATTTAGTGCTCTTTTCTTATCTTGTATATCCCTCGAATGATATACACGACAGCAAAAAGAATGAGTAGTATATAGATAACTTTTTCATATTTGCTCACATATCTCTCAACAATTTCCCAGTTTTCCCCAAGAAAAAATCCTGCAAAAGAGAGAACTGATGACCAAAGTAAGGATCCAAGTAATGTATATATAGAAAAAATTCCGAAATTCATCTTAGCAACACCAGCAGGAAAAGATATAACTGTTCTTACAATTGGGATTAATCTTCCAAAGAACACTATACCATTTCCATATTTATCAAAAGCTTTATAACCTTTATCCAAATCAGAAACAGGTATAAACAGATACTTCCCGAACTTTCTTAGAAATTTATCTACACCATCTTTTCCCCATCTTCCGATAAAATAAAAAGGTAGAGTACCCAAATATGCAGCCAAAGAAGCGATTATTATTGTCACATATATATTCATTCCATCTCTTGCACATACAAAACCAGAGAAAGGCAAAATTATCTCGCTAGGGATTGGTGCAAAAAAACTCTCAAGAAACATAGCAATTGCGACACCCGGATAACCAAGTGTTGATATAGCATTAACAAGCCAATCTATAATAGTTGAAATCATGTGTATCTAATCTAAATTTACTAATACTCCATTACCGATCTTAACACCATTTATAGAACAAAATCCAGAATTCACCTCTAATACATACCTGTACATTGTACCGGAAAAAACAGAAGAGCAAGATGATGTACAAGGTTGTTGTCTTTCCTTAATATCCACTATAAATCCTGTCTCATCTACGAATATAATATCCAGTGGAATTAACATATCCTTCATCCAAAAAGAAGAATTGGTATTCTGTTCAAAAACAAAATACATACCTTCGTAATCTCCAAGATATTTTCTAAGACTTAATCCAAGAGATCTTTCTTCTGATGTATCCGCGATTTCAACTCTTAAATTTACACTCTTTCCATCCCCGATAGATATTTGCATATCTCTCAAGCCCTGTTCTATGTCTTCTGGATCCCCACTTGACTTAAAAATATTTTCGATTTTAATATCATCAACAAAAGATATATCAAAAAGATTAAACTTGTTTTGAATGAAATAAAATATCCCAGCAATGAAGATAATATACAGTAAAAGCTTCAATTGATTACTCATATTTAAATATAACAAAAATGGGTAATCAATCAAACATTTTAAAACAAAATAATATATAATTACCCTTATTATGCAGACATTCAAGAAATATTTAAATCCTCTTTACAAACAGTTAGAAGATATCGGATCATTTAACGATCTGATAGACCTTACTTCCTTAGAACAGGAAGAGTACCCTACCCTAAAAGAGGTGACAAGAAGGAAGATTGCTAGTATACGAAATCTTCTTCCAAGATTAGATAGATTAGAAGAGGAACTAGAGCACCAAATTACCCTGATTGAAACAGAGAGCGATATTGATGAGAGAAAAGATGCTAAAAATATATACAATCAGATTCTTAGACAAATTGAATCGCTAATTGGAAGAATTAACAACGAATTAATAGCCCTAGACTCCCCTTACTTTGGAAAGATTGTGTTTCTACCAAATGACTCTAAAACTGGTAAACCTTTACTCCTATATATTGGGAAATTTGCTCTTGTTGACGAAAAGACACACATCCCAATAATCACAGACTGGAGATCTCCAATTGCGAATATCTACTACGAAAACTCTGGTCCTGCAAAAAACGTGAGCTTTCAAGCCCCAGTTGGGAAAAGAACCGGGGAGCTTAAACAGAAAAGACAGTTTCAGATTGCAAGGGCTAGAATCAAGGGAATATATGACGCAAAAAGTGGTAATGTAGCAGCAGATGAGTTTCTTCTTGCACAACTCAATGAAAGACTTGGTAAAAAACTCCAAGATATTGTTTCTACAATACAAGCACAACAGAATGAAATCATCAGAGAAGATATTAATCATCCAAGAATAATACAGGGAGTAGCAGGTAGTGGAAAAACAACCATACTTCTTCACAGACTTGCATATCTTTTCTACACATACAAAGAAACAATTACTTCAGAAAATTCTTTAATAATAGCTCCAAACCAGATGTTCATAGACTATGTCTCAGATGTCCTTCCAGATTTAGGTATATCCAAAGTGGATACGCAGACATACCTTTTCTGGGCAAAGAACTTTTTAGAATGGGAAGGCAATTACAGACTTTCCAATTTGGAAGAAGATATGAAGATTAAGGAGTTTAAAGGATCTTTGGAATTCTTAGATATCCTAGATACATATTTCGACAAATTTGAAAAAGAACTTTTAGAAGAGATGCCCTATTCTAGAAAGGATATTGTTTCTAACAGATACTTTCTCCTTAAAAAGAATTACCCTGACATAGATATGGCAGAGAGATTGGAATTAGCACTAGAATACTCTTTTGCACAGAAGCATTTTAGAAAATCCCTAGATGGATATATCGGAGATATGAATGAGAACGATTTTGACATCAAAAAGAAAGTTTTAACATACTTTAGAAACAATACATCTGTTTACAAACTTTACAGAAATCTATTCAAAGACACACTGCTCACTCCAAATATATGTACATACTCACTTAAGGGATTAACTGGTGAAAGTAAAAATGATTTCTTCCGCATAGAGGACTTAGCACCAATGGTTTATCTTTACCAAAAGATTAATGGAATTAAGAATGTTACAAGAGATACTGTAATGGTGGATGAAGCTCAAGATATGAGCTACATACAGCTTGCTACACTTGCTAAGATAGCAAAAAATGGAAATATTACATTAGCAGGAGATCTTGCTCAATCCATTATTCCTCCTTTCTACATTAGATCATGGGATGGTGTTTGGGATATTCTCAAGAAGTATACAGGGAAAAAAGTTTCCTTCCGTCAGTTACAAAGGTGTTACAGAACTACAGTCGAGATTATAGATTATGCCAATGGTTTGTTCAGAGATAAATTCCCTAAATCTTACCAACTTCCAGAGGCAGTACTTAGACATGGAGATGACGTAGAAGTATTAAATATAGGAAATACACTGGATAATTGTAGTGAGAAGGAATTGAATGTTGTAGTGGAAAAGATAAAGGAACAGTTTGACAAGGGTGCTGTGACTTGCAGCATACTTTGTAGAGATAAGAATCATTCTACAAATATTTACAACAAATTAAAAAGTTACAGTGAATATTTAGACAGAGAGGTTATTAACTACACTGAGAATGATTACAAACAGGGATTACTTGTGATGCCAATTGAGAATGCTAAGGGTTTAGAATTTGATAGTGTATTTATAGCAGATATGGATTCATATCCAGATGATGAACTATCTTGGAGATTACTTTATGTAGGTATTACAAGAGCACTTCATAGATTATTCATTATTAACAAAATTTCTTAATGTATTGACATGGGGGTATACCTGGAATATTCTATAGGTATACAGGGGGCAATGATTCTTGTCTCGTTAATGTGGTTGCTTAGAGGCAAGATAGCTAATAGCAAAACCGACCTATTGTAGTTCTTTAACTACTGGGTTGGATAATTTTTCCCAATCCAAAAATATATCGGTATATAACTTAATGAATTAATTTTTATTCATTTGTTTTATACTGAAAATTAATTTTTTATATATTTAAGATGAAAAAAATCTTAAGCGGTTTTCTAGGTCTATTCTTAACAATAGGCTTAGTCGCAGGGACAGGTTATGCACTGTTCTCTAGCCAAGCCCAATTGAATGGGATGGTCTTAGGTACTGCCACTCCAGGGCTCGAAGTAAGCTTAAATGGTGAGAATTACCAATCTAATTGGTATTTACCAAACTATGGGGTTCATTTTGCACCATTGTTACCTGGTGAGATGGATTGGGGAGAATTTTGGTTACAAAATACTAGTGAAGCAACAACTGATCCTCTTAATTTGAATCTCGCAGCAAAAATAACCTCAGCTAGTGGGCATTGGGGAGAACTAAGCAATGCTATACAGGCAAGAATTTGTTTCTATGATGATACTCCTGGATATCACTGTGACACTACAAAAGCGACAAATTGGTATACTCTCGCACAATGGAATGCTTCTGAAATAAATCTTCCTGGAAATCCACTTATTCAGGGAGCTTCACAGCATTACACAATAGTCTTTAGAATAGATAGCACATATGGTAATGAAATTGCAGGTAAAACAATTTCAAATATGAACATTGCTATTACAGGAACACAAGTTCCTTAATAAAAAGATGTTATTGTCATACCAACAGCGTAATTAAATTGCGCTGTTGAATATGGTTATAATAAAAAGAATCTTTAAGATATTTGAGTGGATTTTCTTTGCTTTACTGCTTTGTCTTCTTCTGCTCGTTGTATCACCACTACTTCCAACAAAAGATTATATCTCTACATATGTCGTCCTCTCTGGATCGATGGAACCAACAATCAAGACCGGTTCCATAATTTTTATAACAAACGGCAAACAATTTAATAAAGATGATATTATCGCTTTCACTTCTCCTCTCGATATAGAAACAACCATTATTCATAGGATAGAGAGGGTTGAAGAAATCGAAGGAACTACCCAATTTTCAACAAAAGGCGATAATAATAAAGAAGAAGATAACTGGAAAATCGAGAAATCCGAAATCAAGGGCAAAATGATTTGTACAATACCATACTTAGGGTATGCAATTGACTGGTTAAAAACTCCCTTGGGCTTTGGAATACTCCTCGGGCTACCTGCTGTTCTACTAATTATCTCTCAAATTCAAAGGATTAGAGAAGGAATAAATGAAGAAGTTCAACAAAAATTAGAAAAGGAGCTGATGAAAAGAAAAAAATCAAATGGAACTGTTCTTGCGACTTTTATCTTTTTGTTTGCTTCTTCCTTCTGTTTTTTTTATACGAACTATGGATACGCTTTTTTTTCATCACAAGTTACTTTACAAGGAATTTCTCTCTCAACTAAAGAGGTTTCCGAATCAGTAATAATAAACGAAATTATGTGGACAGGAACAGATATATCCATCGATGATCAATGGATAGAATTAAAGAATTTAACCAATAACGATACAAATATTGGTAAATGGAAGATACAAAATGTTAGAGACTTAAATAAACCTCCTCTCATGATACCTGCTAATAGCATAATAGCTGCAAACGGATACTTTCTCATCTCTAGCTACCCATCACAAAGTAAAAATACAGCCTTAGCCGTGAACTCAGATTGGTCGAATGCCAGCATTGAGCTATTAAATGAAAATAATGGTAATTTAGTCCTCAAAGATAAAGATGGGAATATCGTAGATGAAATACTTGGATACCCTACTTGGCCAGCTGGTCTTTTAGGAGATACGCTACACTCAATGCAGAGAATAAATTCTGGGAGTGGATTAATGGAATCTAATTGGGATTCATGTACACTCCAAGAGTGCAACAACAAAGAGTTCTGGAAAGAAGATAGCATTACTACATACGGAACTCCAAAAGCAGAGAATATATTCTAACCTTGGAACTCACCCTCATTTGCGCTACAATGAACAATGCTTAAAAAGAAACTAGCTCGAATAATATCTGAAGTGTTCAATGGTTTTTTTACGATGCTACTAGCTCCAGCTCTTGTATTTGTAATCTCAGATATTTCAGTTATATATAGAATTCTATTTCCAGTTCTCTACCTTTGTGCCCCGCTAGTTACATTCTTCATTCTTAAAAGACTAGGAAAGGCAACAGACTACGAATTTACAAATAGGGAAGAAAGACCACTCTTCTTTACCATCGTTACACTCTCCTTCCTAATTCTCTTCCTCGTAAATACATTCCTACTCAAAGATCCAACCATCTCTACAGTAACAGTAGCCTCCCTTACAGCATCTACTATACTTACAATCGTTTCACTTTTCTGGAAAATGAGTGGACATATGACATACTCAACACTCCTTTTCTTTACCTTAATCTTTCTCTTTCCCAACCTCTCCTTCCTCTGGTTACTATTCATCTTTACTCCAGCCATAGCATGGTCAAGAGTTGAGCTTGGTAAACATACATGGATGCAAACTGTCGCAGGAGTGGTTGTTGCTGCTATAATATCCATTACCTTTTTCTTTGTTCTTTGATACAATACCTGTATTAATGGAAAATCTCAGTATTACACAATTAAGAGAGAAATTACTTAAGAAAGAAGTCTCAGCTACCGAAGCTGTAAATTACTATCTAGACAGAATAGCGAGATTAGAAAAAACCTTCAATGCATACATAACAGTAAACAAGGAAGATTCTCTTCGTAAAGCCAAGGATTTTGACAATAATTTCGACAAATTCAAAGACAAAAAACTTTCAGGTATTCCAATCTCTGTTAAAGATGTTTTCTCTACCAAAGACATACCAACTACATGTGCTTCTCACATACTAGATGGTTACAAACCTGTCTACAACGCTACTGTAGTACAAAGAATACTAGATGAGCAAGCCATAATTCTAGGGAAAACAAATCTAGACCAATTCTGTCATGGAAGTGGTACAGTTACATCCTACTACGGACCCACTAGAAACCCTTGGGATAAAGAAACTCTCCCTGGGGGATCAAGTGGTGGTTCAGCCGCCACAGTTGCTGCAGATATGTGTACAGCCTCTCTTGGGACTGAAACTGCAGGCTCCATTAGATTACCAGCATCATGGTGTGGAATAGTTGGACTTAAGCCAACATACTCTAGAGTATCTAGGTACGGAGTCCTTGCAATGGGCTCTTCTTTAGACTCTCCTGGTCCAATTACAAAAACAGTTGAAGATGCAGCATATTTGTTAAGCATAATTGCTGGATATGACAAAAACGACTTTACATCCTCTAAAGAAACTGCAAATGAATACCACAAATTATTAGATCCTTCCCAAATTAAGGGTATGTGTTTAGCATTACCCAAAGAATATTTAGAACTAAATATACAAGATGGTGTAAGAAAGAATTTTGAAAACAGTATCTCTATTCTGAAAGATTTAGGCGCAATAATTGAAGAAGTATCTGTAATGGATCCTAAATTTGCCATGGCAGTATATACCATTACATGTAGAAGCGAAGTCTCTTCAAATTTAGCAAGATATGACGGTACAAGATATGGCCTAGAGGGAAGTAAGAATGGAAATGTTAAAGAATATTACGAATCTACAAGAGGAGAAGGATTTGGAGAAGAATCAAAAAGAAGAGTTATGACAGGGACATTTTCACTGTCTGCTGGATATGCAGATGAATATTTTAAGAAATCTGAACAGGTTAGACAGTTAATTAAGGATGATTTAGATGGTGTATTGAAAAAATATGATGCGATTGTATCTCCAACAACCCCTACTGTGGCACTCAAAGATGAAGATGCTGACAATCCTTTATTTGGAGAAATTGCTGATGTCCTTGCAGAAGGAAGTTCAGAGGCAGGCCTACCAGGTATATCTATACCATCTGGACTCTCAAACAATATGCCAACAGGGATACAATTCATTGGAAGATATTTTGGTGAACAAACAATACTAAATGCAGCTTATGCATTAGAAAAAGAAATCGGATTATTGAAATTAAGGCTGTAATATTGTTTCGCTCTCCCCGTTTATGGATATAATTACCTTATTTACGGTTGGAAATTGTTTTAATGTTTGAGTAATCTGAGCTCTAATTCTGTCTACCAGACATGTGCCCCCTACTCCTTCACCCAGTTTTTCATTGAAATCCACGTGAGCCACTCCTTTAGATATTTTCAATGAGTTAATGGTTACACCGATGGGAATAGATGAGAGATATCCATTATCTTCTTCTGTACTTGTTGTGCCTTTAAGAAGTTCCAGCAATGCAGCTCTACCAACAGCTTCCGTTTTAACCACTTTTCTGTTAACTGCGTATACCTTTTGACAATTCTCTGCATTTGGATCTTTTACTGTGTTACCAAAATACACAAGGAGATTCATCGTACTATCTATCTCACAAAGTTCTTTGAACGTTATCGGAATCTCGAAACTGTCATCATTTACGGCCTCTCCAGATGGGTTATCTTTTAAAAATACTAACTTTGCATCACCATTACATACCTTTGTGCATGTAACCTCTGCAGTAAACTTTACAAATTCATCTGTATTTGCATCTCCTTCTGCCTTTGCTTGTACAGTTAGTATCTCTGAATCTGTTGTACTTACAAGTTTTATTGGGAATACTCCCTCAAAGAACCATGACCCAGGAATTTCTCCCTCAATGTCGAAGGTGCAATCTACTTCATCACTTGGGAGAGGCGTAACCATTTTGTATTCAACACCTTTAGCAGATCTAGTCACAACTTTTTTATCTTCCTCTTGAGTATTTTCTTGTTTATTAAAAATTGGGATATATTCCAGTATTTGGTCTCTAAAAATATATACCAATGGAATGGAGATGAGAAGAAGAACGGCAAGGATTATTAGAACAATGTATCTTCTTTTCATATATATAATATATACCGAATAGGGACGAGAATGTAAATAGATTATCTCATCAGTTTCCCAAAGAAAATTTCTTTATATTCAGGATGTAGTGTATTTTCCATATCAAATTCATAATTCATTGCATCAATATAAATTTTATTTCTTCTAATTTGATATTGTACGAAATCCTTAATATCCCTAAACCATGCTTCTTTTACTTTCAAAAAGCTCTCTTTATTTTGCCAATCCGTTTCTTCTGCAACAGGAAGAAATTTCTGCAATCTCTCACGAACCTCTTCAGGGGTTTCTCCCAATCCTATTTCCCATTGTAAACGTATAATTAATGATTCTTTTCTTAATTGCACCGAGTTAGGATCAAATGGTATATCTTTTAAACCAAAACAGAATTCATCGTCTCCAACAATAGTACTTAGTACATCACCAAGCAGATATTTTGGAATATCGATATCTTCTCGGGAGGAAAGCTCTCTTATTTCTTCAGAATGGCTTTCTGCAAGATTAGCCCAAGAAAGAAGTTCTTCTGAATCAAAAGGTGAGGTATCAATACTCATTGGGGATATTATTATTTAAAAATATGAGGCGCCTGGGACTCGGACCCAGCACCTACTGCTTAAAAGGCAGTTGCTCTAACCGGATGAGCTAGCGCCCCTCATAATTACGAAAGAATTATATCCTTTGAGAAACATATTTACAAGCTATTTACCCTTTGTATATTAATCTATCTATTGGCTTGAAACTTCTTCTGTGGATTATACAAGGTCCATGTTTTTTTAATACATCCATATGATATTTAGTACCGTAACCAACATGTTTCTCAAAACCATATATTGGATACTTCTTAGCATAATCATACATTATTCTATCTCTCACAACCTTAGCAATTACAGAGCCAGCAGATATTGAATAATGAAGTAAATCTCCCTGGGTAATCTTTTCCATCTTGTAATTAGGAATAGAAGATATATTCATTCCATCTGCAATTATGTAATCCACTTTCTTTCCAATTTTTTCTTCTACAACCTGCAGAGCAATCCTCATAGCTTCAAGTACTGCTTTCTGTATCCCCATTCTATCTATATCTGCAGCACTTACTATTCCGTATCCAAACGCAAAAGATTTCTCAGTTATTAACGTAAATGCTTCTTCTCGCTTCTTCCACGTCATCTTCTTACTATCTCTTACAAAAGGTACAACCTGATCTAAGGAACTAATTACTACACATCCTGCAGCAACAGGTCCAGCAAGGGGCCCTCTTCCAGCCTCATCTAAACCCGCAACAAGAGGGTATCCCTGTGCCCAAAGTTTTTCTTCCAATTTAGTATCTGGATATACAATCATGATATATGATACCATTAAGTATGGACGAAGTTATCTCAACTACACAGCAAACAACGCTCTCAGAGCAATTAGAACAGCCTGTCTCTTCTACAACATCCCTTGGATCTGTATTAATAGCATCTCTTTCCATTTCTTTGTTTTTAGTTATTGGATATTTACTTATTAAGTGGTTTAAGTTTTAATATATATATAATTTAAATATTTACTGCCATGTCAGACGATAAAACATTTTCATTTCTTAAGGGGATATTAGTTGGAGCCATAGCTGGCGCTGTAGCTGGGATATTGTTAGCACCAAAGTCTGGTGCTGAAACAAGAGAAGATTTAAAGAAACTAGCAGTTGACTTTGGAGAGAAAGCAAACGAGCTTTACACAAAAGCAACAGTTATACTTAAGGAAAAATTAGATTTACTTAAAAAGGCTGGTAAAAAAATAGACCAAGAGAAATATTTGGAATTGGTATCTCAGGTGGTAGATGAGATTAAAAAGGATGGTTTGGTTACAGCAGATGTAGCACAGAAGATTTCTGCTCAATTAAAAACTGATTGGAGTTTAGTAAAGGAAGAGTTAAAAAAATAATATTATCTTTTAATCCTATGATAAGATTAGGAATAGACGATGGTGGTTAGAGAAAGGGACTAGAAATAGTCCTTTTTTCTTTGTAGAATAACAATATCATGCGAGAGTAGTTCAGTTGGCTAGAATGTCTCCTTCCCAAGGAGAAGATCGCGGGTTCGAATCCCGTCTCTCGCTCCATAATCCCTTCTTTTTTTTCTTCTCCTTTCCTGTTACAATACTGTTACATATGCTGATGTAGCTCAGTTGGTAGAGCACTCCCTTCGTAAGGGATAGGTCGGTGGATCGAAGCCACCCATCAGCTTTTTTAAACAATGAAAACACCTACATACACAATTACAAACCTGATACTCTCTTACATAGTTAAGTATGAGCTAGCTATCAAGGACATTACAACATACCCACTACCAGAAAAATATCTCTTACCCTTACAAGAGAAATACGGTGCAGAAGATCTTAACAGTCTTGGCGATTTAGTTGGTAATGCAATTGGATACAACAAATCCCTACAAGTACAAAGAGGACAAGAGCTAGCTTCACAAAGAAAAAATCTTCAATTGTTCATAAATATCCGTAACGCAAAAGATTACATAACCTCCTACACTACAAACAGTTCCCTTAAGCCATCGATAGAACTCTCTTCACATCTTAACAAGTTGGCAATGAAGGGAATTGTAGACGATTGGGATTTAGCAAAATTAAAAACATTCTCTGAAAAACCGAATGAAATATATGACACATGGTTTAAAATGAGAGACTACTATCCACATATAGACCCTGCATCTCACTTTAACGAGATATTCGAATGGATAAAAGATGGAAAAGATTCAAACCACAAATTAGTTAAATTCGCAGTCCTAGTTTATGAATACATAGACAAAGCACCATACTTCGTAGGAAACCAAATTACAACAATCCTAACTCTGGAGATACTTACCAAACAGTATGGCTACAATCCAGACAATTTACTTCCTTTCTTCAAATCCATAAACAATATCTCTGAAGATCTTTTAGATGCGTTCAAAATATCTAAGAGTAAAAGAGACTTAACTACCTTCATAGAAGCATTCCTCTACGCAATTTCTCTTACTGCCATAGATATATCTAAAGAACTAAAAGATACACATACAAAAAAAGTTAAAAAGCAGGGTGCACTAGAGATTTCTCTAAACCCTAGACAAATTAAAATCATAGATTACATAACCCTTAACCACAAAATTACTAGAAGTAAATATACAAAGATGATGGGTATTTCTTTTATGACCTCCTACAGAGATCTTCAGGAAATGGTTGAGAAAGGATATATTAAACAAAAGGGACAAGGAAGAGGAACCTTCTATGTTCTTACAAAAGAACAGGAAAATATAGCCTTAGAAATTGAATAATCTGCTTAAACTTGTTAACATTACTAACTATGGAATACGACATCATTATTGGCTTAGAGATCCACGTACAGACTAAAACAGAATCTAAAATGTTCTGTTCTTGCCCTACAGGATACTTTCAAAAAGATCCAAATACACATGTATGTCCAGTATGTCTTGGACTCCCAGGAGCACTACCAGTACCAAACAGAAGGGCAATCGAGCTTTGCATACTAATGGGACTTGCTACAAATTGTAAAATTAATGAGAATATTTACTTTGACAGGAAACATTACTTCTACCCAGACTTACCTAAAGGTTACCAGATTAGTCAGTACAAGAACCCAATCTGTTCCGATGGTAAAGTTACCCTACCCTCTGGAGTAGAAATTGAAATTGAAAGAATTCACCAAGAGGAAGACGTTGCTAAATCTACACATAGTAATGACTACTCCCTCATAGATTACAACAAATCTGGTGTTCCGTTAATTGAAATTGTTACAAAGCCTTGTATCAGGAGTGCGAAAGATGCT
This sequence comes from uncultured Candidatus Saccharibacteria bacterium, assembly GCA_964536135.1. Taxonomy (GTDB): domain Bacteria; phylum Patescibacteriota; class Dojkabacteria; order SC72; family SC72; genus JAKPKF01. The sequence goes on along the minus strand of CAZHVM010000007.1, from coordinate 12,485 downwards.
AAAGATTTTGCAACACAAATCAGGCAGATATGTAGATACCTAAACATCTCAGATGCAGACATGGAAAAAGGACAAATGAGATGTGAGCCAAATATCTCCATACAGGAAAAAGGCAAATGGAAATACGAAGATGGAAAGATATTACCAGTTGGAGATTACAAATTAAATAACAAAGTTGAGGTTAAAAACATTGGCTCCATAACTGCAGTAGAGAAATCCATAGAGTATGAGGTAAAAAGATTAACTGAAGAAATTACAAATGGTAAAGAGGTCATACAGCAAACAAGAGGTTGGAATGCAGACAAAGGGATTACAGAATTCCAAAGAAGTAAAGAAACCGCAGATGACTACAGATATATGCCAGAACCAGATATTCCTGTAATTGAGATATCTAAAGAAGATGTAGCGAGAATATCTAAGGAACTTGTAGAACTCCCACATGAGAAGATTGCAAGATATACAAAAGATTATGACATCTCAACATATGCTGCAGAGGTTATATCTTCTACTAAAGAAAATGCTACTTACTTTGAATCTCTTCTTACAGAACTTAAGACATCTTTAGATGAAAAGATTGCTGCAAAAGAAGCAGCTAATTGGTTAATGGGTACAGTATATGCAATTGGCAAAGATGTAGACATTAAAGATCTAGCATTACTAATCAAAAAATTTAAAGATGGAATAATAACAAAAGGTACTGCTGAAGAATTACTTAAAGATTGCTTAAAGAATAATAAAGATATTTCAGACGAGTTTGAGAAGTTTGAAGGATCATCCAAAGAGAATGCTGGGAAACTGGAGGATATCGTTAAAGATATAATCGAGAAGAACCCTAAGGCAGTAGCAGATTACAAAGGTGGTAAAGAATCAACAATTGGGTATCTTGTAGGACAGGTCATGCAATCAACGAAAGGTAGTGCCAACCCAAATGAAGCAAGAAATATATTAATAAAATTACTAAAATGAAAATAGACGTAAAACATATAGCAGATTTATCTAGGATAGCTCTTACCCAAAAAGAGCTAGATAAATTTACACCACAAATGGAAACAATCTTACAATCCGCATCTGAATTAAAAAATGTTAATACTGATGGTGTAGCTCCTATGAAAAAACATATACCATTCTCAGACTTAAGAGATGATATTCCTACTCCATCACTTACACAGGAAGAAGTGCTAAAAAATGCTAAACATACTGAAAAAGGGTATGTTAAGGTATATGGAAAAATATTCGGTGAAATTGAAGAAAGTTAGTATTTCTGTTGCACTGGAACTATATATTCTTCCTCTTTCTCATTTCCAATAAATCCAACTCTCTGCAAAAGAAGATACCATCTCTCGAAAAAGTTCATAACATGTTTTTTATCTATCTTTTCTACATCCTCTCCAATGAACTTTTTAACAAAATTCTGCGCCCTTTTTATATAAGGTTTGGTCATATAATAAGTTTGAAATTTCAAATATTTAACAAAATTTACCCTTCCAACAAATACATTTAGTCTGAAATTTTTTACATACTCCTCACTTTGGTTTCTTAAAAACATTGCTACTTCCATCATTCTATGATTACCATCAAGTATATTTCCTAGATTTAATAACCCCATATCTAAGTCTTTATGATTTAATACTGGAAAAAAAAGAAGTGGCGGATCAATTTCTCCTTTTTTTATTTTTTCTTCCATATCATCAAGTAAAAAATTCTCTGGTAGAATACCTCTAACCCAAGCCCTTGCAGATTCTGGGATTAACAGATCTCTTTCGTCAACTTCTTTTGCTAAATCTTCTAAAGATACATTCTTTCCACATAACTTCCAAAATGCATACGAACTTGTTACAACTTCTTTGGTTTCTACATAACTCTGAAGCTTTAAAATCTCTTCTCCTGAGATACTTTCAATTTTCCAATCTGTTATTCCAAGTTTCTCAAAACTAAGCTGCCTATGATTCTCTGGTTTAGATTCTTGAATCATGTAATTGTATTCGGCTATAGCACTTGGAGATATTTCTATACCATTGTTTTCCATATTCCAATTATACCACTACTCTTTAAAAAGCATCACTTCTAATGTAAAATACTCTCTGTGTAAGCCGAGGTGGTGAAATTGGCAGACACGCTTGCCTTAGGAGCAAGTGGGATTAACATCCCTTGCAGGTTCAAGTCCTGTCCTCGGCACCATATATTTTTTACTTACAATACATGTTTAAGAAAATTATAAAACCGTTTCAAGAAGTACTACTTGAAAGAAATTTATGCGTAGGATGTACAGGACAGCTAGAAAATTCAAAGAGATTAGGAAATCTCTCTGATAACAGATTCATGGTCCAATGTAAATGCAAAAGAAGATATGTATTTGACAAAGAAATGAACAAATACCAAAGAGCTACATTCGCAGAAGAACAACAATTATTAAAACAGATTAAAAAAGATAGTGAATAGTTATCTTCACAAAGTATTCCAATTATAGTAGAATTCTTAAGGTTATGCCGCTATCGTCTAGTGGCCTAGGACAACAGGTTTTCATCCTGTAAACCGGAGTTCGATTCTCCGTAGCGGTACCATATTATTTTATCTGCCCAAGCCATGTACGAAACAGAAACAAAAATTAAGACTCCTACAGAGAAAATTGCTGCGACATTTTCCTCTATCGGACAGTTCTTACTATCCTTTTTGGAAACAGTTGTTGTTGCACTAGTCATATCTATTGTTTTGTATCTGTTCATAATGACTCCACATGAAGTTATCGGTAACTCAATGCATCCAACATATCAGAATGGAGAATATTTAATGGCAAATAAGCTACTATATAAATTTCAAAATCCTCAAAGAGGAGACGTCATAATCTTTAAATATTCTGACACACAAGACTTCATAAAAAGAGTAATTGGCCTTCCAGGAGATAAAGTTTTGTTAAAAGATGGGCATATATATATCAATGATCAGTTAGTCGATGAATCTGCTTACTTAAGTAGCTCAATATATACAAATGGTGGGGAATTCCTTCACGAGGGGGAAAGCATAACGATACCAGACAATGAATATTTTGTATGCGGTGACAACAGACCACATAGTTCAGATTCTAGAACCTTTGGTCCTATATCCAAAGAAGATATCAAAGGAAAAGCATGGCTGGTTTACTTTCCGTTCTCACAATTCAGGATAGCTCAACACGAAGCATATTCTAATCTCTAGACCTCTTCTGTGAAACGTGGTAAATTGATAGGATATATGAAAACATTTGTCATAGCAAATCAAAAAGGTGGGGTCGGTAAGACTACAACTGCGATTAATCTTGGAGCAAGTTTAGCTCTAAAGAAGAAAAAGGTACTCCTCATTGACCTGGATCCCCAATCTAACCTTTCATCTGGAATTGGTTTTACACAACAGTTCGACAAACAGAATTGGAACTCTTCAGATCAGCCACCATATAAAAGTATTTACGACGTACTTGTACAAGATGACCCAATATCCTCTGTATTTGTAGCTACCTCTACTCCTAATCTCTTTTTAGTTCCATCACATCTTTCCCTCGCAGGAGCAGAGATAGAAATGGTAAACATGCTCTCAAGAGAAACACTTCTTAAAAAAGCCCTCTCGAAATTTACAGAAGATTTTGACTATGCCATTATTGACTGTCCTCCATCTCTAGGATTGTTAACTATAAATGCTCTAACGGCTGCAGAAAAGCTTTTGATTCCAATTCAATGCGAATATTTCGCACTAGAGGGCCTAGGACAGCTACTAGAGACTACAAAGTTAATTAAAGGTATCAATCCCACATTAACAATTGGGGGCGTAATATTAACCATGTACGACAGTAGAACAAGACTTTCAGGAAGCGTTGTGTCAGATGTACAATCCTTCTTTGGGGATGTTGCGTTCACTTCAATTGTTCCAAGGAATGTAAGACTCTCTGAGGCTCCCTCATACGGACAAACAATATTTCAGTATGACAAGAAATCTACAGGAGCTCTAGCTTACAAAAGCTTAGCCTCTGAATTTATACGACGTTTTGACGATTAATTTTTACATTACACAATATGCAAAACAACGAAAGACTGGGAAAAGGATTAGCAGCATTAATTAGTACAAACGAGATAGATAATACTAGTAGTGCATACAATCCAAATTTCGATATTAACAGAATAGAGGCAAATCCATACCAGCCTAGGATGCATATAGATCCAGAGGAGCTCATTGATATTGCAGACTCCATAAGAGAACATGGTGTCATACAGCCATTAATCATTACCAAGAGTAAAGACTCAGATAAATACTTCCTTATTGCTGGAGAGCGAAGACTTAGGGCCTCACAACTTGCTGGTTTAAAAAACGTACCAGTAGTCATACAAGAATCCTCTCCACAAGATATGCTTGAGCTTGCAATCATTGAGAATATACAAAGAAAAGATCTTAATCCACTTGAAGAAGCATATGCATTTAAAAAGATGCAGGAGGAATTTGGTATACCACAAAGAGATATTGCCAAAAAGGTCGGTCTAAGTAGAGTAGCAATAACAAATAAAATTAGATTGTTAACCATACCAAACGAAGTAAAGGAAGATGTTCTAAATGAGAAATTAAGTGAAGGACATGCGAGAGCGCTACTTGGCATCAAAGACAAGGTTTCCTTAATTGCAGCTGCAGATTTAGTAGTAAAACGAGGAATGAGTGTAAGAGAAACAGAAGCTTTAGTTAGAAAGATTAATTTTGGTAAAGGTTCTACAACTAGAAACTGGAAACGAAGTGATGAGGAAACGGATAATTACTCTAGATTGCTAAGTAAGAAGTTAGGATACACAGCACATATATCTAAGATGACAAAGGGTGGAAAAGTTGTAATTAGATACAACACACACAAGGAATTGAAAGAATTAATGAGTAAATTGATCTAAGCAGTAACTTCCTGCCTTAACTTCTCATACATAACTACAGCAGCACTTGCACTTACATTTAGAGAACCAATACCCTCTCTCATAGGTATAGATATTTTTTCATCTACTCTTTCAAGTAATCCTGCAGTAATCCCTACATCTTCGGCACCCATGACAAATGCTGCAGCACCCTTTAGATTTGAATCAAAATATACCTGTCCATCCATATGTACAGCAAATATCTTAATGTCATTTTTTGTAAGAAGTTTTAGAGCATTAAAAAGATTTGTCTCTACAAGAGGAATTCTCTCTGCTGCACCCATAGAGATCCTAATTGTCTCATTTGTTATTAAATTTTTCTCTTGGGGATTAACAATAATACCGTTTACACCAGCTGCAAATGCGGTTCTCATTATAGCTGCAATATTTTGAGTATATTTAAGATCATCCAATACTAAGAAAAATGGTTGCTTTCCTTCGCTTGAAAGCTTGTCTAAAAGTTCCTCTAAATCCCAGTTATTCTGGGAATACATATATCCTAAAATACTCTCACTGTTTGAATTTCTAAGTCTTCTTGTAATGATTTTTCTTGAGACTTTCAGTACGGGAATATTTTTGTGACCTGCTATCTCTACAATCTCTCTAACCTTTTCGTCTTTGAAGGCATTAGCTGCGATATACAGTTTATCAAAATCTCTACCCTCTTTTAAAAGCTCAAGGATAGCATTCTTACTTTCGACCTGTATGAATCTTGTTTTTGACATAATTGGTATCTTCCTAGACAGATTCTACCACATCTACATAGTACTGACCTCTCTTAAACCCAGTCATTCTTCTAAACTGTACTACGCCGTCTTTATGGGCATGAATTGAGTAATTTTTTGACATGTATGTATTCTTTCCAGAATGATACACAGATCCTCTCTGCTTAACTATAATATTTCCATCTTTTACTATTTCTCCAGCAAATTTTTTAACTCCGAGTCTTTTTCCTGCTACATGTCCATTGTTTGATGTACTTGCTGCTCCTACTACGTGTGACATTGCCCTGTATTAACAAAATTAATTAATTGCAGTTATCTTCTGCGTAGAACAAAAATGTTCCTTGTGATAATACTATTTTTTCGTTTCCACATCAAGTCCCTTCCTTTACATAGCTCTCCATTAACAACATCCCACTTCTTATCAAAAATGTCTCGGATACTAAATGTTTTCCATCCCGTATGGGTTTTGTAAGATGGGATTATGACTACTACAATAAATCCCTCATGTGCAAATCTATTTAAAATATCCATTAATCCTACATACAGTGCTTTTACCCTTTCAAGATACACATCTGCTCTGTTGGGGAAAAGAGCTCTTCTTTGAGGAGGTCCCATGTATGGTTCACACACTACACATTTTACTTCGGTCTTTTTTAAATCACTTACTATTCTACCTGGAGGATTTGTAACATCCATTTGAAAAACTTTGTATTTAACATCTCCAATTTCCCCGATTCCTGAAAGCCATTCTATATTTTTTTCTGTATATTCAATTGCTTTCTCATCAATATCTGAGCCAAGTAAGTCAAATCCCAAGATTCCTGCCTCCATAAGTATTGTCCCAGATCCACAGAATGGATCCCAAACAATACCGTCTTTTCTACCGGTAAGATTTACCATGATTCTTGCTAGCTTAGGAGGAAGTGTTCCCATTTCTAAGTCTGTATGTGGCTTATCCATATCTCTTTTTGCAAAGCTATCTACATCCTGTACAGATATTGTACTTCCATATATCTCTTCATTCTCTCCCCGAATAATACACAATTCAAACCCTTTATCTAAGATACTGTTCCCAACAATTTGTGCAGAGTTTAATGCACTGCTTCTTGAAAGAGGATTAACAAATCTCGAGGATCTTCCTACTTCTTTAAGACCAATTTTTATCTGCTTACCAAGTTTTCTTAAAAATTTTGAATCTGTTGATTGTGGACTTCCTAAGATACTTAGACCAAATATTAATTTATCATCATTTTTAGAGAAATCGCTGAGGAATGTATCTATATCTTCTATGATATATCCAAACCTTATAAACCCACCCAGCCTGTTAAAAATCTTTTTAAGAACTTCTTGGGAGATATCGTTACTTTTTACTAGAAGAATATTATCTGAATATCTATGAATTGTATCTTTGTTCAAACCAAAAGTATTGAAAACAGAAACTAGCTCTGCAAAAGATAGATCCTGAAAATTTCCTGACTCAAAATAGTACTGTTTGGGCATTATCCTATTTTCTTAACAAGAACTTTTGTTATTAATGGTCTTGAACCGAAATGCTTTCTGTATCTGGATTTAGCCTTATATTTAAGACCATGTATCTTCTCTCCTTTTTTCTGAGAAGAGATTTCCAAAGAAACCTTTGAACCTTCAATGTATGGATTTCCCATTTTAATATCTTCACCATCGGCAATTAAGAGAACTTCAGATACTTCAAGCTTGTCTCCCTTATTACCAATTTGTTTATTAATCTCGTATTCTTTTCCCTCATATACTTTAAGTTGTACTCCCGATATAGCAATAACTGCAAATTTATCCTTAGAAACTTCCTTTGTTTCTTCTTTGACAACTTTTTTAATTACTTTCTTTGGTGTTTTTTTAATTTCTTTCTTTATTTCTGTCATAGGAAACGATTTTAAGTTAATATTGCCAAAAAGTCAATAAATCTAGGATACTTCATACACATTTAGTATATCCTCACTTTTGTTTTTAGTCTTTTCGAGATATTTCTTGTAAATGTTTTGTACAATACCCATAGAAAACAGCGTCATTATGGTTACCGTACCGCCTGAGCTCATTAGTGGCAACGGTATACCAGTTGCAGGTATAGCTCCTAGATTAGTTCCTATATTAATAAATACACCTAAAAGGATTTGCAATCCTACACCGATACATATCAGAGAAAACATTTTTTCATCTACCAGATTCATACCTGTTGTAAAACATGTTAAAACTATAACGGCATACAAACCGAGAAGAAAAAGACTTCCTAAAAGGCCAAATTCTTCAGCATAGGAAGCAAATATAAAGTCTGTTTCGTGTTCTGGTATAAACTCTCGCTTACTTTGAGTACCGTTCCCAAACCCTTTTCCGAATATTTGTCCCGAACCAATGGCAATTCTAGATTGGTTAACGTTAAAACCAATATTGCTTTCTGTTTCTGCTGGATTAAAGAACGCCTCTATTCTGTCTTTCTGGTAATCATGTAATACACTATCCCATACAACAGATAGTAAAACACCCAGAAGTAATGCTACTGATAGAGAGACTGCCACAAGTATCTTTGACATGCCTCTCGCATATACTGCAAATATAGCGATTACAATCCCTAAAAAGACGAGTAAGTACCAATACCAATTACTTGTTACAGCTGCTACTAGAAAACCTCCTGTTATACTAGCAATTATTACTACAAGAACACTATTTCTAAAAGGATTACTAAGGCCCAGGAAAGCAAGTAAAAACCATATACTCATTATTAACAAAGACATACTTCCTCCTGGCTCTAGATATACCAGAAGAAAAATTACAAATGTACCAGCTAAAGTAAAAAGAAAAAGTATCCATTCATTGAATCTTTCCCTCATTGACATAACACTTGCTGTAATTAGAATAACTGAGAGTTTTGCAATCTCAGAAGGCTGTATTTGGGATCCCCCTATAATTAACCATCTTCTTACACCGTTAATAACTGGAGCAAATAGTAAAGTTACTATTAATAGTATCACAGTAACTCCATATATTAAAGCCAATACTTGCCAATGTTTTAAATATGAAAGATCAATTTTAGAAAAAAAATAAAATCCCAACCAACCAATACTCAAGGCTATTACTTGCTTCCAAACAATACCTAAATCTCCAATGCTTCCATCTGCAAGTATTCTCGTAGAAAGAAGGGTTATTATTCCGAGAGCAGAAAGTAAAATAAGTGGTAAAACAATTACAAGGTTTGAACCCCAAAAATTTCTTTTCTTAGAAATGGTAATTGACATAGAAAGATTTTAGCACCTAATCCTTGCTCTGTCTTCTCATGAAGGCTGGAATATCTAGAGGATCTTCCCCATCATCTTGAGGAATACTCATGCCTACTCCAGTTTTTTTTACTGATTCATCATCGTGTTCTTCCTTCTCATCCTCTCTTTCAAATGTCTCAAGAGTCTCATCTTTTCCATTTAAGACATCTTCGTCATCATCAATATCTTCTTTTTTTTCATCTTTAAATCCGAATGTTCTTAATGGTTGTCCTGTTGTTTTCTGTAATTTTGTGTATACCTGCTTATTCTCATCAAAGCCTGTAGCTACAATTGTAATTGTTAATTCGTCTCCTGCATCTGAATCAATCTGTGCTCCAAATTTAATATTTGCAGAAGGATCTACGGCTTCTTTAATTAATTCTGAAACTTGGCTAATTTCTGAAAGAGTTAAGTCTGCCCCAACCACATTGTAAAGAACACCTGTTGCTCCTTCAATAGACATATCCAGAAGAGGGCTAGTAGTCGCTTTTCTTGCAGCTTCGGCAGCTCTATCTTCACCACTTGCACGACCAATGCCCATAAGAGCAGTACCTGCATTTTGCATTACTGATTTAGCATCGTTGAAATCAGCATTAATATATCCTGTCTCGCTTATGAGGTTAGAGATACTTCTTACACCTTCTGCAAGTACAGAATCTACTTTTTTCATAGCGTCAATAAACGAAAGCCTTTCACTTTCTTCAACAATCTCGAGTAATCTCTGGTTCGGAACAACTATTAAGGTATCTACTTTGTCTCTTAATGCAGAGATGCCTTCTTCAGCTATTTCTTTTCTCTTGTTTCCTTCAAAATCAAATGGCTTTGTAACAACAGCTACTGTTAATGCACCCATGTTTTTTGCAACACCTGCGATTATTGGAGCTGCTCCTGTACCTGTTCCGCCCCCCATACCAGCTGTAATGAAAACCATATTTGCTCCTTCTAGTAGTTCCTGAATCTGATCCAAGCTCTCCTCTGCAGATTGTGCACCCATTTCATGGTTACCACCAACTCCAAGACCGTGTGTCAAATCTTCCCCAAGTTGCAATGTAACAGGCGCAGCAGACATTTTCAGTGCTTGGGCATCTGTATTGAAAGCCATAAATTCAACGCCCTGTATATCGTAGTCGTTCATCATAGTATTGATGGCATTACATCCACCACCACCTACTCCCACTACCTTAATTTTTGCTACTGGATCTACATTGGTTGTAACTAACATAACACTTTACTCGTTAATTTTAATTAAGGCAGTAAAGACTTAAACCATTCTCCAACTTTACCGAAGAATCCGTTTACATTAACTTTCCCCTTATCATTTCCACTAATATCTACCTCATCATCTAAAGCATGTCTAATTAAGCCCTGTACACAAGCAAAAGATGGATCAGAAATCTCTTCAGTCATCCCCGAAAGACCGGTAGGATATCCTACCCTTGCTGCAACTCCAAATACACACTGAGTTAATTTTGTTATATTTCTAAGCAAGGCACTACCACCAGTTAAAACTATTCCTGCTGGCATAGCTATATCGTAACCTGCTTTTGAAACATTCTCTTTTGCCATCTCAAATATCTCTTCACATCTGGCTTCTACAATTTTCTGAATCATATCCTTTGAAACACTCTTCTCTACACCATATTGAGAAAGATCTACCTCATCTGTTTTAGCTTTCTTTTCCACAGGTTCATCTGCTCTTCTAAGAAGTGCTGGTGTTGAATCCATATCTTTACCTTTTTTAACATTGCACTTATTATCCAAAATATCCGACATATTTATCTTTATCTTCTCTGCATCCTCAAGAGATACTTGAAGACCAATTGCTATATCACTAGTTATACTGTTTCCACCAAGAGGAATTGAAGAGCTGTAAATGATTGCTCCCTCCTCAAAGATTGCAATGCTTGTTGTTCCAGAACCCATATCCATCATCGTTACTCCAAGCTCTTTTTCTGTATCTGTAAGCACAGAAAGTGATGATGCCCAGCCGTTGAAGATTACATCATATACATGAAGCCCAATCTGTTCAACACATTTTTTAATATTCTGCCAATAAGAGTTTGGTGCGGTAATGATATGTGTTTCTACTTCTAGTCTTCCACCACTCATCCCAATTGGGTATTTTATTCCTCCTTGATTATCTACTACAAATTCCCTGGGAATAATATGAATTGGATTTAAGTTATCTGGCAAGGAAAGTGTTCTGGCATTTTCAATTGCTCTGTATGTATCATCAATTGTTATCTCACTTCCTGCTACAGCTACAACTCCTTTATTATTTAAACTTGTAACTAACTCTCCATTTATTGAGACATAAACATCCGAGATTGTGACACCAGCCATTCGTTCTGCAGCTGTTACACTTTCGGAGATGGCATTAGTTGCATCATCTATGTTAACCACTACACCCTTCTTTATACCCTTACTTGGATATGTGCACACTCCGATAACGGAAGGTGTTCTGTTATCCTCTACAGAGGATATTACTGTTGTAATCTTTGAGGAGCCTACATCTATTGCTGTTATTATTTTTCGTGCCATAATCTTTAAGGCAGTAATTTTACATCAAATTATTATATTGAAAGAACAATACGAGATAAGTTCTTTATAATAATATAATCAAAATTATATATATACGCAAGAACTTTATCAATTCTTAATCACTGGTCTTTCAAATCTTACATCCAATGACTTAAATTTAATCTTATCACTTTTGATTTTCCCTGCAACTATTACTAATCTCTCCAGCTGTGTATCTAGATCTTCACCCATGGAAAAGCGTAGTATCTTGCCATCGGTTACCTTTAATTCCAATATATCTCCACTTAGAGTAACACTCTCAATAGTGTAACCTAGGGATTCAGTTACCTTTGTAACTTTGGAGATACTCTCCATAACCAACAGTTTCTCTTTTCCACTTTCTAGTTTAGAGATATCTACAGAGGAGGATGTGAGAAGATATTGTTTGTTTGTTTCAATGTAGTTCATACAACAGTCATTGGTTTCCCCTTCACATACTCGCTCAAGCATAATTCCTTCAGAAGAAAGAACAAAACATTGGTCTCCATTTAAAACAGAGAGTAATTCTGGTTTGTATATTTCTACAAAGATTTCTAATTTGTTTGGAAGAGATTTCTTAACATTTGCACTTTTTATGTAGGAGATATTGGATACCAACTGACTGTTTAATTCCCCAGGAGAGAGTAAGAAGAAGTTCTCCCCTACACTATTCTGTTCAATATATTTTGAAATGTCGTTAACGATATTTGTAGGTACTTCCGTACCAGAGATGTCATATATTTCGTATTTTTTAATATTCCATATACCGACAAGGTTTGTAATTACAATTAGGAGTACTACTATTGTTACGAAGAGGTTCTTTTTTAGAAAGGTTACTGGTTTGAATCTGAGTAGTTTATCTAATGTATGATTAGTGGGCTGTTTTTGAATTTCCATATATTTAGTTTATCTTAACTTGAAATCAATGGAAAGTGGGAAAATCTAATGGAGCGAGAGACGGGGTTCGAACCCGCGACCTACACATTGGCAATGTGTCGTTC
>CAZHVM010000006.1:0-51194 GCA_964536135.1 uncultured Candidatus Saccharibacteria bacterium | reverse complement strand
CTATAATTTATTATATATCTCATCAACTTTTTTCATCACCTTCTTCCAATCATATTTTTCCTCTACCTTCCTTCTTCCCATACTTCCAATCTCTTTTCTTTTCTTCTCATCTTCAAGTAGCTCTACAATCTTCCCTGCTATCTCTTTCGTATTTCCATATTCTAAAAGATATCCATCCTTACCATCATTAAAGATTTCCTTCATAACCTCATTCCTACAAGCCAATACTGGTTTAGAATATGCCCAAGCTTCTAAATATACAATACCAAAAGAATCCGTTTTTGAAACCATAGAGAATATATCTCCTGCATCAAACAAATCCAACTTCTCTTCTTCAGAGATATTGTCAATATTTAAAATATTCTTTCTGTATTTCTCATCTAATTTTTTTAAATAGACATCAAAATCCTTACTATTTAATCCTGCAAATACCAAATGTACATTCTTTCCACTATCCCAAACGAGCTTCATAGATTCTACTAAATCAAAACTACCTTTCTCTTTTGTCTTTGCACCCATTTGAAAAACAATGGGGTATTTAAGATTGTACTTCTCTCTAAACCTCTTACCATCACCGCCCATTATTTTATCTAGATACACACCCTGCCCAAGTATCATAAATTTCCTTTTGTCTATCTCAACGCCGTTTTCTTTACAGAAATCATATATTGCTTCTCCCTCTTGCTTTGTATTTAGAATTATCTTACTGGCATATTCAAAAAAAGGAACTGCTGTTTTTTTGTAATATTTTTTTCTTAACGAATCTTTGTTGTCTACTCCTGAATGAAAAGCTGGTGAAATAATATATGGGATATTTAATTTTTTGGAAATTAAATATCCAACATAGAAGATGAAATAGTAAGGAGAGGAGGATACAGTAACACAGTCATACTGTTTTGCATTTTTAATCTCATCTAACATTTCGAAAGATGTAGGACATGAAGAAAGATTTGCAATTTTGAAATTAGGGAAGGAGTCAAAAAGTACTCTAAGTATTTTATTCGGATATTTGTATTTAAATATACCTTTACCAATTGGGAATCTCTTTACATTTACACCCCTTACAATCTCTTCTTTTTGTTCTACCTTACTTTCATCTAAATCCCAAAGTGTTTCAGAATTGAGAGCATCTGTAGTCCAAACATCAACATCAAGACCTAAATCGTTTGCTAAATATTCTGAAAGTGTCCAGAAAAAACGCTCTGCACCACCTTCTGCCGGATAGTATCTTTGTATAATGTTGAGAACTTTTTTCATTCTACTTATTATACCTTAAGTATGTAAATATTTAACGGTATTTGCTACTATATATGTATATATAATCTGTTACTGCCATTAACATGAACATTTTAAAAAGAGTTTTACCTTTACTCTTTGTATTCACAATATTTCTTCTGCCACACAAAGTAGAAGCCGCACAATTCTTCTTTAAAGAACAGACAGTAGCACAAGAGACCACTATCGAAGAAGATGTTTACCTTGTTGGAAATAATTCGAGTGTATATGGCGTAATTGATGGGGATCTTTTTGTACTCTCGGATAAAGTAATTATGGAAGGAACTGTAACGGGAGATATGTACATAATTGGCTCTGACGTTACAATTGATGGGAATATATATGGGAATTTAGTTGTGCTTGCTAATGAAGTAAATATCTCTGGAGTATTAAGCAACAATATATGTATCCTGAGTGCACTCTTAACATATGACGGACAAGCTGGAAAAGACTTGCTTGCATTTTCGATGAGTTCGGATATGAAAGGAAATATTGGAGATGATTTAAGATCTTTCGGATACACTAGCTCAATAGAAAGCGTTGTACGGGGAGATGCTTTAGTGTTAGCAAGCCAATACAGTATCTTAAAGGAGAATATAACTGGAAATATATACAATCCAAAAATATTAAAAGATATTGCTAAAGAACAGGGTATAGATTTTGAAGCAGAAAAAGAAGAGAGGATAGAGATTGTAAAAGTATCCGATTATAGCTTAAAGATCTTAAATGCTTTTCTTACATTTGTAGGCTTTTCAATCGCAGGTTATGTATTGATCTATCTCTCACCTGTTAAAACAGGACAAATTGTAAACAAGGTCTCTAAATCTCCTGTTGAATTTCTTAAGAGTTTTGCTATTGGAATTGGCGTTCTCTTTCTAGTCCCACTGCCGCTGTTTCTTTTGGCCATTACATTGGTTGGTATACCTTTAACACTTTTAATTCTAGCTGTTTTAATATTTTTAACAACCTTCGGAACAATCTATGTCGAAAGTGCACTTGGTAAAGAAATCTTAGAACTATTTGGAACAAAGGAATACAGACCATACAAAGGGCTGTTGGTTGGTAGAGTCTTAACTACTCTTATGTGTCTCGTACCAGTATTTGGAGTATTTTACAGCCTAACTATATCTGCCACAGCGGTAGGAGCAGTTGTAAGAATGAAAAAAGATTCCTTTGATAATGTGAAGAAGATTAGCAAGAAAAAGAAGAAGTAAAAAAAGAGGAGGTATTAAACCTCCCCTTATCAATCAATTACACATCGAAATGGTTACTTAGCCAACATTTCATCAATTAGTGTTCTAAAGCTCTCTATTGGATATGCTCCACCTACGAACTTACCTTCGACTGTTCCATCATCTTTAAGTACTCCGACAACAAATCCAGGGGTACCAGTTACTCCTGCTGTTGTTCCGTCTGTTTGATCTTTGCTAATTTCTTCAGTATATTTCTCTGCCTCTATACAAGCATTAAACTTCGATTCATTAACACTCAATTTTTTTGCGAGTGTTGTTATTGCATCTGCACTCGTCAAGCCAAAGATTCCTCTATGGTACTCAGCATATTTGCTGTTATCTTTACCAGTTAAATCGTAAATACACTGCCCACCCATAGCTGCATCAATTGAAAGACCTCCGAAGAATTGGTAATCCCTAAATACATAGATGATTTTGCCTGTATCTATGTATTCACTTTTTATCAAAGGGAATACTTCATCTGAGTGTCTCTTACAGTAACTACACTGGAAATCACTAAATTCAACGACTGCAACCTTGACCTTACCCTTGTCTCCAAGATATGGATCATCATCTATAGTTGTAGATGTAGCTGTAAACTCATCTTCCGTTGCAGTAGTTGTATCTGCACCTTGAGTATTTGCATCTGCATCTTTTCCCTTATTTGAGAAAAATATGCCTGCTGCAATTAGCAACCCTGCTAAAACTATGGCAATTGGAATTATGAAGCTATCCAGATTGATTACTATCTCACCCTCGCTCTTTTTCTTTGTTTTTAGCATGTAAATATTTATCTAAAGTTAGAATAAAACATATTATACCATGTCGGGCAATTTCTCAGAATTAATTAACGCTTAATCATTAAGATTTTCTTCGATGCTATACTTTTTCACCATGACAATTGAAAATATTCATCGAAAACACATACGATATACCCAAGAGAAAGCTTTAATTCACAAAGAGACATTCTTCCTTTGCAATCTCTATTCTTCAACAAGAAACGCATGCTTAATCCCAAACAAATCAGTATCCTTTTCCACCGTTATGCTTAAACACCTTTATGATAAAAAGCCTGCAGAAGAGTACGATAAGATTATCAGATACCTGAAAGAATCTGTGAGACATCCAGAGAAAATATACAAAAACAAACAGAATAAAACAGGAGGATTTTGTTTTGTAAAAAGTTTTTTAAAACAAAAATATTTTACTGTTCTACAAAAGTCTAGTGCTGAAGAAACCAACTATGTCGTTACTTCGTTCAGAATTAGGAAAGATACATATTTAAACGGATATGAAAAAATCTGGGAAAGGGAGAGCGACAATCTCCATCGTAATACTTGAGAGTATCCCGCAGTAGAGCCTTTCTGCATTTCTATCCCAGATTTATTATTCTAATTATACAGGTTTCAGATTACCACCTCAAATCTCCTAGACAGTATATAAAAAAATAAATATAATAAAGGCATGGGCAATATGGAAACAACAAAAAGTAAAATATCCTTTAGTGATATTATTCTCTTTTTAATTTTCCTCGCCCTTATAGCAATTCCTGGATATCTTTGTTACCAATTTTTTTTTGTAAATAATAAACCTGAACAACAGGAAGAAGTGAAAGAGGAAACTCCAGAAACAGAAGTAATAGAGAAGGAAGAAGAAATTCCAGAAGGTCCACATTACGAAGAGAAAATATTTGCAATATCTGGACAGATTGCATATATAGCTGTCCCAACAGATATAGACGAGAATGACCCTCCAAGAATTGTAATCTACAATCATGGTTCAAATACCAGAGTTACAGAAAATCTCAAAGATCCATTTATGAAAGATCTGCAGATATATGGAGAGGAATATACAAAATCCGATTTAATATTTGCAGCTTCAAATGCCCATGATGAAAATTGGGGCAATGCAGCCTCCATACAGGACAACCTGAATATGGTTAAATGGATTAGGAATAATTACAGCACAAGTAGAGAAACATTTGTAATTGGATTTAGTATGGGAGGATTACCTGCTATGCACTATGTAGCAAAGTATCCCGAAGATATATCTAAGGTTGCACTTCTTGCGCCTACAACAAGATCATATGAGTGGAACAAGAGTAACATTGGTATCTTAGATGGTATCGATATACAGATATGGCATGGAACAAAGGATGTAAATATTGGGATTACAAGTTCTAGAAGCTTTGTAAGTAATATGAAGAAATTAGGTAAAGATATAACCTTAATTGAATTAGATGGGAAAACTCATTTTGATCTAGATACAGAGCATAGAGATGAGGTTTTAGATTTCTTCCTCAATTAGGTCCTTTACAATATTATTCATCTCCTCTTTAGTTAGCTCTTTCCTATGATTTGTCTCATCCGGAATTACAGTACCCTCATACACAGGTTTGATATGTAAATGATAATGGGCAATAGTTTGTCCTGCACTTTCTCCATTATTTTGACAAATTAAGAAACCAAGAGGAGAAAATTTCTTTTGTATTCTAGATACCATCAGTTTACTTACTTTGCTTACCTTATACAAAAGTTCTTCTGGAATATCTTGGATATCTTTGTAATGCTGCTTTGGTAATACAAGGGTATGTCCCTTGCTCAATGGTAGAATGTCTAGAAATGCATAAACATTCTCATCCTCATATACCTTGTATGAGGGTATTTCTCCCTTAATAATTTTACAAAATATACAATCATCCATCATCTTTACTCTTCTACTACAATAGCAGTTGCAGGACATGCTGCTTCAGCTTCTTTAACCTTGGCAATTATTGCAGCATCTGAGATATCTTTCCCCTTGTATTGGTCTTTTACATCTACACTACCATCATCTTTCATTTCAAATACTTCTGGACATATAGCTACACAGCTACCACACATAATGCACTTGCTCTTGTCTATGGATACTTTCATTTTTCTTTTTTTATTTAACTTAACTAAATATATTCTCACAAATATATGTCACTTCTTCAAGCTCAATTGCCTTAAATAGATTCCTAATCTCTGAATGAGATGTGAAATGGCTAGGACACCCATCGCAATTGACAGCTCAACATGCCAATACAAGATATCAAATTGGATATCCATAAGAGATGGTTTTTTAATATTTAGAATCATAATTATCCCGAAACCAAATGCGGGTATTAACAAGGTTAAAAACAGGATACTGTTCCAGAAGCCATTGAGTTTCATTATGTTAAGAGCTCCAATCTTATTACTCTTAACTAACATATATGTACCCCAGTACAAAATAGCCGAAATCAACAATGGAATTATTAGGTTGTATTCCTTTGGAGCAGGGGCAACAACCTTCTCTGTTACATCCTCAGTTGCAGGTTCTACATTTGTAACCAGTACTAATTCTTCAATATCTCCAATCCTGTACTCCTCTAAAAGATAGTAAGATGATTGTTTGTGATCCACACCTTCTACATCTTTTGTCTGGAATTCCGTAGTTATATCCGTTCCACACCATTCTCGGATATTTAAATATTCATCATGTAAGATTAAATAGTCGGTAATGTCATAAACACCATTGTCATATGTAACCCAACAGTCAGATACTGTCTTATGTGAAGAGATATCTTCCACGGTATATGCTTCTACTCCTGTTACCAAGAGGAAAGAAAGTAGAAACACAGAAATCATTACTCCAATTGTATTCTTCATATTTGTAGGCTTGAAATTAAATCCTAAAGTTGTAACATATTATACATACTTAAATTAATATACCAAACTCATATGAGTAAAGCATTAGGTATAATTATTTCCGTTGCACTAATCGTTGGCGTTGGTGGCTACTTCTTAGCTACTAAAGCAAACGCAGCAACACCAGCAGATCCATTATTTGGCGTAGACACTGCCCTTGAAGGTGTACAAAGATTACTTACTTTAGATGATATTGCTAAGGTAGATTTAGAACAAAATATCTTAGAAGAGAGACAAGAAGAGGTAGAAACCATGTTAGCAGATAAAGAGTGCACCCAGGAACAGATTCAAGAGGGCATGAAGTTAATGGCCCAACAAAGAACACGTGCATACGAGAGATTGGGAGAAGTTGCAAAGAAACAAGAAGAGAAAGGAAATGTTAAAGCAGCAGAATCAATCTCTGAAGCACAATCTAGATACTTAGAGCATTTAGATACACAATTAGATACTACCCAAAAAGCTGAAGCCAAATTTACTGGATTGGATAGTGAAGTAACAGAAGGTATGATACAACAGATTGAATCTGAGAAGAATGCTTTGAAGAATGCAGGTGTTGAAACACAGAATCAGCAGCAGAATCAGGAGAAAAATACTGACAACAGTAATAGCGATAACGGAAAAGGAAATAACTAACTCCAAATAGAAAAGACTTTATCATCCCCTTGGAATACAGGGGATGATTTTTTATTATTGATATCCTTCCGCTTGCTTCTTAAATGCATTTGCATATCTCTTGTTTATCTTTATCAATTCATCATGAGAACCCTCTTCCGCTATTTTCCCATCATGTATAACAACAATCCTATCTGCATTTCTTACCGTGGAGAATCTATGGGAGATAATCAGTACAGATTTATTTTTAAAGAAATTGTAAATCCTATTGAATATTCTGTACTCCGACTCTGCATCTATCGCTGAAGTTGCTTCATCAAAAATAGCAACGGGTGCATTCCTGTAGAAAAATCTTGCGATAGCAATCTTCTGCCTCTGCCCTGTACTTGGTCTTATACCTCCTCTAAATCTCTCACTCATTACTGTTTTGTATCCCTTCTCATACTTCTTTATGAAATCATGCGCATCTGCATTCTTGGATGCTTCTATAATCCTCTCTCTGTCGATATCTTTTATAGACTTACCCATATAGATATTTTCTTCTGCGGTTAATTCTCCGTAGAAATTGTACTCTTGAAACAGAACACCCAAATTCTTGTACCAATCGTTGATCTTAATATCCTTAAGATTAATTCCATTTATCAATATCTCTCCCTCCTGTGGATCATAAATCCTAGAAAGAAGCTTAACCAAAGTTGTCTTTCCTGCACCATTCTCACCAACAATAGCTAGCTTCTCTCCTGCCTCCATCTTTAGTGAGAAATTTGTAAAGATATTTCTCTTGCTATTTGGGTAATGGAAAGAAATATTCTTAACTTCAATTACAGGAGGATTTACAAATCTTTCTAAAGATACTTTTCCATCTTCAATGGCTGGTTTCAAATCGAAGAATTCATAAACCTCTTTCATCTTCATTACTAAATCTCTGTAGGCTACAATCTCAGAGAAAAACCATTCAATACCATCATAGAAGTTGGAGATTGTGGACATATAAAAGGTGGTCTCACCGATTGTAATCTTTTTGAGTAGCAACAATTGAAATACTTGAACATACCCAACTATCATTACAAAATTACTCAAGATAGATATGAAGAAGCTACTAATTGCATCCTTCTTCATAATCTTCATCAATCCACCATTGTAATACTGGAAGAAAGCAATAAATTTGTCACTTAAATAACGATACGCACCAGTAATTGAAACCTCTCCAATGCTTGTACTGTCTGAAAGCCTTCCTGCAATCCAGTAGTTTCTTCTTCTCTCTACTAGATGTTTGTCATTTGTTTGCCAGTCGAATTCTTTTTTGAAGAAATATCTCCTTTGGAAGTAGAAGACTACAGTTGTTAAGAAAATTAAAGGAATAATTAGAGGAATGGTTTTAAAAAGAACTGCTCCTGCAACAAGAGCCTTTACAAATGCAGCAATTATTCTTACGACATTGTTTCCAACATCCATAATTGAATACAACCAGTCCTGCATCTTCTGTTTTGCATTTGCTACATCAGGAAGTTCCAATGTCTGAACTCCAAGAAAATTCACTTTTTCAAATGACATTTTCTCAAGGTATGGGTTAGATAATCTCCTTACAATTCTACTAGCATAATTTCGTAGTTCATCTATCCCTGTAAAGAGTATGTTAACTACGAGAATTATTACAAGGAAAGGAAGGATATCTAGGACTTCTGTTCCGTCGTTGGATGCTAAAGAGATAAGTTTATCAATTAACCTAGCAATGATATATGTATTTGCAATACCTCTTAAGTTACGAATGATTTCTGTTGAGAGTATTACAATTGCTGCAAATGGAGATATCCCCCAAGTAACCCTCAAGCTCCAGAGAGAAATTTTTAAATATTCTTTAAACGGGATATTCTTTTTCTTTTCCATGAAGAGAATGAAAACTTTATAAGTTACATATTATCACCAAAACATTGAATCTCCAAACAATATACAATATAGGATTGAAATCGGGGTGACACGACTTGAACGTGCGACCTCACGCACCCCATGCGTGCATTCTAGCCAACTGAACTACACCCCGTCAGGAAATTATATCAAGATTATTTAATTCTTTCCTTAACTGTACAGGATCAATATATTGAATTGTCTTAAATTTAAACTCCTTCGCTTTCTCAATATTCTCTTCCTTATCATCTATTAAGACAACTTCCTTGGGATCATATTCTATCTCCTTCATTAATATCTTGAATGCCTTACTCTCTGGCTTTACCAAATTATATTCACACATTGATATATATCTAGAAAAGATATTTAGAAAAGTTGTTTTATTATTCTCCGAATGAAGAAACTGCAACGAAGAATTAGTAAAAAGAAATAGGGGGATCTTTTTTGAACCACACTCTTTAAGAATATCTAGGACCTCTGTATTTATTTCTCTATGGAAAGAATTGTAAAGCACATTGTAAAAATCTGACACTATCGCCTTAACCATTCTTTCCTTTTCTAAATTAAAGATCTATTTCCAATATCACTTGGTTTGGACTTGTTGTCGCACTCAACTTATAACTTTTCTTTGAACCAACGATGAAATTGTAGATACTTGCAGAGCCATCTTTGCTAGAGTCTATGGTTATACCTGCTGGCAATGATAAGCTACCCGCTGCATTAACAACTCTATCTAATACAAGAGATGTGAATTTAATTGAAAGAGTCTCGTTATCTAGATACTCTCCTGTTACAGATGGTATTGGATTTTCTCCATCGGCAGTTACACTCCATACGAACTTTAGAATTCCTCCAGCTGAACTGTATGAATAACTCTTAATTGTTGCATTTGCAATTCCAGAGATGTCTTGTAGATCAGTAGAAAATTCTGTACTTCCCAAATCTATTGTAGAGGTAACCTCTCCTGGATATTTAACATCCAAAATTACTTTCAATTGACCATCTCCACTCTGCTTATACAATTTAAAAATGGTACTCTTTGCAAGACCGATATCGTAAATTACCTTGTTCTCTACGCTCGTAACTGCATGATACAGTCTGATAATTCCTTCCTCATTTATTGCTCTCTCTTTTTGGAAACCAATACCACTATCGTCTTCATCTATGCTGTACAATTCAACCCTTATGACTCCAGTACTTGCATTGTACTTTGCAGTTACATATGGGTCATCTGTACCCGTGGCTGTAAGGTTGAAAGAGAATCTGTGATAACCAGTTTTACTCTCATCTGTGATTGATGCAATATTAAACAAATCTTCTGTAGCTGCTCCAATTACCTGATCATCATCTGAGAAGCCTGTGAAGTCTCCTTCCTCTTCAATGATTACTTCCTCCTCTTCCTCAACTTCTGTATCTTGCTCTTCCTCTACATTTGTATCTGTAGTGTTGGTATCTTCTACCTTTGGTTTCTTAAATATGAAATATGCTCCTGCTCCTAAGAGAAGAAGTATTACAAGTATGAATAATATTTTCTTCATAGTAATACATTTACATTTTATATATTAATATATTACCACTATTTCATTTTTGTTTGAAATGGTGATACTATGGTTATATATTTTAAAATACTCTACCCATGCCCAAAGAGATAAATATATCTGACAATAAAGGAGAGATCAAATCAACAGAGATAAAGAATCCTGATATTACAGAAAAAGCAAAAGAGTTAGAAAAAAAAGTACTAGAGAAATTACCCAAGAAAGCAAAAATCAGTCGTAATATTTTAATATTCTCAATTGTTGCATTTCTTACCCTTGTGGGTTTAGGACTTTTCTTCTATTTTGGTATCTACAAAGTAAAACCAGTACCTCCAAATACAGTCATACCTTTTGGAGAAGATTTTGTCGCTTCCATAAATAATAACTCTCCCTTTTCTAGATCCTTAACTTCTCTTCAAAAACCATCTGAGCCAAGGACGGAGGTAAGTCCACTTAATGGAGTACTCTTTACCAAAACAGAAATGGATAAATTAAAGAAGAAAAGACCTGTCGTTGTAATGACAAACAACCATTCAGATGCACGACCATTGTCTGGTTTGAATAGTGCAGATATCGTTATAGAGGCAAATGCAGAAGGAGGAATAACTCGTCACATGGCAATTTACTGGAGTGTGGCACCAGAAAAAGTAGGTCCTGTAAGAAGTGTCAGGCAGTACTATCTGGAATGGGCCAGTGAGTATGACCCTCTTTTCATCCACGATGGTTGTGCTTCTTCAAGTGATCCCAGAACAAACGCTTGTTCAAATATTTGGCTATATTCAAACATTAAAGATTTGGCAACAATAGGCTCTTGGAGATGGAATGATGGAAGAAGATATGCTCCACATAATGAATACAATTCAGTAAAATATGCTTGGGAATATGCAAGTAAAAATAATTGGAATATTTTTCCGACAGATTTTGAAAGTTGGAAATTTAAAAGAGATGCAGAGCTAGCAGATAGAGGAGATAAAACAGTTGTAAAGATTGCCTTCCATACCAGATTACACAACAGTGGTTTGTACGATACTATGTGGACATATGACAAAACTACAAATAGTTATTTCAGAAAAGTAGGAGGACAGGCTGACATTGATCAGGAAACAAGCACTCAGATTAATGTTAAAAATGTTGTAGTTCAAACTGTACGAATGGTTGGTTCAGGAGATTCTAAAGGCCACTTAATAATTACTACTACGGGAGAAGGAAACGCAGTTATACTAAGAGATGGGAAGATAATCAATGGAAAATGGAAAAAAGATACAAGAACCGATAGAACTTCTTACTATGATAGTGCCGGCAAAGAGATAGAATTTAACCGAGGAGAGATATGGGTAGCAATGCTTCCACATTCTGATGGGAAATTTGATATAATTGAGCAATAATATTAAGCAGGTTGGGGAACTATGCTAAAGAATCTTTTTATATCAAAGGTCCGAGTTAAAATCCTGGACCAGTACATGACAAATTTCACTGCATCATTTCATGTACGCGGATTAGTTAGAATTTTAGATGAAGAAATAAACGCAGTAAGAAGAGAGCTTCTTAATTTACAAGAGGCTGGTATTTTGAAATCTCACAAAGATGGTAACAAACTCGTTTATAAGCTTAACAAAGATTGTTCAATACTTTGGGAATTACGATCTATGTTCCTTAAGGAATCTAGGATTGGAACAGCAGTATTAAAGGAGACAGCTGGAGTTGAAGGTATACAGGTAATTGTTCTAACAGACAGTTTTCTCAAAAACGAATACAGTAATCCTACCGATTTAGATCTTCTCATAATTGGAACAATGAAAATAAAAGAACTCTCAAGTGCTATTGCACAGGTAGAAAAAGAATTAGGAAAAGAAATCAGATTTAGTGCCATAACAAAAGAGGATTTTGATTTTGCTAGAAAAAAGAAAGAACCCTTCTTGATGAATATCTTGGAAAACGATAAGATAATTCTGTTTGGACAGATATCTGATTTACTCTAGAATGAAGTTACCAAAACTCAAGCTCAATATAAAATCTCTGCTGAATTACATTTTTGTAATTTTAATCTCTTCTGTATTTGTAGCAACAATTCTAATCGCTCTACCTCTCACAGAGAAGTATCTAAATAATACCCCATACAATCTCAGCACTAAGGATTCTTCCTACTGGTCAAAGGAGTACATTTTAAAGATAGATTCTGAAGAACAAAAGGATATACAGAAAACAAGAGATGTGCTTTTTAGAAGATTAAGGAAATTTGGAACTGAGCAAATGTCTGTCACCCAGAAGGGTGATGATATAATGGTTACAATTACTACCTCTAAAGATAAAGATTTAACAGAACAACTCATAAAGAACAGATTCGCAGTAGAGATTGTGACAAGAAAAGACGATGTAAACTACGAAGACCCAGAAGATCCCTATGCATATCTTCTTGCAACAAACTACAATACTACAGATTGGGATAGAGACGATTTTAGGAATGTATATATTACAAAGCTACAAAATAGTACTGGCTCAAAATCATATTTTGCAATCTTTAAACTTTGGCCAACGAAAAGTGTAGAATTCAATAAATTCTTAACACAGTATGAGGGGCAGACAGTTGGAGTAAGCACAGATGGATTTGTATCTCCTGTACAGGTTCCAACAGGTACTAATAAATTATTCGCACCTCCAGTATCTACAGAGGATCTGCAAGAGATAAATGTCATAGATATCCTTTACAACTCAGGGAGTATCCCTGTAAACATATCTTTAACTTCAGAGAAAGATATGGTCCCAAATATCCCACAAACAGATTATATAATGGTTTCAATTTTAATTTTTGCTGGGTTACTTATCTCATACATATATCTGGCCATTTCCAAAAATGCTTCTACATCTGTCCTAATAAAATCTTTATTGGCAACAATTTTAACGATCTCCATCTACCTTACAATTCTTAAACTTTTGCAAATCCCAATAGACACATTCCTTCTACCAATAGAGGCTATACTCACAATGATTCTGATTCGTGTAATTTCTGAAAACAAAGATTCCGTTGTTTACATAGACATCATTCTCTTTGGTGTTTTGGTTGTACTAATCTTCTTGGGATTTGGATACATATCAATAGTTGCAAGAAATATGATTTTGCTACTTGCGCTTTCCAAGATAACCTTGCTACTATCAGGATGGTATATATATAAAGTAAGAAAGATATAAATATGGATATATTCTCTACATTCTGGAACGACTGGACAACATATCAAAAACTCTTAACGCTTGCAATTACATTGCTTTGTTTTGCAATCGTTCCTCTTTGTGTATATCTTTTTACAAGAAGCAATCGTATTACTCTTTTCTCAGCAATCTCCCTTGCTCTCTCTGGATTACTAAGCATTCTGTCCTTCATTGCTCTTAAGCTTCTCTTCAATGTTTCTCTTACAGAAATCTTTTTAATATCTCCCCTTCTTGTAATCTTCATAAATATTTTAAGCATTGGAACCTTGGTTGGATTCTACAGCCTAAATTCAAGAAACAAAGCGTTTACATTTGAGATGCTGTACACAGAATTTTTAAGAGATAACTTCAAGCTTTCCTTTGTAATAATTACACTATTTTGTCTTTGTGCAATATTCGTTTCTTCGACACTTCTTTTCTTGCTAATATCCTCCCTTGTAGTTTCAATCTTAACCATATGGTTAAATTACATACTTCTTCCTAGATTAATTAAATAGTATGGTCATTGTAATCGCAGGACCAACAGCTTCAGGTAAATCACAAATTGCTTTACAGCTAGCAAAGGATATTAATGGAGTAATTATCAATGGAGATTCAAGACAAATATACAAAGAGCTTAGAATTGGAACTGCAAGACCAACAGAAAGTGAATTCGAAAATATTGCTCACTATCTATATGGTCACATCTCAGTAAGAGAGAAATACAATATTTACAAATACCAAAAAGAGGTAATAGAGATTCTTGGTAATCTCCCTAAAGCGAAAATCCCTATCATAGTTGGAGGTACAGGACTGTATATAGATTCTGTCATTTACAACTACACGTTACAAGAGCAAGACACTTCCCCACAAAGAGGAGAATTAGAAAACAAATCTATCAAAGAACTACAATCACTCATAAATCCAACGGTACTTAAACAATTAAATGAGAGTGACATCGTAAATCCAGTCAGATTGAGAAGAATAATTGAGAAAGGAGATTTAGGAAATCAAAGAGGTAAGAAATTAGAATGTCTTTACTTTGTAATGAATGTAGACAAGAGACGTTTAGAAAAGAATATAAAGGAAAGGGTTACTCAAATGTTTAGCGATGGATTACTTGAAGAAAATATTTATCTTAAAGATAACAATCTGTTCAACTATACAGTTTCGAAAATAATTGGATACAAGGAATTTGAAGATTATTTCAGTGGTACAAAAACCATCGAGGAGATTAAATCTGAAATTATTAAAAATACTAAGAAATATGCTAAAAGACAGAAGACTTGGTTTAAAAGAAACAAGGATGTAATATGGTCAGATAGCTATGATTTAATCTTAGAGAGATCTACTAAATTCATCAAGACAAAATAATCATCTCCAGAACTTTTTATCAATTTTATATCATTTACATAAAATTCAATCTTATTAATATCTAAGCCTCTTGCAACTACTGCTAAATCTTTACATAAATTGGAATATTCCTCGTCTGAAAGATCCTTGCTCACCCTACCAAGGGTTAAATGAGGAACAAAGTTACCCTCGTCTTTCAGTTTTAAAACTTTCCTCATATCAAGAAGCATTGCCCTCATGATATCACCTCCATCCTTGGTATCTAGATATACCAACTCTTTGTACTTTCTGGAAATACCCAGTCTTACTGTATTGAAAGAAACTTTAAATGGTGTAACACGCATTGTCTTAAGCCTGAATCTCCATATTAATCGTTTAAGGATGGAAAGCTTCTCTCCCACATGTAATACAGTCATATGGTAAGTTTCTGGTTTGCTCCATCTAACAGGAATCTGGAAGTCAGCAAATACTCTCCCTACTTCCCCCACTACCTTCCTTACCCTGTAATTGGTATTCTCATCTGGGAAAAAACCAAAGAAAAAGCTCATTCTAATTACTTAGAAATTTTATTTATATTTCCCATAAATGGTTGAAGTACTTCTGGAACTGTTATGCTTCCATCCTGATTCTGGTATGTCTCTACAAGAGCTACCATTAATCTACTTGTAGCTAAACCTGAGCCATTAAGAGTGTGCATATACTTTGGCTTACTTCCATCCACTGGTTTGTACCTCATATTTCCTCTTCTAGATTGGTACTCCTTAACATTGGAGACAGAGCTTACTTCGTAATACATATCCATAGAAGGTATGTATACCTCAATGTCATATGTCTTTGCCGCACCTGCAGCACAATCTCCCGCTGCAAGTTTAACGACTCTGTAGTGCAGTCCCAAGGCTGTTACTATTGCTTCAGCCTTGCTTACCATCTCTTCAAAAGATTCTTCTGATTTTTCCTCTGTCGTGAAATGGTACATCTCTACTTTGTTAAATTGATGAACTCTGATTAATCCTTTTTCATTTGCTCGGTATGTTCCTGCCTCTCTTCTGTAACACGGAGTATACGCAAAGAACTTCTTAGGAAGATCCTTCTCTTCGAGAATATCTCCTTTGAAGATATTTGTAAGAACTGTCTCTGCTGTTGGTACTAAACACAAACCATCCTGGACCCAATACACATCCTCTTTAAACTTTGGCAACTGTCCTGCTATATATGCGGACTCTTCTGTTGCGAGGTTTGGTGGAATTATCATCTCATATCCATCTTCAATGTGCTTTGATATAAAGAAATTAACCAATGCCCACTCTAATCTTGCACCAAGACCTCTGTACATTGCGAAATTATTCCCAGCTATCTTTGATGCTGTTTCAAAGTCAAATATTCCTAACTCTTTTCCTAGCTGAACATGATCTTTGATTGTGAAATCAAAGGTTGGTTTCTTTCCGACTTCCTTGATAACCGCATTATTCTCTTTTCCGCCACCTACTACATCTTCCTCTGGGATATTTGGCAAAACATCTAACTTCTCCTTAAGCTCTTTTTCTACAACTCTTAGGGACTCTTCTATCTTTTTAATCTCTTCTGCTTTCTCTTTTAATTCTGCCACCAAGCTTTTGAATTCATCACTTCCCTTTTCTACCTTAGCCATCTTTTCATTGAAACTGTTCTGCTGTGCTCTTTTTGTGTCAAATTGCATTTGTAAATCTCTTCTTTTATTGTACAGCTCTACAATGGAATCCAGATCCAAATTTTCTTTTGCAACTCTCTTAAGTAATGCTTTCTCCACATACTCTTTTTCTTCTGTTATTCTTTTAACATCGATCATTAAAATATATCCTCAATTTATATCTTGCTACTAATCATTTATTATATTCTCCAAACTTGGTATTATCAAGAATATGAAATCACAGACAAAAGAATTTAAGAAGAGAATTGGAAAAGCAAGAAGTATCTTACTCCTTACACACAAAGGACCAGATTTAGATGCTTTCTGTAGTATGTTAGCAACATATGGCTTCCTAAAAGAGAATTTCGCTAAAAAAGAAATAACCTTGCTTGCTAGACAGCAGCCTACTATCAATATTCCAAGGATGAAAGATATTACTGTCGTTGAGAAGATTGAGAACCAGGAGGTTGACTTGGTAATCGTTACAGATGCATCCGATCTTTCACTCTGCCTTGAGAATGGTATAGATACATTCGAGAGTTCAAACATCGTATATATTGACCACCACAATGTTGAGGTTGAGCAACAGGCAGTATTTACAATAAATGAATACCGAAGCTCTGCCACAGAACAGGTATATGTTACATTCAAAGATATGCTTGGAAGAAGATTAAAGATTACAAAAGATGTCGCAGAGTTAATACAGTACGGAATCGTATCAGATACTGGAAGGTTTCTTTACTCTATGACTAGTTCAGACACATTTAGAATATTCGCAAATGTAAAAGATATCTCCCCTATAGATTTGGAAGAGTTTGGACACAAAAATTCAAAATTCCCAAGAGAAGCAACTCCTGCAGTTATTAAATATTTAACATCTCTTACAATAGATAAAGATATGGCATATATGTATATAGACAGAGAAGATGTCGATGGCGTAGATATAAAACAGAAGGGTGTAAATGAAGCTCAGAGTTTTTTGCGAGATAGATATATAAGAAATATCCAAGGTGTACATTGGGGATTCATAATTAAACCAGATTTTGACAAGGAAGATAGCTGGTATGTTTCATTTAGAAGCACAAAAGGATACCAAGATGTAAGCAATATTGCAGAAGAACTAGGCGGTGGTGGACATGTATATGCATCTGCTGTCCCTATGACTGGTAAATCTGCAAAAGAGGTCTTAGGCAAGGTTCTGGTAGCTGTGTCTAACCACCTGAGCTAACATAGTTTCGGATATTTCTGTTCCAAATATTTTTTCCAATTATTACGGTAGCTATCCCTACAAGCAAGCCACAGAGCAAAACGATATAGCTTCCCTCTCCCATAAATGTTTTTGCAGGGACAGTAGTAAGAAAAGCTATTGGTAGTAAAGTGTAAAAAAATATCTGGAATGTATTTCCAAATATATCAATTGGATATCTTGTAATGCCCAAGAGCTCTTTTGCCACAACAAGATAACCGTTCCTTGGATTAGAGATAGTAAAGCTAGCAAAAAGTAAATAGAAACCGTACCAGAGGATCAAGGCTATAAATATTGCAACTACACCGAATATGACATTTCTGTAATCTAAATTACCCCACTCTTGGTATAGATACCATCCTATTAATGTTAATCCAGATATTACAGTTACGAAATTGTAGATAAAGAAATCACAGAAAGACGCAAACCATGCAGAAGAGATTGGCTTAAGAAGATAGAAATCAAACTCACCATTAATTACCTTGTTCTCAAGGTTGAACAGATTTACACCAAATAGTGACCAACCCATATAGTTTAGGAAATTCCATATACCCATTACAAGATATGCTTCATTCTTTGTCCATCCGACATATACCTCATTATCACCGAAAATCGCATTCAATAGAAGTATCTGGACTCCAAGGATAAAGAAAGTTCTCACAAATCGAACCAATACTTCTGTTCTATACACATAACTTCTTCTAAAACTAGCTTTCACTATGATCGACCAAACTTTTATATAATGGCTAAATACCTTCAGCTTCATATTTCTTAATAGATAACTTAAATGTCAGCCTGTATACAAACCAAAGTACAATCAACCATATACCTGCTACAAGGAACCCGAGCTTAAGATCATATGACCCTAATCTTCCCATTAGAATTTCAACTGGGAAAGAAAGTGTGTATCTGAATGGTAATAGTTGTAACCCAAATTGAAGAACGAATGGCAAGAATATGAATGGGACATACTCACCAGAGAGAAACGCTGCAATGTTGTAGTAGAAGATTCTAATACCGTCTGTTTCCTTAATCTTAAATGATATCAAAGTAAGTATATTTCCAAGTAAAAAGTTAATCAGGAATCCTAAAGCAATTGCTACCAAAGCAAGAAATACATGGTATGGGCTAAGATTAAAGCTTAGAAGTTCAAATTTCGAAGCTAGAATTACTCCAAATACAAATGCAGGAAGGAATATAAAAAATCTTAGAGCATTGGATGCCAAATTGATTCCTAGATATTCGGTTAAATAACTGAATGGTTTAAGAAGATAGTTTGAGAATACTCCACTAACAATATTTTTTAATCCATACTCTGGTGTAAAATCTGTTGTTAATTTACTTACAAGAAGAAGTAAAAGGTAGTAGGAAATTACATATGATTGAGAGATGTCATTGGTAGCTTTAGAAGCTGCTATCCATACAAAACATAATCCAGCTATCTTTATGAAATCTGCAATTACCCAAACCAATATCTGCCCTCTATATGAGAACTCTTTTGAGAGATACATGCTTACTTCCCTATTTAGTATCTTCTTGAATTTTTCCTTCTTTTCTTTCATTTTCTAGTTCTTTTACTTTCCACATAAATATTCGACTTCTGTCTTTAGCATTTGGATAGTCTATCGCGAAACTGTACGCAATCTCTAGTATAGCTCTTGGTTTCTCTTTTGCCCATTTAATGTACATAGTAGCACGCTCTTTATCTCCAAGCTTTCCTGCTAATCGTAGACCATATACTTGGTATTCTTTTGATACATATTTGTGTTTGTTACCGAATAGTTTATTGGGATTGGTTGCTAATTGTTGAGTATCTATAAGGGATGGTTGTTTCTCATCTACCTCCTGTTCATTATCTTTTTTTAGTTGATTGAGGATATCTTTTATGGAGTCCATAAGAATATGATAGCAGAAATATTCCAGTTATTTTATATTGACCTATAGGATATAGATGTAATATAATCTGAACCGTTCTTTTAAATAGATTATTGGAATAACAAGGGTGTATCCTCGCACATGTGAGTACTAGGAGAAATAAAAAAACTAAGGTAATTGTGACGCCATGCACAACTCCTGACCTTAGGTTCTAGGTACTCACTCCTTGTTATTAACACACATACACAGTACTGTGAAAACTAACTCTGTCTGTATGTGAGGACATGAAGTTCAATTGGATGAACGGAATATTTTGGATATTCAGGTTGTGGGTTCGAATCCTACCATGTCCATCTTGGGTAAGGTGTACAAAGTAAGACGATGACGGGTATTGTCATTATCTTCAACTTTGTATGAAGCCAAGTCCCAAACCAACCCTCAGTGCACTTTGTGCGTACTCATTCGTTTTTTGAATGGCATAATCTGAGGGTTGGTAACAAATTTCTATTATTCTTTCTTAACAATCTTCGGGAATTTTACCTTTCCGTCATATATCTCTCTGGTTGTAGTTTCTATTTCATTCCTCATTTGTGGAAACAGTGTACCTTCTCTAGCTGTTAAATTCTCTAAGAACCAAAATATTCTTTCACTTTGACCATAGCCACTTGCAGGAGGCATACCGTACTCCAACATTTCTACGAAATCTATATCTAACATTTGAGCCTCCTCATCCCCGCCCTCTCTTAAAGACTGCTGCTCTAGGAATCTATCTAACTGATCTCTTGGATCATTAATCTCAGAGTATCCGTTCCCTAATTCACTACCTGCAATTATCACTTGGAATCTCTCTGTTAGAGCTTCATTCTCTTCATGTGCTTTAGCAAGAGGAGAAACAAACTTAGGTTGGTTAACTAGAAAAGCAGGACCAGAGATAGTGGCCCGTATAATTTTCCACAGGTTATCTATTAATCTGTTTCTGTTAATATCTCCCGTTAGTTCAATATTGTTCTTTTTTACTACTTCTAATATCTTCTCATCTGAATCATTGAAGATATCTATATCGAATCTATCTTTTATGATTTGTGTGTAATCTATCTCCTTCCATTCATCAGCAAGATTAAATGTATGTCCTCTTGTTGTGAATTCTGTCTTACCATATACCTTGTTCGCTATTTCCAAGAAAAGTTCTCTTACCAAAGCCATATTGTCTTTGTAATTTGCATACGCCCAATACCATTCAATATCATAGAATTCTTGTAGATGTTCATCATCCATACCTTCATTTCTAAAATTTGGACCAAAGGTATATGTCTTTTCGAAACCACCACCGAGCAACCTCTTCTGATAGAGCTCTGTGGATATTCTAAGAAAGAAATCTTGGTCAAGAGCATTATGATGAGTAATGAAAGGTTTCGCATCTGCGCCACCTGTTACAGCCTCTAGAATAGGTACTTCTACTTCCAAGAAGCCTTTACTTTTTAGGAACTCTCTTTGTACTTGCCAAAATTTAGCTTTTCTTTCGAAAAGTTTTACTTTGTCAGGATGTATAACCAAATCTAAATATCTTCTTCTAAATTGCTGATCTTTGTTTTTTAATTCTCTTGGGACTGGTCTCAATGCTTTCGAAAGTAAACGAATATTCTTTACCATGATAGATATTTCTCCAGTTTTTGTTTTTCCAATTGTTCCATATACCTCTACAAAGTCTGCTAAATCCAAAAGTGTTAATTTATCCCAACCAAGATATCCTTTTGTTAAATCTTCCTGTAAGTCGGATTCTCTAATCATTAACTGGATTGTTTCAGATTGATCCTGAATATTCCCAAAGAGTAATTTACCATGCTCTCTCCATCCTGTAATTCGACCTGCAAGTATTACCTCTTTTCCTTCAAATTCCTCGAATTTGTTCTTTATCTCACCATTGGAATACTGTTTGAAAGATTTTGCTGGGTATGGATTGATTCCCAACTTTTTCAATTGTTCAAGTTTTTCTAATCTTACCTCTCTTTGACCTAGTAGATCACTTTTTTGCTGGTCTTCCATTGAGCAATATGTAAAAAGTTATGTAATATATGGGGATATTATAGCATAGAATTATTCGTGTATTAGTACCTTGTCTCCTCTATCCATTTTAGAATAAAGATATTTAGCATCCTCAACTAACATCCTAATACAGCCAGCACTTTTTCTTTTACCTATATTATCTAACGATTCATAAATCTTCTTTCCGTTCTTATCATAGTGCCATATTAATGCATGAAGACCATACCAAGAATCTTGTTTTGGAGAGTAGTAAAATGCCATCCAGTAGGGCATGTAATTGCCGGAAGGGGCTATAGGGGCTAATCCTTTATCTATTATTGGGAATACTCCATATACTTGGAAACCATATTTAGGTCCAGAGAGTTTTATTATTTTCTCCACTTTTCCATTCTCCCAATAGTAAAGCTTTTGCTTAGAATTATCTATTTCTATATATTTCCTAGAGTATTTACCGTCTGTCCCAGGTAAATCTTGAATCTTTAAAGTAATTGTCTCTGGAGCCATTTCTTTTTCTAATTCGTAAAGTAACTTCATATATACTCTAGAAAAATCTGCTCTTTTATCAAGATTCCATGTAAGAAAAGATCCGTTTTTATTTTTTACCTCTATTTTTTTCCCAGAACTATCTTCGAAAAATGGGAGTACTTTTTCTAGGAAATATACCATAACGGTCTCTTCCCTCAGGTTATCTTCCTCAAAGAAATTCTTTATATCTTCTTTGGGAATGTTAAGACATATACTTTCACAACAGATCTTCATATCGTAGTATTCTTTCACTGGAGTTGGTACATAACTCTGTTCAGCAAGTACCTGTATCTCAGAATTCACATCTGGTGATTTCTCTTTTTGTTGGTCGAGAAGAAAAATTATGCCAGAGATAAAAGTAATACTCAGAAGGATTAACAAAGAAATTAGCAGTTTTTCTTTTTTCATATTATCTTTCAATATTATTGTGCAACTTTCACTATGTCAAATAATGCAAAGATTAAGTTCCCATAATTTTCATCTCAACGGATTTAATATATAATTCAATATTATTAACTTCATCAGTTGTTTTATGGAAGATTTGCTACAAAAAGTAACCGCATTGTGCAAAAGGAGAGGAATAATATACCCAAATTCTGAGATATACGGTGGTATCGGAGGGTTCTTTGACTATGGTCCCGTAGGTGTAGAAATGAAGAATAACCTTAAAAGATATTGGTGGAAGAATATCGTAGATAGAAGAGAGAATGTCGTAGGAATAGATGGTGCAATAATAACACATCCAAAGGTATGGGAAGCATCTGGACATACAGAAAATTTCGGAGATGAGGTTGTAGAGTGTAAAAAGTGCCATCAAAGGTTTAGACCTGAAGATATTACAGAGAAATGTTCCAATTGTGGTAATACCGAATTCACAGAGCCAAGGTCATACAATCTTCTTTTTGAAACACAGGTTGGAGTATTAGAGGATTCCAAAATGAAAACATATCTCAGAGGAGAAGCATGCCAAACAATATATCTAGATTTCAAAAATGTTGTAGATAGTACAAGGCAACAAATTCCTTTCGGTATTGCACAGATTGGTAAAGCATTTAGAAATGAAGTAACCCCAAATAAATTTACATTTAGAACAAGGGAATTTGAACAGTGGGATTTACAATTCTTTGTACATCCAAGTGATATGGGGAAATGGTTTGAATACTGGATAGAGGAAAGAATGAAATTCTACAAAGAGCTTTACAGAAAGCAGGAGAATCTGAGATTAACACAACATCCTAAAGAAAAACTCGTCTTCTATGCAAAAGATGCATACGATGTGGAATATCTTGCCCCATGGGGATGGGCAGAGAACGAAGGTATACATTGGAGAGGAGATTATGATTTAACACAGCACAGCAAATTCTCAGGTAAAGATCTCTCATATGTTGATCCTAATACTGGCGAGAGATACCTTCCGAATATTGTTGAGACTTCAGGAGGAGTGGATAGAACATTCTTATTCCTCCTTTTTGATGCATACGAAGAAGAAACTCTTCCGAATGGAGAGATACGAACTGTACTAAAGATACACAAGGATATAGCTGCATACAAGGCTGCTGTATTCCCATTGGTATCAAATAAACCAGAGATAGTAGAAAAAGCTAGAGGAATATTTGAATATCTTTCAGATAATAACAAAGTCATTTGGGATGCTAGAGGAAATATTGGGAAGAGATATAGATACCAGGATGAGATAGGGACACCATTCTGTATAACTGTAGATTACGAAACCTTAGAAAACAATACCGTAACAGTAAGAGATCGAGATACAATGGAACAAAAGAGAGTTAAGATTGAAGATTTAGATGAGGTTCTTAATTAACAAATCTCGAGAACTTTATACTCAATTGTATTGCTATCAACTTTTAGTTTAACAGTATCCCCTAATTTAGCCTTCATTAATGCTTTTCCCAATGGTGATTCATTTGAGATATAGTTTTTCGAAGGATCTGCCTCTATAGAAGATACAATCTTCATCGTAGTCTTCTTGCCTCTGAAATCCACTTTAATCTCAGACCCTATATCAATCTTTGTTGGATCACAAGCCTGTTTCTTAATTATCTTAGAATTACTAAGTAGCTCTTTAATATCTGCGACCTTTCTTTCAAGCTCAGCTTTAATCTGCAAAACCAAACTAAGACTCTCAGTATCTTCGCTTACATCCTCTCTTCTAGCTTGTTCTAGGCTTTCCATTACCTCCTCTGTCTTCTTTCCCTCTAAGTGCTTAAGCTCTTTCTCAAGATTCTCTTTCTTCTCTTTTGTTAACAATACTTTCTCTTTCATTAGTATATTGGTTAGAAATTATCTAACTAACGGAATATAGTATATGTTATTTGTATATACTAATCAATAATATCTATTTATTCAGAAAACGTAATACTGTCAAGCACTTTCTCGGAGATATCCTTAGATGCAGCAGGTGAATCTGAGAGATAATATCCTATGTAATAAACAAAGTCATCGGTAACTACGATATAACCATCACTCGAGCCTCCAATGAACTCCATTGAAAAATTCCAGACCTGTTTATCCCACTTCGTAACAAGTTCTCCATCATATGTTGCACCCATCTCCCCACCAAAATCAAAGGCTTTACCTAGATTTGTCTCTATGACTTTTTGAATAGTTGCTAGGTCTTTTCCACCTTCATTTCTGTAAATATCTATACTTATATAATGTTCGTTCACACATCCCTGACCACAAGCCACTGAATCTGGTAAATTTTCCGGATCAAAAGTTATTTCAACAGTATCTTCATACAATGTTTTATCATAGTACAAAGACTGTTCGTAATATTCTGTAGCATGGCTTACATTCCAGTAAGAATATACATCTTGTCCATCAAATTTCTGCTTAAGTTTGTAATCTGGCACTTCAACACTGAAATTGTATTGCGAAAGGGTAAATAACCCCCATCCTGCATTTTTTACTCCACTCGTTTCTTCTTCTTTGGTCTCCTCTACAACTGCAGGAGCAAATATGTCATTAAAGTTGAAACCTTTGTAAGTCCATTTGGTATTGTAACCAAAAATTACAAATGCCAAACCAAGAACTATCAAAAAAAGAAACAGGCTTAGAACACCAGCCCCACCTTTAGAAACTTTTTTAGTTTCCTTTACAATAGTTTTTTCTTCCATTGGAATATATTTTTGAAGTTATATATCCAGTATATATATTTAACAGATACTACTTCAAGTCAGGTCTCTTTTCTTTTGTTAATTCTTCACTTTGACTCTTTCTCCAATCAGATATTTTTTTATGATCTCCAGAAAGCAAAACTTCTGGAACATCCCAACCATTAAATTGTGCAGGTTTTGTATATTGAGAAAAATCCAAATTCCCATCATTAAAGGACTCTTCTATTAGAGATTCTTCATTTCCAAGTACACCTGGTATTAGTCTGGTTATACCGTCTACAAGTACAAGTGCAGGAAGTTCTCCACCAGAAAGGACATAGTCACCTATTGAGAATTCATAATCTACAAGATTATCATGGATTCTTTGGTCAAAGCCTTCATATCTTCCACAGAGGATAATTATATGTAAGTTACTATTCTTCGAAAATTCTACTAACTTACTCTGTTTTAACTTTTTTCCTCTTGGGGTAGTGATTGCAACTATACTTCCTTCTTTCTTTAAATCTTTAATTGCTTCGAATACTGGTTCTACTTTCATTACCATGCCTGGTCCCCCTCCAAAAGGAGTGTCGTCAGTTGTGTGGTGTTTGTCTTTTGCCCAGTCACGAAGATTGTGTACATTGATTTCAACCAAGCCTTTTTCTTGGGCAATTTTAAGTATGCTTGTATTAATATATTCTTTTACTGATTCTGGGAATATTGTTAGTATGTCGAATTTCATAAATTTTTGTTAAACCAGTTGTAATTTAATTCGATACTTAATTCTTCTTCAAAATATTTCTTAAAATCTTTCTTTGTAACAGGAGTCTTTATTCCTTTCAATACTTCAAGAAATCTCTTCTTTCCAAATTTCTTAATTAGTATCTCAACTGCAAATCCAGATTCGGCATATACCCCAGAACCACCATCTGAAAAGAAATCTAGAAAGTTAATAAATTTCTCTGGTT
The DNA here is from genome assembly GCA_964536135.1 of uncultured Candidatus Saccharibacteria bacterium. GTDB lineage: Bacteria > Patescibacteriota > Dojkabacteria > SC72 > SC72 > JAKPKF01. The sequence goes on along the minus strand of CAZHVM010000006.1, from coordinate 24,947 downwards.
TCCTTTTCACTATTAATTGCCCAGAGGTATACACTGCAAGCCCTTCGGTTAACCAAATGGGTTTGTAACTATCAAACAATTGCTTTTGAAAAAGATGACTTAGTTCATGTTTAATTAATCTAAAGTATTCATCGTCCGAATATTTATGATTACTTTCAATTTCATACGTCTCAGGTGCAAGGACATAGAAAATATCTCTTGAATTTAAAGTACTACCTACTACCCAATTCTCTGTTTTGTAACCCTTTAAATTATCAAATGTCTTTCTATCTGGAACAAGATAAATTTTAGGAATACTTCCAGACCATTTTATTCCATAAAATTTATTAAGTTCTTTAATTGCTTGATTATAGAAATTAGCAACCTTTGTGTTTTCTGATGTTGTGATATTAAAAACTGAAGTCATATATAGGAATTTTTCTTAATTATGGTACCGCTACGGGGAATCGGACCCCGATTGCAGGATTGAGAATCCTGTGTCCTAACCGTTAGACGATAGCGGCATACCTAACAGCGCTAATTTTATCATATCCTATACCCATTTTAAACAGTAACTACAGGGCTAGATATATTTGACAAATTGCCTTTCTCATAATATTATGTCTCCCATTTAAAATGTATTTCCATGAATATGGAAGATGTTTACAAAACAACAAAAGAAGGGCTCCTAAAACTTAAAGAAGAGCTCTCATACAGAGAAAAAGAACTAAAGAAAAAGATTACAAACACCCTAAACGAAATGAGAAACCAGGGAGATCTTAGTGAAAACGATGGATACTCCATGGCAATCGAAGAATTCCATATTAATGAAGAGAAGATCTTAGAGATTAAAGAGAAGATAAAGAATGCAATAGTTGTTAGAACACAAAACAAAGATAAAGTAGGACTTGGAGATACAGTTACTCTAAAAGGCGAATCCACGTTGAGATACACCTTGACTAACGAAGATGAAGCAAATCCCCTCGAAGGAAAAATTTCTTATCTTTCTCCCATTGGAATTGCAGTTATGGATAAAAAGATAATGAGTAAAATAACAATCGAGACTCCAAAAGGTAAAAAGGATTACACAATTGAGGACATCTCTTAAGGATGTATAAGTGTTCCATTTCTTAATATCTCCTGTATTCTGCCTTCTTCTTTGAGATGTATGCCCCCACATATGAAGAAAGATATACCCTTCTTCGCACAGAATTGAGCACAGTTTACATCTATCGGGATACTTCTATTTGCCGTATGGTTATCTCCATCTACAATGTTAAACAATTCAAAATACTTTTCCCACGAGATATCCAATATCGGTTTTGCATCGGCATCTATCTTTGGGTCTACTTCATATAGATACTCTATATTTGAAATTTTGTATACCGTCTTAACACCCAATATATCCGCATACACAGCTGCATCCATATCTGTACTCCAACCTATCTTTAATCCACCACTTAACAAAGTCTTGCAATTCTCTTCCAGCAGGAATTCGTATGCATCGCCCAATGTTTTTGGAAGAAAAATATCCATATCCCCAAGATATCCCTGAAGAACCGCTGCATTTGTTTGGGTCACAGACATTGCAATACTGTGTAGAGATTCCTCTCCCCCTATAGAGCTAGCTATCTTCTCTTGCATATCTCTTGAAAGAGAACCTCCTCCAACAATCATAGCTACTTTCTTGTAATTCATTCTTTCATTCATATACCAATCTTTCACCTTGTTCATCAACTCTGTGTTAACATTCAAAGTATTGTCATACATTACAGAGCCACCAATTTTTAAAACAAAATTCTCTTCCATATTACAAATTCAAAATTAAAGTTAAGGCAACAATTACATAGATGAAAGGTAAAATATAGTCAGAAATTTTAACCTTACCTGAGAAGCGTATATTCCATATTGAGATTATCAAGTAGAAAGCAAGTGCACCTACAGCTGGAATCGTAAAGATACTTAAGTTCCAAACCAATTGTGTTATACATGTTATGAATATTGCACTTAAGAAAGATATTATTATTTCCAAGAATCCCATCTTCTCATGTAGTTTCAAAATGAACAGAAGTAAAGTAAAAGAGGAAACTCCAACACTCAAAAGAAAATATACTGGGCTCATTCCTATTCTTACGAAGATATTTATGAGCAAATACAGAATAGATATACAGAGGAAATCAAAAATTATCTTTGTAATATTTTCAACCTTATATATTTTGTTTAGCGAGCTTTTTACATTCAAAAACAACACTAGGAATAAAACCATAGATACTCCCAATACGAAATGTCCCAAAACTACATTCCTGTTAAAGAACAGAAATGCCAGGAGGGAGATGTAGAATATTGCTGGTAATATAAAATATCCAAAGAATCGCTCTTTCAAAGATATTTTCACTATTACATCACTGTATCTGGATATCTTTTTACCTGAGTAAATACTAAATGCCCTAACAAACCAAGTCTCAAGAAGAAGTAAACCTAAGATACCAAAAGTAAAAAGCATGCTTCTGTTTCCACTCATTACAAGAGAATTGAATATCTCCGTTAAGAAAAGTATGAGAAAGAGATACAGGATATCGTTTTGTACTTTTATCTTTAGTTTTTCCACTGAGCAGTTTTAAATATTAATAGATTATACCTGTAAAGCCATTGAAGATAGCAATCGCTATCACAAACCACCAAACACCAACCGTAAATAGATCTCCAGTTGCTTCCCTTATCTTTCCTTTCCTCCAATATACAAATATCTCAATCATCAAAAGTATAAACATAAAGGAAACAATCCCAATGCTTATTCCATCACTCGTATCAATAGAGAGAAGAGACAAACCTTCTAAAAAAGTTTCATCTTCCTCCTCTTGGAAGTATTCTGATATATCCATTTGAGTAATGTTTCCATTAACATCTGATGCCATCAATACAACACCATCATTTATGCTTTCTTTTGGAATTGTAATCTCTATTTTTTCTTCACCACTATTTGTTAAGCTGATTGTATTCTCTCCACTTATTACCTGAATGTCTTTCCAGTCTGGAGATATTTCTAAGGTTAAAATAAATGATTCATTGTTTTCACTAACAGAGATGCTGTTTTCCATAATCTTTGGCGGTGTAGAGTCAATTGTGAAGGAAACTTCCTTAGATGTAATCTTCAAATCATCAACAGCAGCTTTTACTTTATGAACCCCCTCTGACCAATCACTATCCTTGTCAAATTCCCAACTGCTTGTATTAGATTCCGTTTCTCCTACTAATTTTTCTCCCTCATATACTGAAACAGAATACTCTCCTGTTATGTTTTTTACTGATCCTTTTACATCAACTGATGGATCAACTATTGTAGAACCACCCTTTGGCGATGTAATGGATATACTCTTTATCTCTCCTACTTCTTTAACGACAGTAGTAGTACTTGGAGTAATAGCTTTTGTTACTCCTGCAACCTCCTGTGTAAGATTTCCAAACATCTGGACAACAAGGGTAGTTCTCTTTCCAAGAAGGATTCCCTCTACGACAGCAACCCCAATATCCTTGTATTTCCCACTCATTATATTTGCTCTGTGACTAGTACTGGCCATCCATGCTTCATGTACACCTTCTGCAGTAGAGAATCCTTTTGCCAAATTCTCCCCAGCATACACATAGTAATATCCCGCACCTCGGATAAATTGCCATGGTGTTTCTCCATTTGGTCCGAAGTGATCCCAATACTGTTCTTCAAACATGTTGTTTGCTTTGGCTAGTGCAGCAGAAGCGAGCTTAGAATTTGCTTTTAATTTATTCAATCCTGCAGCAGCCCTTTCCTGATTAGTAAGATTGATAATGTTTGTCGGAGTTATTGTACTTGCTTGGGCTTGATCTATCCCAAATATCCCGCCGAAACTATTTACAAGTATTAAGATGATTGAAAATATTGTTAAGGCAATTTTTCTAAGAAGGTATGGCTTGTATCTGTTCTTCTTGTTTGGAATAAAAAATTCTTTAATCATTTATGGACAGTATCAAATATATTCTTTTTCTAGTTTAAAGTATTTAACTAAATTAGTAAACAAAAGGGACCCTTTTAGGATCCCTTTCATTCGCTTATCAGCAAAGAATTGCCGGCAGTACTTTACTTAACAGCAGATTTCAATGCTTTTCCAGGTTTGAATGCTGGAACTTTTGTTGCTGGTAATTGAATCTTAGCAAGAGTCTTAGGATTGATTCCTGTTCTAGCTGCTCTTGTTCTTACTTCAAATTTACCAAATCCTGTTAGAAGTACAGGTTCTCCATGTTTAAGAGATCCTGAGATTGCTTCTAATACAGCTTCCAAAGCTTCACCTGCTTGTCTTTTGGTCAAACCTGTTGCTGCGATTTTGTCGATTAAATCTTTTTTTAACATTGTAGTGTGCCTCCTTTCTTAAGTGATATATACATAGTGGCTTCGTTGAAACCTTTTCTGTATATCCACTTCTAAAATATTGTAAATACAAGCAATCGTCAAGCTCTCAATTTACTATCGGATAAAGAGATGCCTGTATACAAACTTTGGTCTGAAAATACTTATATTTTTTAATCATTATATACAGAAATGCCTATATACCGATATTTTACATTGTGATATGCTCTGAGAAAAAGGAAAGGCTTAGAAAGCCTTTCCCTATAGCGGTTCTTACTAGAAGATAGTTAAAAATCCCTATTTAGCAACCTCAATTGCCCTTGTTTCTCTAATTACTGAGACTTCTACATTGCCTGGATAGCTCTGTGTCTTCTCAATACTTTGTGCTATTTTCTTAGCCATGACTATTGCTTCATCATCTGAAACAAGAGTTGGTCTGACTACTACTCTCAATTCTCTACCTGCTCTGATAGCGAAGACCTCTTCTACTTTATCTCCACCGACTTCTCTTGCGGCATTCTCAATTCCTTCTATTCTCTGAATATATTGCTCATAGCTATCTTTTCTTGCACCTGGTCTCGCACCAGATATTGCGTCTGCGAGATATATTACAACTGCCTCAGAGGAAGTTGGTTCAATGTCCATGTGATGAGACTCAATTGCATTAACAAGCTTCTCATCTAAACAATATTTTCTAGCAATCTGCCCTGATATGTGGTGGTGAGGGCTATCTATCCTGTGAGTTAATACCTTACCTACATCGTGTAGAAGAGCTGCCTTCTTAACTAGGTCAACATCTGCTCCAATCTCTGCAGCAAGTACTTCTGCAATTCTAATAACCTCAATGGTGTGTGACATGAGGGACTGACCATAACTAGTTCTGTATTTCATCTTACCAATTAACTTCAAAAGTCCTACGTCAATATCTGGCCAACCTGCTTCCTCAGCAAGTATCTGACCATTTTTCTTAATCTCCTGAGATATTTCATTTTTTGCTTTTCTCACAGACTCTTCAATTGCTCCTGGATGAATTCTTCCATCTCCAATTAGTTTCTTCAAAGCAACATATGCTATCTCTCTTCTAAGAGGATCAAAAGATGACAGCGCTATTGTATTTGGGGATTCATCGACAATAACATCTACACCAGTCATCTGTTCGAATGCTCTAATATTTCTTCCCTCTTTTCCAATAACCCTACCTTTTACTTTCTCATCTTCAACCTTAATTGACGTTGTTGTTGTTTCTCCTACATAGTCTGTTGCAACTCTCTGCATAGATTCAACCAATATTTTTTGAGCTGTTTCTTCCGCTATTGCTTCAACATTCTTTTCTGCTTGTCTAATCTTCTTTGCTTCAAAAGCTTTAAGATCTTCTTCCACTTCTTTCATCAACTTTTCCTTCGCTTCATCTCTAGACAAACCAGAAATCTTTTCTAACTCTGTTTTCAATTGTGTTCTAGAATTCTCTAATCTCTTGTTTCCCTCCTTAAGTTGAGACTCAATCTGTATCAACTCTTCGCTCTTTACATCCAAAATCTTAGATCTCTTGTTTAAAGCTTTCTCTCTTTCAATTAAAAGCTCCTCATGTTCTGTACTTTCTTTTCTAATCTCTCTTAATCTCTTCTCTTCTCTCTCTCTTAACTCCCCAATCTCATCCTCTGCCTCTTCGAATTTCTTACTCATCATTTTCTTTGCAGCACTTTCAATTTCTTTTTCTGGGATTTTTCTTACATCTACCCATTTAAAAACATATTTTAACAGTGCTACAGATCCCGCACCTGTAACTAAAACAGCTGCAAGAATACCTAATAATGTATCCATTATTTCAAAATAACAATTTAACTTGTCCCTTGTCTAAACCCTTTTTTGGAAATTCACAGCCTGAGCGCTGCTAATTAATGAATATATTCTGTTATCTGTTAAATATATTTTCATTCAAATATTAATTTCTATATCAAAAACAATCTTTACTAAAAAGTGTTTAAATACAAGGACTTTCCAATGATATCACTTTTTGTTTAATTCCTCAACGAAGTAGTTTAGTACCTGTTGGGGAATTCTTTTTTTGCTAAATTTGTATATTTTTTAACAAATTCTGTTTTCTCCTTAGTGTAACCATCTCTATTGTGTTCATACTCTTTTTTCAAATCTAACTTCAAATTCCCATACAAATCTGATATGTCTTTGTGTACTCTTAGATAATCTCTGAAATATAATTCATCACAAACTCCCAGATATCTTATATGAACATGGAAGACTTTCTGAGCAAATCCTTCCTCTGTATATCCTTTCATAAACATCATATGTGGTGCAGGTTTATCTTTTTGAGGATCGTAGATATATCCTATTCCCTCCATAGACTTAACCAATTGTTCTAAATCTGTTTCTTTCTTTATCTCTAAGAGGATGTCTACTGTTGGCTTTGCTATCAATCCTTCTACGGATGTACTTCCTATATGATTTATTCTTTCAATATTTGTTTTCCCAACAGCATTAACTATTTCTTTCTCTTCTTCTAGGTACCATTCTTTCCAAAGATTGTTATGTTCACATAACATAATTGGGAATAATTTCCACAGTTCTTCTAAGGTCATTTCGCTTAATTTTTTATTCATTGTTGATTATATCTCTTTTTTATTTTAATCCTCAATAAGACAGATATCTTGTATAATAATCTATGGATTTTAAAGATCAACTACGTCTTGCTTACGATTCAGATGCAGAAAGAAGAATGAGCAATGAAGAAAATCGAGAAAGTTGGAAGCTAGATATCAGGAACTCTTTTACCGAATTGCTAAAAACAGAAGAAAAAACTACGGTATTAGAACTTGGAGCAGGTGTTGGGACTGATTCTCAATTTTTTCAAGAGAATGGCTTTGATGTTTTGGCAGTTGATCTATCAGAGAAAATGGTTGAGAAATGTAAAGAGAAAGGAATCAACTCTACTGTCCTTGATATATATGACCTGCCTTCTCTTGGTACTAAATTCGATGCAATCTATTCTTTAAATGTCTTGCTTCATATCCCGAAGGCGGAGATCTCAAGCATACTTACAATAATTTCCGATAGCCTAGAAAGTACAGGCCTGTTTTTTTATGGAGTATATGGCGGAGAAGACATTGAAAAAATCATAGATGATAAATCTAAGATGGGACTTCCAAGATTTTTCTCTTTTTTCTCAGATGAAGCATTACTGAACCTAATAAACGACAGATTTGAGATAGTTTCTTTCAAAGCAATAGATATCGGAAGTAAGGATCCAAACTTTCACTTTCAAGCTTTAACCTTGCGAAAGAGATAATTTTCTACTTGTTTAATTCCTCAATTAACCTTTGGTAATACCTGAGATTATGTATTGTAGCCAACGTCATACCCGTAGCTTCTCCAACTCGCAACATTTGATGAACATATGCTCTACTGTGATTTTTACAAGTATAACAATCACATTTAGAATCTATTGGTTTCTGGTCTGTAGCATACTCAGCATTACTAATTCTCAAAACCTCTCCTTCAATATCTGAAGAGTACAAAGTCCCATGCCTTGCATTTCTAGTTACTAGGACAGTATCAAAAACCTTGTAACCAATCTCTGCTGCATTACGAATGTCCTGTGGTTTACCTACACCCATTGCATATTTAAACTTGTCCTTAGGAGTATTATCTATAACCACCTTCATCTCATCTAACACTAATTGCCCTTCATCATTTACAACAAATCCTCCGAAATTGTAACCATCAAAATCCATTTCCGAAAGCTCCTGTGCACATCTTTTTCTTAAATCTTGGTAATTAGCTCCCTGTACTACACAACTTAGTAATTTACCACTCTTCTCTGTTCCACCATATTCCTTTTCAAAATGATCTTTGCATCTTTTAGCCCATTTAATTGTCCTCTCAACAGACTCCAAAGCTTCCTCTATTGTTAAATTTGTTTTTCTACAATCGTCCAGTGTAACCAAAATATCTGAACCTATCTTCATTTGTATATCTATGGAACTCTCTGGCGTTAGCTCATACACATCACCAGTAAGTGGAGATTTAAATGTAGCACCATTCTCATGTACCTTACCACTCCATTTCTTAGAATGAATTAGAGAAAATACCTGGAAACCTCCAGAATCTGTTAAAACAATCCCATCCCAATTCATTAATTTCTTTATACCACCAAGCTCTTGCATCCTATCTGCCCCAGGAGACATAAGTAAATGTAACGTATTTGTAACAATCCCAATAGTCCCCGTTTCTTTTAATTGCTCAGTCGTTAGAAATCTAACAGCACCCCTAGTTGCATCTGGAAGAAATATATATTGTTTACCAAAATCTTTTAATTCCATATCTTTAAATTACTAACATACTATCACCATAGCTTAAGAATTTGTAACCTTTTTCCAGAGCTTCGGCATATGTTCTCTTCACAAGCTCTGTACCAGCAAAGGATGAAACTAGAAGAAGTAGGCTTGAGTCTGGCATGTGGAAATTAGTAACCATGTGATCTACACATTTCCATTTGTATCCAGGATATATATACAGATCTGTGTTACCTTCAAATTCGTGTATAAATCCATTCTCATCAGAAACACTTTCGAGTGTTCTTGCTACTGTTGTACCAAAAACCCAGATATCTTTTCCATCCTTTTTTGCTTCATTTACAATCTCTTCAGTATCTTTTCCAACAGATATCTTCTCACTATGTATTTTATGGTCTTCAATGTTTTCTTCTCTTACAGGAGCGAAGGTACCCCAACCCACCTCCAATTCAATTTTAGCTATTTTAACGCCCTTTTTCTGTATCTGAGCCAGTATTTCACTTGTAAGGTTCAAACTAGCGGTAGGTGCTGCTACAGAGCCTTCTGTGCGTGCAAAAACAGTATTGTAACGGATATAATCGTCAGAATTATCCTCTCTTTTCATATATGGAGGTATTGGAGTATGGCCAATCTTCTGGAAGATATCTTCCGCTTCCATATTTAGTAGCTTTACTAAAAAGCCCTTATCTTTTCTTCCAACAACTTGTATCTCAATCTTTCCATCTTTAAGAATATCTCCCTCTTCTACATACCTTCCTCCCTTTATGAGGCAGTACCAGTTCCCATCCTCTGTATGGTTAAGAAAAAGTACTTCTAATTCTCTTCCTTTTTCTGTTTGAAAAAATGTCCTTCTTTTTTCTACTTTAGTTTCGTTTAGTACAATCACATCTCCTTCCTTAATATATTCAATAATATCTGAGTAGTTTTTATGTAAGATCTTTCCATTTTTTCTGTCTAAAATTAAGAGCTTGGTTGTTCCTCTTTCCTTTGGAGGAAATTTCGCAATTTTCTCTTGTGGTAAATTGTATTTAAATTCTGACATTTTCATGGTTTGTATTATACCAATTTACATCTATATAGAGTAAAATTAGTTCTATGAGGAATTTAATTAAGGAACCCGTAAAAACAGTCTTCCTAGGTTCTGGCTGGGAATCTTTGGAGACTTTGAAGGCTTTAAACGAAGACAGTCGTTTCAATATTGTCGCAGTTGTTACACCTGTGGATTCTTTGGTTGGAAGAAAACAGATTTCTACACCATCAGAGGTAAAAAGGTATGCATTAGAAAAAGGAATTGCTGTAATACATACTGAGAAGCATAAGGAGAGATATTTGAAAGCAACTGAGAGATACAAGCCCGAGCTTGTTGTATGCAAAGCTTTTGGAGAAATACTTCCAAAAGAATTTTTGGAATATCCTAAGTATGGATGCATCAATATACATTTCTCTTTGCTTCCTAAATACAGAGGAGCAGTTCCAATTCAAAAGGCGATTTTAGATGGAGAAAAGAAAACAGGGATATCCATAATGTTGATGTCAGAAGGTTTGGATGAGGGAGATATTTTAAAGGTTTTTAAAGAGGATATTTTAGATACCGATACAAATCTTTCACTTAGAGAAAGGCTAGTTAAGAAAAGCTCTGAAGTTTTGGGGAATGTACTAGAAGAGTGGATAGCTGGAGAGATTACTCCAACAAAACAGAATCATGAGGAGGCCACATACTGTTGGCAAAATGATATTTCAAAAGAGAATGCACAAATTAATTGGAAGAGTATGACTCCTGAATATATTGAGCGCATGGTTCGTGCATTTATTCCTTGGCCAATTGCTTGGACAGTTATACAAAATGATTTAAGAAATATTTCTGGTAAAACAGTAAAGATATTTAAAGCAGAGTTAGTTGAATGTAGTTCAGAGAAAGATCCAGGAGAGATATTTGTTAATGACGATATGCTTCTTTTTGCCACAAGAGATCCATTGGTATGCCTAAGAGTACTGGAACTTCAGATTGAAGGGAAGAACAAAATGAGTGAGAAAGATTTTATTAACGGTACTAAGATATAGTTGCGCAAGTACCCAATAAGCCGAATTCTGTTTATGACGATTATCTATCTAAGCGGTATTACCTTGCTCCAGATGGGGGTTACCACGCGATACGGTATTACTACCATACCCGGTGGTCTCTTACACCACCATTTCACCCTTACCTAGTAAACTAGGCGGTATAACTTTCTGTTGCCCTTTTCTCCAAAAGATCACTCCCTTCCAACTCACGTTGGCACCTATCTCGAAATATGTTCGAGACCGACATGGAGTCCGGACTTTCCTCTCCTACTAAAATTAGTAAGAGCAATCATCTAGGAATACTTGCGCGTTGATATTATACTATCTTTTAGCCCTTTTCTGAATAAGAATCACAGGGATTACAACTGCAGCTACTACAGGAGAAAATACTAATATCCATATAATTGCTGTTCCCAAGAATTTTGCGAAGTCTACTAGTGCTCTAGAGGCATCTTTAAGAATACCCGATGGCCTCCATTCTTCATCTGTTAGGGAGGATCCTGTGCTACTTTGGGTGATTGTAAGATAGACAGTTGAGTAGTCAGTTTGTCTTTCCATATTATCTAAACTACTCTCAAGATATTCAATTTCGCTTCTTACAGTTGTAAGCTCCCTTTGAACCGCAAGAGTATCACTCACGGTTGTAGCTTTCTTAAGAATAGAGAGGTATTGCGTTTCTACACTTTTCAGATTCTTTAATCTAGCCTCCATATCTAGGACCGTTTCTGTTACATCATTGGAAGATATAGTTGAGTATTCATACTCTCCATCTAAGTTTTTTAATTCTTGGTAGAAGGAATCAAAATCTGCCTCCTTAATTCTCAGAGTTAAAGCTACGCTTCTTTCTTTTCCTTTGCCACTATCTTGCATACCAAGAGTTTCTCCTTTGTACTTTGCAAGTATAGTGTCAACATTTTCTACAGTTCCATCTATATCATCAACAGCTATAGAGATATTCCCTATTCTGATTACTTTCTGAGAGTTGTCTCTTTCAACAGATTGATTAACCGAATCGGTCACTTTCCCATAAGAGCTAGTAGATTCTTCTGGAGCTAAAATATCATCAACTTCGGCATTACTTGATAAATTCTTTAGCAGAGGAATTAATACAAAAAGAGAGAGTACACTCAAAAGAATAAAACTAGCCCCAGTTATTGAAATTATCTTTAAAGTTTTGTTCATATACTAAATGTAAAAACTTAGTATATAAATATTATATAAATACCAGGATGATATCAATGAGAGACTATCTCTTTGAGAACTGAGGTTTCTTTCTAGCTTTAAGTTGACTGTATTTCTTTCTTTCAACTTCTCTCCTATCTCTTGTAACAAGATCTTCTTTTCTTAAGATTGTCTTAAGTTCAGGATTCATATCATAGAGTGCTCTTGCAAGTCCTAATCTAATTGCATCTGCTTGTCCTGTTATACCACCGCCATTAACATGAGCAGAGAAATAATATTTCTTTTCAAGTCCAGTTACTATCAATGGTCTTTCAATGTACAGGTCTGTTTTGTTAGAACCTTTTACAAAATCTACCAAAGCTTTTCCATTTACTGTAGATGCCTTAGTTCCTTCAAAGACTCTGACTCTTGCTGTTGATCTTTTTCTTCTTCCTGTGCTTTCGAAATATTTCTCCACTATTTAATAGTATTATAATTTAATCTCAATTGGCTTCTGGCCACCATTTTTATGCTCTGCTTGAGGATATACATAGAGTCTTGGCATTCTTGTATCTCTCAATTTGTTATTTGGCAACATATTCAATACTGCATTCTCAATAATCTTTGCGGAATTCTCTTTAAGTAATTTCTTGAAAGATGTTTCTTTGTGTCCACCAGGGTATGTTGAATGTGTATGATAAACTTTTGTCTCTTCTTTTCCTCTTGTTAATTTTATGAAGTCACTGTTTATGACTATTACATAGTCTCCGTTATCAAGATTGGGGACTGAATTTACTTTCTCTTTTCCAATTAAAAGAGATGCTATTTTTGTAGCTACTCTACCCAATATTTGGTCTCTGACATCTACTATGTACCAATTTCTTTTTACATCTTCTTTTTTTGTCCAGGTTGTTTTGTACTTCATTTTCTATATTTTTTAATTAAAGTCCAGATCTACTTTTAGCTCGTTCTGTTTTCTTAAATACTGCAGATTTATCTATACTCTTCCTTGCGGACCTCTTTTCCAAATCTGCTTTGTTAACTTCTGTCTCTTTTACTTCTTTCTTCTCATCTTCTTTTGTTTTCTTTACTACTACTTTACCTTTTTTCTTTGCAAGTCCAATTAATTCTATTCTAGATTCTTCAGTATTGTCACCTTTCCTAAATCCTACTTTTCTTATGACAATTCCAGTTTTTTCCTTTTTAGAATATTCCATCGCAATTTTTACCAATTCGTCATTTCCAAAAACTTTCTGAAGATCTCTTCTTAATACCAAATCGTTCTTTGGTGTTTTCATTTTTGAGATTAAAGATTCTACTGTCTGTTTAAGAGCTTTTGCCCTAGCAGAGGATGTAACAATCTGTCCACTTTTGAAAAGTGATTTTGTTAAATTAATAAGAAGTAAATTTCTGTTAGATGCTTTTCTTCCTAGTTTTGATTTCTTTACTCCTTTATACATTCTTATATTCCTCTTATATTAATACCGTATTGATTTAAAAGCTCTAAAACTTCATTAAGAGATTTGTTCCCAAATCCTGGTAAGTTCAAAAGATCTGTTGCTGTTGTGCTTCTTAAATCTGCAACTGTTTTGTAATTTCCAGCTAAAAGTCCTGTCTTGGATCTCTTTGATATTGGCAAATCTTCCACTTTCCAACTTCCAATTTCATCATTTACTATTTTTATTTCTTCCTCTACTACTTCTACTTTATTTGCCTCTTCTGCCAGGATTTCAACTTCACTTTTTGAAATACCCATTGCAATCATTACTTTACCTGCAAATTCTTGCATTATTTTTGCTGATTCTATCAAGGCATCTTTTGGAGTAATACTTCCATCAGTTGTTACACCAATCAATACTGCATCAAGGTCTGTCTCTTGTCCTTTTCTAGCTTGCTCTATACTTAGGCTGATTTTCTCAATTGGAGCGAAATCACAGTCAAGAGGGATTAGACCTATCTCTTTTCTTGCATTCTCATCTACACTTTTGTACCCAATTCCTGATTCTACTGTCAATTCCATATCTAATTTGGAGGATGCATCTGTGAGTGTAGCGATATGTAGATCTTTGTTTACTACTTCAAGATCTCCAGAGATTTCAATATCTGAAGCTTTTATTTCTTTTTTACCTTTTGCAGATATTTTGCACGTAAATACTTCATCAAGGTTAGTTTTAAACTTAACCTGTTTCAAATTCAAGATTACATCAACCATATCTTCTCTTATACCTTCGATTGTTGAATATTCATGTTCTACTCCTGCGATTTTTACCTGAGTAATTCCTGTACCTTTAAGACTTGAATACAAGATTCTTCTTAGTGCATTTCCAAGTGTATTACCATATCCTCTTGGAAGAGGTGATATCTCAAAGAGTCCGAAGTTCTCTTTTTCTTCTTTTATTACTACTTTAATATCTATAAAAGCTTCCATGTATTTTTTATTAAAAATTATCTTGAGTAGAACTCAATTACAAGGTTTTCTTTGATACCTTCATCGATATCTTCTCTGATTGGTAAATTCGCAACTTTACACTTCGAATCCTTTGATTCTATCCATTTAGGAGTAGCAAAGAATTTCTTAGATGGTGCAAGTTTAGCCAATTTTAATTCAACACTGTCCCCCTCTTTTAATTCGAGAGATGGGATTCTGCATTTAGAATCATTCAATTTTACATGCCCGTGAACAACTGCCTGCCTCGCAGAGTTTCTTGAATGTGCAAGGCCTGCTAGGTATAGCACATTATCTAATCTTAGTTCTAATATCCTTAGAAGTTCCAATCCTTTATCTGAGTTTCTAGTTTTTGATCTTCTATCTGCCTCTTTGAAAACAGATTTCATTTGCTTTTCTCTTAATCCATATGTTCTCTTAATTTTTTGTTTTTCCCTAAGTTGCAAGCCGTAGTTTGATAATCTCGATTTTCTTTTACTTCCATGTTGACCAGGAACAAATGGTTTCCTCTGTAATCCATTCTTATCTGAAAATGATCTTTCACCTTTCAGATGAAGGTTTACTCCCTCTCTTCTACTTAATCTTTCTTTTGGTCCTGTATATCTACCCATTTAATTAATTAATCGTAATATATTATTTTCTTGGCAGTTTTCTTGCTCTACAACCATTGTGTGGAATAGGGGTTCTGTCTACCAACATCGTTACTTTAAGTCCAGCACTATCAAGTCCTTTGACAGCAGAATTTCTTCCTGCCCCAGGTCCTTTGATAAATACCTTAACTTCTTTTAATCCAAATTTCTTTATAACTCTCTCTGCAACTTCAATAGCCGCTTTTGTGGCTGCAAATGCTGTACTTCTTCTTGCTCCTTTGAACCCAACCATACTTGGGGATCCCTGTCCTAAAACTTCTCCATTTTCATCTGTAAGTGTAATTATTGTGTTATTAAAAGTTGATTGTATTGAAGCCATGCCACTTGTGACAACTTTTCTTGTTTTTTTGTTTGTCTTTACTTTCGCCATTTAATTAATATTTATTTTATGTTTTTTCCAATACTCTCTTAAGTCCACCAACTGCTCTTCCTCTACCTTTTCTAGTCCTAGCATTGTGCCTAGTCCTCTGACCTCTGACTGGTAGCCCTAATTTATGTCTAACCCCTCTGTAACATCTGATATCTTTCAATCTTTTGATATCTCTGAAGATATTCTGTCTTAGTTCTCCCTCAACTACAAAGTTCTCTTCTATATATTTTCTAATTACATCTAATTGTACTTCCGTAAGATCTTTTATCTTTGTATTCTCATCTATCTTTGTCTTCTTACACATTTCCTTTGCGCTGGTTTCTCCAATACCATATATTCCGAGTAATGCTACCCAGAGTCTCTTTTCATTTTCTATTTCTATTCCTGCGATTCTTGCCATTAAATATAATTAAAAAATATTAACCTTGTCTTTGCTTATGTTTAGGATTTTTCTTGCAATATACATAAACCCTTCTGCCTCTTTTTACAGAATAACAATCTGGACATCTTTTTTTTACAGAAGCTTGTACTTTCATTTTAATTCATGTATCTATATGTTATTCTTCCCTTTTCTTTGTCGTAGGGTGTCATTTCAATTTTGACTTTATCTCCTTCAAGAATTCGGATGTAATGCATCCTCATCTTTCCTGATAGATACCCTATCACACTATGCTTTTCTCCGTTTACATCTATCTCAACGACAAATTGAGTATTTGGCAAACTTTCTTTTACCACTCCCTCAAATTCGAAAACTTTTTTACTGTCAATCATTATTCACTATCTTATGTAAACAGACTCCCAAGCATTATATCAAAGTAGCGCCTTTGTTTCAACAAAATCGTGAAAGAATGCGTTACCTGAAAGGGAACAGAGAAAGAATATCAAAAAAAAGGATTATTTACAAGTTTAATTGCCTAATTATCTCTTGATGGATCTGTTCAATACTTGGAGAAGCATCAACTTCTTTTACTATTCCTCTGCTAGAATATTCTGCTAGTATGGGAGCAATTGTTTTCTGATATTCACCATATAAGCTTTTCGTTCTTTCAAGGGTATCATCTTCTCTTTGAGATAATTTCATACCACATTTGTCGCAGTAACCTTCTACCTTCTCTTTTTTATATTTTTTATGGTATGTAGAGCCACACCTTGGGCATGTCCATCGTAAAGTTCTTCTCTCAATTGCCATCTCTTCAGAGAGTTTTAGGTGTAAAAACACATCTAATTTTCTACTGTACTGTGTAAGCAATTCGTCTAGCAAAGAAACCTGGCCAATATCTCTAACAACAGAGACCAAAATCCAATCCTTTTCTTGGTTAAATTTGGTTAGCCATTTTGAGAACATTCTATATGTTAAATCGTTGGGAACGAACTTCCCTTTATGCCAATACTCATATGCTTTAATTGCATCTATATCTCCTTCTGAATACATAGTTCTGAACATATCTCCTGTTCCTATTTTTTCTATTTCAAATTTATCGACAAGAAGCTCAACTTGCGTATCTTTACCAGATCCAGAAGGGCCATGAAATAATATCGTTTTCATTGTGTTAATCAGCTCAAGGTTATCAACAGTTATGATAGCACAAATGTATAGTGTCAGAAAAGGAGCAATTATTTAATATACTATCTACAAATTCATCAGTTATTCAGAAACATACGTTATAGTAGAATCCATGAGATATTTTCAAAAAAATTGTGTATACCATATTTATAATCGAGGAAATCGAAAGTTACAAATATGCTTGGATACAGAGGATTACACACAAGTCATCCATTTAATCAAGAGATTTTTCCCGACTCAAAACTTCGATATACTCGCATACTGTATTATGCCTAATCATTTTCACCTTTTAATAGTAAAAATAAAGAATCGGAGCATATCATATTCTATGCAGATGTTTGGAGCTTCTTACACAAGATACTTTAATAAGAAATATGGTCTTGTGGGACATTTATTTCAGGGGACTTACAAGTACAAAAATATCACAACAGAAAGACAATTACTATCGACTTCAGAATATATTTACAAAAACCCATTAGGTTTATCGACTAGAAGATATCGATGGGTATACATAAACAAAAGGTTAATAGAATCATACGCTCTTATTCTTTTCCAAATGAATCCAACTCCTATAGTCTATTAATAAACTATACAAGAAAACCTCAAAACCATCACCTTGTTAGAATAATTTATGTGTTTAGAGGTATTTATCGTAGCTTCTTACAATCATCATGGATTCAATCTGTCTCTTCATGTCGAGAACAACTCCAACTACAATAAGAAGTCCAGTCCCAGAAATTACAGTTGCCGTTATGAATCCTGTGTTTATAAAGATATTCGGAAGAACAGAAACCAAAGCTAGAAAAAGTGCCCCTACTGCCGCAAGTCTAAAACTTACCTTTCTCAGATATTCTGAAGTTTCATTTCCCGGTCTAATACCCTGAATAAATGCTCCTTGTTTCTGTAGATTTTCAGCAAGTTCGTCTGTGTTAAATACTACAGTAAGGTAAAAGAATGAAAAAGCTACAATTAAGATGAATACGGAGATATTATAAATGTATTGGTTGTCCATCATGTCTAGGATTTTGTTTCCCCAAAGAGTTATGTCCTCTGAATAATCTTTACTAACAAGAAATTTGCCAATTAGCTGTGGAAAAGAAAATAAAGACATAGCAAAAATTACTGGCATAACTCCAGATTGCGTAAGTTTAATCGGGATGTAGCTTTCCATCGCTCCACCAGCTCGGACTCTTCTTGAGTACTGTATCGGAACTCTTCGTTCCGTTTGTGTAATCACTATCGTTGCTACAATTAATAGTACTGAGATACCTATAAAAAAAGTCTTCTGAAGTGGATCCATTGTTAAGAAATTTGTTCTGATTGTGCCAGGGATACCGGAAAGAATACCAAGCATAATCAGATAGGAAGTTCCACCACCTATTCCATCTTCTGATATTAATTCCCCCATCCACATCATCACAACAGCTCCAGCAGTTAAAGTCGCTGCCATAACGGCCAATTCCATAGGATTGAGTGTCCCAACAAGTCCAAATCCTCGTAGAGTCGAATAGATCACAAAGGATTGTAAGATTGCTAAAGGTACAGTCGCAAGTCTTGTATACATACTGATTTTCCTTCTTCCTTCTGGTCCTTCTTTTCTTAGCTCTTGAAGTTTAGGGATAACCGTCCCTAAAAGTTGGAATATTATTGAAGCATTGATATAGGGGGTAAGTCCAATCGCTACAATCGTAGCTGATTCTAAAACACCTCCCGATACAGTAGAAAGAATATCTCCAAATTGTGTTCCCTTAAAAAGTTCTACTAATGCATCCGCCGGAATTCCAGAGATTGGCACAGCGGAAAGTACTCTATATATTAGAAGTATTAAGAGAGAGAAGATTATTTTATTACGAATCTCCTTTGTCTTGAAAATAGACTTTATACGATCTTTAATATTTGTCATTTTTAAGAGGCTATTTTATAGATCCTCCAGCTTTCTCAATTTTCTCTCTAGCAGAGGATGATACTAACGCAATTCCTTCTATCACGAGTTTTTTCTTTAAATCTCCATTTCCAAGAATCTTAACTTCAGCTGCATTTTTTCTAACAATACCTTTTTCTTTCAAAGATTCTACTGTTACTGTCTCTCCGTCTTTGTAATTCTCTTCTAGAACGAATACATTTACAGCAGCATTTTCAACTTTAAATTTGTTACTGAAACCTTTGTATTTTGGCATTCTTCTGTAAAATGGAACATTACCACCTTCAAAAGATATAAGAGATTTATGCCCAGACCTAGATTTCTGTCCTTTCGCACCTCTCCCAACTGTATGACCTCCGACACCACTACCATATCCTCTTCCAATTCTTTTGGCCTTCATAACTCTAGCTTTTCTTTTTGTTATTGTTTCTAATTTCATTATCTTCTTCTACTTACTTTATTTCTATCTGTCTTCTTCTCTTTACTTTTCCTCTTTGCTATCTTCTTCTTCTTCTCTTCATCCATCTCTTTCTTTACTTCGATTCTTTCTCTCATCTTACTCATTTTTCTTAAAACTCTTCCATTTCTCAAGGCCTTCAGAGCTTCAAACGTACAATATGCATTTGCGTTTGGCTCTGGTGTTCCAAGGATTTTCCCATATACACTATCTATTCCCGCTAATTCCAATACTGTTCTTACAGAAGATCCTGCAATTACACCAGTACCCGTTCTAGCTGGTCTTAGAAGAACTTGAGCTGCACCATATTTGTAGGTAATCTCATGAGGAATGGTGTCTCCTATTAATTCGATTCTTTTCATTGCTTTAGTCGCTATTCTTTCACCTTTTTCTACTGCACTTCTTACATCTACTCCTCTCCCAAGCCCTACTCCTACTTTTCCATTATGGTCTCCTACAACAACTACTGTACTGAATCTTAGTCTTTTTCCACCTTTTGTAACCTTCGCTACTCTTCTAATTGGAAGAGACTTCTTGTCGAATTCCTTTCTTTCTCCTCTGTTGTATGTTTGTCTATCGTCCATCATTTAATTTCTAAATTTTAATTCCGTTCGATCTTAGTTCCTCTGCAAAGAGAGCAATCAGTCCATGGTACCTGTATCCACTTCTGTCAAAGACTGCACTGTCAAACTTCCCTGCAATCTTAGCAAAATCTTTTGCCATTTTCTTTATCTCATCACTCTTTCTATTACACATCAAAGACTTTATAACGATATTCTTTTCATCATCTGCCAGTCCAGCATAGAAATATCTATTGCTTTTGAATACAAATATTCTTGGTTTTACAGAAGTCCCACTTAGATTTTTTCTAATATGTAACTTCCTTCTTTGTCTTTTTTGGTCCTTATTTTTTTTCATAATTATCCTGCTACACTTGATTTAGAACTTTTCTTTCGGACATACTCACCTTCGTATCTTATACCCTTCCCCTTGTAAGGCTCTGGTTTTCGAATCCCTCTAATCTTTGCTGCCAATTCTCCAACTTTCTGTTTATCATAGCCTTTAATTATAATCTTTGTCTCATTTGGAACTTCTATCTCAATTCCTTCATATGGCTGAATCTTAACTGGATGATTCCATCCAAGACTCATAACTAAGACTTCTCCTTCCATTCTTGCTCTATACCCGACTCCAACTAATTCCAATGTTTTTGTAAATCCATTTTTTAATCCTTCAACCGCATTCGCAATTAACATTCTGTATGTTCCATGGTTAGATTTAGATTGTTTAGCTTCATCTTTTCTAGAAAGATTAATCTCGTTATCTTTAATCTCTACTGTAATTTCCTTTGGTAAAGTAATCTTCATCTCAGCTTTTGGATTGGAGACAACAACTTCCTGTCCATTAACAGTGACATTTACTCCTTCTTCAATTTTTATTGGCTCCAATCCTATTCTAGACATTACTACCAAATCTTACATATTAATTCGCCGCCAAGATTTTTACTCTTAGCCATTGCTCCAGACATCAGTCCTTGCGGGGTACTAATTATGGATATTCCTCTACCATTCATTATTGGAACTATTTCTTTCTTAGAAACATATACTCTCTGCCCTGGTTTGCTTACTCTTTCAAAATGAGCGATAACAGGTTGCAAACCATCATACATAATTTCTACTTCTAACATTCTTCCGTTGTCTACATACTCTCTAATCATTCCTTCCATCTTCAACACATCTAAGATACCTCTGTTAATTTTGGTATTCACAACCTCAACAGTTTCTTTCTTTCTCATTATTCCATTTTGTATTCTTGCCAATAAATCGGCTATTAAATCGTTCATCATATATATTTTTAAATTACCAAATAGCTTTTTTAACACCAGGGATTTTGCCTTGGCTTGCCAAATTTCTAAAGCAAACCCTGCAAATTCCATAGTGTCTTAAATAACCTCTAGATCTACCACATAGTTCACATCTATTGTAAACTCGTGTGCTAAACTTAGAGCTTATTTTCAAATCTCTTGTTTTTTTTTCTTTAGCTTCTGTTGACATCTTTCTTAAAAGGGAACCCAAATTTATCTAAAAGTAATCTCGCGTCTTTATCGTTTTTTGCTGTGGTAACAATTGTAATCTCCAAACTCCTTATCTTAGTAACATTGTTAGGATCTATTTCTACGAATACTGTGTGGTCTTCTACACCCAATGAATAGTTACCAGCTCCATCAAAAGATTTAGGGTTTAATCCTCTGAAATCTTTTGTTCTTGGTAAAACAATATTCACTAGTTTATCAAAGAACTCCCACATTCTATCACCTCTTAAGGTTACCGATACCCCTATCTCCATTCCTTCTCTTATTTTGAATGCAGAGACAGCCTTTTTTGCTTTATTAACAAGTGGCTTCTGTCCTGTAATTAATTTTAAGATTTCTACAATTTCTTCAATTGCACCTTTGTTATTAACTGCTTCTCCTGCTCCTACATTAACGACAATCTTTTTAAAAGTAGGAACCTCCATAGGATTCTTAAATCCACCTTCTGCCATCAACTCCTGCTTTATTCTGTTGTTATATTCTTCTCTTAATCTTGCCATTTTTATTTTTTAGTAGTTTTTTTAACGCTCTTTTTTACAGCTTTCTTTTTTGTTGGTTCTTTTTTAACCTCTTCTTTTTCTATTTTATTTGTTTCTAAATCTTTACCACATTTCTTACATACTCTTACGACATTATTGTCTTCTCTTCTTAAGCTTACCCTTGTTGCTTTATTACACATTGGACACACTAGCATTACCTTAGAGACTGAAAGTGGTTTCTCTATGCTTAAAATCTCAGAGGTCCTTTTCTTTCCATCTCCTTTTAAATGTCTCTTGTAAATATTCAATCCCTCTACTACAACCATTCTTTTTGTTAAATCTACAGCAACTACACGACCACTTTTATCGCTATCTTTCCCGTATAATATTTTTACTGTATCTCCTTTTTTAATCTTCATATTATTACCTTTTAATTACAAAACTTCTGGTGCAAGAGAAACTATTTTATCAAAACCTTTCTCCTTTAACTCTCTTGCCACTGGCCCAAATATTCTTGTTCCTTTTGGTGTCTTATTTTTAGAATCAACTAATACCCCCGCATTATCATCAAATCTAATATATGTTCCATCTTTTCTTCTGTATTCTTTATGTGTTCTTACAATTACTGCTTTATCTACATCATGTCTTTTTATCCCTGCATTTGGAGTTGCTTTTTGTACTGCTACATTTACAATATCTCCAACATACGCGAATCTTCTTTTGGAAGAGCCTGGAATACCAATAATTTTGGCCACTTTTGCTCCGCTATTATCTGCAATTGTTAATTTAGTTTGTCTTTGTATCATTGTTTTGTTCTACTATTACCCATTTAACATTTTTTGAATAGGGTTTACTTTCTCTTATAACAACCTTATCTCCTATATTCAAATCCTTTTCAGTATGTGCAAAAAAAACCTTGTTTCTTGTTTGTACTTTCTGATAAAGAGGATGTCTAACAACAGAATCAACTCTGACCCTTACGGTTTTAGCCATTTTATTACTAATGACTTCTCCGTGAAGTTCTCTTTTTCTTCCTTTTTTATTAATGTTGTTTTCCATATTTTTATTTAAATAACGGCCTGTATTCTATCAATTATTCTCTTTATTCTCAAGCTTTATATTAATCTCTTCTTTACAAATTTAGCTTTCATAGAAAGTTTCTGTGCACCTACTCCTAGAGCTTCTCTTGCGACTTTCTCATCTACTCCACCTATTTCAAAAAGTATTGTTCCTGGTACTACAACTGCTACATATCCTTCGACTGCACCTTTTCCACCAATCATTTTACTGTTTGTAGATTTCATAGTGTAAGGTTTGTGTGGGAATATCTTTATCCATACCTTTCCTTTTCTTTTAGTGAAATTTGTAATTGCCCTTCTTGCAGCTTCAATCTCTCTAGCATTAATCCAACCATTTTCCATAGCTTTAAGCCCGTACTCTCCAAAGACAACTTCATTATTGGAAGAAGCTACTCCTCCCATCTTGCCTCTGAACTCTTTTCTATATTTTCTTTTACGTGGCTCTAACATGATTTTTTATATTAATATATTATTCTTCAGTTGCTACTTCAGTTTTATTCCCTTTGTATATCCATACCTTAATACCCATAAGTCCTGCATCTATTGTTTTAGCTGTGTCTGCAGCATAATCTATATCTGCTTTCAAAGTTTGTGCTGGTACAGAGCCTGCAGTTACTTTTACCGTTCTTGCTTGGCTCGCATTATTGATTCTCCCAGATACCCATATTCTCAATCCTTTTGCTCCAGCCATCATAGCTTTCTCTTTTGCACTCTGTACAAGAAGTTTAGATGGTTGTCTTCTTTCGATACCATCTGCAATTCCTCTTGCAATTATCGATGCGGAGATATCTGCTTTCTTTACTTCTCTAATTTTAATCTCTATGTCAGCTCTTGTTGATCTCTTTAATTCTTTCTGTAATTTGTCAATTCCTTCCCCGCCTCTACCTATAGCTACTCCTGGTCTTGCAACATAGACAATTACTTCTACTTTGTTTGCAGATCTGTTTATTTCAACTCTGTCTATACCTGCATCTTTCATAGTCTCTCTTATTTTCTTCTCAATTTTGATGTCCTGAGCAAAAGTCTTTGGGAAATCTTTTTTCTCTGAATACCAAGTGGCATTCCAACCCTTGTTTATTCCCATTCTTATTGCAATTGGATTGACCTTTCTTCCCATGTTACTTAACTTTTAATTCTAAATTAAGATGTGATCTTCTTTTGTTAATTCTTGAAGTTCTACCTCTTGATGCAAATCTAACTCTTTTTAGAGTTCTGCTTTCATCAACAGATATCTTGCTTATTATTAATTCGTCTTTATCTACACTGTGTAATTCTCTTGCATTTGCAATTCCTGAAAGCAATGCTTTCTTTATAATGTCGCATCCTTTTTTATTCAAGACCATTAATATATCCAAAGCTTTGTCTGCCTGTTTCCCCCTAACTGCATCCACAACAAGTCTAAGCTTTTGTGGTGACTGTGCAATATCTTTTACTTTTACTTGTACTATCTTCTCTTCCATAGTGGTTTTAAAATATTAATTACTCCTCAAATCTACCTGAGCTACCATATACCTTAGAAAGTTTACCCTTCTTAGCATGGCCTCTAAATTTTCTTGTAGGAGAAAATTCTCCTAATCTGTGTCCAATCATAGATTCTATTACCAAGACTTCCTCATGTTTTTTACCATTGTGTACCAAAAATTTCATTCCTACCATCTCAGGAGTTATAGTGGATGCTCTTGCCCATGTTTTAATAGGGGTCATTTTACCACTATCTCTTGCCATAGTTACCTTTTTCATTAATTTTTCGTCTGTATATGGTCCTTTTTTTAGTGATCTTGCCATTCTAATTGCTCAATAATTTATTTCTTAGCAAAAGGTCTATTCTTAGTCCTTCTGGTTTTAATAATGAACTTCTCTGTCATACTATTATGTCTAGTTCTAGTTCCAATTCTGTGTCCCCAGATATCTTTAGCATGTCTACCAATAACACCTTTACCTTCACCACCACCGTGCGGATGCTGTACTGCATGCATTGCCATTCCTCTTACTGTTGGTCTCCA
>CAZHVM010000005.1:48386-52027 GCA_964536135.1 uncultured Candidatus Saccharibacteria bacterium | reverse complement strand
TTGAGGTGGTAGTGGGATTTATACTCCCGTGCAGGTTCAACTCCTGTCCCCGGCATGTTGTACATGGACGATTAGCTCAGCTGGCTAGAGCATCTCGTTTACACCGAGAGGGTCATAGGTTCGAATCCTATATCGTCCACCATTTTTCGAATTTCATGTATACTAAGATATGACTCACGAAATGAAATTAAATGCTTCTGCATTTACGCAGATATTCAGTGGTTCAAAGACTTATGAAATTAGGTTGTATGATCAAAAGCGAAGAAAGGTAGAGATTGGAGATAGAATAATCTTTTCGGAATTACCTTTGTTAGAAAATAGGCTAGAGGTAAAAGTGTTAAATCTTTTAACTGCAGAAAGTTTTGAAGAATTATTTACAATGTTTGATCCTGTATTAGCTGGCTGGGAGCCTAGCGATTCTCCCATAAAGTGTGCTCATGATATGTCTAAATATTATTCCATAGAAGATCAGAAAAAATATGGTGTAATAGCTATAGAGATAGAACTAAATAAATCGAGCGTTTAAGTTCCAAGCTTTCCAACACATCCCACCACATCCTTTACTAAAGTATTTACTTCAATTACAATAGACCTATGAATAAAACAATATTAGTAGTTGGTGCCTCGGGAGGTATTGGTTCTCAAGTTGCTAAAGATTTGGTAGATGCAGGATACTCAGTTATTGGTACATATTCTAATACACCAAGAGAGATTCCGAATATTACAACCTATCACCTAGATTTACTTTCAAATGAATCAATAAAAAATTTTGCAAACGAAATAAAGGACACTCCTTTGTATGGAGTAGTGAATTGTGCAGGGATTGTTGAATATGAAGGAAATAGCGTGGAGAATGATATTGAGATATGGAATAAAACATTGCAAATAAATCTAACTTCAAACTTTGTACTGGCTAAGTATTTACAAAACACGATTGAGACTGGAGGTAGATTTATTATGATTAGTTCTACAGACGCTATGTATGGAGGATCAATAACTGCAAGTTATTCAGCAAGTAAGGCTGGTGTAAATTCTTTGGCAAAGTCACTAAGCCTGTTGTTTAAAGATAAAAAAATTTCTACGAATACCATTGCTCCTGGATGGGTAAATACAAAGATGGTAGATCAAGCAGGAGAAGATTTTATTAAACAAGTTGCAGACATTAATCCTTTAAAGAGAATTGCTGAACCGAAAGATATTTCAAACTTAGTCAGTTTCCTTCTTAAACCCGAATCTGAGTATATTAATGGGCAAGTTATAACTGTAGATGGAGGATATACGAACCAAGACCCTACATTGTTAATAGAAGAAGAAACTGTTTAGAAATTCAGAATCAATTCAAGAACAATTCTGCTTTTAAGTCCCATGCCTAAAAGTGTAGTCCACCACTTTATATTTTCAACAGTAAGATGAGATACAAATTGATAACCCCTATAGATATCAAACCAATACCAACGGAACACGAGCAAAATGTTGCTATAACTTTGGCAGAATATTTTAAGAGTAATATTGAATTTGTGAAAAGAGGTTCTTCAACGACTCCAGATATAAAGGTTGGAACTATATATTGGGAGATAAAAAGTCCTAAAGGTAATGGAAAATATACAATTTCTGATAATATCCGTAGTGCTAAACATCAATCATCGAATATAGTGATAAATTTATCGCGGACAAAAATGACGGCAAAGCAGGCTGAGTCGAGAATAAGGAATTTTTTGAAGAATAGTTCCACTGGGGTTAAAAGATTAATTCTTGTTACAAAATCTAATAAGGTGATTGACATAAAGCATTAGCCTTGATATTATAATACTAGTAAAGACGCATGCGTTCCTGAATTGGATCAATAGGGCGTCTTTTTTGTTACTCGTATCCCTATTTCTTACTAAATAATTTCCTATTATCTGATAATTAGGGTAATTTTGTTATTTTAAAACAGCCCACTATTACCAGATTTGTAATATAATCTTGTTATGAATTTAAAAAGAAAAGATATGTTAACTCTTCTTACAATATCTTTCATTTTCGGAGTTTTTGACTTTCACTATCAAAATACAATATTTCCACTCTTTAGTAGAATATTCGGAAATAGTAATAATCCATTACTTCTAATACCTCTTTTTATATACATGCTATTACCATGGTATATACTTAGTATTTATGTACACTACATTATTAAGAAAAAATCTTCATATACTTTAAAAACACTATTACTAAGTACCATCCTTACTTATTTAATATCCGTAATATCATATTATCTTCATTATGTGTTCCTTTTGTTTTTTATTGGACTTCCTAATTTTGAGAATATTAAACTTGTATTTACAAAAGAGAATATTGAATATGCATTTAATACACTGCTTTTACCTGGAATTACAGAGTGGGGCATAGGAGCAATTATATTAGGTTCCATAGTATCTGTTTTTAATTATTTTATAATTCCAAAAATAAAGAAATTACTGAAAAGAATCATTGTAAAAAAATAGTTAGAATAGAGTTTGACTCTATGATTAACCTTTGTCCATTACAAAACAATAATTCTAGAGGTGTAGAGGATGAATCTGTGCGAGAGAAGATTCTGAAGATTGTAAATAAGAAGACTACAGAATAATGGAAAATATTCAACAGATGAATCAATTAATAAATATTTTGCAGAATTGACTGTTGCATTTAAAAATCTTCAGAGAAAGTAATCCTCTCCCTACTCCTATCTAGTAAATACATAAATATTCCCAATGCTAATATAAATTCTACAGATTCATAATCCTGTGGTCTAAATCCGTAATTGGTAATTAAATTAATAAACAAAGGAAAAAAGTAAAAGAAAAATATATATGAAGGAACAATCTTCTCCATGGTATTAACAAAAGAATTCTTTAAGAAAAATATCTTTTTAAATATGCAAATCGCTAACCAAGAAAAACACCCTACAAAACCAATTAAGATATATAAATAGCCAATCTTTCCATTTATGGAATCAATATTATGTATATTTATCTCTCCTTGAACATTTCTTTGAGCTAATCTAGCAGGTAATATTCCACCGAATATTCTCTCTCCCCAGCTTATCTCCTCTAGTGCAATGAACAGTAATGCAAGAGAAAAGAGAAGATATATTATAAAAAGAATTTTTTCTTTTTTAAATCTAAAAGCAAGGGAAATACTAAGACAAACAGAAAAAAATAGAAAATAAATTGTGCCCATTCTAGTACTCCATCCTCTATACCTATATTTTCATACAAGGAAGTTTTGTTAATTAACAAATAATACAAAATACCCTCAATTAACAAGGGAAGAGAAAAAACAAATCCTTTCCAAATCTTTTCTTTCATATTACTAGACCAATATTAACAATTTAGGATATATGTTGGCAAGAAAAATTGTTGCGCTTTTTCTTCCTCTTCTATACAATATACATATACTGCCATGGTAGGAAAAAAATCAGACATAAAACATATATCAGTTCGCAAATTATTAGTATTAATATCGCTTTTAGTAATTATCATCCTTTTCCCAATTGCTTTGTATCTGTATCTTTCTAGATCTAGTACGGGTGTTGCTTGGTATAGTAATGATTGGGGATTTAGAAGGGGTATAGAGGTAAGCAATGATACTCTTGGAGTATTAACAAATGAAGATGTTCT
>CAZHVM010000005.1:15729-48376 GCA_964536135.1 uncultured Candidatus Saccharibacteria bacterium | reverse complement strand
GCTAGATACAGCTACTCTTGTAACCACAAGTAAATTACAGGCAGATTGTGATGATTTAAGGTTCGTAGACAGTGATGACAATGCTCTTTTATCTTTCTGGGTTGAAAGTGGGTGTAATACAGCCAGTACGAAAGTATGGGTGAGGATACCGTCGTTACCTGCAGCTGGAAAAACAATCTATGTGTATTATGGTAATCCGATGGCAGAGGGGGTTTCTCAAACTTGGAGTGGGAATGTGGTTATGTTTGCACAGGCTGCTTGCCCAGATGGATGGACAAGAGCTTTGGATTTAGACAGCAGATTTTTGTATGGAAGTACAACATATGGGACAACCGGTGGGATAAGTAGCCATACTCATGACGATGCAAGTTGTACATCTTCTTCCATATCCACTACGGATATTGGAGTAACAACGGGTGAATCTTCTTCTGGGACATTAACAACACATACGCATACTGGTTTGCAGGCATCGCTTGAAGCTACCACGATTCTTCCGGAGTATAGGGACATGGTTATGTGTTACAACAATCAATTTTTGCAAAAAGCAGGTTTAATTTCTATGTTTGATGTATCTACTCCAACAGGATGGAGTAGAGTATCAGAGTTAGATTCGCTGTTCCCAAGAGGATATCCGACATATGGTTCTACTGGAGGTGTTTCTACACATACCCATGTAACGGCAGAAAATATTGTTACTGCTGGTCCTAATACTTCAGAGTCGTTTAATATCCCGTTTAATTGTACAGGAGGATCTATTACTTATGTCGATGGGGATATTGTTCATACATTCTTGTCTAGTGGAACATTATCTTGTGTCGGTAGTGGTAATGCAGAAGTTCTTGTTGTTGGTGGTGGCGGTAGTGGTGGTGTTGGTGGTGGTGGTGGTGGCGGTGGCGGTGGTGGTTTAGTATACAATGCTTCTTTTAGTGTTCCTGCTGGAGATACATCCGTTACTGTTGGTGCTGGTGGTGTAAATGCAAATGGTGAGAATTCAGTATTCTCAAGTATAACTGCAATAGGTGGTGGAAAAGGAGGTGTCGGAGCAGTAAGTGGATATACAAGTGGTAGTGCTGGCGGTAGTGGGGGTGGTGCTGGTGGAGCAGATGATGGAGCTCTTTTAAATGGCGGTGCTGCTTCCCAAGGATATATAGGTGGCAATTCGGGGGATAGTGATCCAGATGAAAGTTCTGGAGCAGGGGGAGGTGGAGGGGCTGGACAAGCTGGACAAAACAAAAGGAATTCTGGGCTATCTGGAGGAGTTGGTGGAGCTGGTTTAGCATACTCGATAAGTGGAGTTTCTACATATTATGCAGGCGGTGGGGGAGGAAGTCCGACGACAAGAAGTGCTGGCTCGGCTGCTGGTGGATTGGGTGGTGGTGGTGCTAGTGGATGTAATGGTGTTGCAGCTACAAATGGGACTCCCAATACAGGTGGCGGTGGTGGTGGTGATTATGAACGTATAGCCCCAGGAACTGGTGGCTCAGGAATTGTAATTATTAGATATACCAATCCAGTACTCTCAGGTCTAGTAGCTACTGCTAATCATACGCATACTTCAAACAGTTCATCCTCTTCTTCTGATTCTAATATTCCTCCATATGTAGATATGGTTTTTGCTAAAGCTGACAATGATACATATGTTAATGAAAACAATGTCGTAATATTTACAGAGCTACCACCTTTCGGATGGAGTAGATTTACACAATTAGATGAAAAATTTCCAAGAGGAGCTGAAACCTACGGAGCAACAGGAGGTTCTGCTACACATACACATAATGTAGAAATATCTACAGGAGCTCCTTCTGCGACTATTAATGGATATGGTTCAGGTACAAACCTTGCAGATTCAACACATACACACTCTTGTACTGCAACCTCAAGTGAAGCATCCAATCTTCCTCCATATATTTCTGTAATTTATGCTCAAAGAAAAACTTCTCAGTCTGTAGAAATTAGTTCAGAACAAAGACCTGTACCTTTAGCTCCAACTATTGCACAAGCAGAAGCCCTTTCAACTACAAGTATTAGATGGAACTTTACAGACAATGCTACGGATGAAGAGGGATTCAAAGTTTATGATACTGACGATAATCTAATGGTAACTTGTGCAGGAGAAAATCTAACATACTGTGATGAAACAGGATTAAGTACTAATACACAATATACAAGAAAAGTTGTTGCATACAATGCAAATGGAAACAGTGATTACTCTGATAATACAAGTAGATATACCTTTATGTCTGTCCCAACCATATCTTATGGAGGAAATAAGGAAGATACTTCGATAGATTTACAATCCTCTGAAGCTATTAATGGCTCTCAAATGTACTTTGATTGTACAGGAGAAGGATGTGATACAGGAATAAATGAATGGGTTTCCGCTACGCTAGATACTGCTACTAGTCTTACTCCCAATACAGCTTATGATTTTAGAGTTAAGAGTAGGAATGGAGACAATATTGAAACAGCATACTCAACTGTTGCAAGTCTTTATACCTTGGCATCCGTTCCAACGATAACTCTTGAAGCATTAGGACCAAGTAGTATATCGGTATCTTCAACTTTAAGTGGTCTTGGACAGGGAAGTTCTGCATTATATTTTGACTGTACAGGTACAAGCTGTGATGAAGGTATAAATGAATGGATAACAGAAACAAGTGATACAGTTACGGGTCTTTCTCCAAATACAGAATATACCTTTGCAGTTAAAGCTCGAAATTATGATGGAACAGAAACACTTTATTCTTCTACTCAAAATATATATACTCTTTCTGATACACCAATCTTGACAGCAGGGACAATTACATCTACTCAGATTGGACTTACATCTTCGCTTCCAAATATTGAAGTTGGAACATCTGGTTTGTACTTTGATTGTACTGGTACAGGATGTGATACAGGTATAAACGAATGGATAAAAGAGATCTCAGATACATCAACAGGCTTGACTCCAAACACACAATATACTTTTGTTGTAAAAGGGAGAAATGCACAAAATATTGAGACAGTAAACTCACAATCATTAAATCTATACACATTGGCATCAGTACCGACAATCTCTGCTGATACCGTATCTACAAACAGTATCTCTTTTATGGTAGGAAATGTCGCAAATCTTACAGAAGGGAATTCTGGAGTGTACATCGATTGTCTTGGCACCAATTGTGATTCTGGAATAAATGAATGGGTACAAACTGCCTCAGATGTTGCCATTGGGCTAGTTCCAAACTCAGAGTACCAATTTAGAATAAAAGCGAGAAATGCCAGTGGTACAGAAACAGCATATAGTGATTCTATTACTGTATATACTGGAACAGTAGTTCCAAATGGAATTGATACTGTTTCAAGGTCTACAGAATCTTTGAAGGTAAGTATAAAAAATGACGCAAATTCATCTACTACAGAGTATGCAATTCTTGAAACTACTACAAATAAATATATAAATTATTCAAATAAAACACTTTCTTCTTCTCCAGTATGGGGAACTAGAGCAGATTTCGGTTCTACAGAAGGTGTTCTTGTTGCTGGATTAAATGCAGGTGTGCAGTATGGCTTTAAAGTTAAAGCAAGAAATACTCAAAATGCAGAAACTTCATATTCTTCTACTACTTCTATCTCTACAAAACTCTATACTCCAACAGTAAGAACTGTTTCAGATATATCTCTATCTTCTATAAGGTGGAACTTTACAGATATTAATACAAATGAGAGTGGATTTAGAATCTATGATGGAAATGGTATTCAAATATTGCAATGTGCTCAAAGTAATCTTACCAGTTGCATAGAAAGTTCACTTTCTGCAAATACAGCATACACAAGATATGTGAGAGCCTACAATGCAGTATCTGAAAGTGATTCCTCTGTGGCTATACAAGGAGCTACATTGGCACAGCAAACCAGTATTGATAGTCTTACAAACACAGGTGGTGGAAATGTAACTATGACACTATCTCAAGCAGCTGTAAGCAATGTTCAAATACAAGACCAGGAGAAAGGTTTGTACTACAACGGTACTGTAGGAGTTATGTCTTCGCTTCAATCGTATACAGCGTATAACAGAAATATATCAATACAGGGACTTTTACCAAATACAACATATACATTTAGAGTGAAAGGTTTTAATGTAAGTGGAGTGGCAACAAGTTGGTCCACAACACAAAGTGTTACAACATATGCACAGATTCCAAAAGTTGTTAATGTTGAAAGAGTCTCCTCTGGTAGTGTAAGAGTGTACTTTGATAATCTTTCAAATCCAAACAACACACAATTTACAATTAAAGAAATAAATGGAAACAGGTATATAGATCCTACAACAGGACATATGGTGGATATTGAGAGATGGGGGACATTTGCAGAGTTTGGAGGTAGTAATGGAATCTTAGTTTCAAATATAGATCCTTCATTACAATATGGCTTTTCTGTTAGAGCTAGAAACTCAGATAGTGTTGTCACAGAGTATAGCAATACAATATACATTGGGACTAGGGCAATATTATTAAATGTACCTAGTGAGATAAGGGTGGCATTAGCAGAGGATGAAAAAATTATACCAACATCTTTAGAAAATGGTCAGTATGGAGAAAAAAATGTAAGAATCAAAGAAGGGGAAAATCTGATAGCAGATGTTCCAGTCCTGTTCTCTGAGGATAGAGATTGGACAGATGTCTACATAGAAAGTGCACCAGAGGAAAGTAAGGCGGTAGTCTCTTTTACTAGTGCTGCTGGTGTTACAAAACCTTTTACAATGTATGTTGTTCAGGGTGAAACTAATAGCTTTGTAATATGTCCAAACGCAAAGACAATAGAAGATATTTCCATTAATTGTACTGGTGGTGTAAAAGTAACAGGAGAATTTCCACAGACAGTTAAAGTAGAAAACAGAGATGTATCTGTTTCTAAAGTTATCCTTGGAGGGGTAAGATACTGGATTGCGGATGGATTGGTAGGAACCGGTGGACAGGGTTATGTATCTGAGGTTAAGAAGCCAATAAATACAACTATCTCTACAGTTTTCCAAAATATTAATGTCGCAGAAGCAGTAAGTGTAGTTAAAGGTAGTGTTATTGAAACTTTCCAAGATACGCCTGTAGCAGAACTTAAGGAGTCTGAATTACAGAGTATATCTGTAGCTACAACGGTTGTAACTATTGGAGTAAGTGCTGGCCTTGCACTTGGAAGTCTTTCTCAAATGTCATATATGGTTATCCAATCTATATTTGGATTGTTAAGTGCACTAGGGTTTAGAAGAAAGAGAATATACTATGGCTTCGTATATGACTCCTACAGTAAGGAACCTTTAAGCGGTGCTGTTGTAAGAATATTCAGTAGAGAAAAATCTCTCGTAGAAACCGCTGTTACAGATAGTTCTGGTAAATTCTCTGGGAATTTGTCTGAAGGTGATTATACAATTTCTGTCACAAAGAGAGGGTATGAATTCCCAAGTAGGTTTGTAAAAGGAGAGGATTATCCAATTCAGAATGTTTACAACGGGACTCTTGCAGTTTATGGAAATAATGCAGAGGTTCAGTTAGCAATACCAATCGACAGGAAGAAGATGAAAGGAAGCAGTAAGGTCTTACTAGCTACGAGAGGGATTCTACAGAAAATTTTACCATTATTAAACATAGTTCTGTTTTGTGTTGGTATAACAATATATGTATATATGTACAGTAAGTATCCAAGTGCAGGGAATCTGCTAATTGGCCTGATATATATTCCTGCATTCTTCTTCCTTTTAAGATCTGTGTTTGGTGTTGCAGGTAAGTATGGCAAAGTTGTAGATGAGAAGGATAAGGGAGTAGAGGGAGTTTCTGTAGTTATGAAGGATGTAGAGTTTAACAGGGTTGTTAGTAAGAGGGTTACAGAGAAGAATGGTAGATACAGATTCATAATGAACAAAGGTGTGTACAAATTAGACATAGAGGATGAGGATTATGTTCTAAAGGATATTTCTACAGTAAAAGAGATCCCTGTAAAAAAGGACAATGGTATAGTAGGTAAGAAAATTGTTGTTAGAAAGATTTAAATTTTGTGCTATATTATTACTATGAATCTTAATAAGGTGTTTGTTGTAATTGGTGGTAGTATAATTCTTGGTATATTAGGTGGTATTGTTACTAAGAGTTTGTTGGTAGGTATAGGGTTACCAATAGTATTAGTAATATTTTTTGTAATGATGTATGCAGTTAGAGCACCAAAAAGTGGTAATGATGATGGTGATAAAACTCCCCAATAGTAATATGGACGATTAGCTCAGCTGGTTAGAGCATCGCATTCACATTGCGAAGGTCATTAGTTCGATACCAATATCGTCCAATTTGATATAATTATTAGAAATGAAGGAATTACAAGAAAAAGTTCAGAAGATGTATAAAGATAATGGTTGGGATACGGCTCCTGAGTTGTTGTTGATAGCCATGCAAGAAGAGTTGGGGGAGATAGCGGGGAGATTTCTAGCAGAGCATCCAGGATATAAGAAAAGTGTTGGTGGTAGAGGTACGATACCAGAGGAAATCGGAGATTTATTAACTCTCATTTTTGCATTTTGTAATAAAACTGGTATTGATCCAGAGAAATGGGTAAACAATACTATTAAGAAAATAAGCAAATAACGATAGGTCTATCTTAATGTCTATGATCCATAATTTCGTCCACCATTTTTACCGCTTTGCTTAACAATTCATCAAGGTTATTAATCGGATCTAAACCATAATCGATTTCATATAACCAATCAAGATATTTAGTCTTAACTGCATTCTCTGGTCTTCCATAGATAACCTTTTTTGTATGTAACCAGTATCCAAACTCAACATTTGTTGTAAAAGCAGGCATATCAGGAAGACTTCTAGGAATCCAAAAAAGTATTACTGTGGAAATAGTTAGTGCCTCTCTTTCCCACATAGCTTGATCATCATAATTTCCCCTTATTTCTCCCGTTGAGAATTCTGGGACATATACAATTCCGTCAAAACCAAAATCTTTCAACTTCTTACAGGCTTCTTTCCTCCAGGAAACAATATCTGCTGTTCGGGAGGTGGGCCCTGCTAAGAATATAGATTTCTTGCCTTTAAGGACTTTCTCATCTGAGTAGTTTATGATCATTATCTAGAAAAAGCTGTAATTAAATTATCTGATATATTTTTCGATTAAAAAGTCCAATTATTTCTCCTCTTACAAAACACCCCCAACATACTTCGCAGTATAGAGTAGGATATTATCTTTGTATATTCTCTCTTCTCCAGAGAATCTTTCTACATCTCCTTCCAAATCATTATTATATGTAAAATCTCCATCTACTAATTCCTTTGGTCCTCTATATGGCATATCCGCAGGAGCATTTCTTAATGCCTTTGTTAGAACCTTATACAACTCATCTGGTACAATCGTTTCAACTACTACACTACCATAATAAACCATCATCCAAACGGGTTTGTCTTGAAAAAAATACGACCTCTCTACCTCCGAAAGGCTCTCCACCAAAATAGTTATCATGATATTTCCATTTATCTTTTTCATATACGATTGTAGTAGAGCCATCCGGTTGTTTAACTTTGATATTAGGATCCTCTGAAGCATATGTATTCTTACTTGCTTCTAAAATAAATGCTTTTAGTTCTTTAGTATCCATAATTATTTTTGATTAATTTATTTTCTTCCTAAAATTTAGAATTAACATACCAAAAGTCCCCATTGTTAATACTAGATATACAACAACCTGGTTAACTATGACCATTTCCAAACTCTCATTTCTAACACTAAACAAATATACCTGAAGTAAAGCACATGCAAGTAAAACAATAATGTAGATATAATACCTCTGTGTTATGAAATAATTCGCAATCATATATACTAATGCATACCCTGTCATACACAAACCAAATATCCAAAGATAAGGTGCTACAGAAAGATACTTATCTCCAATTGAAAGAGATATTATTGTATCCTTAAACCCTACCAACACACCAGTTGTACCAAGCCCAATAATTACTGAAAGAGAAAGAGCAACCAGTAAAGACTTAGTAATCTCTGTTCTCCTAGTTAAATTACTAATCCTAGCAAACATAACAGAAGCAATCGTTATCGCTGCAAAATATACAAGTTTACCCAAAAGAGACATACCAGAATACTCTGCTCTAAACTCTGGATTTACAAGAATTAAATCTAGAGTGTAGGGAATTGTAAGAAGAAGAAAACTTACTGTAGCTAAAAACAATTCTTTAAAATCTGTCTGGATATTTTTCTTCTCTCCATTTCCTTTCAAATTGATGAAAGGTAGAGTAGCCAGTGTAGTGATTACAGAAGGAATAGCACAAGAAAGAATAAGAAATGGTAAAGTAGTATTTGTTTTAATTGCAAAATACCCAATACCAAATCTCAAAATTGTTTCAAACAGTAACAAAAGATTTACTGTAACGATCCTCTCTTTCCCAAGCAATAAACCTTTAGAAATGGGACTAACAAATGCGAGAACAAGCGTGATTGCTAAATAAATTATTAAACCAGACGGAATCGTTGCAATGTTTGAAATACTATCTTTAAAAAGAAGAAATATGCCTCCAAATACAATACCTAAGACAGTGAATTGAAGAAGAATATTCCATTTGTAGGAATTAAGATTAAATGATTTGTTTTTTGCAATAGTCTTTGTAATAAGGGCCTGTATGGAGGTCGCAGGTATCTGAATTAGATATATTATTCCTAAAACAGCACTGTAGATACCAAATATCTCCATGGTGGTAAACCTAGCTACAAAGATATTGAAAAAATAGTTTAGTAATCCAATCAGACCACCAAATACAGAGGTAAAAAGTAAATTCTTTATGAAAAGTGAGTTACCAGTTAGGATATTCTTTATCATCTTGGAACTATACCTCAAGTTATATATAATTAGAATACTCTAAATTAAAGAAATCTTCCATTTATGTTGTATGTAATGCTTGCTCTTGTCGGTGGAATTCTACTTGGTGTCGGAATCTTCTACTTTGTAAATAAGGGAAAAGGCAATAGCAATGAAGAACTCTCGGAGACAATAGAAGGAAAGCTAGAAGAATTAGTACCTAAAGCCCTTATGGAAGCAAACGAATACCTTGTTAAAACCGCAAGAGAGTCCCTTAGCTCTGAAACTAAGCAAAACAGGATAGATTTAGACAACAAACGAGAAGAGATTGGAAGGCTAATTAAAAATTTGGAAGAGTATGTAAAAGTGAGTGAGAAAGACAGGATAGATTCATTCTCTTCTCTTAAAACTTCTCTAGAGGAGAGCAGAAGAGTCACAGAACAGCTCTCAGTAAATACTGAAAGTCTTAAGAAGGTTCTCTCCAACAACCAGCTAAGAGGGCAGTTCGGTGAACAGGTTGCAGATGATTTGTTAAAGATGGCCGGTTTTGTAAGAGGGAACGATTACGAATTTAACAAAGAACAAGCAGGCTCAGAAACTAGACCAGACTTTACAATCTTTCTTCCAGACAGAACTAGAATTAATGTAGATTCTAAATTCCCATACAATAATCTACAAAGAATGTCTGAAACAGATGATAAAGAAACAAAGGAGAAATATACCACACAGTTTGTAAGAGATGTTAAAGAGAAAATTAACCAAGTATGTAGCAGAGACTACATTAATCCTGAGGACAAAACAGTAGATTTTGTAATACTCTTCATTCCAAATGAAATGATATTTTCCTATATCTATGAAAAAATGCCAGAGGTATGGCAAGAGGCAATGGCAAAGAAAGTTGTATTAGCTGGGCCATTTAGTTTTACAGCAATTTTGCGAATGATTAAACAAGCTTACGAGAATTTCAGGGTACAGGGAAATATTCATAATATTATTGGAAATATTAAGGCTTTTGAAAAAGAGTTTGAAAATTTCTCAGATTCTTTTTACAAGATAGGGGAGAGAATTGGCTCTTTGCAAAAACAGTATGATACTGTTAGTACAACAAGGTTTAACCAGTTAGTTAGAAGGGTAGACAAAGTAAAATTGGAAGGTGCTACTCCAGAAGAGGAGCAGAAGATTTTGGATTTTGTTAAAGATGTAGAGTAGGGTTGTATCCCTTGCTTTGAATATATTCAAGGGCTTTCTTTTCAAGCTCTTGGCAAGCTCTAACCCAGCTGTCGTCTCCGAGACTATTGTTTACTACCTCTTGGTACCAATCTTCTCTTCTTTTGATTTCGTTTAGAGAAGCTACGCATACAACCTCATCGTTTGTAATGGATTCTTTTACATGGTTCATACCCATATCTGTAGGAGATTTGTAATTGTTTAACATATTGCTTGGTGGTAGTAAATCGCAGGCAAGTTTTTTAAGAATCACGAATGCATCTATATCTCGGTTGTAATTTACAGAAACTTCGTTGTATTCCTTAAGGTGGTACTCATCTATAATGTTTCTGTCACCAATATCTGCTGTAGCAGCCTCATAGGCTAGATTAATTGGATGCTCAAGTGGCAAATTCCACACAGGAAATGTTTCGTACTTTGCATACCCAGAATTTAATCCTCTTAGATGGTCAAAATATATCATCCCAAAACATGTAGACATCTTTCCACTATTTGAAGCAGCTCCTGTTACAATCACGAGCTCACTTTGTACAGGAATATTTTCATCCTTACCATACCCATCTGAACTTAATATCCTTTGTGTATCATTTGGATATCCATCTATATGGTATCTTAGATATACATGTTCACAGATTGTTTCTAATTTCTTTTTCGCTTCTATAAAGCGAGAATCATTTTCATCTGATATATTGTTAATTACAACATATGGTTTAACAGCAAAAAGCTCTTCCATTTTCTTTATTGCTGTAATCGCAGAATCTATATATTCCTCTTTTTGGTTGTTTAATTGTCTGTTTTTAATTATGTCTCCATATATTAGGCAATATACTATATCAAAAGATGTATCTAATCTTTGAAGTATCTTTGCCTTAATGTCTAATTGAAAACCAGGAAGTACCCTTGCTGCGTGAGGATCTTCAAGAAGTTTACCTCCTACTTCGAGATACAACTTACCGTAGGCTACTTTCTCTAATCGTTGGAGAATATCAACCTTTTGTAATTCAATATATCTCTCACTGTTAAAACCTAAATTTTCAAACAAAGGAACTTCTGTTGTATTCATATATATGTAACAAGAAACTGGATAGCGTAAAGCACACTATCCAGTTGTGTATTAACTATTAAGCAGTTTTCTTTCCCCAAGCAAGCATTCCCCAAAGAATGAGGTTTGCAATTGGAACTAACATCAAAAGGCCTAAGAGTTTGTCGTAGCCTCTCTTTTCGCAGACTTTCATTGTTGCAATTATAGCCAATATTCCAACTACCAAGGCACCGACACCAGGGATTAACATTAGAAGAATGAGCCATGGATTCTGTTCTCCCAGTTTGAATAGCAAGATCATATTAAGAATAGGAATCCAAGCATACCATGCATTTTCAGCTCCCAATTTCTGTGCAGTTTTCATCAAAGTCAATGCCATGTAGATATACATAGCCAAAGAGCCAATTATTGAGACAAAAAGCATTACACCACCAAAAAGAGCGGCAAGTATGCCTGTTCCAATACTTGGATCCGTAAGGCCATCGTAGTCATAATCCTTATTTAAGACTTCCCAATCATAATCAGTGTCCCAGTCATAATCTTCAAAAGAGGTTGTGACATAGTCGTCTTCTTCTGTTTGGGCTAATACAGGAGCTGTAATTCCTGCTAAAGGAAGTAGAAGCAATAGCGAGAGTATTGCTCCATAAATAAATCTTCTCATTTAAAATAAATAAAAATTTATATATATCCATTTTTACACAACTACAGTATGTGGTCAACAGAGAAAATATATGTTACTTTATATATCATGGATACTGCCGATGTAAAAATAATTGAAGGGAAACTCCCGATACTACTTTCTGCACCTCACACATACTCACACAAGAGGCCCTCTCTTTCTGGCTCTTACAAAGGTGGAGAAGCATGTACAGATACTATTGTTCAGAGTGTATGCAAAGATATTAATTGTTTCGGAATAATCCAATCTAGTGAGACCAACTACGATCCAAACTTTCACAAAGAAAAAAATAATCCATACAAACAGAGGGTTAGAGAAATTTTAAGGGAGGGGAAGTTTAAACACTTCATAGATATTCATGGACTGCGAGACGGTGGGGGTTACGATATTGGTATCTACTATCCTACAAGGTTTGACAGATCTATGGCATTTGCTCAGAGTATCTCTGAAGGTTTAAATAGAGGTGAATTAAAAGGTGCCAGTATATATATCTTCAGATTTCTAGATAACGATCAGGAAACATTGGGGGAATATGTTGCCTCAAAATTGCGAGTTCCATCTGTTCAAATTGAGATTGCAAGATACATTCGAGAGGATGAAATTTTGAGAAATGCATGTATAGAAAATTTAGAGAAAATTCTTAAAGAAAAAATATAAAAATATTATCGGTTAATTAAATCTTTCTTTTACTACTTTGACTGTACCCGGATACTTTGTTATCCTGAAGTATCTTTAAATTCATAGTAATTTACTACAAATGACAGAAACAGTAAAAAAAGTTATTGATCCAAAAGGTAAGGCAATTGAAATGGCAGTATCTCAGATAGAGAAGCAATTTGGTAAAGGTTCAATTATGCGACTTGGCAGTCAAGAGAAGGTTAAAGTAGAGGTTATTCCTACAGGTGCACTCTCTTTAGATATTGCACTTGGTGTAGGAGGTATCCCAAAAGGAAGAATCATTGAGATATATGGTCCAGAGTCATCTGGTAAAACAACATTAGCAATACATATCCTTACAGAAGCACAGAAGAAAGGCGATGCTGTTGCCTTTATCGATGCAGAGCATGCTTTTGACCCGACATATGCAAAAAATATCGGGTTAGATATCGACAATCTGTATATCTCTCAACCAGACTTTGGAGAGCAAGCATTAGAAATTCTAGAAACTTTAGTAAGATCTGCTGCATTTGGAGTTATCGTTGTGGACTCAGTTGCGGCACTTACTCCAAGAGCTGAGATTGAGGGAGAAATGGGGGATAGTCATATGGGGTTGCAGGCGAGACTAATGTCTCAAGCACTCAGAAAACTTACTGCCATTGCTGGTAAAACAGGTACTACAATTATCTTCCTGAACCAATTGAGAATGAAGATTGGAATTATGTTTGGAAATCCAGAAACAACAACTGGTGGAAATGCACTCAAATTCTATGCTTCCATTCGTATGGACATTAGACAGAAAGACAAGATTGTAAAAGATGGTCAGGTAATTGGACACTCTAGAAAAGTAAAGATTGTTAAAAACAAAGTGGCTCCTCCATTTAAAGAAGCTACCTTCAACATGATCTACCCTATGGGTATAGACCGCGAAAGTAGTATCTTAGATGCTGCAACTGACTTAGCTGTAGTAGATAAGTCTGGAGCATGGTTTAAATATGGTGATGAACAATTAGGACAGGGAAGAGAAGCTACAATTGAAGTTTTAAAGAAAGATACTAAATTGAGAGAGAAGATTGTTAAAGAGGTTCTCTCCAAAGTAAAATAGGGTATGAAAGTAACTGTACTTGAGACTCAGAAACGAGATAGCTCTCGTTTGAATATGTACGTAGATGAAAACTTTTTCTGTGGAGTATCTTTAAACGTTGTTGCCCAATTCGGGATATATCAAGGGAAGGAACTTTTCGAAAACGAATTAAATGAGATACTTAAAGCAGAATTAAGAGCTAGATTCTTTGACAGAACCGTATCATATCTTGTTAGATCTCCTAAAACAGAATTTCAAGTAAGAAGATATTTGAAAGATTTAGCATTTAAGAAAAAGGGGAAATGGTTCGAAGATATATCTAAAGAAGATCTTTCAGGTATTGAAGAATTTGTAATTAAAAAACTCTTGGAGTATGAATATCTAAACGATGAGAAATATGCTCAACTGTTTGTAGAAAGTAGAATAAAATACAAACCAAGGGGCAAAAATATACTATATGGTGAACTCATATCGAAAGGAGTCTCTAAAGATATTGTTGAAAAAGTCCTCTGCGAAATGCTAAGTGATGAGTACACTATACTGGTATCTACATATAGAAAAAGATTTAAAGATCAAAAAATATATTTAGAGGACAGGAAGAAGATAGATTTCCTTCGAAGAAAAGGATTTAATTGGGATTTAATTGAAAAATTCATAAATGATGAGTCTACAAAGTAAAAGTAACTGGATAATACCAGAAAACAAAAAAGAAGATCTTGTAGAAACAATCCTTGAAAACAGAGGTATTAAAAACAGTAAAAAGCATCTCTCTCCATCTCTTGATACAATCCCTTCATACAAGAAACTCTACGGTGCTACTAAAGCTGCAAAGAAGATTCTAAAGTATGTAAAGGAAGATAAAAGAATTGTAATTCATGGAGATTTCGACTGTGATGGTATCTGTGCTTCTGCTTTTCTGTGGGAGTTTCTTTTTAGAGATGTTTCAAAAGTTTTAGGTAAGAAAGTAGATGCAATCCCATACATTCCAAGCAGGATTGATCAGGGTTATGGTCTTACAGAATCTTCCATACAGGATGTAAAAGACTTAGGTTGTGACCTACTGGTAACAGTTGACTGTGGTGTAAGAGATAAGGAATTAATAACTAAACATCTAAAAGATCTGGACTTTGTGATAACAGACCATCACCAACCACCAGAAGATATCTCAGAAAATCTTGAATATATTCTTATTCATCAGATGTATCCAAGAAAAGAGTATCCTTACAAAGAGATTTGTGGTACATCCGTGGGATATCTTCTGATTCAAGCATTAATGTATGAATTAAAGATGGAAGAAGATAAAACGTATGGATTAGATCTTGTAGCACTTTCTACAGTTACAGATATGATGCCACTTCTAGATGTAAACAGAGTATTTGTTAAATATGGACTAGAGCAAATTTCCAAAGGAGGAAGGCTTGGTTTGAATTCTCTAATTCTGCGAGCTGGTATTCTACCAAAAGATATTAATTCATACCACTTAGGCTATGTAGTTGGTCCAAGGATAAACGCCGCAGGAAGAATTGGTTCTCCAATGGAAGCTGTTAAGTTACTTGTAAGTAAAGATGAAAAGAAGTGTAACGAGATATCTAATGAGCTAAACGATATTAATTTTGAAAGACAGAAATTAACAGCAGAAATTTTTGAAGTAGCTAAAGAAGATATTAATCTAGAAAACAAACTACTCTTTGTACAGGGAGAGAATTGGCATGAGGGAATTATTGGACTAGTAGCAGGCAAACTACAAGAGCAGTTCTACAGACCAGTCATAGTTACAACAAACAACAATGGTGTAATAAAGGGCTCTGCGAGAAGTATTAAGGGTTTCAACATTACTAAAACTTTAGAAAAATTCGACAAATATCTAGAACGATACGGTGGTCATGAATTAGCTGCAGGTTTTAGCGCAAAAGTAGAGAGCATGGATGATTTTGTAAAAAAGATTGTGGATTTTGCAAACAAAAAAATTACAGAAAAAGATTTGCAAAAAGATATTAAGATAGATCTTCTTGTAGATACGCAGGATATAGATAATGAATTAATAAACGATCTT
Source organism: uncultured Candidatus Saccharibacteria bacterium (assembly GCA_964536135.1). Classification (GTDB taxonomy): domain Bacteria; phylum Patescibacteriota; class Dojkabacteria; order SC72; family SC72; genus JAKPKF01. The sequence continues at coordinate 32,798 of CAZHVM010000005.1, read as the reverse complement.
AAAAAGTTAGAACCTTTTGGATATGGGAATCCAAAGCCAATAATCTGTTTAAAAAATTTAATTGTAGTGCGAAAGAATATAATGGGGCAAGAAAAAAACCATATGAAGTTAATTGTAAAAGGTAATGGAGTAGATCTTTTAACTCTTGTCCTTTTCAATTGTAATGAAGATACAGAAAGTGTTAATGAAAATGCTAATATAGATGTAATAGGGTATCCAGATTTAAATGTGTGGAATGGTAATGAAAATATACAATTTATGGTAAAAGAATGGAGATTTAGTAACTAATCTGTTAGAATCTTAAAAATAGAGTTGTAATTTACAAAATATGAAAAGAATAATCATTTCTGAGACAGTTAAATATTTGGAAAAAGAAGTTAAAATATCAGGATGGGCTGCTAGAGTTAGAGATCATGGCGGTCTGATTTTCATAGATCTGAGAGATTGGTCTGGTAAAATTCAGGTTATTGTTGACAAGAATACACCCGATATTTTTAGTGAAGCAGAGAAAATAGGATTAGAATATGTTGTAGAATTCGAAGGGGTTGTAAAGAAAAGAGATGACTCATTGGTTAACACTGGGCTTGAAACAGGAAACATAGAGCTTGTTGCTAAATCTATAAAAATTTTAAACAAATCAAAAAATTTACCATTTCCTCTTGATGGTGATGGCCATGATATCGATGAGAAGATGAGATTAAAATATAGGTATTTAGATATCCGAAGGAAAAGAATTAGAGATCTTATTGAGTTGAGGCATAAGCTAATGTTGTTCACAAGGAATTGGTTTAGTGATAATGGATTTGTTGAAGTTCAGACACCACTTCTGACAGTTAGTTCTCCAGAGGGAGCCAGAGATTTTCTAGTTCCTAGTAGAATTCACAGAGGCAAGTTTTATGCTCTTCCACAGGCTCCTCAGCAGTATAAACAGCTATTAATGGTTGGTGGCCTAGACAGGTATTTTCAGATAGCACCATGTTTTAGAGATGAAGATCCTCGTGCAGATAGGCATTCTGGAGATTTCTATCAATTGGATGTTGAATGTTCTTTTGTTACACAACAAGAATTTTTCGAAAGAGTAGAGCCGTACTTTAAAGATGTTGTTTCGAAATTAACTCAGAAAGAATTAAAGGAATTCCCTTTTCCCCAAATTACTTACACAGAAGCTTTAAGTAAATATGGAAGTGATAAGCCAGATTTAAGATATGAAATGTTCTTAACGGACTTAACATCCGAATTAAAAGAAAGTGATATTAACATCTTCAAATCCCTTCCAAGTAGTCAAGCGATACTTGTTAATAGAGAATTTAATAAGAATGAAATTGAAAAATTGACAGTAGAAATTCAAAGAGAAGGGGCTAAGGGATTGGCTTGGTTTTCTCTTGAAAATGAGGCCTTTGGTGGTCCAATGGCAAAATTCTTAGAGGATAGTGTTCAGTTAAGTATTAAGAATAAGCTTAAGGGAAATGGCTATTCAATATCTGGGAAACAAACAATATTTGTAATATCAGATGAGCAATTAAAAGCACAAAAACTTATGGGATGGTTAAGAAGCAGAATGGGGGATATGCTTAATCTGAAAGATCCAAATAAAATTGCTTTTGGTTGGATTGTGGATTTCCCTATGTTTGAGTGGGATGAGAAAAATAATAAATGGGATTTTGCACACAATCCATTCTCAATGCCAGAAGGTGGTCTAGAAGCGTTAGGAAACCAAAAACCGAATGAAATCCTAGCCCAACAATATGATTTAACATGCAATGGTTATGAATTAGCAAGCGGATCAATCCGAAATTATCATCCAGATACATTGATTGAAGCATTTAAGATTGTTGGATATTCTGAAGATGAGACAAGGGCCAAGTTTGCACACATGATATCTGCTTTTGAATACGGTGCTCCTCCTCATGGTGGATTCGCTCCTGGGTTAGATAGATTTATGATGATCCTTTTTGATGAGGAGAACATTAAAGAAGTATATGCATTCCCGAAGAGCAATGGTATGGAACTTATGACTGGTTGTCCAAGAGAAGTTGATAAGACAGATTTAGATATCTTAGGTATAGAGCTGAAAAAGTAATAGTATCCTTTAGAACAGGGAATCATTTTCCACAACTTCTGGTTCTGGTAGAACTATTTTATTTTGGATAGAAGTATAGTTAATTGCAGGATAGTAATAATCGAATTCTCCCTTTGAGCCATCATCAAAAATAACCTCTCCAGATACGACATATACGGGTTGTAAATATTCTTGTTCTGTAGGACTCTCATAGTATGTAAGATTAATGTAGAACACGCTAAACTTTGTAACCTTCTTGGCTATGTAATCAACTACGCTATCTCCTCCTACACTGTTTAGATACACTAAACTTCCATTCCCAGATTGAACCTGTTGTATTGCATACTGAGGAGATACCAACTCATACGTACCACAATTTGTCTCCTGTATTGGCCAGTAGGTATAATCTATCTGGTAAACTCCTGCTAATTCATCTGAAGATTTCTCCTGTACTCCTATGTAAACAGAAATATTGCTTTTGTTTGGATTTAGGGTTGTAACTCTAGTGTTGAAAGTATATACCGTTATTCGTTCGTCATTAATAATTGGTGTTTCCTGTGTAGGTTCTCCAAGTTTTCTTGTTAGAGAAGCAACCATTGAATCAGCCCCAACAATATCTGATGCAATTGTTATCATTGATTTACTCCTTTTTAAATCTACCCTTATCAACTCAGCTTCAGATAGGGAAGCAGCCTGACTAAATGAACCATCTGGATTGACATCTATGAGAGTAGTCGTTGGAATCCCAGATGCATAATCCTCAGAAGTAAATCCAAGTGATCTGAGCAAATTTATGGCTTTAGATTTTGCCTCCTGTTCTGTAGGTAGTGTTCCTTTCTTAGCTTGTGTACGAATATATTGTGTATCTGTTTTAAGAGTAAAATTCAAATTCTTTGCGGATATCTCTAAAGTTCTACTTGTATCTCTATCTACCCATACATAACTCTCTGTTCCTCTCCTAATTACAGCATCAGGATTGAAACCAAGTTTTTTTGCCAATATCTTAGAATCTGCTTGTGAACTTAGAGACTGTGTAGGATTACTAAATTTGTAAACATTTATAATTCTTGGGAGTGAATCTATCTTCCCACTCTCTGTCTTTATCTCAAAAAGCATCTCTGAGCCATCTGCCAATCCCAACGTTGGAATAGAAAGCTTATGTTCTAAAAATTCATCTTTAGTATCTGTACATGCAAAATTTGCAGTTAAATATGCAGGAGGCATATTATTGTTTCTGTCTACCATTGTTATTATTAATACTACAGCAACGAAAACAACTAAGGCTCCTCCAGCTATAATACCAAATCTTTTTGTCCAGAATGCTGCTTCTGTTAATGTCATGATATAATCTTAACAGTAGTTATATATTCAATCAATATTAATCTTACCAATTATACTATGAGAACAACAGAGGATAATGTCATACTTTCACAATTGCTTTTCCCTGATGTTGTTGAAACATCTCAAGATGTCTTTAATAGGTACCCCAAAAGAGAATTGGCAGATAACTCAATGGTACTTAGATTCGCTCCTAGTCCTACTGGATTTCTACATATTGGAGGTGTTTTTACTAGTTTGGTTGGAAGATATCTCTCAAAACAAAGTAATGGAATCTTCATCCTGCGAATAGAAGATACAGATAAAACAAGAGAGGTTAAAAATGGTGTAGAAGGAATTGTAAAAGGATTCAAAGGCTTTGGTATAGACTTCGACGAGGGAATGTTCGATGAGCAAAATTCAAAAGGTGATTATGGCCCATACATACAGAGTAAAAGATTAGATATTTATAAAATATTCGCAAAAGACCTAGTATCAAAAGGCTATGCCTATCCATGTTTTATGACTGAAAAGGAATTAGAAGATATTAGAAAAGAGCAAGAGGAAAACAAACTAAGGACAGGTTGCTACGGAAAGTGGGCAACATGGAGAGACAGAAGCTTAGATGATGTAAAAACAATGTTAGAAAAGGATGAAAAATTTGTAATAAGACTTTACTCCACTGGAAATATTGAAAAATCTTTCAATATGATTGACTTGATAAAAGGCGGGGTTACTCTTCGCGAAAACGATATGGATGCTGTACTTCTAAAGTCAGATGGGTATCCTACATACCATTTTGCTCATCCAATAGATGACATACTTATGGGTATAACCTTAATTACTAGAGGAGATGAATGGTTCTCCTCAGTTCCATTACATGTTGAACTTTTCCAAAAACTTGGATTCAAAAATATTCCGTATGCTCACTTTTCTCCTTTGATGAAGACAGATAATGGTAGCAAGAGAAAGCTAAGTAAGAGAAAAGATCCAGAGGCAGATGTTATGTTCTACATTGAAAATGGATATCCAGTAGATGGTGTTAAAGAATATTTATTAAATATTGCAAACTCTAATTTCTATGATTGGAGGCTCCAGAATCCAAATGTATCTGTAGATGAATTTAATGTTAAGTTAGAAAAACTAAATAAATCTGGAGCACTTTTTGACATCGTAAAGCTTGAAGATATATGCAAAAACCACATAGCGTCTCTTTCTGCGGTGCAGGTATATGAACAAGCACTAAATTGGGCACAGGAATATGACAAAGAGATTGCAAATGTTCTTAAAGAAAACAGAGATTATTGTATACAGATATTTGGTATTGAGAGAGAGGGCCAAAAGGTAAGGAAAGATATTGTTAAGTATGCAGATGTAAGAGAGCAATTAGCGATATTCTTTGACGTTATGTTTGAGAATATTGAATACGAAAGTATTTCTGAAAGAGTTGATAGTGTGAAGCAGAAAGAGATTCTGGAGAGATATCTCGGTGTCTTTGAGATTTCAGACAGTGTTGAAGCATGGTTTGAGGTAGTAAAGAAATTGGCAGATGATATGGGGCTAAAGGCTGGAGAGATAGCTATGGTTCTAAGAGTGGCTATAACCAGAAAGACCAAATCTCCAGATTTATATCAGGTAATAGCTGTACTGGGAGAAGAAAAAGTTAGAGAAAGATTAGAGAAATATGCTAAATATCTATAACCAATATTTTGCAAAAGATAAGGCTCTTAGACACTATACCCAGCATTTGCTTTTGGCTTTGTTGGGTTTTGTACTATTCTCATTCTATCTTGGAGCGTTTTCATTTTCTTCTCTAATACTCTTTTTAATATTTTCATTCGTTATAGATTTGGATAATTTCCTCTGTCTTTTTATATTCAGAAAAAAATATCAACAATTCTACAAAGATATAATATCTGGTGTAAAAAAAAGAGATTTCAAGCTTGTAGCGGAGATTGCAACAAAAAATCACAAAGTATTAAATAATTTACTTTTGCATAATATCGTCGGCTATCTTCTTGTCTCTATTTCTTTGGGACTTTCCATGTTGTTAGGGATGAATATCCTTGTAACAATTTTTTCTGCAATTTTCATCCACATGACTTTTGATGTACTGGATGATATTAAACAACTCGGTCATATTAATAATTGGTTGTGGCCGATAAATAAATTACAAGAGGAGAAATAATATGTCAGTACGGTCATCAATTCTAAGATCAGTCAATGATTACGGAGATTTTTCAACAAAGACTTATTCCAATATATCCTTAGATTATGAGATTTTGGATGCTAAGAAATTTATTGAGGAAAAAGATAATGAAATGAGGAAAAGACTTTATGATAGAGAATATACAGTGGATAAGGTTGAGAGGATTATAAAGCTTTATAACAAGAGGCCAGAGTTTATTACCGTTAATCAGATTAGAGATATTTTTGATGATGTAGGCTTCAATGTAGATACTTCTTTCTCTGAATACCACAACGGAGATATATTAATGGTTTTTAATATTGGGGGCTATTTAATCCCTGGGTGGAAATATATCGCAAAGTTATTAGCAGGCAAGAAGAAACACCTATTGAACCTTTATCTTACAAAACTGTCTCCTGGGATTAAGAGATTCCACTCCAGGATATATCATAATGATGATGGATGTTGGTATATTACAAGTCATGTAGATGCTTCAAACTGGATGAATTTCTTAAATCCAATTCAAGCATTTAAATCTCATCTTATGAAAGGTACAGGTGATTACAAGTTAGGTACCGAGATAATGGAAAAGGTTATGCCTTTGTTAAAGAAATCATTCGAAGAGAGAAGTAATACTTTGTTTATTGATATACAGAAGATATATCAAGAGAGTAAAGATTAATGATATAATTGGTTTTTAATGCCGGATCGTCTAATGGTAGGACGGCGGTCTCTGGAACCGTTAATTCTAGTTCGAATCTAGGTCCGGCAATTTATCTCTCGTTTCCGGTTTTTTCCCTTATAGCTAAAATATCTCCCCTAGTATCAAACTCCCCAAGATATCCTGTTTCTTGTTGTTCCTTGTATGTTGGAGTCTGAATTGAAAATTCTAGCAAATATTTCTCGTTGAACGAATCATAGCTGTATTGGTATTGATCTTTCCCAATTGGTTTTATTTCTTTTATCTCCTCGGAAGTTTTTTTCTTGTTATCGGCAAATATCAGGATATTCTCTGAGACTTCCTTTTCAGGATCGAGTATACATATTTGAAGATAGGTCCATCCACAAAGGACAGGTTTCCCAAGAGAATAACCCTTGTATCCCTGGGTATCAAGGTACCTCTTTACAGCACTAGATTGTTCTTCAATTAATGGATCGGTATTTGTCATCCTAGAGGATTTTTCTCTATTCCACCAATCAGTTTTTAATCCTTCTGGACTCATAGTTATATATTATTTAATTTATCTAACAAATATTGTATCTCCTTTATCCCCTTTTTCCAAATTTCATCTTTGGAAATATCTATATCCATTTCTTCAAACAATCTCTTTGGAGATTTATTTCCCCCAGACTCAAGAAAAGTCTTCACGTAGGAGATATTTTTCGGATTCTCTTTTACCATCTTCTGTAGTGCCTTGGATATCAATAAACCACTAGCATATGAATATACATAGAAGAAACTTCTAAAATGACTAACATATATCCACCCATTTCTCATACTTTCATCTTTTTCTACTGTATCTCCAAGATATGCAGTCATATGTTTACAAAAGATTTTAGATATTTCTTCTTTTGGAACAAACCCTTTCTCTCTGAATGTTGTATGTAACTCTTTCTCGAAGTTGTAGAAAGCAATCTGTCTAAATATACTGGAAATATCTCCGTTTAATTTGTTATCCAAGATCCCTAACAACACATCCTTGTCATCTGTCTTCTCGAGTATTTTCTCCAATACAAAATCCTCAAAAAATGTACTTGCTACCTCTGCAAGAGATATAGGATGTCCACTATTGAGTTCACTTTGTTTTTTAGAAAGAATTGAATGTATTCCATGGCCACTTTCATGAGCGATTGTAAGAACATCGTTTAACCTGTCTGTGTGGTTAAGAAGTATATATGTAGGTAGGGATCTACTAACAGATATACAAAACGCTCCACCACTTTTTCTTTCCTTTGGATATACATCGTAGATATTTTCTTTTTCAAAAGAATTTAGTATCTCTTCGAACTTAGGGTCTAGAGAAGAAAATGTTTCTTTAACAAGCTTCATCCCTTTTTCGTAAGGGTAGGACATGTCTACACCTTTAAGAGGAATATTTCTCTCGTGGTATCCTAACGTTTTAAGACCAAGAAGTTTCGCTTTTCTCTTGTAGTACTGTCGAGATATATTGAAATTCTCTGTTACTACCTTAACCAATGTATCTACAATTTCACTATCTATGTCATCTGCAATATGTCTTGTTAAGTCTGGTCGTGGGATTTTTCTGTAATCATCTGACATCTTCTTGGCTTCAAGTATTGAGTTGATTTCAAACTCTGCTATCTCGGCATACCGGTTATTTACTTTGTTAAACTTTTTACTAGCATAGTCTCTAACTTTCTTGTTTGTGGAATTAAGATATTTAGATATTTCGTTGTATGTAATATCTTGCTTCTTTCCTTTCTCATCTAAAATCGTAAATCTTTGTTTATCTAAAAGTTCACTGAGCATATTTTCCCAATTAGAATGGGAAGTCTTGGACATGAGATTAAATATTTTTTCCTCATTGTCCGACAGTAGGTATTTTCCTGTAAGAAAGAGTCGCTCAAGGTAGTGTTTGTAATTGTTTAGCTCTTTGTAATTAAGGAATTCTTTTTGTTTTTCTTTTGGTATTTTAGAGATTTCTAATTCAAAGAATTGAATATTGTTTATCATCTTTGTGGCTGTCTCCGAGAGCTTGTTTAACATTCCCTTGATAACAGGGTCTGTTTGGTTCAGGTATGATCGCAAGGAGAGGTAGTAGAGTGGTTTTTGGCATTGTCCATGTGTTTCTTCTAACTTTTCGTATTCTTGTATTGCTTGTAGTAGGATTTTTGGATCTTGAAGATATTTTTTGTTTTTACTCCATTTGGTTACGAAGGAGGTATTTGCCTTTTGGGAGAGTGTTATGTCTTTTTGTATTTGAGGGTCTTTTTCTGATTTGTACAGAGTTTTTAAATTCCAATTCATGTATTAAATATATCGAACTTTCATTGTAATATCAACATCCGTTTAGTATAATATCCGCATATTCCAAGTGTAGGAGAAAGGAGTGAAAACTCTGTTAGTTTTTCAAAACATACCGAAATCTTGGATAATTCCTTAGAATTGGTTTCTTGGAAGGGACAATTCCTTAGGAAATGAAGAGAAGAGAGAGGTTGGAGGTAATTCCAATTGTATGCGTTTTCTCCCAAACGTCCTTCATAATCTCTCTTCTCTCCTGAACTATTTCTCTGGTATAATAAACTCAATACATAGATCCAGATATCACTGGGGAGTAGTGGAAAGAAAGTAAATATACAAGTAGAATCTACCGTAGGTATACGATACATACACAATGAGTTAAAAATAGGGTGGTACCGCGTACTAAATGTTCGCCCCTTTGGTAATATTAATATATACTGTTAATATTACTGAAGGGGTTTTTGTTTAAATTAAAAACACAAAAAGATGTCTAAAAAGGAAGAACTAAAAAATGTCACTAACAACATGGACTTTGTAGATATGGAGAAAAAGGTCATTGAGCTTTGGAGAGAGCAAGACACTGAAAAGAAATACATTGAAAAAAACAAAGGAGCAAAAGAAAACTTCTCCTTCATAGATGGACCTATGACTGCAAACAACCCCATGGGAGTACACCATGCATGGGGAAGAACATACAAAGATGTGGTACAAAGATACAAAAATATGCAGGGATATGAACAGAGATTCCAAAATGGATTTGACTGTCAAGGGCTCTGGGTTGAGGTAGAAGTAGAAAAGGAATTGGGTTTTAACAGTAAGAAAGACATCTTAAATTACGGTATGGATAAATTTACAGACTCCTGTGTTGCAAGGGTCAATCATTTTGCAGGTATACAGATTGAACAATCTAAAAGACTGGGTATGTTCATGGACTGGGACAACAGCTACTACACAATGTCTAAAACTAATAACCTCTACATCTGGTATTTCCTTAAAAAATGCCAAGAGAAGGGATTAATATACAAAAACAAATCTGCAACTACATGGTGTCCAAGATGTGAGACTGGACTATCTCAACACGAACAAGCAGAAGGATACAAGATGGTTAAAGATACCTCAGTGTATGTTTTCTTCAAACTTTCAAACAGAGAAAATGAATATGTACTTGCTTGGACTACGACACCATGGACTTTAAGTGCAAATGTACTTTTAGCAGTTAATCCAGAACTGGAGTATGTAAAAACAGATATAGATGGTAAAACGGTATATCTAGGAGCAGATGCAGCAAAGAGATTGGGATTGAAAGATGTAGAAAGCACAGATGTAAATAAATTGCTTGGAGAAAAATATGATTCTCTCTACGACTTTGAATCTCAAAAAGATGTAGAACACAAGATAGTAGAGTGGGAACTTGTAGATGCAAAGAGTGGTTCAGGTGTTGTACATATAGCTCCGGGATGTGGACAGGAAGATTACGAACTGGGAAAGACACTAAATGCTCCAGCAATATCTCCAATTGATTCTGCCGGTAAGTTCTTAGAAGGTTATGGAGATTTAACAGGAAGATATGCTCATGATGTTTCAAATATTGTTATTGAGTATTTGCAAGAAAAAGGTTTACTCTTCAAGACAGAGGAGTACGAGCACAGCTATCCTCATTGTTGGAGATGTAAGACAAAGTGTCTTTTCAGACTTGAAGATAACTGGTTCATAGATGTACAGAAGATAAAGAGTGAACTTAAAGAACAAACAGACACAGTCAAATGGAATCCAGAATTTGTAGGTAAGAGAATGCATGGCTGGCTAGACAGTATGGGAGATTGGATGATTAGTAGAAAAAGATTCTACGGTTTAGCTTTACCTTTCTACGAATGTTCTAAGTGTAATACACTGCATGTCATTGGAAGTCTTGAAGAGTTAAAAGAGTTGGCAGTCGAACCATCCCTAGTAGACAATCTAAAAAGTGTTCACAGACCCTGGATTGATGAAATTAAGATAAAGTGTCCTCATTGTGGGCAAGAGGTAAGTAGAGTTGCTGATGTAGGAGACTGTTGGTTAGATGCTGGTGTTGTTCCATTCTCAACCCTAAACTATCTTGAAGACAAAGCTTACTGGGAGAAATGGTTCCCCGCAGATTTCATAACAGAAATGCTAGAACAGGTGAGACTGTGGTTCTACTCTATGTTAGTATTCGGTGTTGTATTAGAAAGAAAAATTCCATACAAGGAGGTCTTAGGATATGCAGAGGTAAGAGATGAAAACAACGAGAGAATGAGCAAGACAAAACCCAATAATATTAAATTTGATGAAGCAGCAGACAAAGCAGGAAGTGATATCCTTAGATGGAATTATGTCACTGCCTCTATTGGAGGAAATATTAGGTTTGGATGGCCAATACTGGATGATGTAAAGAGAAGATTCTATCTCCCACTTTGGAATTCATTTAACTATTTGCTGACGTATTCTAAATTGCATAATTTTGACTACACCAAATTTGACATTACTAAAGTAGATAATGTAATGGACAAATGGATTGTTGCAAGATTGCACAAACTTGTAAATGATGTGGTGGGATATATGGATAGCTACAATATAGCTTCTTCGTCTAGGGGAATTGAAGAGTTTGTTAAAGACCTTTCTCAATGGTATATCAGAAGGGGAAGGGTGAGATTTAAAAACGGAGATGAGAATGCATTAGGGACTCTTCACTGTGTACTTTTGGAATTAAGCAAACTTTTAGCACCATTCCTTCCATTTGTCTCTGAGGTTATGTATCTCAATCTCGGAGGGGAAAAAGAATCTGTGCATCTTGAGAATTATTTTGACTCTAAGAAAGAAGATATTGATGAAGATGTGCTTAAGAAAATGAACCTAGCAAGGGAGATATGTTCTAATGGTCTAAAGGTAAGAGAAGATGCAAAAATGAATCTAAGGCAACCTTTGTCGCAAGCTCATATTGGTATAGATGATATTGATATAATGGAAATTGTAAAAGAAGAATTAAATGTAAAAAGTATCTCCTATGCGAAAGAACAGCCGGAGGGAGAGGGAATTAAATCTTTTGGAAGTGGCGAAAAGCTTGTATCTATGAATACCGTACTCTCAGCTGATCTTAAAAAAGAGGGAATGTTAAATGATTTCCTGCGTAAATATAGAGATATTCGAAAGAAACAGGGATTGAAAATTAATGATAGAGTATCTTTGATACTTTACACTGAAAGTGATCTTCTAAAAGGGGTAGTAGATGGATGTGGAAAAACAGCCCTACAGGTAAATGACATACAGTTTGTAGAAGATATATCTAAAACCCAAAACCAGTTTAAGGTAGGAGATGTACAGGTAGGATTAACTATTAATCTTTAATAACATCTACTGTAATACCGGTAGCTTTTGAGAAAGTCTTTGAAGCATCTTCTAGAGATTTGTCAGTTGCAATTGCAAGCTCACCGACAATATTTTTAACTGCTTCTTCTAATTGCTTCTCGATGCTAATTGGGATTAAACGGCCCTCTTTTTCTCTAGTCTTTTTTACATAGTTACAATACTGAATAATTTCAACGGAAGCTTTAATATCTGAACTACTCTCTAAGTCTTTGAAAATATTTAACATTACATTAAAATCTTTTACCTTTGGATTCTTTACAGAGTTTTTCTTTAGTTCATTCATCGCATCCTTTATCTTTGTGATTGGGAGAACCTCCCTGATTCCTAAACTGTCTATATTGTCTACAGGAGTGGAAATACTTAAAGGATTAGTCATGAATTCAAATTCAAAATATTTTTTCTTTTCTCCATTAAATTCAATCTCTTTCTCTGCAATTACTCTAGCGGCACCGTGTGATGGATAGAAAACTTTTGAACCTATTTTTAACTCCATGAGGATATTTCGGTAATGTTAATGCTGTATTATATCACGAAAGTGGTATACTTTCCGTATGAATGTTACAGTTATCGGAGGTGGTACAGGTTCAACTGTAGTATTAGAAGGGTTGAAAGAATACAGGGATTTAAATCTTTCTGTTATAGTTGGGATGATGGATGATGGAGGAAGTAATGCTGTTGTTAGAGATGAGTTCGGATTGTTACCGCTTAGTGATATTAGGAAATCAATTGTTGCACTAGCAGATAGTGGGAACAATGACATGCTGAGGAAACTTTTCACTTACCGTTTTTCTGAGGGAGAGAATATTAAAGGGCATACAATGGGAAATCTCCTAATGATTGCTATGACAGAGATCATGGGTAGTGAAGTAGAAGCAATTGAAATGTTTAAGGTAATGTTCAATATTCGAGGAGATATATTTCCAGTAACGTTAGATGATGTAAGACTTGTCGCAGAGTACGGAGATGGAACAAAGGTAGTAGGGGAGCATTTAATTGATGAGACGAAGGAAGACAAAAAGATTGCAATGTTTTATCTGGATTCAAAGGCAAAGATATATCCAGGTGCAAAGGAGTGTATAGAAGAATCAGATTATATTATTCTTGGGCCAGGAGATCTGTTTACAACGATGTTGCCCAATCTTTTAGTTGATGGCGTAGCTAGGGCGATAAAGAAAAGTAGGGCAAAGATAATTTATATCTCTAATTTGATGACCAAGATTGGTCAGACAAGACATAGAAGTCATAAGCAGATTGTTAATCTAATTGAGGGATATATTGGCAGAAAAATTGATTATGTTCTTATTAACAATGGTAGAATCCCCGAAGAAGCATACAAAAGATATCTTGTAGATGGCGAAAGTTTGATAACTGAAGATATAAAAAGTGGGAAAGGTAGGGAGGTTATCCATACCGATTTGATTGCAAACGATGTAATTAAAAAAGACAGAGGAGATAAATTAGTAAGGAGTTTAATTAGACATGATTCTAAAAAATTAGCGAAAGAATTGTACAAAATATTTAACGGATCATCTATTAGGAGATTCCTGAAGAGATTGTTTTCCCAGTATATAGACTAATTTGTCTTTTTGATCTTTCTTTATTTCAATTGTGAATTTGTTCTTTTGTAAAATGCTTTTTATTTTTTCGATATCCTGTTTCTCTGTGGGATGAAATTCAATAATAATATTTCTTATATTTCTAATCTTTCCACTCTCCTCTAGCTCTTCTATGATTTCTTGTTCTGTACCCTCTGCATCAATCTTTACCAGATCTATTGTTGAGTTGATATATTTGCTTAGTGGTTCAGTTACAACCTCTATCCCAAGACTTTCTTGAGTACCATTCCATGCATCTTTCATAAAACTAGCTGTAGAAAAGCTTCCATTATTAGAAGAATCTATGAATAATGTTCTCTTGGAAGATGTTTTACCAAGAGCTATGTTGTGTAATGTTACATTATGTATATTATTGAAATATATGTTTTCCTCAAGTAAGGGAAATACATTTGGATTTGGTTCGAATGATGTAATTCTTGCTAATGGATAGCTCTGGCTGAAAAATATTGTAGCTAAACCAATATGTGCCCCTATGTCGAAGATAATGGGAGTGGTAGTTTCAAGTTTAATATCGTAAACCTTCTTTTTGAAAATCTCATCTAGGAGGATATTAAGTTCTGCCTTATTGAAATATGTAATTAGATATTTCTCAAATTTAGCAACCTTAGGCTCCATATCTAATTATATACTAAAGATTATTACTTAGATATTTCGTTCATAATATACTGAACTTTCTTTGCCCAGTTATCTGCACTTGGAGGGCAGTAAGATTTGGAGATTAGTTTTGGTGTTGTTAAACCAATATCGTAGTATTTACCTAATCCCTTCGATACAGCGTAGATACCTTCTTTCCAGTTTGCAAATCCACTTTTACCCCATCCCCATGCATTGTAAGGTCTGAATGTGTTTTTACCACCCCCAGATTCAATTATGGAGATAGCAGCAACAAGTCTGTAGTCAATATGGTATTTATCTGCAGCATCAACAAAGTCCTGAGCGTGCTTTGCTAATGGAGAATTTCTCTTAGAGAAGTACTTCTTAATCTGTGTTATCCTTTTATCTACGACCTTTTGGGTAACAACAGTTTCAATCTGTACGTTTTCATTTATGACTTCTTCTTTTGTTGGAAGTACTGTATTTTGGTTAGCTTGAGCTATCTGTGTAGGGATTTTGTCATCTATAGTTTTAAATATCATGCCTACGAAAAGTAGACCAGATAGTATGGCTACGGCAGTTCTTCCTTTTAATAGCAGTTTTTTCATAATTAGTATTTTTAAAATTAAAATGCCATTATGACAACATATATTATATCACATCCAGCCCATAGTGTGTAATGTCTACAGATTCACAATATTGTGATAAACTGGAACGTATGCAAACGATAAGGATGACCGAAAGATTAGAGAAGAAGAAAACTAATACAAGGAAAAGTATCAGATTAGCCTTTATCATTTTTCCATTAATATTTCTCCCATATATGTATTTCTCGAATATGGAGGTGTTGAATATGCTAATCTTCACACGTCAGGTTAGGGTAGTTTATAACACTTTCTCTGTGTCTTTTGAAGATAATATCCCGACAGAATATGTAGATTTAGTAAAAGAAAAGTTAGGGGATATTGAATTTAATAAAAAGAAAAGATTTGAATTTGTAGAGGGTAAGTCAGATATCTTAGTTTCAGATACCCATTCTGAAGGCTCTGTGGATGTTTTTAAGAAGGATTTAATACCTGTTGGACATGTATATTCCTTGTTAAATGAAATAGCGGAAAAGGATGTTAAGAAGTACAGTTTGTACATACTAGATTCTCAGTATATTGGGTATGTTAAAGCACAGTATGGTGTAGAGCCAAAGGTTGCTACGAGTCTTGAGGATTTGATTAATACGTTGAAGAAGTCAGATAGCAATATCGGTTTGGTAGAATTTAAGGATTTGAGTTCATCTTTGAAGATTTTAAATGTAGATGGTAATTATTATCTTGATGACAATGAGGGTTCTATACCCATAAGGTTTTACGCTACCATAGATAATCAAGATGAAGCTTTCATACTTTCTGTTATGAAGAAGAATCTCTCAGATTATGGTGATGATTGGAGCAAGGAAAGTTTAGCAAAGATTAATATGTCTGGAGTAGTCGCAATATCTAGAGCTTTGGCATACAAGATAGATTCACTTAAGAATTATGATTATCCAGCAGAGAAATTGGGAAGTTTTCTTGCAGATGCAGATCTCACCCATATATCCAACGAGGTGTCTTTCTCGGATACATGTAAGGTTTACTCGGGTATGAGGTTTTGTTCAAATACTAAATATTTTGAAACGTTAACTGCAAGTGGTGTAGATATTGTGGAATTAACTGGTAACCATAACAATGATTTTGGTAGTAGTAATAATGCTAAGAGCATACAGATGTATAAGGATGCTGGGATGAGATATTTTGGCGGGGGATTAAACAGCGATGATGCTTCTAAGATTTTGTACGAGGAGGTTAAGGGTACGAAGATTGCTTTTCTGGGATATAATTACTATGACAGTATGCTAAAAACAGGAGCTATAGCATGGGGAAGTACTGCGGGTGCAAATTCATACACAGAGGAGAAGATGAAAGCAAATGTTGAGGAGGCAAGAGAGAATGCAGATATTGTTATAGTGGATTTCCAATTTCAGGAGTGTTATAGCTATCCTAGTTCGGATGTAGTGTATCCAATCTGTTACAAGGCGCTTAGTTCTCCGGATCAGAATGGGACATTTAAAAAGGCTATAGATTTTGGTGCAGATATTGTAATCGGTACACAGGCTCATCAGCCACAGACTTATGAGTTGTATGGTGATGGTGTAATTTATTACGGTTTGGGTAATTTGTATTTTGATCAGAAGCATTGGATAGGGACAAGGCAGGGAATGGTACTTACTCACTATTTCTACAAGGGAAAGCATGTTCAAACAAAATTGACACCAATATATATGGATAGTTCACTACAACCGGAATTGGCTACTAAATCTGAAAGTGAGCAGCTGCTAAAGTTACTAAAGAATGCCAGAAATTAAGGTCATGATTGTTTTCATATTATGAATATTGTTGATGCCTGCCCTTTTGGGATGTATTGGTTGTGAATTTTTAAAATATAATTCATTTTCAATAATCTGCTCTATTTCGTAATTAATCTGCAACATTTCATCAATATACTGTGTGGTATTAAAGGTCCCTGTATCGAAGAGTACTTTGGTATATGGTGTCATTTCTGTAGGTCTTGTGTGTATTGAGGTGTTACCTAGATATCTTGGTAAGAAGAGTGTGGAGTATCTTTTGGTATCTACTTTTCTCTCTATGGAGCCTCTTGCATATGATGTTGTTACATCTATTGGGTATCCAAAGACATAGAAATCTATACCTGCCCAATCTTCATTGCCAGATGCAATCTTAATCGGTATGTCATTTTCTTTACAAGCGAGAAAAAAGAGGGATTCCCCAATTAATCCAGAATAGTTTAGCCAGATATCCTCTGGTGTGGAATTGGGTAGTTCTCTTTGGAAAATTGAGAATTCTGTTATCTTGTAATTATTGTACTCTTTGATATCTG
>CAZHVM010000005.1:6886-15719 GCA_964536135.1 uncultured Candidatus Saccharibacteria bacterium | reverse complement strand
GTAAGTATTCTTGTTTGGAAGATTTCTTCGGTGGAGGATAATAGTAACTGTTTTCCTTGTGTTAGTTCTTGTACTGTTTCAAGTTCAAGTGTTGGTTGCATTGTTTGTTGTATTTTCATTGTACAAGCAAAGGGAAGTTTTAGTCAATGAGAAAGTACATAAGGGGGTAAAACTGTGTTATGAAAAATAGTTTCACCCCCTTTGTCTTGCTTTAAACGATATTTAGTATTTCTTTCTGAACTCTACGACAGAAATGTTCTGGTGTTTCGTTGGGATATTTTTTGTTGGGATATACCCGCCTAAATATCTCTTCTCCATTTGGGAGTTGAACAATAATCTCCATTTGGGAATTACCGTTTTGTTTTTGGAGGGTGCAAAGAGCACTTTGAAAAATAGCGGTTACTTCCCGGTGTTTATGAACATTTTTGTTTAAACATCCTGGTATTACCGAAATATCAACGACCATCGTTTCCTCCTTAGGGGTTATAAAAGAACTATATAACAAAACAAGACTGTCAATTATACAGTCTATAGAGAATAATTATCAACAGGATATTTACTTCTGTCTTTTAGATATGAAGTAGTAGTAAATAATTTCTAGTATTCCACTAGTATTTAATACTAACATTAATATATACCAGACATTATCATCATTCTTTGCTGCTTTCCACAATGCTAATCCTTTCCATACAATTGACCAAACCATTAAGATTATTAATCCTACAATGTATATTGGTTTTTCTGTAAATATTGAGTAATCCATATGTATATATTATGAAGTTATTTATCTATGATAGCAGAAAGAAAGGGAGTATTGCTACTCCCTTTTGTGTTACTTAATCTCAATTTCTTTTGGTTTTACTGCATCTGCCTTTGGCAGCTTTACTGTAAGTACGCCATCTTTAAACTCGGCTTCTGCTTTGTCAGATTGTATCTTTGTTGGAAGATTGAATGATTGTTCAAAGGATGATTCCATACTTTTGTAGTAATATTTCTTCTCCTTATTATTTTCTTCCTCTTTCTTTGTTTGACCGGAGATATTTATGCTATCTTCCATTATGGAGATTTTGATATCTTCTTTGTTTACTCCCGGAAGAGCCATTTTTACAAAGATATCGTCTTTCTCCTCCCATATATCTGCCGAAGTTAGGCTTTGAGATGTGAATGGGGTTTCCCAAATGGATGGTGTGAAGAAATCATCAAAGATTGATCTGAGAGGCATATATGTAGGGTATGACCTACTATTTGAATCTTGTTTTATAATTTTCATATGTTTTTATATATATATAAAAATTTAATGGTTAGCAAATAGTACCACCGAGTGCTAAGGTTGTCAAGGTGGATACGATAGATGTAGAATAGCTCTATGGGTTTTGAGAAGGAAGAACTAGAAAGAAAATTTAATTGTGTAGTAAATGAAGATAGAGCTATAGAAGTAATTTCTGCAGCATTATACGAATATGAAAATGGTGAACTTGGTTTTTTTGATGGGAAAGGTCAGGTAGAAGAGGAATATATCAATTTCCTAATCGAACAAGGCGAAAGCAAGGAGTTCATAATTAATGCAGTATTTCTGCTTTCAACAGTTACTTTTGGTTCTAGTAGCTCTGTGTTTTTTAAGAAGCTTTCAAAAGAACCGGAGACATATCAGAGATATCGTTGGTTATTTGTTCCTTCAGAAGTTGTAGAAAGTAAATATGTAGCAGAGGGAGAAGAGAATCTTGATAATGAAACAGAAATAATCGAATTTAATAAAGCATGGAAGGAATATATCCGACCAATGGGTCGACAAGGAGCAAGTATGTATGGCTGGTACCATAACTGTACTGTACTTTGTGAGAAATACAATGGAAACATTGTTGAATTTCTAAAGAAACATAACAATGATGCGCAAGTAATTAGAGATGTCATACAGGTTAAAATTGGGGCAAAAAGTGATGAAAAAGAATTCCTAAGACTTGGACCTAAACTTACACCACTTTTTCTCCAATGGGTCGTAAGATATGGTGTGCATGAATTGGAATCGGCTACTGAATTTGGACTTCCTGTTGATTTCCAACTTTGTAGAATAGCTATAGAAACAGGTATAGTAGAGGTAGGATACGATATATACAGAGCAGATTTAGCATACAATATTTTCCTTCCCCTTATTTCGAAATTATGTAAGCAATACAATTGGGAACCAAGACTTGTATCTGAAGCTTTGTGGGTAATTGGAAGTATGGGTTGTACTAGAGACCAGAGGGCAATTGCCCCATATTACACTTGTCCCATTAAACCTTTTTGTAATGGAGTTTTGCACAAGCTAGATAAGGATTATTGGAAGTTTCAAAATATGGAAAAGACTGGTAAAAAATTTAGGCGTTGGGAACAGGATAGACTTTTGTAAATCAAGGAGCTAGTATATATAATTTAACATTATAAGACGTATCACTTACTTGTAATCTAGAAATTATGACTGAACCAAGCGTAATAGAAAATCTTCCCATTCAAAAAGTTAGAGATATAGAGACTTTAGAGGATTATAGAAATTTTAGGGAATCGGAGATGTTGCATTATGAGATATTCAATGTACCAATAGAAAGAATTGTTTTAGCAGATAATATCCGTCCATTTGATGATAAATTTGTAGATACATTGAAAAGTAGCATAAAAGAACATGGACAGCTTCAAGCGTGTATAGGGGATATTGTCTCTACTGAAGATGGATGCTTTGTCAGAGTAATTGCAGGGCAACACAGATATATGGCAGTATCACAAATAAATCTTGAGGGGGAGATTTTACCTTTAAAGGTAAGTGTAGCGAATAGAGAGTTAAATCCATATGAAGTTATAGAAATTCAGATAACTGAGAATTTACAGAATAAAATGACTTCTGCTCAAGATGCACAGGTAATAAATAGCTTGTGGCAAAGAATGAAGGTATTAAAGGAGAATGAGGATATAAAATTGACGGTTACTGAGTTTGCAAGGAGCGTTAGTCGTAGTCCAGATGTTGTACGTGATGCAATAAAATATGTGGAAGGTTTGTCTCCTGTTGTACAAAAGTTTGTAGATGAGAAGATTCTTTCATACACTGTTTCATTACTTTTGACTGAAGCAGAAAATATCGTAAAAGGAAGAGATAGAGGGAAGCAATATACACAAGAAGATGTTTACAGAGAGCAGCTATATTTAGCACAAAAATTTGTTACTATGAATTTTACATTTGATAAAGCAAAGAAATATATTGAACAGTTAAAACAAGAGAGTAATTTTTCAGGACCACTGTTTGGTGATGAATGGAGAGATATGGAGATTGCTTCCCATGTTATTGCGATTAGGGATGAGTCTGACAAGAAGGGTAGGGAAGCTGCTGGATGGTTTGTTAAGATAGTAAGGATGGTTAAATTCCTACCAGATACAAATAAAGCAGAGTTTTCTGATGCAATTAAGAATGCCATGTTTGGTTTAGGTATGTCCATGGATGAGTTCAAAGAGAAACTTAGGCCTTTGATTACGGAGAGGCAATTTACTGGATTATTTGGGGAGGAAACTAAGGAAGAATTCTTAGTATAAATAATAGTAGGATACCGAATGGAATAATAGCAAATATTGCAATTGTTTGGATAAATAGCTTAACTGCTTCTTCTTTCTTTCCATCTAGATATAACCTTAGTGGTTGGTAACAGAAGACATATCCCATAAGTGCTGCGGAGAGAGTGAAAAGAGATATTATCATTACTGGCATAAGTAAGGAATTCTCCATGAATACATTGTTTGATGCCCAGTTCATTACGAGAACAACACAAACGATATAAAGGACTGCTACTAAAGCATTATATATAGGATTTTTTGTCATATTTGTGTTTACCAAATAATTTAAATAGTTTTTAAATTATACGAATTTCTCAACCATTTCAGTAGTTCAGTATCAATTTCCTCTTTGTGTTTAATATCAATACAGAACTTTGTAGATTTTTGACTTAAAAGAACAGATTGGACTATTCGGAGGCTATCAATCTTTTCTATAGAACTGAATCTAATTTCTAACCTGTCTTTATGTGGCAGTGCAGCTAGAAAATCGTAATTACCAAATAAATGAATACAGCAGGGTAGGGATATAATTTTGTATTGACCAATATCTTTGTTAATTTTGTTTAATAAATAATTAAAGAGTTCTTTAGCTAATGGTTTGTTTTTGAAATGTTGCTCTAGTGGAATTAATTTACAACTGTGTTGTTGGTTTGTTCTTTCAAATACTCTTCCACACGTGTTACATGTCCACATAGCAATATTATGCCTTATATTTTAACAATTTAAAAAGGCCTTTTTCAGGTTTGTAGACTTTATCTGAAAATTTCTCAACAAGTTTCCATATACAACCATTAACTGTTTTAGGATGAAGGGTAGAGTCAGATTCAATAATTTGAGATATTAGTTCTGACCATCGTATACCTTCGGGATGTTCATCAAGGAGTTCAAATGCTTTGTTGTATATTCTTCCTGTTATTGTTTCCATATGTAATAGGATAGCATATTACTGAATATGAGATTTAATTCAATCTGTCAAATAGAACGGATATATTATAAAATCTGATTATGGAAGAAAAGGGTCGGGAGTTTATTAAATACAAAATACTTCAGAGATTTTTAGATTTAAATGATAGTTTTAAATTTGGGGAGTATAAAGAAATTTTTCCAAACAAGAATATTATATATTTTGAATTAAACGAGTCTAAATATATATTTTTTTTTACAGATTATATTGGTGACAATATTGACTATGTCTCAGATGAATTGGAAGAGATTGGTGTAAAAGTTAAAAAGTATATACCTTTGAAAGAAAATCCAGATATTTATATCTTTAGTGCAAGTAGTAAAAAAGCACCATATATATATGAACCTGTGTTTGATGATAGGTTTGTCTGTGGAAGGGTAGAATAAAACTCCGCGAACAGGATTCGAACCTGTAACCGAACGGTTAACAGCCGTTTGCTCTACCGTTGAGCTATCGCGGATTATCTATCACCAGACCTATTATATATATCTAAACCTTTTTCTGCAATATTAAGGATATAACCTATGATTAATTTGTGTATCTAGTAATCCCTTTAATTCGTAATCATCAGCAATAGGGGTAATCTCTATCTGTATCTCCCCTTCTTCCTCTTTCAAATCCCTAAAAGAATCTTCAGAATCACAATTTATAAATTCCTCACTTAGTGTATTACCTTTCTCAACAAGAGCCTTTAATGCTTCCTCATCTATTTCCCAAACATTCCTCTTTGCAGATGTTAAAAATGCCATATAGTCCTGTGTAATAAGAATTCGCTCCTTTGCCTCGTTCTCATCTTGCTCTATATCCTCTTGTAAATATACCGTCTGATTATCAATATCTATTTTCTTAAAATACTCTCCATATACTGGTAATACAAATTCAGACTTCTCAACCTTACTCACACTCTGTATAGGGTCTGTCATAATATTAGAAGATAAAATATATTTGCTATGCATATATTAAAAAATATATTATTTAGTATATATAAATTATTAGGAAAAAGGTATGGAAGAGAAAGATATACAAGTGTCATTTGTAGGTATGGATTCAACAGAAGCTCTAAAAAAGTATGTATTAGAGAAGATTATGAAAAAGGAGAATCTTTTTTCTGAGGCTACATCCATAGAAGTATTCCTTAAAGAGTTTGTACACAGCAAAGGAGTAGAACATGACTTTAGATTGGATATTAATGTAAAACTCCCGAATACAGTTGTAAGAGTAGAGGAGAGGGGAAGTGATATGTATGCAAATATAGATAAGGGAACAGATATTTTGTTTAGAAGATTAAAAAGATACAACGACAAAAAAGAATATTGGGAAGGTAAGGCATCTTGGAAAATATTGGAAGCTCAAGAAGCTATAAGAGCACTCGAAGAAGAGTCAGGTGTGGAGGTAGATGATTACTCAGACTACATTCCAAAGATAGCTAAAAGAAAAGTTGTAGAAGATATGTCCCCAATAGAAGAAGGAGAGGCTATAGAGAGGATGGAATTGGCAGGATACGATCAATATCTTTTTAGAAACAAAGGCAACAACAAAATTTGTATGCTTTACAAAAGGAAACGGGGTGGGTATGGTCTTGTAGAACCGAAAGAGGGGATATAAAAAAAGAGGAGGTCTAAGGACCTCCTCTTTCACTTACATACCAATGCAGATTACTCTGCTTCCTTACTACTCTCAAATAGGTTATTAATGATATTTATAGTAGTTGTTAAAAATCCATACTTTGGTCTACTTACGGAATTATCTTGTATTCTATAGCTTGCCTCGACCTCTGTCAGCCAAGAGCTCTGAGTACTTTGTACCTGCTGTTGTATATATACCTCTTCTGTTTCTTCCTTGTATTGATCGAAATCTAACTTCTCGCCATCTTCAAGTGATGCTGTTTCATCTGGAAAGATTACATCACTATATTGGTTGAAGAAGCTTTTAACATCATCCTCAGTATATTCAATCTGTGGAGTTAAAATCTTTGTAGAAAGAATATCTAGTTCAACCTGCTCTTTTAATTGTTCCAATGTAATATTATTCGCAACTAATGCTGTGTCTAGAGCCTCTTTCCCACCTAAACTTGTTTCAATATCTGTAATCTGTTGCTCTATCTCTTCCTTAGAAGCAGCTATATCAGCTTTCTTAGCCTCTGATTTTATTATCTGTTCATCTATTAGCTGTTGTGCAACAGAAGAACCGTATGCACTTTCTAATGTCTTATGCCACTTGGACTTAGAGATCCTTGTACCATCTACTACAGCTACACTGTAATCGTTATTAAGATACTGAACGGAAAGATCTATTAATGCAAATGCAGATACAATGATGAGTATTAAACCAAGAATCTTTGCTGTCGGTTTAAAATCTATCTCTTTTATCTTTGAAAAATCTGGCTTCTTCACAACTATACGGACTTTCTTTGCTGGGGCTTTTTTGACAACTATTTTCTTAGTGGTCTTTTTAGTACTTTTTGCCATTAAAGGACTGCTATGAATTTATTAAGCTATAGTTTAGCAGAATATGAGGAAATGGGAAAGGGGTGACTATTCTTGAATGTGAAGATAACAACTTACCCAGCCATTATCATGTTTGATATATGCGTATACACCACCGTTACCATCTACTCCTCGATATAGTGTACCTGGGAGAATTGCATAAATTGGGGCTCCATAATTTGTCGTTCTGTCAGTTTTGT
This sequence comes from uncultured Candidatus Saccharibacteria bacterium, assembly GCA_964536135.1. Lineage (GTDB taxonomy): Bacteria > Patescibacteriota > Dojkabacteria > SC72 > SC72 > JAKPKF01. Next base: position 8,493 of record CAZHVM010000005.1, on the reverse strand, counting down.
ATGATTTAAGATCTATTGCATAACCGCTATGATAATTTTGGGTCATAATTACATATGGTCCTGCGATTGGTAATCTCATCGAACCAGAGTACATATATGGCCATTTCCAACCATCCCATCCAATTATCCATGAAGCAGAGCCTTGTCTAAGATATCCACTTAGAATAGGAATGTTTCCTTGACATACTTTACCTGAAACGAATGAATTCCTAACTGAAAAGTGTAGATGGGCCCCAGTAGAGTATCCAGTATTCCCCATCCTGCCAATCCAATCCCCAGCTTTTACTCTGCCGGACATTCTTGCTTGATCACCATGCTCATTTATATATGCAATTATTGCTGCATCTAGAGCATTTTGTTTTTTGATATTTGCTTCATATGTTGCTTTTAATTGTGCTTCATTTGCTCTAGATTGTACAAGTAATCTATCTTTTTCTGCTTTCTGGGAAGCAAGATTTTGAGCTTCTTTTGCCAAACTTAATTTCTCTTCTTCAGTGCTATTCCTTTTAATCTGAACCGAAGCTTTCTGTTTTGCCAACTCTTCTTCTTCCTTTCTTAAATCAACAATTTTAAAGCTGTATTCTTCTAGGGATACGATATCCTGACTCCTTGTCGCAATTAAATATTTTGTTCTTCTAAGTGCCGATGAGAGGGATTTAACATCCAAAAATATCTCAAGTGGGCCAACAAAAGAATATTTGTATGATTCGGTAACTCTCTGATTTACAGTTTTTTCCAGTATATCTGTTTCTTGTCTAAGTATAGAGACTGAGTCCTCTTTCTCGGTGATATCTTTTTCTAGAAGTTTTATTTCAACATCGTTAGCTGCTATTTCTACTTCTAAGGATTTTATAACTTTCTCTGTCTGCTCAATCTGATTCGTCATGTATGTAATTTTTTCTTGCAAAGAGAGTTGTTGGTATGCCTCATTACTTAATTGCTTTTGTATTGTTCCTTGCTGTTTTTGTACTTTTTCTTGTTGATCTCTTAGGTAATCTAGGCATTCGATGGAGTCAGGATTCATACTTGAAGGACAAGACACGGCATAAGCTTTAGGAGTAGTTGGTTTGGATAACAACACAAAAGAAAGTGTCACAAAAAGTAGTATTACTAGTATTTTTACAATTCTTTTTTTATTCATTACTGTAAATACTTCTTAACTGCACTTATACTACTAATCATACCAATTAGACCACCAAATACTAAGTGTATTACATAGTATATTGGTACGAAAGCAATATTTACAGACTTAAGAAATTCTAAATTAAAATCTACCAATGTTTGATTCAACCAATATGAAAAGTCTGTCCCCTGTGTATACACAATTACGGTATACCAAGGAACAATTATTAATGTAGCTGCCAGTAAACCTCCTACCATACCGTAGAAAGCACCTTCCATTATGAATGGAGTCTTTATAAAGCTATCTGTACTACCGACTAGATTCATAATTTGAATCTCTTCTTTATGTGCATTAATATTGAAACCAATTGTAATTCGGATTAAAGAGAAAGTAATTATCAAAAGAGCAGAAATTAACAATACTGCCCCTATGTTTATTATATTTGAAAGAGTTCTCAAATTCTCAACAACATCCTTAAAATACA
>CAZHVM010000005.1:0-6876 GCA_964536135.1 uncultured Candidatus Saccharibacteria bacterium | reverse complement strand
TACATAACCTCATCTATATTTGGATTTGTTTGCTTCTCTGTGTTAATGGTTTCAATGACGGTTAGTAGGTTTTCTACGGATTTAGCTCTAATTTCCAAACTTGGAGGTAGGGAATCTGCAGTTACTGTAGAGATTAAATCTGGATTATCTGCGAAATCATCCTGATATATTTTTAATGCTTCCTCTTGCGATACATATTGAATATCCTCTACAAGAGCAGGATCAAAAAGCTTGTCTCTTAGAGTAAGAATATCTGTCTCTGTAGTTTCTTTCTTGAAAAAGATTATAACCTGAGCCTTCTGTTCGTAGTAATCTACAGCCTTCCTTCCAATTATAGCTACACTTATGAAGAAGGAAGAAATTGTTAAAACTATGGTGGATACGAATATCGTAGAAAGAGAAAGCCATTTATTTCTTTTTACATTTTTTTTTGCTGTTTCTATTATTTTCTTTGTTTTTGCCATTCTATTTCTTCTTATTATTTAAATATTCATCTAAATACTTCTCTAAAGAATCTTTCTGCTCTTTGGAGAATTTTAAATTATCTAAATCTGAATCCGTAAGATTTAAAACCATATCTATGCTGTCTATTTTTGCTTTCGTGAGTATTTCTTGAATATCTGTATCCAATTTTTTTAGAGTTTCATCCTTAATCTCAAATTTCTCAATTTTTTTAATCTCAGTTGTTTCTTTCTTGGGAGCTTTATGATGATCATAATCACCTTGACTATCTCCAATTATTTTCCCTTTATCTATTCTAATGACTCTAGTTTTCATATCGTTTACTATGTCTCTGTCGTGGGTAATTACCATAACTGTAGTGCCAGATTTGTTGATTTTGCGAAGTATATCTAGAACTTGAAATGCATTATCTGGGTCTAGGTTTCCTGTCGGTTCATCCGCGATGAACAATTCAGGATTGTTCGCGAGTGCTCTTGCTATTGCACCTCTTTGTTGTTCTCCACCAGAAAGTTGGGCTGGAAAGAGTTCTCCTCTATCTTGTAAACCAACAGTTTCTAATAGATATTCTGAAGTTTCTTTAACCTCTTTATCTTCTTTCCCAAGAATTTCTAGAGCGAATTCTATATTCTCTAGGAGTGTTTTATTACTTAGTAATTTAATGTCCTGAAATACTATTCCAAGTCTTTGCCTATAATCTGGAAGTAAACGTGAAGGAAGTTTCGGGACTTCGATTTTATCAAAGAATATACTCCCCGATGTAGGTATCTCTTCACGAATGAGCAACCTCATGAGAGTTGTTTTCCCAGCACCAGATGGCCCAACCATAAAGAGAAATTCTCCTGTATCAACTTTGAAATCTACATCCTCAAGAGCAGTTATGTGTTCGTTATATTTCTTTGTAACTTTGTCAAAAAGTAACATGAGCAGGATTAGACAGTTTAATTGTATAGCATACCATATATCTTACTTTAATTTGGTTTGAGCTTCAATAAAATTCTCAATATTACCATCTAGGATATTTTCTGGATCCGAAGACTCTACATTTGTACGTAAATCTCTTACTAATTTATATGGATGTAATATGTAATTTCTAATTTGATTTCCCCATCCAGCTACCTTGTAGTCACCTTTTATTTCGGAGATTTCATCTACCCGTTCTTCTTGTTTAATCTTCCAGAGTTTTGCTTTGAGAATTTTCATGGCATTCTCTCTGTTTTGTGTTTGGCTTCTTTGGCTAGAGGAATGGATAGTTATACCAGTTGGAATGTGTGTAACCATAACTGCCGAAGAGGTCTTGTTTACGTTTTGGCCACCAGGTCCCCCTGAGAGTACAGCCTTAAAGTCAATATCTTTTTCTGGAATTTCAATTTCTTTGTCCAAGGTTTCCATCATAGGTAGAACCTCAACCCCTGCAAATGTTGTTTGTCGTAAACCTTGTGAATTAAATGGAGAAATCCTAACGAGTCTGTGTGTTCCAGATTCTTTTTTGAGCATTCCGTACGCGTATTTACCAGAGACTGAAATTGTAACTGAAGATATACCTGTTTCATTTCCTTTAACCATATTTAAAACCTCGTATTTCCATCCCTGCTTGTCGCAGTACATAGTGTACATTCTAAAAAGAATTTGGGCCCAATCGTTAGCTTCAGTGCCTCCCTGTCCTGCATGTATTGAAAGTATGCAATCTGCACTGTCATATTTACCAGAGAGAAATTTTGTCATGGAGAATTTATCTAACTTTTCTCTAAGAGATTCATATTCTTCAATGAGGTTGTTTTGTTCTGTTTCTTTTGTTGTTGAGTCAAATATCTCTACCAGAGAATTAATATCTCCCTTAAGAGAGTCTATGTTGTTTATCTCTTCTTGGAGAGTACCAACCTCACTCATTACTTCTCTTGCGTGTACTGAGTCATTCCAGAAATTTTCTTTCAATGTTTCATTTTGGAGATTGATTAATCTCTCTTTCTTCTTCTCTAGATTTAGATTTTTTACAATATCTAGAAGGTCAGTACTTAATTTTTGTATATCTTTTTTGCGTAAATCAACCATTACGGTATATTATAATTAAGGTCTCAAATTATTACTACTGTTTTATGAACATATTTAAAAAACAATCGAAAAGTGTAGAAGATGCTCAGAGAGTTTTAGATGTGAGAAAGTTTGTAACTCTAATTATCATGGATGGATTTGGTGTGCATCCAGATCCTGAGGGGAACGCGGTCTTAGCTGCAAAGACTCCATTTTTAGATACTGTGTGGACCTATGGAAGATCTACGTTAATACACGCTTCCGGGACACATGTTGGACTTCCATCCGAAGAAGCTGGAAACTCTGAAGTTGGACATTTGAATATAGGCGCTGGTCAAGTGGTGTACCAGACGTTGCCAAGAATAAATGACGCAATATCTGCAAGGGAACTAGATACCAATTCTGTAATCAAGGAAATGATAGATCTTGTTCACAAGAGAGGTTCTAAGCTGCATCTAACAGGTGTACTAAGTGCTGCTGGTGTTCATGGACATATTAAACATCTTTTCTCCATTTTAGAGGTGTGTAAAGCCTATGGTATAGATCCATACATTCATATTATGTTAGATGGTAGAGATACAGGTCAGAAGGATGGGTATTTGTATGTAAGCAAATTAGTTGAAAAACTTGCAGAGCTTGGAATTGGAAAGATCTCTAGCATGATGGGAAGATTTTACGGTATGGACAGAGATAGTCGGTGGGAAAGAACGAAGTTGGCATATGAATGTATGGTAGGAATTTCAGACGAGACATTTGTAGATCCAAGAGAGGTTGTACAGAAAGCATATACCTTGGGAGAGAACGATGAACATTTTAAGCCAAGAGTATGTGTAGATTCACAAGGGCTCCCAGTTGGAGTTGTAAAGGAAGGAGATGCTGTACTCTTTTGGAATTTTAGAGAGGATAGGGCGAGGCAGTTGACTAAGGTCTTTGTTCAAAAGGATTTTACACATTTTAGTAGAAGAAACTATCCGAACGATATTTACTTTGCGACGATGACAGGTTACGAAGAAGGGTTAACTGCAAATGTAGTATTTCCACCTCTTCCAGTTAAGAAATCTCTTGCAGAACATTTATCTGAGAATGGTAAAAAACAGATACATATCTCTGAGACAGAAAAGTATATGCATGTTACATATTTCTTTAATGGTGGTATTGAAGAGCCTCACGAAGGAGAAGATTTTTTTAATATCCCCTCTCCAAAGGTAGATGACTATGCCCAAGTTCCCGAGATGAGTGCACTGTTAATTAGGGATGAGGCGATAAGAAGAATAAAAGAGGCCTCAACAAATGGTTACAGCTTTATCCTTATGAATTTTGCTAATCCAGATATGGTTGGTCATACAGGAGATTTCAATGCTACAGTTAAGAGTAATGAGATTGTAGATGAATGTGTTAGGGAGATTACGAAAGAGACTTTAGCTATGGGAGGTGCAGTTATCATTACTGCAGATCATGGAAATTGTGAGACCATGATAAACAGAGTTACTAAGGAAGTAGATATTGCACATACAAATAATCCTGTACCATTAATTCTACTCACCGATATGGAAGAGGTTTATCCAAAAGCTGGAATTCCTATTCGAAAGATTGGAACTGGACCAAATGCAAGACAAACGGGTTTGTTGGCAGACATTGCTCCAACATGTTTGGGACTGATGGGAATGGAGATACCTGCGAATATGACGGGAGTAGATTTGAGAGCTGTATTATAAGAAGAGTAAGATAATCGCTCCAAGTATTATTCTATAAATTCCAAATACTGTTAACCATTTCTCCCGTCTTATTCTCTTTAAGACCATGAGAGAAAAGTAGCCAACAATGAAAGGAACGATTATTACTATACCAATCTTGAGTAAAGCAACTGGAAGTAATTCGGCAGAGTAATTAGGTTCAGTAATGAGCGCTTTCCATATCTCCCATACAGATGATCCAAGAAGTATTGGAATTCCTAAGATTAAACTGTACTCAAAAGCTTTATACTTATCTATTCCCAAAGTTATACCAGTTAAAGTTGCAATCCCAGATCTAGATGTTCCTGGGATTAATGCAATTACTTGTGATACTCCGATAACAAGTGCTTTCTTCCACGAAATATCTTCTACTCTCGTTATCTTCTTTTCAAGTTTCAGAAAGTCAGCAATTATCATCAATATTCCCCAGAATATAAGAGAAGCAGCAATGATCCAAGAAAATCGGAGTATCTGCTCAACTTTGTCTTCGTACAACATCCCTAATACTGCTGCTGGAATAATTGAAACCAAAATTTTAAGGTAAAAGATAAGTTTCTTTTTTGTAAATAGGTTTGAAAAAAGTCTCTTTCGGAAAAAGATAATAATAGCGAGGCTTGTTCCAATGTGTAGTGTAGTAAGAAGAAGTGTAGATACCTCTATGTCGATTATTCTTCCCAAAAGTATGAGATGTCCGCTACTAGATATTGGAAGTAGTTCTGATAGGCCCTGTATTACTGCGAGTAAAAGTACTTTTAAATTTTCCATACCTCCATATATTATGGTAATATTTTAATTATGACAACAAGTAGAATACTAAAATCATTCCTAATCCTTTTACCATTAATGTTTTTACCAGTAAAAAGTGCTTTTGCTTCTGAACCAAATTTTTCTTTTTACCCAGATGGTGGGAGTATTGTTAACAAGGATGAGGGATTTTTAGTAGATGTCCTTATAGATAGTGGAGGAAAAGAACTCACATCTGCTAGATTTGTAATAACTTTTGATCCGGAATATTTAGAGTTAGAAAAAGCGGAAAGGAATAATGCACTGTTTGAACAGTGGCCAAATGATGAGAGTACAATTGACAACGAGGATGGTGTTGTAATGCTTACGGGGTTTACACAATCTGGAAGTGGGACTTTGTATAAAACAGGTACTAAACCAGATGTTATGGCGAGATTAGAATTTAAAATTGTGAAGTCAGGGAACACAACATTGGATTGGGAATTTGACAATGGAGAGAATCTTTTTCAGAGTGTGATGTTAATAGATGGAAGTCCTCCGACAAATATCCTGAAGGTGAAACCAGATTCTGCTATATTTGAAATTGGAACTAAGTCATACACTCCAATTAACACAGCTATCCCTTTTGACAAAGCCATTCTCGTAGGTGGTGTAATTCTAATTATTTTTGGTGGCCTGATGGTATTTGCAAAGCCTAGGAATTTTACAAAGGGTAGGGGCACTATCATAGTATATGAGAAATAGAGTAGCTTTTGTCACAGAGTCTCTTTTCAGTATGGGTGGTGCTAATAGGGTGTTGGAGAAATTCCTAGATATATATCCCCAAGCAGATATTTACGCTCTGTTTGGAAACAAGAGAGACATTTCGCAGAAGATAAATAATTCAAACATACATTTTTCCTTTTTAAACAAGTTTCCCCTCATCAAAAAGATTTACAGATATACATTCCCTCTATGGTCATTTGCCATAGAGCAGTTCGACTTCTCTAACTACGATTTAGTAATTTCCTCTAGTTCAAGTGTAGCCCACGGTGTAATTACTCCAGTCCGCTGTAAGCATATCTGCTATCTTCACTCTCCTATGAGGTATGTGTGGGACATGAGGGGGATATATACTAAGCGTGTAGGAGAAAAATACGGGATATTTAAATTCATATGGAGCATGATTCTAAACAAAATGAGGGTATGGGATACCTCTGCATGTAACAGGCCAGATATCATAATTGCGAACTCCAATTTTACAAAAGATCGTGCTCAGAAATATTGGGGGAAAAAAATAGATTATGTAATATATCCTCCTGTAGATGAATATATTGGAGAGATATATGAAGATAGATATGACTACTTTGTCTCTGGTGCACCTTTTGAGCCAAATAAAAGAGGGGATTTTCTTTTAGAGTGTGCAAGTAAATTAGGCTTTGAGCTTAGAATCATAGGTACGGGTAGTATGGAGAAGAAGTTTAAAAGGAAATATAAAAGATACAAGAATATCCAGTTTTTAGGAAAGATCTCTGACCAAGAGAAATGGGAATTACTTGCAAAGGCTTCGGGATATATCCAGTGTGGTGTTGAGGATTTTGGAATCTTTCCAATTGAAGCAATGTTGTGTGGTACTCCTGTTCTTGCTTACAGAGGTGGGGGTACTGTTGAGAGTTTGAGAGAGAGTTCTACTGGTTTGTTCTTTAACACATTAGAAATCCAAGAATTCGAGAGGGTGTTTAATATGTTTGAAAAAAAGAAATGGAGCCACAAAAAGATTGGAGAGTATGCAAAAAGATTTAGTAAAAATGATTTTAAAGAAAAGATATTAAGGGTAGGAAAGAATTGAAAATTTCTTCTTTACTTGTTATCATCATGTGAATGCCGAGATAGCTCAGCTGGTAGAGCATTTGTCTGAAGAACAAAGGGC
>CAZHVM010000004.1:0-53836 GCA_964536135.1 uncultured Candidatus Saccharibacteria bacterium | reverse complement strand
TTTGAAGGCCATTGCTTACAATATCTCTTTTTACTTTTGGCAAATCTATATTAGGAAGATCACATTTATTTATGACAACGATTGGTTTAGCAGAAGATCTGTTGATAATATCAATAGATTCTTTTGTTTGAGGTTTAACACCATCATCTGCAGCTACTACCAAAAGGACAATATCTGCAATACTTCCTCCTCGGGATCTCATCAAATCAAAAGCTTCATGCCCTGGAGTATCTACAAATGTTATCTGCTTACCATCTTTTACTTTTATTGTAAAAAGGGAAACCTTCTGTGTAATTCCACCAACTTCACATGCTTGAACATCTGTTTCTCTTATCTTGTCTAGTATTGAAGTTTTTCCATGATCTACATGCCCAAGGATTGTTACAATTGGTACTCTCTCACACTCTTCAATTTTATTTGTAACTTTCTTAGACATATAAACCTTCCCATAATATTATTCTTCTGATTTTTCTTCTTTTTTTCTCTTCTTTGTTTTTTTTACTTTCTTCTCTACATCTTCCTCTTTCACTTCTTCTTTAACTTCCTCTGTTTCTTCTACTTTCTCTTTCTTCTCTGGTGTTTTACCTGAAGAACCAACAATGTCAATTTTTATACCTGTTAATTTCCATGCCAATCTTACATTCTGTCCCTCTCTACCGATAGCCAAAGACAACTGCTCATCATCTACTTTTACTGTTGCCGTATCTTCCTTAATCTTTACACTCTCAATTTTTGCTGGGCTTAGTGCATTAGCTACAAATCTGTCAGGGTCCTCATCCCACTCGATGATATCTATTTTTTCCTCTCCAATTTCATTCATAACATTAGCGATACGAATACCTCTTTGACCTACACATGAGCCAATTGGATCTACACCTTCCTGATGAGAGACTACTGCTATCTTACTTCTAGAACCTGCCTCTCTTGCTACTGCCTTTATTTCTACGACACCAGACTCTATCTCTGGAACTTCTAATTTGAAAAGCTCGACTAAGAAAGCTGGGTCTGCCCTAGACACAATCATGTCTGCATCGTCTATACTTTTCAAAAGCACTTTATATCTATCTCCTAATCTGTAAAATTCATTAGAAATTTGCTCTTCTTGGGGCATAATTGCAGTTGCTTTTCCAATTTCAAATATAACCTGTCCATTTTGCATCCTTTGCATTAGCGCTGTAAATATTTCGCCAACCTTATCACTAAATTCTCCAAGAACTGCATCCTTCTCAGACTCTCTTATCTTCTGAAGTATGACCTGTTTTGCTGTTTGAGCAGCAATTCTACCGAGATCTTCAGAAGGCATCTCTATCTGTACAGAATCTCCTACTTCAACACTTGGAGAAATCATTTCTGCTTCAGATACAGAAATTTCTTTATTATCATCTTTTATTTTTTGTACAACTTCTTTTGTAGCTATGAGCTTGAACTCTCCAGTCTCTCTATCTAATTCTACAGAGAGATTATCTCCAAGCTCTTCCTTCTCTTCTTCAGAGAGTGAAAGGTCGAAGTATTTTTCTTTTTTGTATGCAACAAGAATAGCTGACTCTAGAGCTTTAAATATGTCTTCTTTTTCAATACCTCTTTCAGCAGAGATTTGATTTATTGCAGCAACAAATTCTGATGTCATTGCCATGGTTAAAATATATTAAAATTAATATGCTTGTAATAATAAAAAAGGTGAGAATTTCCATCCCACCTTCTCTTTGTATAACTTTCAGATTTAGTATAACACATTCTATACTCAAAACCAAATCTACACCCTAGAGAGATTCTCCCAGAGTTCTTTCTCTTTACTAGATAACCTGGATGGTATATCTACTGTTATTCTAACATAATGATCTCCTCTTTTGTTATCTGAATTTAGTACTACACAACCCTTCTCCTTTAGTTTAAATATTGTTCCAGATTGAGTTCCCTTTGGAATTTTAAGCTTGACTTCACCTAGGATTGTATCTACCTGTATATCTCCACCTAGGACCGCTTTGTAAACAGGGATATTCTCTTCAGAGTATATATCGTTTACTCTTCTCTCGAACTTCTCAGATGGCTCGACCTCTACTTCTACATATAGATCTCCGATACCATCTCTGCCTACATTTCCACCATTTCCAAACTTAAGAACCATTCCATCATATGCTCCTGCAGGGATCTTTATCTTTATGTTTTCCTGTACAGATTTTACTCCGCTTCCTCTACAAGATTTACATGGATTTTTTATTTCTTTTCCGCTCCCATGACATTTTGAGCAGGTTGACATAACAGCTATTTGTCCAAGAATTGTAGCCCTAACCTTTCTTTCTTGACCACTTCCGCCACATACAGAGCATTTTTCTGTTTTACCATCCGAGCTGCCACTACCATTACATACTTCACACTCTACATCTCTCGTTATTTTTATTTCATACTCACCACCCTTCATTGCTTCCTGAAAGCTCAACCTCACCCTGTAACGAAGATCTGCTCCCTTATCTACTCTTGACTGTTCATTGAAACCTGAGAAATTAAAACCAAAATCATTACCACCACCAAAGAAGGTATTAAATATATCACCCATGTCGAAAGGTGCACCACCGAAATCATATCCGTTTGTTGAACCAGAATTAAAACCAGCAGTGCCAGCATGCCCATATTGGTCATATGCAGATCTCTTAGATTCATCCGAAAGTACCTCGTATGCCTCTTGAACCTCTCTAAATTTTTCTTCAGCATCAGAATCTTTGTTTACATCTGGATGATATTTTTTTACTAGTTTCCTGTATGCTTTTTTTAATTCTTCTTGTGTAGCTTTCTTTTCTACACCAAGAACTTCATAGTAATCTCTTTTTGTCATAACCAAAGATTTTAGCAAACAATATAATTATATGCTAGTGATATATTCAGACATTAAAAAGATCTCCCAGATCTGGTAATATCAAGTGCTATGACAAACGAATGGAACGTCCCTGTAAAGGATGAAAAGAAAACTAAAAATGTTCGACTTTGGATATCAGGGATACTGGCTTTCGTTGGCTTGATAATTGTTAGTACACAGATAATCCCTTTAACCGGCTCTTTTTTAGATGGTGTAATTGAAAGAATTAGGACAGAATTTAAAATCAAACCAGTACCAGATTCGTATAAGCAATATATCGAAAAACAATTCGCTTACTATGACCCAGGAAAAAGTTACTTCGCCAATCTTGCAGAACAGATTGGGGACATAGAGATAGCAAGCCAATACTCGTATGATCCAAAGTCTGGGACTCAAAAAGAGATTGCCGTAGATACTAAGTATGACAAAGATATGTATATCTCTATCACTAGTGTCGGAATTAAAGATATTAAAATATCTCCGAATGTAGAAAGTAGCGATGAGAAAATTTATAACAGATACCTTAAATATGGAGTAGCACATTTTAAAGGGACACCCTTACCTGGAGATGGCGGGAATTCATTCATCTACGGACATAGTGCAGTAGATTCTTTTTTTAGAAATCATAAGAATTTGCCTGAAACAATATTTTCAAGGTTAAACAACATAGATATTGGTCAAGATGTCATTATTACAAAAGATAAAGAAACTTTTACATATGTTGTGAGAAATAAGAAAATAGTTGCTCCTGATGATTTTAGCATCTTACAAACACAAAACAACAAAGAAACAGTAACTTTGATGACCTGTTGGCCCCTAGGTATAGGGACAAAAAGATTGGTTGTTGTAGCAGAGAGAGAAATATAGTTTAATACTTATATACATGGAATTAAAGAATAAAAAAATCATAATCATAATAGCCATTGCACTTTTCTTGCTTTTGGCTGGGATTGGATCATATCTGCTGCTTTCCAAAGTAAAAGAAAATAATGATGGAGAAGTAAAAAATGTTGAATTAGTATATTGGGGACTTTGGGAGCCATCCTCTGTTATACAACCTCTCATTGACGAATATGAGTCCACTCATCCTGGCGTAAAGATTCTTTATTCTCAACAAACTTCTTCAAATTACGAAAGTAGACTCTTCACTAGACTTCAGCAAGCTTCAAGTTCTACAGAGCCTGCTCCAGATATATTCAGGATACACAACACATGGACACCTAAATACTATTCATACCTCTCTCCACTACCTGAAGATATTATGGCTAGAGATCAATATTCCGAGATCTTTTATCCTACCGCTCTAAGTGATTTTACCGCTAAAGACGGGAAACTCTACGCTTTACCCTTGGAAATTGACGGTTTAGTACTTTTTTACAATAAGCAGTTGTTAGCAGATGCAGGATTTTCTGAACCTCCAAAAGATTGGGATTCTTTAATAGATTTAGCGCATAAATTAACAAAGAAAGATTCTTCTGGAAAGATTACACAGTCTGGATTAGCAATAGGCACCTCAAGGAATATTCTTCATGCTTCAGAAATTCTTTCGTTCTTGCTTCTGCAAGAGGGGGTAGAACTTATCGATTCGACAAGAACAAATGTAACTTTAAATACCACAAAAGTTGAGAGTATACTCAATATATATACAGAATTTGCTACGGGTAAGCAGGCAGTTTGGTCTCCTGATTTAAGATACGATTTGGAAATGTTTTACTCTGGGAAATTAGGAATGATGATAGCTCCATCATGGAGAGCATTTGATGTCATACTTTCCTCGCCCACAATTGAGTTTGGTATGGCAACTCTTCCTCAACTTGGAGCCAATGAACAAAAAGTCTACTATTCAACTTACTGGGCAGAAGCAGTAAACAAATCTTCCCAGAATACAGATATCGCTTGGGACTTTATAAATTTCTTAGCACAAAAAGAGAATATGATGGCCAAATTCTCTAATGAGTCTAAGATTAGAGCATTCGGAGAGCCATATTCTTTAGCTGAGTTGAATAGCAGTATGTCGGGGAATTTATATCTAACAGCTATAGCTGAAATGGCTCCATATATGAAATCGTGGCAGATGGGAGACGAGGCTATTGTAAAACAAACTTTTGAGCAATTGATAACATCAGTTGTTGAAGATGGTGAAGATCCCGATGTTGCACTTAAAAATGCGCAGGAGAATATAAACGATCAACTTGCACAAACCAACAAATAACAGCTATTATATATTAATGCAAAGAATAAAAGCCCCAAGAAAATCTGCTCAAGCATCTATCATATACCTTACCTTCTTTCTTCTACTTTCAATTCCATTGGTTGTGTTTGGTGTGCTAAATGGTAACTTCGATATTAGAAATAGAGCATTTGAAGATTTGGATGTCAGCGAAGAGAACCCTTGCATCATTTCTCTTCCAAATGTTAACCCATACACACTAGAAGTTGGTAGAGCTGTAACAATACAGATTGATGCTAGGTTATCAAATGCAATAATTTCAGAATTAAATATTACAGATTCTTCTGGTAACTCAATATATAGTGAAAAATTCGACAATGCTCCTATTGAAATTGCCACTAGTTTTAAATTTACACCAACAAAGTCTGGAGTTGTGGATCTCTTAGGTATCATTCAAAAAGATGGCGGCGGAAGTGTTGGATGTAAGATAAGTAGTCAATATGATGTACTTGGTCTTCGTGCATTAGCAAATAATAGCATACCTGTATTTTTATCTCAGCCTTCAAATTCGAAGCCATCTCAAAGTATTAAAACCGGAACTGTCTACGAATATACACTATCTGCAGCAGATGAAGATGGTGACAGAGTAAATTATTCCTACTCATTTACTCCAGAGGCAAAATGGTTAAAACCAACAATAATAGAGGATGGCTCTTCTGGAAAACTCACTCTCAAATTTACTGGCTCGACAAATGTTCCAGGTAGCTACCTAGCAAACGTATTCATTCATGATGGTTACAGTATGCACCTTGCCTCTCAATCGTGGGTTATAAATGTAAGCCCTGCCAAAAATGACATTCCAGTTGTCAAAATCACAAGTCCTGTATCTCCTACTACTGTAGCAAAAGGTAAAAATATTACAGTATCTTGGGAGGCAAACGACTTAAATTTCATTACCAAATACCAGCTTTACATTACAAAGAACTACACAAATACAGATCACTGGATTCCAATTAACAGCAACATCCCCTTTAAGACTAGGAGTTACAATCTTCCAACTTCTGGTTTAGATACTGGGACATACAAAATTATACTTAAAGCAGTAGACAACCAATCTCCACAAGTTTCAGGTTTGGCAATATCTCCCGAGATTATAATTACAAAATCTGGGCAATCCAATATACCGACAAATGATATCCCAATCATAGATTCGCCCCAAGTTATAAATATGACACCACTAAGCACCGATAAGATAACTAACAAAAGGGTAACTGTTAAAGCTTCTCTAATTTCTGCAGAAAAAGCAGATATTAACGAAAGTACAATACTCTTTAAGCTAGATAGTGTAGATAAAACTTCAGATATAAAAATTAACAAAATATCTGCACAGGAATATACCATCATCTATCAACCGCAGGAAGATCTTGTAGAGGGCATACATAAAGCAGAAGCATCATTCAAAGATTCTGCTGGACATGAAGTAACAAAAGAGTGGACATTTACAATACAAGAGACAGTAGAGGAATTAAAAGATGAGACTATAAATATCTTTGGAATAGATTTAAGCAAGAGAATCCTTCTCATAGTGGGTATCGGCTTAGTTGTCATTATCCTGGCAATAGTAGCTCCAATCATTATCTTTAACGTTTGGAAGGAAGATAAGATGAGAGGACAGGAAGAGCCACACTCCAATGAACCAATACAGCCATTCATTGGGCGACAAGAGTCAGAATATATCGAGCCTCCAGTTCAAGTAGAAGAAATAAAAGAAAAAGTTGAAACACAACCAGAGGATGTTCCTGTAGAAGAAGTTAAAGGACCTGTTACCTTCGTTGCTCCTGAACCTGTAGTTGAAGAAATCTCGACTCCTCTGGAAATAATTCCTCCAGAACCAGATCTAGCTACAGATCTTCCAACAGATGACACTATAAAACAGCTTTTCGAGCAGGTACAAAAAGCTCAGGAAGAGCCTCCTCAAACAAATAGCTAAATAGAAATGTAATTGATATAATTACCTCTATGAACCATCTTTCCTACAAAGAGATAAGAGAAAAATACATAAAGTTTTTTGAGCGAAACAATCACAAAGAGATAAACAGTGCGCCTCTGGTTCCAGAGAATGATCCTTCTGTGCTTTTTGTTAACGCCGGAATGTTCCCCTTAGTTCCTTTTCTCCAGGGAGAAAAACATCCAAGTGGAACAAGATTAGTCAATTCTCAAAGATGTATAAGAACTGGAGATATAGACGAAGTCGGAGATGCATACCATTACACCGCATTCAATATGCTTGGAAATTGGTCACTAAATGATTACTTCAAAAAAGAAGCTATTACAATGACTCTGAAATTCTTTGTCGAAGAATTGGGATTTGATATTAACAAAATATATGCAACAGTATTTAAGGGAGATGATACTGCTCCAAAAGATACCGAATCAATTGAAGCATGGACGGATATATTCAAAGATTACGGAATTTATGCAAAGGTCGGAGACAGGATAATTGAAAATGGTAAAGAAGATAATTGGTGGGAATTGCCTACAGGTGGACCATGTGGTCCAGATTCAGAAATATTTTATGAGATTAATGGTGAACTAGTCGAAATTGGAAACAATGTTTTCATGGAATACCTTAAGGTAGGAAATGAATACAAAGATTTAGGAAGACATAATGTGGACTTTGGAGGTGGTTTAGAAAGAATTACTTGTGTAAGCCAAGAGGTTGATAACTTCTATGAAACAGATATCTGCAAACCAATATTTGAGAAAGTAAAAGAATTAAGCAAAAAAAATATTCTTGAATCACAGAGAATTATTACAGACCATATCAAAGCTGCTACATGGATTATCATGGACGATGTTACTCCATCCAAAACTCAACAGGGGTATATATTGCGAAGATTAATTAGAAGAGCCGTAAGACATGGAAGAAAATTAGAAATTGAAGGACTCTTTGCAAGAGATATCGCACAGATAGCAATCGATCAGTTCGCACCAATATGGAAAGAATTAAGAACTCAAGAAAAATATATCCTAGATACAATTGAAGAAGAAGAAATGAAATTTAGTAAAACACTACAGAAAGGATTAGCTGAACTGGATAGAATTGTATCCAGAGAAGAGATAGATGGTAAGAAAGCTTTCATGCTGTACGAAACATACGGTCTACCAATCGAGGTAATACAGGAAATCCTAAAAGAGAAAAATCGCAAGCTAGTAAATATTAATGAATTTAATGACGCAGAAAAATCACACAAAGATCTTTCTAGAACTGCATCAGCAGGTTTGTTTAAAGGAGGCCTAGCAGATACATCTGAGCAATCTACTAAATATCATACTGCGACACACCTCTTACTGGCCGCTTTAAGAAAAGTCTTGGGAACTCATGTATACCAAAAAGGTAGCAATATCACTCCAGAAAGATTAAGACTGGATTTCCCAAACGAAGAGAAACTAACAGATGAACAGATAAAAGAGGTTGAGAATATAGTAAATGAACAAATCAAGTTAAAACAACCAATAACCTTTGAAGAGATGGATAAACAGGCTGCCTTAAGCATAGTATCCTTTGCTGCATTTGAAGAAAAATATGGAGATATACTCAAGGTTTACTATGTTGGTCCAAAAGAGAATCCATTCTCTACAGAGATTTGTAATGGACCACATGTAAAAAATACTTCCGAGTTGGGAGAATTTAAAATTACAAAACAAGAAAGTATAGGCTCCGGAATTAAAAGAATTAAAGCAATATTAATATGACAGAGTATCCAGTTTTAGCGATAGATTTCGGTAAAAAACATTTTGGGATAGCAATTTCAGATTCAAAAGGAATAATTGCCTCCCCTCTTGAAGTTATCTCCATTACACAGAACAGAGGAATTGAATATATTCTCGAAAGAATATCTGAAATATGCGAAGAATATAAAATCAAAACAATCCTTCTTGGGATTCCTCAAGTTTTTACGGAAGCACACTCTAAAACTCCAAAAGCCATTATGAAATTTGAGAAGAAATTAAAAGAAGCATTGGATTTGCCCATCATACTCTACGATGAGAGCTTTTCTACAACTTCAGCACAAAATATGTTAACATCATCAGGATCAAATACTAAAAGCTCTAGAGAAAAAATAGATAAGGTATCAGCTGCAGTATTTTTACAGGAATTTTTAAATTCTTCTAAAAATTAATAATGATAAAAAGTATAATTAGAATCTTTTTCTTCGCACTAATTACTGTAATAATAGCTACTGTTGTAATAAAATTAGATTATGATAAAGCTTTAAAAACTCCCAATAGTGATAGTGAAGAAAAAGTAATAGTTCAGATAGATCAGGGGGCAACTGTAGAACAAATTCTCACAAAGCTTGTAGATCAAGGACTCATTAAAGAGAAATGGCTTACATATGTAAAGCTATACTTAAGACAGAAAGATTTAGCAGCAAAACTACAAGCAGGAACATACGAATTACCAAAGAATTTAAGTATCAAGGAAGTAATTGACTCTCTACAGAACGGAAAAAATCCAGATATCTGGGTCACCATACCAGAAGGTTTAAGAAAGGATGAAATAGCAGATATTTTAAATCGAGAACTTTCCAAAGTAGATACTACAGATTTCTCAAAGGAGGAATTTTTGAGATTAACAACTGACAAAACATATATTCAAACACTTGGCTTATCTGTAAATATCTCAGATTTAGAAGGTTACCTTTTCCCAGATAGATATGCATTCCCAATAACTACAAAAACCTCAGATACCATAGATAAAATGGTAAAGAATTTCAAGACAAAAGTTGGAATAACAGATACATATGACCAAATTATCTTGGCAAGTATTATTGAGCGAGAGGGATACACAAGTGAAGACAGGCCAATAATTGCAGGTATATTCATTAAGAGATTAGAGGAAGGATGGCTACTTCAGGCATGTGCAACAGTCCTTTACCCATTAAAGGATTGGAAACATGAGATTACAAATATAGACAAACAATCTGATAGTCCATACAACACATACAAGAAACCTGGACTTCCTCCTACACCCATTTGTAATCCAGGATTAGAATCAATAAATGCCGTGAGAAACTACAAGAAAACAGACTACTATTACTACATTCATGATGACAACGCTATAGTACATTACGGAAGGACTTTAGACGAACATAATGCTAATATTAACCAATATTTAAGATAAAATACTTGCCCAAATGACTATAGATATACGGCTAGATGAGAACAAACCTGCAAAGATAGTTTCCTCCAAGTTAACTACAAAAAACGAAAAGTCTCTAAAAATAGAGAATGAATCAAAAAAGAAAAAATGGCCAATATTTCTTATACTTGGAATTTCTCTAATAATCTTGGGCGGATTGGGATTTCTTGTTTACAAAGGAATTATACTTTCAAAAAATATCGGATTCAACTTTAATGCTAACGATATTATCACACCGGAGAAGAATCCCGAACTTGCAAAGGATTCGACAGGAAAATATACAAACATACTCATCGTTGGAGTCGATACTAGGGATAAAACAGATTTGCTCAATACTGATACAATAATTGTTTTATCCTACAATTATGATAGTAAGGATATCGTAATGGTATCTCTGCCAAGAGATCTAAATGTAGGCATAAATGGTAATACCTGGTTTAACAGAATCAATTCTGTATACGCAAGTGCCGAAAAAAGAAGTGCTGGATCTGGAATGACTGCTTTAAGAAAAACTATAACAGAAGTTACAGGTATGGAAATACAATATCATGCAATGATAAATTTCAAAGCTTTTGTAGATATAATCGATGCCGTAGGCGGTGTAGATATTAATGTTGAGAATTCATTCACCGACTATAGATATCCAGAAGGATACTCTTACAAGACAATTTCCTTTACTGCTGGGCCACAAACAATGGATGGCCAAACAGCACTTGAATATGCTAGATCCAGAAAATCACAAGATAATAACGAAGGCTCGGATTACTCTAGGGCAAAAAGACAACAAAAAGTCATAGTAGCCCTTCAAGAAAAAATTCTTAACACTAGTACACTTACAAACCCCAAAGCCATAATGGAAATCTTTGCCTCTGTAGCAAATAATATAAAAGTCTCAGAATTCACAATAGACGACATACAAGCTGGACTTAACCTTGCAACAGATTTTCAAGGGAACAATGGAAAGTCATACTCCTTTGTTCTCGATCCTACTGCAGGGAATTATTCTTTAATTGCAGTAAAAATAGGCTCAGATGGTGCATATGGAATTCAACCAAAACTTGGGTTAGGACAGTATTCAGATATAAAGAAATACGTCCAATCACTATTATTACACCCACAACTTTACTCGGAGAAAGCAACTGTGTATATCTACAATGTAGGCCTTGGAACTCAAGAGACAACCAAAAAGGTCGCGGACTTGAAAAAAGCATATCCCTTTCTTAAAATCACCTATTCTGGTACAAAATATTCAAATAAAGAAGGTTCTACAATATATTCCAACACTCCAAACACATATCTTAGAACAGTCACAGAGTATGCAAAATTCTTGGGAATTACTCAAACTACGAAACCAGACTATATTACTTCCAATCTTAACAGTGGAGATGTTACAATCCTGCTAGGAAAACCTGTACAATTAAGTAGTGAATAACAAAGTGAATTACAAGCTGTATCATGGAAATTCTGTATATCTCTCCCTAAGAGCAGTTAAGAAAGATATTTCCACAAATCTTGAAAGAGAAAATTTAGTAACAATAGAAGCAGATACCCAAAAAGCACAGAAGATAATTGATAGTATCCAAAATCAAGGACTGTTTGTCTCAAAAAGAGTTTTCTTTATCAAGCGTCTTTACAAAAACAAAGAGAAAGATTCTCTTATTGAGAAACTACTCTCTCTCTTAGATGGTAGCTTCCAAGATAGCATATATTTCTGGGAAGACCAAAAGATTAGATCCACTACTAAATATCTCAAATTCTTCAAAACAAATAATTCACTTGAAGAATACAGTAATCTTAATAAGAAGAATTTTCTTTCTTGGTTAGATCAAGAGCTTAAAGAAAACAATCTTAAGGCAGATGAAACAACAAGAAGATTACTGGCTCAAAGAACTAATTATGATCCAGAGAGATGTGCAAATGAGATTAAGAAACACAAATTAAACGATACAGAAGAAATTAAAGAACAAGATTTAGATATTTTAACTGCAGATACCCTGGAAGAAGATATCTGGAAACTTGTAGATGCAATAAATTCAGAAAAAAAAGAAAGAAGTATAGAGATACTTGAAAAACTCTATTCTCAAAATACAGACCCTAACTTCATACTCTCAATGCTTGCAAGGAATCTCAGATTGATTACAATGGCAAAACATCTTAAAAAACAAAAGAAAAGTTTTGCAGAAATATGCTCAATTATGAAAGTAGCTCCATTTTCTCTGTATCCAATACTTGATGTTATTGACAGATATAATATGGAAAGAATAAAGCTTTTGTATACTAAGCTTTCTAACCTTGATTACCAAATAAAAACTGGAAGAATAGATGGTATGTTAGGACTTACATTAATATGTCCATATTTATAATTGACACTCTCCCCATCTTAACTTAAACTTTAAAGAGGCATATTCTTTAATACACACCTCTGCCCTAATGGAAGAAGAGATAAAAGTAACAACAAAAAAGAAAACCAGCAAAACAGTTAAAATCTTATTAATAGTAACTGGGATTCTTGGTCTTGCACTAATTGCAGTTGCAATTTACTTCTACTCCATTGCAGACACCTCAAAAGATGACGAGATTAAGCAGACCACATGTGGCTGTTACTATATCGACCCAAGCGTTGTATCAGAATGTGGAGATCCAAGAAGAGGATTTCTTTTCGAAACTGTTACTGTTCCTAGTACCCAAACCTGTAAAGCTGTCTGCTCTACCAGCAAACTATCTGTAAACATACTAAACAGTGTAACAGAACAAGATCTCTACCAAATATGCCAACTTCAATCCATTCAAGATACCAGATGTACCGAGATGGTAGTTAAAGATTCTGCTGGGAAAATTGTAACTGGTACAGTTTCCGCAAATGATGTACTTTCAGTAGAAGCGAAATTTAACCAAGAATATATAGATTATCAATTCATCATAAACAACGAAACTAAATTACCAGACACAACAGCTACAGACAAACTCTCCATAACCAAATCCATTGCAGACCTTTCAGGAATTACCACTTTAAATATCGTTGCCACTGGTAAAACATCCACTGGAGAACAGATTAATTCCCCACTCTGTCGAAGACTAATCGAAGTATCTCAAGATGGAGTAAAGAATGTCTCAGGAATTCAAATTCAAACAAGAACAGTCGATACAAAACTAAAACTCTCAAAAATAAAAATAAATGCAAGCAATATAACAGATGAAGCAAAAGTAACATTGAAATTTTCCTTTAGCAATAACTTTCCAACCCTCTCCATGAAAGAAGGGTTTACGGTTGACACAACAAAGGGAGAAATCGAAATAGTAGAGCAAGATCTCTACGGTTCATCCAATTTTACTGAAGCTAAAAGCTTCTCTCAGCTAGATAACCATAAGGGAGAATTAACAATAACAGCAACTGTGTTAGAAAGTGGTAAGTCTCTTGGGTCTGTTTCAAAAGTAATCACATTCCCAAAAGCTTCATCTAATACAGAAGATCCAGATGGAGATACCACTGAGGAATCTAGCTTCACAGTTACTAAGACTGCAAGTGAACAGTGTGTAGAAAGAGTAGCACCAAACAACTCTGTCACATTTACTCTTACCTCTACAAACAGAGGAACAATATCACAGGGAGTAACCTCAGTAAAAGATAAACTACCACTCGGATTTACATACGTAGCTAATTCATCGAAAATAAATAATGTCGTGGTTACAGATTCAAACTATGTTACCGTTAGTACAGTAGGAAGTACACAAGAGATCGTATGGACTAAAACAGAACCATGGATAGTAAACAGTAATCAAGCATTGACTATAACCTTTAATGCAACAGCTAGTGGTACTGCATTAACAGGAGAAAACACAAATGAAGTAATCCTAACTCCACAACAAATTCCTTCAGACCCATCATCACTGAGAGCTACAGTTATACTTCTGGTACAGCAAGATTGTGATAATCCTGAGGAGGAAATCCCAAATGTTCCCGTCGATCCTGTTGATCCAGACGAAGATATTCCACAAACAGGAATCTTTGATTCCATAATTTCGAAGGTTATACTTGGGATATTAACAATAACATTCGGGTGGTACATATACAGCAAACCTTCTGGCAGAGTACTCGCAGAAAAGCTCATAGAGACGCCTGCTTTCAAAGGAGCGGAAATGACTACTTGGAAAATCTTCAAACCAAAAAAATACTTCGAAGAAAAATTAATAAATAAGATTTCTAAAGTGAATCAGAAGAAAAAATAACAGGTGAACCGTTTGAACCATAACTTTTTTCTCCAGAATTTATCAAAAAATAGTAATGCTCAGAACTCAGTATATTCTCTAAAACCACTTCATGATTCATAGATTTTGCTTTGTTTGTTAAATCTACAGCCACTAAATCTAACGAATTACTACTATTCCCATATAAAACAAACCCAACACACTCTGCTTTTGTAACCCAACTAATCTTGACAGAGTATTCTTTCTCTCCCCTTCCCACAAATACATTGTAAGGGACACAATCCCTTTTAATATACCCAACTAAATCGATACTGTTAGCCTCTTTTACAAAAAGCATAACAGATGAAAAAATTGTCACTAAAAAAGAAACTGCCCCAAGTATCATAAATATCTTCTTACTCATCCATTGCTTCTACTAAAATATAACTCTCTTGCACAGAAGAATTATCCCCATCTGAGACCTTAATTACAAGTCTGTATGTCCCAATACTTCCAAAAGGTGCTGTCCCAGAGAGTTTCAATCCTGAAACTCCCAACCAACTAGGCCCCTCAATAAGATTAATTGTAATCTGCTCAATATCTGTATCATTGTCTGTAACCTTAACCATATACATATACTCCTCCCCCTCGTAAACAGACATTGGAGCTAAGCTAGTAATCCTAGGCACAGCATAAAGATCTTGGTTACCCAAAACTTCATCATTCGTATCTTCCTCTGGAGAATGATTCAAAAATAAGAAAATTGCACTCCCAGAAATTAGTAAAAATACTAAAAAACTAAGTACTATTTTGGCTCTTCTACTCTTTTCCATTTAAAAAGTTTAACAACAAAACAAATTGTTTACAAACAAAAGAATAATATATATAATACCTTGATTCACAAGTTTAAATTACATGTATTAACAATGCCAAATTTAAAGACATCTATTAAAGATCTAAGACAAAACAAGAAGAGAGAAAAGGTCAACGACAGATTTAAGAGTAGAATAAAAAAGGCCATCAAGAAGACAGATTCCCTTATTAAAAATGGGAAAGATGCTGAAGCAAAAACGACATTAAAGAATGTTTACAAAGTTCTTGACAAAGCTGCTAAGAAAAATGTTATAAAGAATAAGAAAGCAGACCGAATTAAGTCTCGTCTTTCTAAAAAATTAAACAAACTGACCCCAAATAATGTCAAAACTGCTAAGAAGGGCGCTTAAAATATCCATAATACCAGCAATATTAATGATTGCTGGTAAATTCTTGGGGATATTTGCTATAAGTGTACTTTATGATCTTCAACTCAATATAGATAATGACATATCTGGTATTTTTTCAGTTCAGATATATTTTACTGACCAAGAAACAACTCTCTTTGTTAATTCCCTCTCTAACCTTACCATGGTTTTTCTTCTATTACTTCCAATTATCTACTTCATAATTAAGACATATCTTTATTCCACAGCACATAACAATCCAAAAACAATAATAAAAATGACAAGACTGAATCTCCTTAATTGGATTACAAAAAAGGATACCTCCTTCCTCAAAACATTCATTTGGTGTGCATTCCTTTGGCTTGCTACTGCAATTACAATAACTCATAGCATACAAGGAAATACATACTCATGGATTGCAATAACTGCCGGAGTCATTGCTCTTTTGGTAACTCTCTTCACAATCAAGACTTTTGAATTAGAAACTGATAAGATATACCCAATAGAAAAAAAATATTTTTAATATGCCCAGCAAACTAAAAAGCCCACAATTCAAAAGAGTAGTAGGACAGATACTAGAACCCTTTGCCCTAGGTCTTTTGGCTCTTTTGTTCATAATTCCTACCCTTACAGTTTTCAACCTCTCTCCAATTACAAGGAC
Source organism: uncultured Candidatus Saccharibacteria bacterium (assembly GCA_964536135.1). GTDB lineage: Bacteria > Patescibacteriota > Dojkabacteria > SC72 > SC72 > JAKPKF01. The sequence goes on along the minus strand of CAZHVM010000004.1, from coordinate 37,543 downwards.
ACTCGAAAGATTGAATGTACTCGGAGTGTCTTCCAACGAAGATGTCTCATTTACTCTTGTAGAAGGTAAACACGAGATAATTAGAAGTGAATATTTAGTAAAAAATGAAGATGGAGATTACACATACTCCACCACACTAAATAAACGAGCATCAGATAGCTATTCTAAACCAATAATTGAACTTCAAAACAACACTCAATTACAACAGACCATTGTTCTGTATGGGCAAACAAAATCCCCAACAAGATCAAATATATCCGTAATAATAAATGACCACCCATACAAACTTCAGGACAATTCAAATAATACATACCCACAAGAGATAACCATAGACCCAGGGAAATCTACAATTATGTTCTTAGCAATTGAAAATCTCTCAGGGGTACAATTCTCTGAAGAATTTGAGATGCACCTGACAGTTAAGTCTGACCTTTAAACAATACAAAAATCCCATGTATTAGGATATAATCCATCTATGTTAGAAAAAATTAGAAATTTCTCAATCATTGCCCATATAGATCATGGGAAATCTACCCTTGCGGACAGGATACTTGAAGCTACACATACAGATCTTTCCCATGAGAAAAGAAAATCTAGAGTACTAGATAGATTAGACTTGGAGCAAGAAAAAGGAATCACCATAAAACTTCAAGCTTGCAATATGATTTGGAAAGGATACCAACTCAACCTCATAGATACACCAGGACATGTGGATTTTTCCTACGAAGTGTCTCGTTCCCTTGCTGCATGCGAAGCAGCTATACTACTTGTGGATGCAAGCCAAGGGATACAAGCACAAACAATATCAAATACAAAGAAAGCCTTGGACTTAGGATTGAAATTAATCCCTGTACTTAACAAGGTAGATATGGATGGAATAGATATTGAAGAAAGGGAGAAAGAAATTACAGAACTACTTGGATTTTCTAAAGATGAAATTATTAAAGTATCTGGTAAAACAGGATTAAATGTAGATCAACTCCTTGATCGCATAGTAGAGCAAGTTCCTCCTCCTGTTGGAGACTCAAATAAACCTCTAAAAGCTCTCATCTTTGACTCCTTCTACGATGAACACAGAGGTGTTGTTGTTGCCGTAAGAATCTTCGATGGAAAGATTAAACATGTACATGGTAAACCAATTGAATTAAATATACTTCAAAGAAAACAAACATTCAGACCAACAGAGATTGGGATGTTTACACCAGATTTAGAAGAAACAGGAGAATTGAACACTGGCGAAGTTGGATACATAGCTACAGGACTAAAAGATATCAGCTACTTTACAGTTGGAGATACAGTTTCCGACAGAGAAGATACACAACCTCTTGAAGGATACAAAACTCCCAAGCCAAATATCTTTGCAACCTTCTTTCCAACAGACCCAGAGGAATACGATAATCTCAAGACAGGATTAAACAAATTAGCATTAAACGATGCATCTTTAACATTCACTGATCAAAGATCTAATCTTCTTGGCTCTGGTTTTAGGTGTGGTTTTCTAGGACTCCTACACATGGAAATCGTGCAAGAAAGGTTAGAAAGAGAGTATGATGCCAATCTCATAATTACAGCCCCAACAGTAGAATACCAGCTCACCACAACAGCAGGAGAAGAAATATCTGTACAAACACCACAAGAGCTACCAGACCCTTCAGGCATAAAAGAAATCAGAGAGCCATGGGTAAGAACAGAAATACTTACTCCATCTAAATATATGGGAGATCTGATGAAACTATGCCAGGCTAGAAGAGGAGAATATGTAAATACAAAATACCTTACAACCAATACAAGTGAGCTTAAAATGAGAGATCAATACATAGCCTTAGAGTATGACATCCCCCTAGCCTCTCTCATCTCTAACTTCTTCGACCAGATGAAAAATCTAACAAGTGGGTACGCCTCAATGGAATACGAATTCATAGACTTCTTCCCAGCTGACATTGTAAAGGTCTCGATAATTGTAAACCACGAGGAAATTCCTGCATTAAGTTTCCTTGAGGTAAAAGACGAAGCCCGTTCCAAATCTACAAAACTACTAGCAGAAATGAAAAAAGTAATCCCAAGACAGCAGTTCCCAATTCCCCTGCAGGCAGCTATCAATGCAAAAATCATAGCAAGAGAAGATGTAAGTGCATTTAGAAAAGATGTAACTGCAAAACTATATGGCGGAGATTACTCTAGAAAAAAGAAATTACTTGAGAAACAGAAAAAAGGAAAAGAAAGATTAAAAAGAATTGGGAAAGTAAATATCCCACAAGAGGCTTTCTTGGCTATTTTGAAAACATAATGATTACAAAAATCAAATTAACAAATTACAGAAGATTTAAAAACCTTGAATTAGATATAACAAACAATATCGTTGTATTACATGGAGATAATGCCAGAGGAAAAAGTACTGTACTGGAGGCCATACACATCATCACAAATGGGACATCTCCATGGACATCCTCAGATGATTACATTAATACAGAGCAGGATGAGAACGGAAAATTCTCAAGAGTAGAAATCGTTGAGGATGAAAAAACATATTCGTTTATGAAAGATAGCTCTAAGAGGATTTTTAAAATAGATAACCATACTACCACTCCAAAAAAATTCTTCAAGCAACATGCCTCTATCATCTTTAATCCAGAACAAATCGAAATCCTCATGATCTCTCCATCCAAAAGAAGAGATTTCCTAGATGAAGTAATTTCAAAAATTAATTACGAATACAGCGAAACTTTGGTTCAGTTTAAAAAAGTATTGCGCCAGAGAAATGCATATCTTAAAAAATTGTCCAAGAAGTTTTACGAACAAGGAATCATTGCACGAAATGATACTCAATTAAACTTCTGGACAAATGAATTTGTAAAATTATCTAAAGATATTCAAAAAAACAGAGAAGAAATTACACAGAAACTCTCCTTTGAAAAATTCCATATTGATTATATACATTCAAATAAAAAAGATAGCTTAGAAAATGAAATTGAGAATTCAAAAAAAAGAGACATTGCAACAGGATATACAAATATTGGACCACACAGAGATGACTGGGAGATTATAAATGGAAAAAATATAAAAAGATTTGGTTCTCGAGGAGAGAAGAGATTGGCAATTGGGCAATTGCTTTTCAAAGTTCAAGATCTGATTAATTCAGAACTTGGCTACTACCCCATACTTCTTTTAGACGATATCTCATCTGAATTAGATAGCAAAAATACAAAAATAATCTTCGACAAAAAGAACATTATCAAACAACAAACATTCATTACAATAATAAAATACGATGAATTACCGAAAGACATACTAAAGAAAGCACAACTGATAGATTTAAATGCTCTTTAAATATTTCTCCAGTTTATCTTTCTTATATTCCTCTTCAAAAAACTCTATCTTTCCTTTTTTATAATTCCTTCTTATTCTTTTTACATTTGGCTTATGATTTGAAATATACATAAAAGATATCTGAAGTAGATAGAAGATTGTATTTAGAAATTTAACAAAGATATTGGCACTTTTTCCAATAGAAATTTTCGTATACAACAAATCTTTCTTTACAAAATACGAATCTTTCAACCAAAGGTTATTTGAGTAAATAAAGTTAAGATATTTTTCATTGTATAGGGGAATAAGAAACATTAACTCATGGAAATTGAACATGTCACTGTCAAATTCTAAACCTCTTTCTTCACATATCATATTTAAACAAAGTTTGTCTTTGATGATTCTATGCCTCTTTGCTCTGACTTTATTATGAAAGAGATTAAGTAACGATATCAGCCCTCTGTACACCCAGGCAGTACCATCCTTTACAACTACAAATATATCTATATCATCTTCTTCTTTTGCGAATCCTGCTCCAACTGAACCAGAAATTCCTATAAATTTAACCCAATTAAAAATTTTTAATACTTCAATTATATCCTCTGCATATTCTAACTTTTCTTTTACAATCTTATTTGCATTTTGTTCATACCTTTTTCTAGATTCTCTAAGAAAGCTCTTACCCCAAATCCTTTTAACATCGTCTTTTCTCAACGATGCTCCCATCAAAGTTCTAAATCTTTCGAGATTTTTCACACTCTTTTTTATCTCTTCCATACTTTATTATATTACATCTAAAACTTTTCCCAATATTCTGGTAAACTAAATGAAGAAAATAGTTAAATCTGCCTTAATGAGACAACATCCAATACCACAAAATATATTAGATGTAGAGTTCAAACTCTTTACTAAGTTTACTCTAAAAGAATTCGCATACCTAGCCATAGGGCTTGGATTTGGAGGACTCATGATATATCTCACCGTTAAGAACATAATCCCTGGAATTCTTGGGATACCAATCTTCATCTTCTCCTCTGGTGCAGGAATCTTTCTCGCGTTAGTACCAATTAATGACCAAGATGCTGACCTGTTTATTAAAAATTATGTAACTGCAATAACTTCCCCTACTCAAAGAGTATGGATGAACAAAAAAATTAGAGACGAAAGAGCTAAACCTCTAGTCAAACCTACCAAAGAAGGAATTCTAGTACACAAAGAAACCCCAGAAAAACCAAAAATCATTGGAGCTTCACAGATACCAGAACCAACAGACAAACAGGAACAACAGGGTCAACAACCAGTTCAAGCATCTCCCTCTTCTTTCTTACAAATTAATAGTGAGAATATCTCTGCTTACCAATTCAATATTAAGACACTAGACTCTCTTCCAGGAAATATAAATATATGGCTCTGTACAAAAAGCATGACACCAATTCCAAATGTAATAGCGTATCTAAAAGACAAAAGCGGTAAGATTTTATACGCAAACAAAACAGGACCAAATGGATACTTTCTTACAAATAAAATGTGGGATCCTGAAATATATATTCTCGAATTCCAACATCCAGAATATCAATTTCCTAAAGTACAGTTGATTCTAGTAAATAAAAATGTAAAATTACCAATTAAAATTAATAATATCTGACGTGGATAACAAGGCAAGGGCAAGAGCCATAAACTCTACACAAGAGCACATAGAAGTAAAAGATATCAGAGATGACTTAATTGTTACTAAAAGTGGCGCAGTATCAATGGTAATACAAACATCTGCAATAAACTTTGACCTTCTTGCAGAGTATGAACAAGACAACAAGATATATGCCTTTGCAGGGCTTCTTAATTCTCTCAATTTCAGGATTCAAATCCTCATTAGAACAAGAAGAATAGATATTACAAACTATGTAGAATATCTTCGTTCAAAAGAAACAGACAAAATGAGTGAAGGTTTAAAAAAACAGTTAGAAATATATACTTCATTTATACAGAAATTAATAGTTCAAAACGATGTCTTGGATAAATCTTTCTACATAATAATTCCTTACAGTCCAGGTTCCTACCTTCCAAGTGCCAACATATTCAAATCTAGAAAGGACAAAGAGGAACAAGAGCAGGCATCTCAATTACAAACAGAACAACTAGTTGAAAAGGCTAAAATATTTCTTCAACCCAAAAGAGACCATGTACTTAAACAGCTTGGACGAATGGGGCTAATAGGACATCAATTAACAACAAAGGAACTTTTGACAGAAGTATATACAATATATAATCCAGAGGAAGAAGATGACAGAAAATAACAACAACTACAACAGAACATTCGACAGCAAAACTATTCAGCAACTGAAAGAGAAAGAAGTAAAAACAAAATTCAGTACATTCAAAGAAGAAGTTAAAACAGAAGATATCGAGGGTATTAAGAAGGTTGAAGATACAGACAGGTACAACGATCCTGCAGAAGAAAAAAAGAAAATCAATCCATTATTTAAACTAATGGACAAAATATCTGGAAAAGAAAAAGCGAATGAAGCGAAACAAAGATATGAAAGCACATATACAGATGTTGATGTCGTTGCGAAAGATTTAACAATACAAGACATAATAGCCCCAATTGACTTGGAGGTAGATTTCAATGATTTACAAATAGGAGGTTACTATGCAAGGACACTCTTCATAAGTGGTTATCCTCGTTTCGTAGGACCAAACTGGCTTTCACCAATTGTCAACTTTGAACACTCTTTAAGAATAAGTACTTTTTACTATCCTGTAGATTCAAAGACAATATTGGAAAAATTAAAGAAAAAAATCGGAGAGATGGAGGCATCACTCTACTCTCAGATGGAAGACAGAAAAGTTGTTGACCCGTCTTTGAAAGTAGCACTTTCAGATGCTCAACAACTTCAAGATTCCATTGCGGAAGGAACAGAAAAATTCTTCCATTTTGCTATGTATGTAACAATATATGCGAGAAATAAGGATCTTCTAGAAAAATATTCTCGTAATGTAATCTCTACATTTGCAGCAATGAATGTAACTGCAAGACCGGCTACCTTGCAACAAGAACAGGGATTTATAAGTACACAACCAATTGGAGTAGACAAACTTTACATAACCAGAAATATGGATACAACATCCATTGCCACAACATTCCCATTTGTTTCCTCTGAGCTTACAATGGATCATGGAATCATGTATGGAATTAATCTACACAACAAGAGTCTTGTAATCTTTGACCGTTTTGAACTTGAGAATGCAAATACCGTAGTATTTGCTAAATCAGGAGCAGGAAAAAGCTATTTCGTAAAACTTGAGGCTGTTAGAAGCCTAATGCTTGGAACAGAGATAATAATCATTGACCCTGAAAGAGAATATGAAGCATTGTGTACTGCCGTAAATGGTTCCTACATATCTTTCTCACAGGACAAAGGTAACAAGATGAATCCCTTTGAGCTTTCGGGTGTAAAGGATGAGGGAGATGATGAATTAAGGATGAAACTTCTTGCATTACATGGCTTTTTCAAAATTCTCTTTGGAGGATTAAACAATATTGAAGAATCTCTCTTAGATAGAGCTCTAATTCTTACATACAGAGAAAAAGGCATAACATTTGATCCAGCTACACAAACAAAAAAACCTCCTCTTCTTGAAGATCTATACAAAGTTTTGAAAGGGATGGCAGAAACTGAAGCACATGACCTTGCAAGAAGAATGGAAAAATACATAATAGGAAGTGCAGCAGGAGTATTTAATGAGGAAAGTAATTTTGAAATTAACAATCCATTCACAGTATTTAGTGTAAGAGATTTACAGGAAGAATTAAAACCATTAGCAATGTATCTCATGCTCGACTTCATATGGACAAGAATCAGAAAAGATATTAAAAGAAGACTTCTAATTGTAGATGAAGCTTGGTATATGATGCAGAGTCTTGATTCCGCTAGCTTTATGTACTCAATTGCAAAAAGAGCAAGAAAATACTACCTTGGACTAACAACAATAACTCAGGATGTTGCCGACTTCTTAAACAACGATATGGGGAAAGCAATAATCTCAAACTCCTCACTTCAGGTATTGATGAAACAAAGTCCATCTGCAGTAGAAAAATTACAACAGGTATTCAACCTTTCCGACGGAGAAAGAAACTACCTTCTTAACTGTGACCGTGGGCAAGGTCTCTTCTTTGCAGGTTCCAACCATGTAGGTATACAAATCCTCTCTAGTCAGGCAGAGCATGAGCTCATAACTTCAGATCCTAGAGATTTGGAAAGAAAAAAGAAGATGCAAGGTATGACAGATACCAGAAGTCTCGAGGAAATGTCACAAATATATGAACCTCCTACTCAACAATCCTCTTCGGAAGATATAGGCAATGTTCAAAGACAAGACCAGATTATACAAGAGGCTATACAAAAGAGAATAAAAGATGAAACAATCATTAAAGATGAAAGAGAGAAATACAAGCAGGAATTAGAAGAGAGAATTAAGGAGGAAGAAAAATTACTTAATCCACAGAAGTTTAAAAGCCAGCAAAGTTTTCTAGAGGAGTTAAAACAAGATACTCTCTCAGGACAGGTGATTCAATCTAGACAGGATATACAAAAAGATAAACAACACCTTACTCCTCAAGGTTTAGTTGAAAGCTATCAGAATAATGGACAAAAACAAACAGTTTAATATTGTTAACGAAAATAATTACCTCGTAACAAAAGGAGTTGAAATCTCTTCCATCTCGACCAATAAACTTACCTCTGATTTGGATCAGTTAAGTAAGGCTGAAGAAAAAACAAACTATAAAACAAATATAGCAAAAGGTGTAAAGGACCCGCTTGTGCACAGAGCTATGAGTGCACTAAGATTAGCAAATCCATTCAAGGGATACTAACTGAGAGGACCCTGATCTATGTCTAAGAATTGTTTCAAATTTTCTTGAGTTATTACAACTGGTATCTGCTTCCCTTCTATTATTGTCCTTGCTGCTCTTCTTGCTATCGTGGCAATATTCCTCTCCAATTGTCTAATACCTGCATCAAAACCAACAGGCCTTATTATCATTTGCCATACATTATCATCAATTCGAAGATACTCCCCTGAGATTTGAAGGGATTGTAAAACTTTAGGAAGTATATATCTCTTTGCAATTATTTCCTTTTCTTCGTCACTGTAACTTGTAAACCTAATAATCTCTACTCTATCCAGAAGTGCCGCAGATAATCCTCCAAGATTGTTTGCAGTACAGATAAAGAATACATTAGATAAATCTATTGGATAATCTACATAATGATCTATAAAATTACCGTTTTGTTCTGGGTCCAGTATCTCAAGTAGTGCAGCCATGACATCATTAAGAAGGCCAGCGTTTCCACTTGCTTTCTCTATCTCATCTAGAAGTATAACTGGATTCATAGTCCCACATCTAATTAAAGATTTTACAATCTGACCTGGTTCAGAATCTATTGAATATTTGGGAGTACCTCTAAGAGTTCTCACATCACCTATAGCACCAAGAGAAATTCTTGCGAATTTTCTTCCCATTGCATTTGCAATTGATTCTGCAATAGATGTTTTACCTACACCCTGCAAACCTATGAAGAGAAATACAGGAGATTTAGAATTCGGCTTTAGGGCAACAGTTGGTTGAGGCCTGTAAGACATATCTGTAGCTACCTGTGTTGGGATCCTATTTCTTTGCATATTCTCAAGTTGCATAGCAGCAAGATAATCAAGAATTAGCTCTTTTATACTATCCATACCATAGTGTGTTTCATCCATCAACTTCTTAGCATTTGATATATCTAAATTATCTTTCGAAATAGCACCAAATGGGATTTTTGTGATCCAGTTTACATACTTAATCATGGTATCAAACTCAGATCCATATACTCCTCTTTTTATCATTGATTTGAGCCGTGTGAGATTTTTCATCATCTCCTCTTTCAAATCCAAAGGTAGACCGGAAGTAACAAGCTTGTTTTCCAATGCAAGAATATCTCCAATAGAGTCTTCATTCATACTCCCCATATTATTTTGTAAGAAATTTGTATCTGAATAGTTCATAATAGGCAGGTTTTACTGTTATCCTAGTGTATATTTCATTACTAATTAAGTCAAATATTTTGACATTATATATGACAAATGATAGCCTTAGAATAGATAAACTTATACTGCCTTAAAATGAGAAAACTATTAATACCTTTGTTTCTTTCAGCACTTGTCTTTCTTCCATTTAGAGCTTTTGCTGCAGTCGACATTACCCTTGAAGACAAATCTACTACTGCACAAAAAAGTGTAGATATACTAGTAAATACGGGCACAGATGTAACAGAAGAAATAGCATTTCAAATTCAAGCTTCAGAAGATGTAACAATCTCTTCTCTTTCAGATGAGAGTACCGTATGTAGTACATTTGCTTACACAAATGTATCAAACTTATTGACAATAACATGTACACTTGCAGAAGCAAAGGTCTTAAGCGGGAATATAGCAACAATACTTTTTGCATCTACTTCAACAGATTATGCTTTCACAGTATCTAAAACCACAGGTTTGAATCTTGGTACTTTAACATTAGGGACAGTTACGGACATAACAAATACACAAGAAGTAACAACTACAACACCAGCGGTAACAATAACCACAACAGAAACAGAGACTGAGAAGAGCTTCCAAGATATACTTACAGATTATCTTCCATACATCTTAATTGGTGGAGCAACTATTTTACTAATTAGCATTTTGGGTATATTGCTTAGCAAAAAGAAAGATGAAAAGCCAGAAGAGGTAGTAACTCAGATTGAGGAAACAAGAAAGGAAGATCCCGTACCATCTGAGAATCGTCCAACAGATATAGATAATATCTCTGGCAATCTATACACTCCCCAGGTCAAGGAAGAAACAATACAAGAGAAATTAGAAGAACAACCTGTACAGCTACAAAGCACAGAGGCTTCTTCCTTAGGTACTGAATCCAAGGATTTAGCAGATTTAATGGCTAAAGAAGGCTCTCCAGTTCAAGAAACAGAATCTGTTTCTGACTTCAATGCAACTCCTGCTGAAACTTCTGCACCTACACCAGATTTCAACACCATGCCAATTGAAACTCCGACACCAACAGTTGAGGGGATTACACCTGTGACAGATTTCAATACTATGCCCGTTGAGACACCAACTCCTATGGCAGAGGAAACAGCTCCCGTTATGCCTTCAAACTTACCAGACATGCAACAGATGGTAAATAATGGAGCAGTAGCACCAGAAGTAGATACAACACCAGCAGAGGAACCACAGGGTGTTCCTCCAGTACAACCAACAATCTAGTAAGAGGATAAAACTGCTTCTTTAAGTAACTTAGCGAATGTTTTAACATCTTCGCTATCGTTATATATTCCTAGGCTCATTCTCATTGTAGGACCAACTTGAAACCTGTCATGAAGAGGTTCTGCACAATGGTATCCTTCCCTTACTGCTATGCCTCTTTCACCGACATATTCCACTATTCCGCTTCCCTCTTTCTTACCTTCTTCCATTTCCTTACATCCTTTAAATCCAAATCCATCAATATTGAAAGATATTACTCCATATCTCTCCTCGACATTCTTTTTACCAAACAATCTAAACCATTCAATACCGTCGAAACTATCTAAAAACTCTCTCATCAAATCCTTCTCATGCTGTATCAAGACATTCCATCCATCAAGCTCCTCTACTGTTTGTTTAAACCATTTAATTGTTTTTCCAAGTACAATTCCACTCTCAATATCAGGAGTACCAGCTTCGAACCTCCATGGGAGACTATTCATTTCAAAACCGTCTTTACTTACAGAAAGAATCATCTCTCCACCACCCATAAAAGGAGAAAGCTTTTCAAGAATATTTTGTTTACAGTAAACAGCACCACTACCAGTCGGGCCATACACCTTATGACCAGAAAAAACGAAAGCGTCACAACCAATATCTTTAACATCTACAGGAATATGTGGGACACTCTGTGCTCCATCCACAATTACAAAAGCACCAATAGTATGACCAATCTGAGAAATTCTTTTGACATCATTTTTAGTACCCAAAACATTAGATATATGTACAACAGATATTATTTTAATCTTTGAGTTATACTTCTTTACCATATCCTCCAGCCATTTAATATCTAAATCGTAATCTTTCGTTACTGGGATATATTTAATTTCAAAACCAATCTCTTTCTGAAGTATTAGCCAAGGAACAATATTGCTATGATGTTCCATCTCAGAGATTATTACAATATCTTCCTTCGAGAGATTATCTTTACCATATGTCTTCGCTAGTAGATTTAAACCCTCTGTACTATTTCTTACGAAAACTATCTCTTTGTATGATTCTGCATTTAGAAAATCTCCAACTATCTGATGCGCTTCTTTCCACATCTCTGTAGCTTCCTTTGCGAGTACATGTGAACTCCTGTGTATATTTGCATTATATTTTTTATAATATTCAGAGATACTATCTATCACAAACTGTGGCTTCTGAGATGTAGCAGCACTATCTAAATAGATTAGCTTCTTACCATTTATTTTCCTTTGTAATATTGGGAATTGATTCCTAATCTTTTTGTTCATCATCTTCTCTTTTAAAATTTTTCCATATCTGACTTGCAGTCACTGTCATATCTCCTACATATTTATTCCCCAATCCTTTTGTACCATATGGTCTCTCACATTTCTCATCTAATTCTTCAAATGCTATCTGCCCTATCTTCATTCCAGGATACAACTTTATTGGTAAAGGAGAAAGATTTACCATTTCCAATGTAAGACGTAATTTATTCCCTGGATCTAAAAATCCTGCTGTTGTATGAATTATTAGCCCTATTCTTGCCAGAGAGCTTTTACCTTCTAATCTTCCTACATGTTTACCATCTACTCCAGTTATCTCTTTTATATTTGCCAGAACAAAATCCCCTGGATGGATAATAATTCCTTGCTCTTCAGTTACTTCAATCTTTTTCATCAAATCATCTACAGGCTCTTTTACATCTATTAAGCTATGACTCTCTCTATTAAAAACAAGAAAGTTTCTATCTAAATGTAGATCATACGACGCTGATTGAAGGCACTTTTCCTCGAAAGGTTCTATATATATATCACCTGTTTTTATTTTTGCTCTTATTGATTTATCTGACAGTATCATGGTGTATATTTTTAATTTAACTTCTGTCAACAAATTGATGCTTATCATCAATCTTTGGTACAACTATCTTTTTAAGTAGTGGTCGCCATATTGGATCTGCCAAAGATAACTGCCTTAGCCACTCATATGTCAAAACCCTGTATGCAATATGCCCACCATTTCTTGTACGAAGATTAATTATGTACTGCAAGTCATCGAAAGAGCCGTAGTATACATATCTTGTTGCGTGTGCGTGTGGAAGAAGATATCTCGTAAATTCATCACATGCTTCTTTGATCATATTCTCTTTAGCTTTCTTCCTCCATTCTCTTATCCTCTTATATGTCTCTACCAATCTCTTTTCGTATTCATCTTTTAGTTTTGAGAGCGATTTAATCTCAAGATAGTTACAAAGGAAGAAACATTTAAAATTGGACCTACTTAATTCCTGGTCTAAATCCATATCATCATGAAAGAATGGTACAAATCTCTCTAAACTTCTATGTCTGTTTAAATCTTTCAATGTACCTATACTAGCAAACCCTGTTATCTTAATGTTTCCAAATTGACCAACATTACCCAATAAATTATGATGATCATGGTTATCAAAGATTATTTCTCCAATACTTTCTTGATCAAAATCTGTAAATTCAAATTCTTCTTTGGAACCAAGTGGGTTCAAAAGTAATTCGTAATTAGAGACTAAAGCCTCTGTACTGTCAGTACCATACCCAATCTCAAGCTTATCAATTTCACTCTCTGGGATATCTTTTAACTGTTCTCTCGAAATTCTTTCTCTTAAATATTCTAAAATCGCTTTTGAAGAATTCTTTCTACAACAATTAGCATCTGTATGTCTTATGAGGTTATCTGCTTCTTTTATATACCCCTTTATTTCTAGTTTTGAATCACCTAAAAGATTTAGTATTAATTCTGCGACATCATTTTCTACAACATTATCGTTAGCACATAGCAGACTAATTAACTCTGACCAATTTCTAGCAGACATTAGATATGCCGAACTAGTGTGAAGTCCTAATGGTATGAGATATCTACATACATCAAAACTTCTGGCTTTTAAAGCAGAAACTTCCTGTGGACTTTCTCTGTTAATTTTAAATACCTTTTCTAATGCTTCCCTTGTTGGTTTCATCATTTCTTTGTAATCCTGCATCTCCTTTAGAATTATTCGTTCATATTCCTTTCTAACTTCATAATTAGCACATACCTCTTTAGGGATTTGAATAAACTCTGGTTTCTCAAAATTTTGGTACCTCGTGGACCTTTCCTGACCTGAAAGAACAGAACACATGTAGTATATTCTCATAGCTGTATACATAGGGATATTCTCTATGCAAAGAAAAAGGTCTGCCATATCTCCGACAGATTTATGACCATATCCAGAAAATATTTTTTCTAATTTTTCTGCTGCATCTGTACCAGATTCCATTATCTCCGAAGCAATATCTGTTATTGAGTCTGCAGATCTACTGTATCTTGCTCCAAGATATGCATTGATTGATGGTTGCTTTTGTTTGGGATTTTGTTGTAGTGTATGAACTTTAAACTTGTTCCAATCCGATTCAGATTTAATAGTAGCAATGTTCAAATCTTTTCTGTATATTAATTTCATTTTAAAAAGTATTAATTTATACCTGGTATCTGAAAATCTTTTGTGAACTCCTTAACATCTTCTCTAGCATTTTTTCTCTTTCTTAAAACTTCATCTATGAACTCAGCAATTTTCACCATATCCTTTTCTTTCATTCCTCTTGTTGTTATTGCTGGCGTACCTATACGTATACCAGATGGGTCCCATGGTTTTCTAGTATCATTTGGAATCGCATTTTTGTTTACCGTGATATTTGACTCCTCAAGTAATGTAGATGCTTCTTCTCCAGATATTCCCACACTTGCAACAATGTCTACAAGAAAGAGATGATTATCTGTTCCTCCTGATATAATTTTGTAGCCTCTTTTAATTAGTTCTTCTGCAAGTATTTTTGAATTTTTTACTATCTGTTTGGTATATTCCTTAAACTCCTCTGTTGATGCTTCTTTTAGTGCTACTGCTATGGCTGCTGTCGTATGGTTGTGTGGACCTCCCTGTAGGCCTGGAAATACGGCTTTATCTATTTTCTCTACTAACTCCTCCTTACACATAATAATGGCTCCTCTTGGACCTCTGAGAGTTTTGTGTGTAGTTGTGGTTACAACATCTGCGATTCCTACAGGAGATGGATAAATTCCTGTTGCGACTAATCCTGCAACATGAGCTATATCTGCAGCTAGATATGCGCCAACTTCATCTGCTATATCTTTAAATTTCTGCCAGTCAATGATGCGGGAGTATGCAGAGAATCCTGCCCATATTAATTTAGGCTTGTGCTCTTTTGCCAATCTTCTTACTTCCTCATAATCTATATATCCCTGTTCATCCACACCATAACTTACAGAGTTATAATACTTTCCAGTGATTGAAACTTTAAATCCGTGTGTCAAATGACCACCGGCATCTAATGCCATACCCAAAGTTTTGTCTCCAGCATCTAATAGTGCAAAATGTACTGCAAGATTAGCTGGAGAACCTGAATAAGGTTGAACATTTACATGCTCAGCATGGAAAAGCTCCTTTGCCCTACTAATTGCTTCCTCTTCTATACCATCTATATATTCATTACCTTTGTAATATCTCTTTCTTGCATATCCTTCGGAATATTTATTTGTCAGAATAGAGCCCATGCATTCAAGTACAGACTCACTTACATAATTTTCCGATGCTATTAATTCAATACCCTCTTTCTGTCTCTTCTTCTCATCATTAATTAATTCTAATATTTTCTTGTCTTGAATCATTCTTTCTGTAAGCTGATATTAAATTTAACATGAGGCAGGAAATTGTCATTGGGCCTACACCACCAGGAACTGGAGTAATATATGATGGAATATCTTTTACATCTTCCCAATCTATATCTCCAACTAGTTTTCCTGTTTCGGGATGTTTGTTTGATCCAACATCTATAACTACACAACCTGGCTTGAGAAAATTCTTTTTTACCAACAAAGCCTTACCTGTAGCAGAGACCAGTATATCTGCAGTGCTAGATATCTCTTGAATATTTACTGTATGAGCATTACACAGTGATACTGTCGCATTTTTATCTAGCATCATAGCTGCAAGTGGGGTGCCAATAATGTTGCTTGTTCCAAGAATAACGACATGTTTTCCAAACAACTTTATGCCGTATGCATCAAGAAGCTTCATAATTCCAAGTGGTGTTGCTGGAGGTATAGCTGAGGGATCTTTTTGAAAAAGTTTCCCCAAATTTATTGCAGTTAAACCATCTACATCTTTTTCTGGTGCAATTGAATTGAGTACTAACTGTGTATCTATATGCTCCGGTAGTGGTAATTGAACCATGAATCCATCTACTACATCGAATTTATTAAGGGAATCTATAAGGTTAACAATATCTAGTGTATTTGCAGAAAATGGTAAGTGGTGTATCTGCCCTTCTATGCCAACCTCTCTTGCAATTTTCTCCTTCATTCCAACATACTTGATACTTCCATAATCATCCCCAACAATGATCATATCCAACCTTGGAATTCGTTTGTCCTTAATTCTAAGCCTTTCTACTTCCTCAGATATATTACTCAGAATTTCTTCTGATATTTTTTTACCATCTAAAATTTCCATTCTAGGGTATATTTTACAGGATATTCTTAATTAAGAGAACTGACCTCGTGGTAAAGCTTTCCTTTTCTTTTCATCAAAGATCTCCACGTTCCTTCTTCAATTATCTTTCCATCTTCAAAGTAGTATATTTTGTCAAACATCTTGAGATTTTCTGTACTTCTGGTTATGAATATTAGAGATCTATCCTTTCCCAAAAATTCGAAGATATCTTTTAAAATTTCACTAGCAGAAATACTGTCTATAAAAGTAAAAGGCTCATCCATTATAAATATATTCTTGTTTCTGTAAAGCATTCTTGCAATTGCAAGTCTCTGCCAATATCCTGGGGAAAGATCCATACCTCCTGGAAATGTTTTCCCAAGTAGGTGAGATTCTTTTATTTTCTGCTTGTTGACAAAATCTTTTACCTTAGAAATTGTATATGCTTTTTTGTATAGATCTTCATCAATCTTTTTTCTTTTGTCAGATATTACTATGTTCTCAAGCACGCTAAAATTGTAATTCACAAAATCTTGGAATGTAATTGATATCTTTTTCTTTAACTCCCCTCTGTCCAACTCTCTAACTGAATGTCCCCCAATTTGGTAGTCTCCAGATACTACTTGGTACAAGCCAGAAAGTATCTTTACCGTTGTACTTTTCCCAGAACCATCTCCACCGAAAAATGCGACTTTCTCTCCTGGTTTTACAACAAGATTTAAATCTTTGAGGATTTTCACGCCTGGGTCATCTGGATACGCGAAATCTAGATTAGCAAATTCTAATACAGGAGTACCTTTTGGTAATTTAACATTTCCATGTTGGTGATCGCCAAAACCTTCGTATTCTATCAAGTCAAAGAATTCATCAATATATTCGAGCTTATTAGCTAGCAAAGATATTGTGTTAATAACATTATAAATACTATTGTATGCTACATCTACATAATCATACAGTGCTTTGAAGGTACCAATCGTTAGCCTTTGAGCGATAGAAAATGCTAAGAGAAAAATGACAAAGCCAAACTTGAATACTTGGTCAATTATTGAAAATATTGTTTTATCCTGGTAGAAATTGGCTTGTTTCTTTAGATATCCATCCAAGAAATTGTCATACTCCTCTGTATACCTTCTCTTCAGAAAAGAAAATGTATCATTTACTCTTAGTTCACAAAAATTGGAGATTTGTAGAGCAACATTCTGTATGTAGTTAAGAAATTTAAATTTACCAACAGCATTGTCCTGTTCTTTTTTGATTTGTCTTCTTCTAAGGTGCACTGCAATTGCCTCCGGGAAAACTAGAACAATTAAGATTAAGGACCACCATCCTCCGACTCCCCATATTATTATTAATGCTCCAATTAACCGAATAATATTACTTAAAATTACAGAGAAATCGCTATAGGCAGTTATTAGTCTATCTATGGAAAACGCTGGTGCATATGTAAGATAATCTTGGTATTCTTCTTTTTCTACATCTTGGAGATTTGACTTAGATACTTTGGTCATCATCATATATTTAGCATCTTCCCAGACTTTCTCATAAATAACATTGTAGAAATACTCTCTTGCTTGCAAACATATTTGCGTTATACACCAAAGTCCAAGTATTAATATCAAATATAAGAAGGATTTAGTTCCGAGATATTCTGTTAGATTGAAACTCTCCCAAGAAAGTAAGATTTTAGCAGTCTCATCTATGAATTTACCTAGAAGGGTAATACTGTAGAGTTCAGATGCTGTAGATATTGCAAATAGAATATCTCTTGATATTGCCGCAACCGTATAACGACCATATACAAATGCAAGAGATTTTTTTAGTGTAGAGATTTTTTTCTTGTATTTCTGTAGAATCATTTGAATATGATAACATGGGAGAGAGGACAGTTGTATGAGAAATAGAGAATTTTTAGAAAATATAATGTATGAGTTATGGGAGAATCATTTCTGTGATATACCAAGGAAAAATTTGGTCGTTATAAAGTTTGGTAAATATTCCAAAAGGCAGTTAGGGAGTATAAAATTAGCGAATGAAAGAACAAAAATAAAGGGGTTAATTAAAAACAGAAGGGATGATTTTTTAACACAGGATGAGAAGAGTATTACAGTCATAACCGTGACAAGATATTTCCAAAACGAGATTGTTCCAGAAGATATTGTAAGGGCCACTATTGCACATGAGATGTGTCATTATGCGCATGGTTTTAGTTCACCTCTTGAAAAACAGTTTAACAATCCACATCAGGGAAGAATTATAGATAAAGAATTAAAAAAAAGAGGATTAGAACAATTACAGAAGAATACAGATAAATGGTTAAAGGAGAATTGGGTTAAGATTGTTTATTAAGAATCTACAATTTCTTTAAAATCTCAAGAAACAATAGAATTGGGGATTTATCTCCTTCTTTTGATAAACTTTTATAAAATTCTTCTGTAAAATAATAACCTCTTTCCTTCTCGTCTTTGAAATATCCTTCTGGGATATTAAACAGGTCGTTCTTTTCTTGAATATACAAAGTGATTGCTCTATCAAAACATTCCATAAAATATCCTGATCCATAAATTTTCACTAAATCTTCCAGCAAACTAATCTCTTTTATCTTAGAGATTTTTTCTGTTGAAAGAGTCTTTATTTCTTTTGCGATATTATTCTCTTCAATCGATTGGTTAATAAATGAATGAGAAAATTCATGTATTGCATTTGATAGGACATGTCTGGGATAGAATTCTCTCTTTCCATTTTCTTTATTAATCTTAGCAGAACTTATAGAATAAAACTTCATTTTATTGTTAATTCCAAAGCAATCTCCTGTTGCAATAAAATTAGGAATGAAGATAAGTTCTGGATCCTTGTCTAATTCCCAGAGATTAATCATACTTTCCGAGAGTGCTTCTTTTTCACTGAAAATTAGTTGTACATCTCGGCATATCTTCTCGTATTCTGGGAGGATTTCTTTTTCGTAATATGTATCAAAATTCATTTCCTTTGAAATTCGAGGTAACAAATCCGTGATTACTTTTAGATGCTCATTATATTCATCATTTTTCAATAATTCTTTTATAGAGTCTTCCTCTGTGTCAAAAGTTAAATCGTCTTTTATATAAAGAGATAGAACACTGTATTGATAATTGATTTTTAGTACAGGAATATTCCTATATTTCTGAATATATTTCTTTGCACTTTCATAAGTACCTAATCCTTTGTAATGATTAAATACTTTCATTGCTAAATCCGTTGGAGTTTTAGTTAAAACATCTGGAGATAGAAGCAAATTGTTTATTAATGAGAAAAGAATACTGTTTTTGTTTTTCTGTACGGTAACCATGTTGTCATTTTATCAAAATATATTATCTTGCTAAACACCTGGAGTCGTTTACTAAAAAGGAGGTTATTACACCTCCTTTTCATAATTCCATTTACATACAGATTACATCATCCCACCCATCCCCATATCAGGGCTCATTGGTGTTTTATTCTTCTCTTCAGGAATTTCTGCTACTACTGCTTCTGTAGTTATTAACATAGTACCAACAGATGCAGCATTTACTAATGCTAACCTTGTAACCTTTACAGGATCTATAATTCCTGCTTCTATCATATTTACATACTCACCAGTCTTAGCATTAAAACCTAATTTCCCTGAACAATTAGCAGCTACTACAGCACCATCCTCACCTGCATTCTCTGCAATCTGTTTTAGTGGTTCACTAAGTACACTCTTTAGAATATCTATACCAACCTGCTCATCGATATCTTCCAACTTTACATCCTTAAGAACAGATTGAGCATTATGCAATGCCAATCCACCTCCAGCTACAACACCCTCTTCAAGAGCAGCCCTTGTTGCATTAATTGCATCTTCAATTCTCATCTTTTTTTCCTTTGCCTCTGTTTCAGAAGCTGCACCTACCTTAATAACTGCAACTCCTCCTGCCAACTTTGCTAATCTTTCTTGTAATTTTTCTTTGTCATAGTCTGAGGACGTTTTAGATATTTGTATTTTAATTTCACTTACTCTTTCTTGTATAGACTTTTTACTACCCTTACCTTCTACAATTATTGTTTTCTCTTTCGTTACAATTACCTTCTTAGCAGAACCCAAATCTGCCATCTCTACTTTGTCTAGAGTATTTCCAAGCTCTTCTGAAATGAATTTTGCGTCTGTTAATACACAAAGATCTTTAAGCATCTCTTTCTTTCTGTCTCCGAATCCAGGAGCTTTTACAGCCACAACATCTAAAGTGCCTCTTAATTTGTTTACTACCAATGTAGCAAGAGCCTGATTCTCAATATCTTCTGCAATTATGACCAATGGTCTATCTGCAGCTCCAAGAACTTTTTCAGCTATTGCTTGAATATCTTGAAGATTGGAAAGCTTCTTGTCTGTTATGAAGATGTATGGATTGTCCATAACTGTTTCTAATGTCTCTGCATTGTTTACAAAGTATGCACTTACATAACCGTTATCAAATTCCATACCTTCGGTGTATTCTACTTCATCATCAAAACCCTTAGCTTCTTCCACCGTTATAACTCCATCTTTTCCAACTTTCTCAAAAACTCCTCCAATCATGTCTCCTAATTCTTTATCGTTGTTTGCAGATATTGTTGCTACTTGAGATATCTCCTCAAGACCTGAAATTTTCTTAGATTTCTTTTCTAGTTCTTTAACTATCATTTCAACTCCTTTGTCCACACCTCTTTTAACAGCAATTGGATTGGAACCTGCAGATACATTTCTGAATCCTAAATTTGCTATTGCTTGAGCAAGAACCGCAACTGTAGTTGTACCATCTCCTGCAAGATCGTTTACCTTACTTGATGCCTCTTTTATCATTTCAACTCCGACGTTCTTAAATGGATCTTTGTCTTCTATCTCTTTTGCAACAGTAACACCATCTTTAGTTATAATTTGAGATCCATAGCTTTTTGCAATTGCAATGTTTCTTCCTCTTGGTCCAAGAGTTGTTTTAACAACATTTGATATTGTATCCACACCTTCTTTTAGGGCTTTTCTAGCTTCTTCATTGTATATGATTGATTTTGCCATCTTGTGTATATATTAAAATTATTTTATGACTGCGAGTACATCGTCAGTATCTAGTATGAGGTATTTAACACCTTCAATTTCAACTTCTTCTGGAGAATATTTTTTGAAATATATTCTGTCACCAATTGCTACATCAAAAGATTTTGCTTTTCCTAAAGCCACGACAGTACCTGTTGCAGGTCTTTGTTCATCGTTTGCATTTGGAGGTAATACTAAGCCACCAGCTGTTTTTTCTTCAACAACATCTGGTTTTGCTAGAATTCTTTTTCCTAGGGGCATAATGTTGATCTTTTTTGGCATATCTATTAGCAGATTAATTTAAGGATTGCTAGAGAATTGTATCACAAGTAATGTTGCTGGACAAGACTAATACACACCTTTTACAACGATATCTTCCTCTAAAAGCTCAATATTTGTTATGCTTCTTCCGGAGAAGCTGTTCTCATTTACAAGAAGGATTGCATCACTAATTCCTTTGTTAATTTTTCCCTTAAGTGAAGAAGACATGAACGAAGGTAATTGGAAATTTCCAAGATAAAGGTTGTCTACATAAAGTTCTGCTGTTTCTCTGTCATCCTTTATTATGTCAAAAATAAACCACACATTCTTTATACCAGCAACAGTCAAATTCAGATACACCTTCCATATTCCTTTTGAAGAATCTACACACATATCTTTTACGAGTATTTCGCTATCTTCTTTTCCAAATTCTGAGGAAATTAAATAGAGGACCTCTCCTTTAGTAAATTGTATATAGTCACTTCTGTTAGAGGAAAAAATAAAATCTCTTATCCTGTTATCGAAAGAGATATCTGTAACAGGGTTGTTACTTACGCAACTCTTCTTTGATAGACTTGAGCTAAACTCCCTTTCCCAAAAAAGATATATTCCTGTCAAAAAAATTGGAGGAAAAATTAGAAATAAGAAGGAAATTACAAATATCTTAAACAGTCTCTGCATCTTTCTCCCCTTTACTGAAAAACTTAGAGAATATTGCTATGATCCTACTTTCGAATTCATCCACCTCTTTTATCCCAAAGATTTTAGATCCTAACCAGTAAGAGAACAGTCCGTATAGACAGACTACTGCAGAAAGGACAATAATTGACCATGTTCGTGTTGTATCTAATTGAAAGTCAAAAAGTTTAAATACAAAATACATACCAACTCCCATTATTAGTGTATTTAGGGCTTTTATTAAAATTGGCTTAATTGTTCTCTTCCATGTGATTATCTTTCCTTTAACATTAAGTAGTACCATTAGAAGTACCATCTCTACCAAGTATGAGATACCAAACCCTAATGCTAAGCCACCAACTGCCATATCAGAAGTCCCTCTGTCCGATGACCACCTAAGAAAATCTTTTACAAAAGATTTTAGTACTACTAAGAAACCTTCTCCATTTGCAGAAGAAATTTGGTATACCATCTGATCAATTATTGGTCTCCAGTCGTAGTAATGGCTGAAAAAATTTGTAAGATAGTAAGCAAGGACAATGTTTACTATAATACTGATAACAATAGCTACCAATGGAAGCCATGTTTCCTTCAGAGCATAAAATGCTCTGAGAACTATCTGTGCTACAGTTTGCCCAATTATTGAAAAACCTAAAAGTATAAGACACCACGCGGTTAAGATTGTCGCTCTCCAGTCAAAAGCTCCAGAACCGTAGACTAAACGAACAATTGGAAGTCTAAGTATCATCATCATCGCTACAATTGGAAATACAATATACAAAGCAAACTGTATGGAAGAATCTAAAATTTTAATAAACTTTTTTCTATCTCCACTATGTTGAGCCAAATCAGGTAACGCAACTTGTGCTACAGCACTCCCAATTATATTTATAGGAAAAAGATGTAAACTAATTGCAAATCTGTACGCACTGAGGGCACCCGCTGCAAGAGAGAAACTGATTAAGGTATTCACTAATCCATTTATCTGTTCTCCAAAGATACCAATTGTCCTAGGAATTGCTAATTTAAATGCCTTCCATATATGGATATCTCTGAAAGCATTTTTAAAATAACTAATACTAAGTGTAAATCCATCATTAAAATGTTTTGCAAATTTAGGAAATTGTACAAGAAGATGTAGAACCGAACTAATTACTGCAGATATTGCGATACCTTCTACACCAAGATTCCCAAAAACAACAAAAATAATTGGACCAACTATCATTCCTAAATTGTAGAAAAGAGGTGCTAAAGAAGTAATTAAGAACTCCTTCTTTATTTGTAAATATGCTGTAACAAGACTGCTTGTAGCTAGCAATATCGGTGAAAGTAACATCAGCCTTGTAAGATTAACAAATGTATGGAAATCTGCAGGAGTAATTCTTTCTGACAAATCTAAAAATCTTTGAAGAGTCTCAGAACTAATAATAAAGTTTGTAATCCACGGTGTAAATATAAAGAAAAGGCCTGCAATCAAAAGACAAGATACTGTTAGAACAATGAAAAGATAGTTAAAGAAACGATCTAGACTTTCTTTTCCTTTTTTGTAAAAGATTTCCGAGAATATTGGAATAATAGCTGCATTAATAGAGCCTGCAACCAGAACTGTAAAAATCATATCTGGGATGGTAAAAGCTGCCCAAAAGATGTCTAATTCATGAGATGCTCCAAAAAGCTGAGCAATAGTTCTGAGTTTCAGGAATCCAAGTATCTTTGTTATGAAGAGAAGAAGCATGACGAAAAAAATGCTATTCTTCTTAAATCCCAACTTTATCATTTAATATACATCAATGTTAAGTTCAATTGTGCGAATAATATCATAATTTAAAGAGAATTTTTTATCAATTAATTTGTTTTTAATTTTTTATTGATAAAGTTAGTTATGATATCGTCTCTTTTAGATTTAGTATACCCGAAATCTTGCCATATTTGTGGTAAATATGGAGAATATCTTTGTAACACATGTAGGAAGAGTTTTAAAAGAAATCTGCCTGAATGTTACATTTGTAGAAGGATATCTCCAAATTTCTGTACCCATACACAATGTAAAAGAGACTATTCCTTAGACAGAGTTGTTGTAGCGTGGGAATACAATAAAATATCTTCAAAGGTTTTAAAGAGTTACAAGTACAAAGGAATGCAAGATATTGGTAAATATATTTCTGAATTCTTATTAAGAAGTATCGAAACGATTGATTTCAGGGACTCTCTTTTTATATCTGTTCCAATATCTTTCCTTAGAAGAAGTGAGCGAGGATTTAATCAAACAGAACTACTTGTTGAGAATGTTTCTAAGCATTACAAATGTGATTTCTCTTTTGACTTAATAGGAAGGAAAGTTGAAAAAGGTCACCAATCTTTGAAAGACAGGAAAAGTAGGTTAGCCAAAACGATATCTGATTTCTATATCAAAGATAGTTCTTTATTAGATAAATACAATTCTGTCACAATTTTAGATGATGTCATAACAACAGGAAATACTTTAGAAAATATTTCAAGAATAATAAAAAAAAGAAAAAACATTTCAGTAAATGCTCTTTGCCTTTTTAGAGGTAAACCATATTACTGCTGAGTTTCAGTTGATTCTTCCTTAGTCTCTTCTTCTTTTACTTCGCCTTCTGAGTTATCTTTTGCTAATTCATTCAATTGATTCGAGATTTCTTTGTAAAGATCTATATCTGTATTACCCTGTATTTCTAAGATCTTCTTTGCTGCTTTTAAATACGATTCATATACTTCAGTATTCCCTTTTTCTTTATTAATCTCTCCTGCCAACATTATCGATGCAACATGTTGTGGATTAATACCCAAAACTTGAGTTAAAGCAGACAGTGCTTCATCCTTATCTCCACCTATTACATTTAATTGCGCTTTGTAGTAGTACAATTCAAAATTCATAGGATTCAACTCAATTGCTTTTTCAAGTGAGAAAAGTGCATCAGCGATATAGTCATAGAAGCCAAATCCCACCAATCCCATGTATACCCTAGCCCTAGCTTCCCAGTTTGCATATATAGCTGGACTTCTATCAATACTTTTACGAATGTAATCTATAGCATAATTCTTCCACTGTCCAATATCTTTTATTATTGTATTTGCTTCCTCTGATTCTTTCTTTTCTGAGTATCTTTCAGCTGCAATTCCTGCTTGCTCAAGATACATCAGTCCAAGCTTTCTATTTACTAATGTATCTTTATTATCAAATTTCAAGGCTTTAGAGTAGTAATTTGTCATTTGTTTTACAAAATCTTCTCTTTGATCAATTGACGGCTCTTCCTCTACATATACTTTCTTTTGTTCAATATAGTACGACTCGGCTTTTAACAGATATGCACTAGATATTACTTTTGATCCCCAAAGGATTAAGAAGCCAGAGCCTACTAAAGCTGTTACCACAGTAAGAAAAACATTAATATTGTACATTGCCTTCCCAGATTCTGCTTTAGAAGAGACATTCGCAGCCCAAAGTTTAAACACAAATTTATCTCCGCTACCTTTGCCTAGAATATCTTTCAGAACACTATGTAGAGAAATTACAGTGAAAAGAATAAATATAATATAAATGGAATATGTAACAAAAAGGGAAGCAAGAAAAAGGAATATTAGAATAAAGTCAAATATAACAAGAAGAAAGGCAGAATTATCTTCTTGGTATAGTCTAAATTTTCTTAAATCATCCCTTAGAAGCTTTGCTAGAAGAAAACCTAAGAAACCCCAAGCAACTAACCAAATTAATCCACCATTTGAGAATTTGGTAAAGAGTTCATTTCCTGCATAATAGAAATTAACGCTATTGAAGGAAACAAGAGCTTCATTTAAAGGTTTAAACATATTGTAGGCAACTGTATATGTATCTACTCCAAGACCAAATAATCCTTTCCATAATGAATCTACAAAAACTGATGCTGCAACTATCCAAGATATATCAGCCCCAAGAGATACCTCTGCGACAAGATCTACTCCTTTTGGAATAATGATTTCTCTAAGAGATGGTATCTGTAATAATATAACTGGTACAACAATAGTAAGAAATATCCCGACAAAAAGGATTATGAATTCTCTTTTCAATCCTCGTCCTATTTTTAATCTTGGTAGGCCCAAAATTAATATGAGAATTAGAATAATTGTAAAAAGTACAAGGATTGGTATACCTTGATGAATTGAAAAGATCCAGAGATTAACAATAGCCGAGACTAGAAAGATATAGCCAAATGTCATCGCCACACTTTTTCCATCTCTTCTTAGCATTCTCTCTCCAATAATTCCCAAAGAGAGTAATACCCCAACCATATTAATCAAAACTTGAATTTTTTCAGACCTAAAAAGCGGTAACCCTACTTGATGCATCTCTTTGTATACAGGAATGTATTCCCATATATTTGATCCTAGGAAAGAGAAGATACTTAAGATATTTGAAATGAATAAACCTCCCAAGAAAGAAAGTATTACCATCTTTATATCTCGCATATTATGTATGAATGTTCGTGCACTAAAAGACACAAGCACTACTGCTACAAAAGCGATTAATCCGGAACCGAGCCTGTTATCTACACCCCACAGACTAGTGTTTATGTCTTCGGAGAGGAAGGTTGAGAGTATAAGAGATATGAGAATAGAAAAAGATCCAACATCCAGAAGACTCTTTATTAGCGTTGCCTTCCCATCCCATATTAACTTTATTATCTCTATTCCAATAATAATTGTCGAGAATATGAGAATAACTAAAGACATACTTTTCTCAGTCCAATCCCATGGAAATGGAATTATAGAAAGGGGAAGAATAAATAGCATCGCAAGAAAAAAGTATTTCTGAATAACTGGAAGCGCAACTTTTTCTTTCTTGGTGCCCTCAGAGTCTCTTAGCATATTTCGGCAGTGTAGCAAATATTATTCTATTCATCGTACCATAAAAAAAAAGAGGAGACCAACAGTCTCCTCTAATTCTTTCTTGTGCCAGAAGATTAATCTACAACCTCCCCCTCTTTAACATCATCTTTCTTTTTTTCTTCTTTTTTCTCTTCCTCTTTTGGCTTAGACTCTTGAGCTGCTTTTTCGTACATTTTCTTTCCTACTTCCTGCATTTTCTCCATAAGTTCCTCTGTTTTTTTCTTAACATCTTCCATGTCGAAATCTTCTTTCTCAATTATCTTCTTGAGCTCTTCTGACTTTTTCTCAAGCTCTCCCTTCTCAGAAGAATCAATTTTATCGTCATTCTCTTTGATTAACTTCTCTACACCAAAGCAAAGAGTGTCTGCTTCATTTCTTGTTTCTGCTCTCTCTTTTTTCTTTTTGTCTTCTTCTGCATTCTTCTGTGCATCTTCTACCATCTTCTCAATTTCCTCGTCTTTTAGTCCTGTAGATGCGGTGATAGTAATTTTCTGTTCTTTTTTAGTCGCAAGATCTACTGCTTTTACATTTAAAATACCGTTTGCATCTATTGAAAAAGATACCTCTATCTGAGGAACTCCTCTTGGAGCAGGTGGAATACCATCAAGTATGAATCGACCTAATGTTTTATTATCTGCTGCCATTTCTCTTTCTCCCTGAAGAATATGTATTTCAACCCCTGGTTGATTATCTGCTGCGGTAGAGAATATCTGTTTTTTCTCCACAGGTATTGTTGTGTTTTTCTCTATTAATTTGGTCATAATTCCACCTAAAGTTTCCAATCCTAGTGACAGTGGTGTAACATCTAAAAGGGTAATATCTTTTACATCTCCACCTAGTACTCCTCCTTGGATTGCGGCTCCAGCACCTACGACCTCGTCTGGATTTACTCCTTTATTTACCTCTTTTCCAAAAAGTTCCTCAACTTTTTTAATTACTGCAGGCATTCTAGTCATGCCACCTACCAACAGTATTTCATCTACATCCTTGATTGAAAGCCCTGCATCTTTAAGAGCTTTCTTACATGGTTCAACAGTTCTTTCAATTAAATCGTTTGTTAGCTTCTCCAATTCAGATCTAGTTAGTTTTTCTTTTAAATGCTTTGGCCCATTTGCATCTGCAGTTATATAAGGGATATTAATTTCTGTTTCTTCCGATGTAGATAACTCCACCTTTGCTTTTTCTGCAAATTCTCTTAATCTTTGAAGAGATGTTCTGTCATTTCTTAAATCTATTCCTTCTTTTGCTTTAAATTGGTCTGCAAGAAAATCTATGATTTTTTGGTCAAAGTCATCTCCTCCAAGATGGGTGTCCCCATTTGTAGAGAGAACTTCAAATACTCCATCACCAATCTCTAGTATGGAGATATCGAAGGTACCACCACCAAGGTCAAATATTGCAACTTTCTCTTCTTTTCCTTTTTCCACACCGTACGCCAAGGCTGCTGCTGTCGGTTCATTTACAATTCTTTTTACATCCAAGCCAGCAATCTTTCCAGCATCTTTCGTTGCCTGCCTTTGAGAGTCATCGAAATATGCTGGCACAGTTATTACAGCTTCTTTTACTTCCTCTCCTAGGAAGTCCTCTGCATCTTTTTTCATTTTTGCAAGAATCTTTGCAGATATCTCTTGTGGAGAATACCATTTGTCTTGCATTTTTACTTCTACACCACCTGATTCAGACTTCCTCATTTCAAATGGAAGAAGTTCTTTGTCTTTCTCTACCTCTGGATCGTCCCATGATCTTCCGATTAATCTTTTTACAGAATAAATGGTCCCTTCTGGATTTGTTACAGCTTGGTTTTTGGCTGGGTTTCCAACAAGGATTTCTCCTTTGTCACCGACAGCAACTATAGATGGGGTTAATCTTCCCCCTTGTGCATTCGGAATTACATTTGGCTTTCCGCCTTCCATGTAGGCCATTACGGAGTTCGTAGTTCCGAGATCTATTCCTATTATTTTTGACATATATTTATTAGTAAAAATTTATATTTATTTTGAAACAACAACACGAGCTGGTTTAATAACAGTGTTGTCTAATATATAACCTGGTTGTACCAAGTCATATATTTCACCACTTTTTCCACCTTCTATTGTTGCTACTGCTTCGTGTATTGTAGGGTCAAATTTATCTCCTTTTACTGGTAAGTACTGTTTTATTCCTATCTCTGAGAATGATTTTTCTAATGTTTGAATTGTTGCCAATATTCCATCTAACCAAGACTTTGCTTTTTCATCTAGTTTTAATTCTTTACTTGCCTTAATTGCTAAGTTAAGAGCATCTAGGGACGGTATTACAGATTCACTTAGAGATTTTTTTAATTGGAAGTATCTAATTTCATTTCTTTTTTCTGAACTTTTTACAAGATTTTGGTAATCGGCTAATGCTCTAAGCATCTGCTCCTTGATTACAAGTTTCTCATCTTCGAGCTTGTCTATGGTTAGTGCTAATTCTTTTAATTTTTTACTTTCTAATTCTTTCTTCATATTTTTTGTCTTAAAATTATCTCCATCCAGACATAGCATTCTCTAGAGAATTTTTTATCTCCCTCAGCGAAGGTATTACTTTAGAGTAGTCCATTCTTTTAGATCCAATTACTCCTACATAAGATTCACCTTTCCCCCAGAAAGGAATTTTCGTGAATGCCATAGCACAATTTTGTAATGTACCTACACCAGATTCGCCACCAATTAAAAGGGATACTCCGGAACCTGCATATTTTTGAGCCATGTTTTTGAGGAATACATCATCCTCTAGAATACTGATCACACTCTTTATTTTCTCAATTGATTGGAATTCATCAAATGCAAGAATGTTGGCTAATCCATAATATCTAACATCATCGTCAAGTATCAAAAATACAACTGAGTCTGTTTCTTTAGCAAGTATTTGAAGTATTGATTTAATAACAATATCTTTTGAAAATCTATCTCTAAATATCCCTTGCCTTATTTCTACAGAGACAAGAGGATTAAGAGATGATCTGTCTACAATTTTCGAGACATACAATCTCAATGCCTGATCTGTTGGTAATCTTCCAGAAGATATGTGGTTTTTTTCCAAAAGTCCTAGTGACATTAATTTGACCATCTCATTTCTAATAGTTGCAGAGCTTACACCAAGATTATATTTCTCAACCAGAGATAGAGAACCGACTTCATTTGCGTCATCCATGAATTCTTTAATTATTGCCATTAGTATGGCATTTTGTCTTTCTGTTATATCCACTTTTAGCAGATACTAAGTTTAGGTGCTAAAGTATATAGTGGAAAAGTTTAGGTGTCAAATATTTGCTGAATTATTGTCAAATCCCCCATTCTTTGATATACTCCTATCCATTATGGAAAAGATTGTATTAACAAAAAGAAATATCGTTGGGAATAAAAGTAAGAATCTTTTGAAAGAAAATCTTACCCCTGCAGTCATATATAATGCTAAAGGTGAGTCAACAAATATTCAGATAGATTCAAGAACAGCAGGACAAATATCTAGAGAAGCAACTTCCACAACTATTTATGATACTGAATTGGAGGGGAAATCTTCAAAGGTGTTAGTTAAGGAGATAGATTTTAATCCTAGAACAGAAGAATTAAGACATATTTCTTTTTTCGAAATTGATGAATCCAAACCAATGGTGTTTACAATTCCATTCCATATCGTTGGTATTTCCCCAGCAGTTAAGAATAATCTTGGTGTTTTGATTGAGGCTTTAGATAGTATTGAGGTTAGATGTAAGTTAGCAGATCTTAAATCATTCATTGAAATAGATATTTCTGGTTTAGATCATCCAGGACAGAGTATTGCCGTTGAAGATATTAAACTTCCAGAGGGAATGAACCTCATCAATGAAGATACTAAGAAATCTACAATAGTTACAATCACTGAACCTCAGAAAGAGGAGGAGATTGTTACACCTGTTGCTACAGATGGAGAAGTTACAACAGAGGAAGAAGCTACTGCAGATGGTACAGAGACTCCAACAGAGGAAACAAAGTAATAATTGTTGCAATATTCATAATGACTATGTACACTTTCCCATATGGACAATATGGAAAATTTGGATATAAATAATTCAGCAGAGAGTGAAGTTTCTTTTTCATACAATGCCTTTGTTCAACATGTCTCTGGAATGGATCCAACTGATTCTGGTTTTGAAGATTTTCTAATTAACAAAAGAGACGAAATTCGCAATTCTTACAATTTACCCTCAAGAGATGATGTTGGCAGTGGAAAAATGTCTGTAGAGGGATATACCACAAAGCTTAAAGAAATCGCAAGCAACGAGGGTATCACAGTCTCCTATGATTTAGAAAAACATATTGAAGAGACTCCAGAATTAAAAGCTAGTGTTTTAAATCAAAAGGCTGTAAGTGGCGCTTTTGAAAATGAAATAGAAAATGTTAATAAACAAAAGACCATTTATTTAAAGAATAGGTTCAACTTTGCCAAAATAGATGACATTAATACTTTTGAGCATGAACTAATACATGCTCTACAATATACAAGGGATCCTCAAATGCCAATTGAAAGGAAAGAGCTTGAGGCATATCTATGCACAGCAAGTAAGGATTTATTAAGAAAAGAGAACTTAAGAGATATGATGTTTTCTTTGATGAAAGGATCTATCGAATCTCATTACAATCAGAATAGGAGACCTTTCCCATGGCTTAAGAAACAAGAAACTAAATGATATAATATCGTATGATTTCAGTAATTATAACCTCGTTTAAGGAACCACATACCATCGGCAAATGTATTCAGTGTATAGCAGATAAGAAATATTCTGGCATTACTAAACCTTTCGAAATTATACAGGTATCCCCAGATGAACTAACTCTAAAGGCTGGAAAGAAAATGGCTAATATACTTAAACTTTCTAATAGCGAATACTACCATATCATTGATCCTCACAAAGGCAAACCTTATGCTCTTAAATTAGCCCTTAAGAAAGCGAAAGGAGATATCATTATCCTTACAGATGGAGATACTTTTTTAGGGAAGGATGCTGTAGAAGAATTAATTAAACCATTTGGAAACGAAAAAATAGGAGGGGTAAGCGGAAGACCAATTTCTCAAGATAGCCGAGACAATATATTTGGATATTGGGGCCATCTTCTTTCAGATTCCGCAGATAAAAGAAGAAGGGAGACAATGACAGAGATGGATGAATATTATATTAGTGAGCAGACATTTTTCCCGATGAGTGGATATGTTATGGCCATTAGAAATGTTGATTTGAGAATTCCTGATAATGTGCTCTCTGATGATGCATATATCTCATATTCACTACGAAACGATGGGTATGAAATTGCATATACTCCTAAAGCCACATGTTTTGTCAAATATCCTACGAATTTAAAAGATTACTACAAACAGAAAGTTAGATCTCTTGGAGGTTTTAAACAATTAAAAAGATTTGGAATATTTAAAAAAGATAGACAGAGTAGAAGTTTCTTCATAGAATTGCCATACTCTTTCTTTGTTCTTAGATATCCAAAAAATGTTAGAGAGTTCATATGGTCTCTTCTTCTTTTCCCCGTTAGATTAATGACATGGATAAAGATATTCTGGGAGAGAGATATATTGCGAAAGGATATGCCTTCTACTGGTTGGGAGAGAATAGAGAGTACTAAATAGCTTCTAGTATGTTAAATCTAAATGAAAAAGGGGCCTTAGCCCCTCTTAAATCAATGTAAACTTAGTACTTAAGGTTACCATTTAAAATGTGCAAATGCTTTGTTTGCTTCTGCCATTCTTTCAGTATCCTGCTTCTTCTTAATTGCCTCTCCTTCTCCGTTGTATGCATTTAGGAGTTCTGTAGCTAATGTTTTATCAAATGATGTACCAGATTTGGCTCTTGAGGCATCAACTATCCATCTGATTGCAAGTGTTTCCTGTCTTCTAGGAGATACCGGTACTGGAACTTGGTAGTTAGCACCCCCTACCCTTCTTGCTCTAATCTCAAGTGCTGGCTTAATATTATCAATAACTCTGTTCATAAATATTGTGATATCTTTTTCCTTTGCACTCTCAGCTGCACTATTTAATGCTGTATATACCAAATCCTCAGCAATTGTTTTTTTACCATCCTGCATTACTTTATTTATCAATCTGGAGATAGTTAGATTACCAAACTTTCTATCTCCTACTTGTTCTCTTCTTTTTGCTCTTTTTCCTCTCATTTTTTATATTCTTTAATTAAAACTAGTCTGCATTCTTAGGTGATTTAGCACCATATTTTGATCTTGCTTTCTTTCTTCCTTGTACTCCTGCAGTATCATACTTACCTCTTACAACGATATATTTA
This sequence comes from uncultured Candidatus Saccharibacteria bacterium, assembly GCA_964536135.1. Taxonomy (GTDB): domain Bacteria; phylum Patescibacteriota; class Dojkabacteria; order SC72; family SC72; genus JAKPKF01. The sequence continues at coordinate 4,222 of CAZHVM010000004.1, read as the reverse complement.
ACACCTGGGAGATCTCTTTTTCTTCCAGCTTTTACAAGAACAACTGAGTGCTCCTGGAGGTTATGTCCCTCACCTGGAACGTATGCTGTAATTTCCATACCATTGGAAAGTCTTACTCTTGCTACTTTTCTTAAAGCAGAGTTAGGTTTCTTTGGTGTCATGGTTTTTACCTGAAGACATACACCTCTTTTAAAAGGATTCTTCTCTCTTGCATATCTATTTTTAAGAGGGTTAAAGTTTGTAGCAAGTGCTATGTGCTTTATTCTCTTTACTTTAGATTTTCTAGGTTTTCTTATTAATTGGTTAATAGTTGGCATGGTCGGTATTATATAACAAAATCAATTAAAAATTAAGCTCTGCTACATCATTTATATCTTTTATCTCAGCTTCCTCTCCTACAGGTATTAATCTTCCGATTATTACATTCTCTTTCATACCTCTAAGGAAGTCTGTTTTCCCTAATATAGCACTACTTGTAAGTACTCTTACCTGCTCTTGGAATGACATGGCTGACAAGAATCCTTCGGTATTTAGAGAAGATGTCTTGATACCGAATAGCTTTGGAGTTACCAATGCAATGTTCTTTCCTTGGCTTAGTAATAGTCTATTCTTTGCATCTGCTAAGAATCTATTTACTGGAGATCCCACTAGAGAATCTGTATCTCCAGATTCCTCAACTTTTCCAAGTCTTGCCATCTGTCTCAGAATAATCTCTAAATGTATGTCATCTATTGGAACACCCTGCTCATTAAATACTTTCTGAACTTCATCAAGGATGTATTTTTGAGCTGTAATTATATCTGCAACTACAGAAAGTCTTTTTGGATCTACAGAACCTTCTACTAATTGTTGTCCAGCCTTTATTGTTTCTCCATCTTCTACAAGTATGGATACTCCTGGTAATACAGATACGATCTCTTCTGCTTTGATTGCTCCATTTATTTCCATGATTCCACCTTTGATTGTTACTTTTCCATCAAAAGGAGCTTGTTTTTCAACTTCTTCAGCATCTATGAAGATTATCTGCCCTGTTTTAACTTCCTGTTCATTTTCTACCAAGACTTTCTTAGCTTTAGATACGACATAGAATCTTGTACTTCTCTTTTCGCCTGAGATAGAGATTGTTGCTGATTCATCTTCTGCAATTTCAATATGAACTTTTCCATCAATAGAAGCAATGTCTGCTTCTGCTTTCGGTGTTCTAGCTTCGAATAGCTCTTCAATTCTTGGAAGACCTTGTGTGATATCTACCTTAGCAACACCTCCTTTGTGGAATGTCTGCATGGTCATCTGTGTTCCTGGTTCTCCAATTGATTGTGCTGCTATTACTCCAACCGCTTTACCCATCTCAATTTCTTGTCCATTTTCAAGGTTTAGTCCATAACATTTCTTACAGATTCCAAGTGGTGAGTTACATAGCAATGGAGATCTTACAGATATTTCCTTTAAATCTGATCTGTCAATTTCCAAAGCAACCTCTTTTGTAATTGCTTCATCTTTTTTAGCTACAACTTTATTACCTATCTTAATATCTTTTACAGGAACCCTTCCAAAGATTCTGTCTATGAAATCCATTCTTCTATCATCATCCCTTTTTAGCACAAGTCCTTCTCCTTCGTAGCCACAGTTATCTTCTCTAATGATTACATCATGAGCTACATCAACAAGTTTTCTTGTCATATACCCAGAAGATGATGTCTTTAGGGATCTGTCTGCAATACCTTTTCTTCCACCATTTGCTGCTACAAAATACTCAAATGCACTCAATCCATCTCTATAATTGCTCTTGATAGGCATTGGTACCCAGTTTCCTCTAGAGTCTCTAACAACACCTTTGATTGTTAGTACCTGTCTTGCCTGAATTTTTCCACCATTTGCACCTGACTCTACCATTTCATATACAGGATTATTCTTCTCTAATTTCTGCCATGCTTTTTCCGCAAGTTCGTTTGCGAAATCATCCCACATATTTGTGGAAATATTTATCTTTTCATTCTTTGTCATTAATCCTTGTAGATAGTTTTCCTGTAATTGCTCATCTTTTTCTGCCATTCTCTTAAGCTCAGATTCCATGTCAAAATCGACTTTACAATCTCCCATTGCGAAGGAAAAACCAAGATCTGTTGCGTATTTGAACCCTAAGAGCTTCATGTTATCCAAAAGGGTTACAACATCTTCCATTGGCCTTGAGTTTTTGATGTCATCAATTATCTTCATTACAGTTTTTACATTTACTCTATCATTTATGAATTTGTAATCGTCTGGAAGAATACTGTTGAATATTACTCTACCCACAGATGTGTTAATTCTTTCTCCTTTTGCTCTTACAATTATCTCTTCCTTAATACTTATTAAATCTCTTTCATATGCTTTCACTGCACTTTCACTAGATTCATATATCTTTGGATTCTTCTTTGTTTCAAAATCTGTCATTAGATAAAAACCAAGCAACATGTCTTTTGCAGGACTTGCAAGTACTTGACCGTTAGAGATATTTACAATACTCTTTGAAGACATCATTTCTCTTTCCGCTTCTTTTCTTGCTTCATCGGTTAGAAGGATATGTACCGCCATCTGGTCTCCATCAAAGTCAGCATTGAATGCTTTACATACCATTGGGTGTATTCTGATAGCTTCTCCCTCTACAAGTTTTGGATAGAAACCCTGCACACTATACTTATGTAGTGTAGGCGCACGGTTTAGAAGTACAGGTTTGTTCTTAATTACTTCTTCCAATATATCCCAAATTAAATCCTGTTCCTCTTCAATCATTTCTTTTGCCATTCTTACATTCGGAGCAATTTCTCTTAGAAGTAATTGCTGTATTACAAATGGTTTGAACATTTCTAATGCAACAGATTTTGGAAGTCCACACTGGTCAAATTTCAAGCTTGGATCTCCGTCAATAACTGCACGCCCAGAGTAGTCAACACGTTTTCCAAGAAGATTCTTTCTAAAGATACCCTTCTTTCCTCTTAAATCATCTGTTAGGGACTGGTATGGTAATCTCTTGTTATTCATCATAGCTTTCGAAGGTCTATGAGAGTTGTCTATTAATGCATCTACAGATTCTTGAAGCATTCTCTTCTCGTTCCTAAGGATTACATCTGGTGCTCCAATTTCAATCAATCTTTTTAGACGATTATTTCTGTTAATAATTCTTCTATAGAGATCGTTAAGATCTGAAGTTGCGAATTTACCACCTGACAAAGGAATGATTGGTCTTAATTCTGGAGGTAGAACTGGAAGGATGTTAATTATCATCCAACCTGGGTTCAAGCTGTTTTTCTTAAACCCTTCTAGGTATTGTATTCTCCTTATTGTAGCCAATTTTCTCTCACCCTTTTCTTTTTCCGCTCTCTTTCTTAATTTCCCAATCTCTTTCTCTAAATCTAGACTTTCAAGAAGTTTCTGAATTGCCTCTGCACCCATCATAGCTTCAAAGAAAAGAAGATCTCTTTCTTCTAAATCCATATATTCATCTTCAGATAGTACTGTTCCAACTTTTAATTTTTCAATAACTTGAAGAATTCTTGTATAGAAGGATTCAATTTCCTCTTCCTTCTCGGCAAATTCCCTTCTAATTTTTGCTAAACTCTGTTTTCTACTATGTTCAACCTGACTAATTTTGAATTCGGAATTCTTCTCTTTTTTCTTCTTAATCTCTTTAATCTGCGCATCGTAAGTCTCACCTGTAATTTTTAATTCCTCTTCTAGGTGAGTATTCAAAGACGTAATTTCTTCCTCCTTTTGTGCATTAGCTTTTTCTGTAATTTCTGTCTTTCTATTCTTCTCAACATCTACTACCATATATCTTGTGTAGTAAATTACTGAAAGAAGTTTTTTGTGAGATATATTTAAGACAATAGACATCTTATTTGGGATACCGTATGCAAACCATACATGCGCAACAGGCACACAAAGTTCAATATGTCCCATTCTTTCTCTTCTTACATCCTGGGTTGTAACCTCTACCCCACACTTGTCACAAACAATGCCCTTATATCTAATTTTCTTATACTTACCGCAGTAACATTCATAGTTTTTGGTTGGTCCAAAAATCTTCTCACAGAAAAGACCGTCTGGTTCAGCTCTAAATGTACGATAATTGATTGTTTCTGCTTTTGTAACCTCGCCGTATGACCAGTTAAGTATCTGATCAGGAGAGGCTAATGTTAGCTTTAAGATGTCAACTTCGTTTAGATTTTTCTTTTCGTTATAT
>CAZHVM010000003.1:0-55943 GCA_964536135.1 uncultured Candidatus Saccharibacteria bacterium | reverse complement strand
CATTCATATTCGAAAACTCAACCCATTTGTTAACTGTTTCATAAGCTCCTGGTGGAACATTCCACTGGTTGATAAGTCCTAAAAAAGAGGTATATGATAAGTCTTTTATATCCCTAACTGAGAGATTTTCCATTAAGAGAGTTCATAAAGTTAAATAAAGTTTCCTTCTGTTCTTTGTTAAATCCATATTTTCGAGCACTTTTTTCAATCGTTCTGTTAATTTTCTCCTCACCCCTAACACCTGTATAGTTGGATACTATTTGTTTACAAGAGTTCAGAAACAAGGAAGCCCTACCTTGAAACGAATAATTATAACCTACAAACTCTTCAAATAAACTACCTTGAGAATCCGATAACAAAGGCTTAAGATCTGACACTTCTCTTAAAGTCAAAAGCATTTGCATAGATAATCCCTGAAATAATTGTTTGATAGTTCTATCAACATATATGTTTGTACTTCGCTTTACATTATTTTTTTCTAAATGATAAAGAATATTGGCAAAGTCTAAGAAAAGGATATCTTTTTCATCAGCATAATTATTATTTCTTTTAAGATATATCTCTCCTATAATAGAAGAAAATATTGGGTGTGGGAGACCCTCCAATCGACTCATTGTTGTTTCTAGACCAAAGCCAAACTCAACAGCAATAGGTTTATCACTGTTATATATAACAACAATATTTCCAATCACTTGTGTTTCTGTTGGATTTGACTTATTAGGTATTTCAATACTAATACCCTCTCCTCGAATGCCTTCCTCCCCATATTCCCAATTATACCAATCAATTTTATCTTCAAGCCAATGTTGTTTCGAATTTTTTTTCATTAATTCGTTGAACACCTTATGTTCACTAGATTTATGAACCACTATTGATTCTGAAGGAACTTTTAATTCTGATTCAATAAATTCAATAGTATCCGCATATGTTTCTAATAAAAAGTCTGGCCTTCTTATAAGTCCAAACATTCTAAAATAACTGCCAAATCTAGGAGTTTTTTCAAGCTCATACCTATAATCTAGATTCCGCGTTCTAAGACAATTCTGAATAGTATATACACCATTAACTGGTATTTCTTCCTCCCCTCTTAAATATCCTTTGAAATTATTAATAGTCGCAGACGTAAAGGTGACACTTTTATCATCTTCACCTGGGATTAACCCTAATGGCTCATGATAGTCTAACCCTTTAGAGTTATAAAAATCTGTAATTTTAGTTGAGATGTCTTCACAACATTCATCCTTTAAATGCTCAATCATAGTAGAATTTAATCTTCTCCCCAGAATTTGACTTTATTTTAACTCTAGCACCGTTAGGAATCGTAAAAATTGGATCTGTATGCCCAAAAGAAGCATCATAAATTAATGGTCCTTTAAATCTTGTTGAAACCTCCTTAAAAATAGTCTCCAAGTTATCTTGAGAAACTCTAGAATAATCCATAAATTTACCAACAACCAAACCTTTAATATCCTTAAAATCCTTAAGCAAAGACAATTGGGTAAAGAACCTATGTATCATCGGTGTTTGTTCATCCTCTGCTTCCTCAACAAACAAGACCTTGTTTTTTAAAGAAGGGAAATATTCTGTTCCTGCTAATACCAAAAGCGTTTGCAAGTTGGAAGCCACAACTTCCCCGTCACAATCTCCACTTCTGAAAACCTTTAACCCTTCATTTTTTTTAAATATTCTTCTATTTGCATCTTCTTCTCGAAGAAAATACAAATCATCTGCATACTTTTTTGGTTCTTCTATACTCCACTCGCCTCCCTTTATGGCTTTCTCGAAATATCCATAACAATATTCCATTAAATCAGGTTTAGAATATGTGATTGCTGCTGGACCATGGTATGTAATAAGATTTGTCTTCTTAGTAATAGCTAACAGTAATGCGGAGGTATCTGAATAACCAACATATATTTTAGGGTTCTTCTTTATTAACTCATAATCAAGATACGGTAATAATTGATTAGTATTCGTACCACCCCAAAAGGACATAATGACATCAATATCTTTATCAATAACAAAATCATGCAGACATTTAACTCTTTCCTCTATATTTCTAACAGAAAGATACCCCTCCCTTTTCCGACAAATAGGAGCCTCTTTAATAACCCAACCCTTATTTCGAAGATAGGAATACGCTTTTTCTATTTGTTCTTCAGATAATCCATCAATTGGGCTCGACGTTGTTATAATACCTATTGTTTTATGTTTATTTTTAATAAGACTTGATATAACAACTTATTGAAGCTCATTGTACAATAAAAGCGTTATTCATTCAACTCTTATAGTTGGTATGTCTAAAAATCACAAAAGTCTACAAAGATAGGATTATTGGGGTCCGAAAGTCTTAATTATTCTCTATTATATAATTAAGCAAGATCTCCCCATTGTCCATTACAATCTTTTTATTTAATCTCCCTTTATTTTTTTCTATAGTTCTTATTGCACCGATATTCTCATTATTAACATTCAAATGAATTTCTGGTAAATTGTATTTTTTGCACTCTTCTAAACATATTTTTAGAATCTCGGTTCCATATCCCTTTCCTCTTTCAGTAGGTCTAACTCCACTACCAATATGTCCCACACCTCTTTTGACATTTTCTTCTGTTACTCCATATCTAATGTTTACCATACCTATAAGTTTATTATCTTTAGCTCTAACCACAAAATAAGTGATAGCTTGTGCATAATCCTCTGGTAAGTTTACGCCTTTGTTCCAATCGACAACCCTATCAACCCATTCTCGATAATCTTCAAATTTTTCTAAATCATCGCAACCATTAAATTTAGAATTAGAGCTCGTTAATTCGTCAATATATGCTTTCGCATCTTTTTCCCTTGCATAAGTTGGAAATTCTAATATTAATTCCTCCATACAAATATCTTCCTATCTTAAATAACTAATAATTTCATCTTATTAAATTACATCCATGACCTTTTTATTTTAATCTAGTTTTCTATTGATACCAATATCCCATATTACAATTCTATTTTCAATATATTTGGATTATAAATTCTATGCTAAAATTCGTTATGCTAAACAAACAATCAGTATCACAAAAACTCATACAGATGTCTAAACTCGATCAAGAGATTAGAGGAAAGTATGAACAAACAAAAGATAAAAAGGATCTTGAGGAAATGCAAAGAATAGACAGGATAAACAGAGAAGAATTTAAAAAGATATTTAAAACAACAGGACTAATTACTTCCGAATATGGTAAAGATGCACAACTCGCAGCCTTTCTTCTTGTTCAACATATGCCAAGAAGTGAGATATCTTTTATGAAGAAATATCTATATCTAATGAAAAAGAATTTAGAAGATATTGAACCACTTAATTTTGCTATGCTATGTGACAGAGTAGAAACTTGGCAAAACAAAACTCAGATATATGGGACACAGTTTGTTTCAGTAGAAAACAGTGAGAATACATTCAAACTTAAAGATTTGAAAGATCCCGAACTAGTAAACAAAAGAAGAAAAGATATTGGATTAGAACCTCTTGCAGATTATATTAAGAAACTCTCTAAAGAAAGAAATGTTAAGTTGATTCTCTAACTCTCCCTTACTCCTCCATACTTGTTAAGTAGTTCCTCTATAGAGAGATACTCTTCCTTCTCTGACGTTCTACCCTTAATCTCTACCCCTCCCTTTTCAATACTAGTTGAGGAAATAATTACCCTGTATGGACAACCTATTAAATCTGCATCCTTTAACTTCTCTCCTACACTGACCTTGGTTCTTCTATCCCACAAAGCATCTTCCCCTATTACTTCAAAAAGCTCCTTAGATAACTCGGAGACCTTCTCCTCCTCGCCAATAGTTACAAGATGATACTTAGCAGGGGCAACTCTCTCTGGCCAGACCAAACCCTTCTCGTCTGCAAACTTCTCTGCTATTACACCCATCAAACGTGAAGTTCCTAAACCATAACAACCCATATATACTGGTTTTACTATTCCTTCCTTTGTTGTATATGTCAAACTAAATGGATCAGAGAATTTCAAATTAAGGGGAAATATATTTCCAACTTCTGAAGCAGATACCTGCTCTAAGTTATCAAAATTAACTCCCAATCTTTCTTCGTTCTCTTTGTTTACTATTTCTTTATTATATGCGATCTTATTTCCCCTATCTAGATATATCGTGTCCTCTCCCTGTGGTATTAATGTTTGAAATTCGTGAGAGAACTCTTTTGTGAAATCTCCTCCATCTGCCAAAGTAACAAAAGTATCTTCCCCTAATCCCAAATCGTCAAACAGTAGCATATATTCCTTCTTTATTCCTTCATAGAATTCTAACAAGTCTTCCTCACTTTCATGAAAGGAATAAAGATCTTTCATTCTAAATTCCCTACTTCTTAACAAACCCGATTTAGGTCTTGCCTCATTCCTAAACTTCGTCTGTATCTGATACAAAGCCAAAGGTAAGTCTCTATAACTTTTGATATATCTCTTTGCCAACGGAGTAACTATCTCTTCATGAGTTGGCCCAAGAATATATCTAGATGAATTTAGCTTTCTTGAAACTTCATTCGCACCTCTTGTTTCAAACAGCGAAGACATATTACCTAACCTACCTGTAACTTCCCAATTTTCGACTGGTTGAAGAGAAGGCATAAGAATTTCTCCACCCCACTTGCTCATATGTTTCCTAGTCAAATCCTCGATATTTTTCAAAACCTCGTATCCCAATCTGGTATATGTATATACTCCAGCCAATTCTGGATTTATGAATCCTGCTTTTATCAGCAAGCTAGCGTTAAGAGATTCTTGCTCCTTTTTTACATCTTTGAAAGTCTCTACACCACTTGAGAACTCATCTCTAAACTGAATCTTTTCTTCATTACCTTTTTTCATCCTGAATGAAGTAATATTATATTAACGGTATTATATTATCACATTAGGCAAATAGCAAACTTCAATGAATAATTCAAGAAATTGGAGATTTCTAATTTGCTTTGATTAATAATCTGCTATAAAGTATTTATAATAATTTTTACTAAAAAATCATCAATGAATTCTGTAAAATTCTCTCTTAGTAAAAAGAACTTGCTGATTCCAAGTATTTTACTAGTAATAGGTTTGCCTGTTGTCGCCTATTTTTCATATCCCAGTATCGGAATTTTTGGAGTATCGTTTTGGGGAATTCTTTGGCTTCTATTTTTAAGTAGTATTATATTTTACTTAAAGAATTTGAAAATCTACTGTGAAATAACAGAACAAGATATTAAGATTTCTGATGGAAAAAGTATTATTAAATTTGATTTCTCGGAAATTACGGATATTAAGACTCAATTACTGATTTCAAAAAGGATGGGGGTTTATGAAGCTCAACCGTATTTAGTTCTCAAAATAGTAAATGAGAGCAAAAATAAATTACAATCATTGTCCAGTTCCAAAGAATATGGCTTTATACAAAAGACTGAGAGCATTACTAGTTATATGGGAGAAGAGAAAGGAGATATATATATTGCAATGCGTACTTTAGAGGAAGAGAAATTAAATAAAATTAAAAATTTGTTAGGCAAACAATTAACACCACTAAAAGCTCTTGTTAAAACAAATAACAAAGAAGAGTATGAGGAAGTTTTAAGTAGAAATACAATACCTACACATTAAGATCTCTCTATAGACTCTCGCGATTTCCTCTTTCGGATATAGATAATTACAAAGAAAAGTAGTAATAAAACACAGGAGGTGCCTATAAATATCCATGCAATTCCACCCTCTTCTTCAGCTAATTCCTTCCCCGCGATTTCGATTACATCATTCTTCTCTTCATCTTCATATAATTTCTCTACAGATTCATCTGATGTTTCTGTTGGAGTATCTGGCATTGTAGATTGACTCACAGTATATGTTTCCACTATTGCGTTTTCTTCTTCTGTTGCATCTTCATCATCACTAGATTCTTCAACAATAGGATCTTCGGTTGGTGTTTCCTCAGACTGTGTAGAAGCACCAAGAACCCAAAGCTCGTTACCATTAATTGAACTACCTGAGAAATAGAGTGTATCATTAAAAGAAACAAGATACATAGGATCGCCCTCACTAATTCCAACATATAGATCCTTTACCATAACAGTCCCATCTCCTGTACCATCACTCTTCCAAAGCTCGTATCCATGCACTCCATCATTAGCAGAAAAATACAAGGTCTCCCCTATCGCCATCAAGTTTTTAGGAAGACTACCATCTACTCCAGATTTGATATCTTTAACTAATACTGTACCTTCCTCTGTACCATCACTTTTCCAAAGTTCATTTCCAGAAGTTTCATCGTCAGCAGTAAAATACAACGTATTCCCAATAGCAACAGGATACATGGGTGTACTCGATGTACTTCCAGTATAAATATCTTTCACCATTACTGTACCTGCTTCAGTACCATCACTCTTCCAAAGCTCAGTCCCATTCACTCCATCATTCGCATGGAAATATAAGGCTCCACCTACATCAACCAACTGCCATGGGGCACTACTACTTGTACCAGTATAAATATCTTTAACCATTACAGTACCCGTTTCTGTACCATCACTCTTCCAAAGCTCATAACCATTAGTAGAGTTTCTCGCACTAAAATATACAAGATCTCCTACTTTAGTAAGATAATTAGAATTACTACTGCTCGTACCACTATAGATATCTTTAACCATAACCGTACCAGATTCTGTACCATCACTCTTCCAAAGCTCATCACCGTATGAACTAGTACTTGCACTGAAATAAACAATATCTCCAACAGTAGTAATATAACTCGGGTTGCTATTTAAGGTACCACTATAAATATCTTTAATCATCACAGTTCCAGCTTCTGTTCCATTACTCTTCCAAAGTTCAGTTCCATATTCAGCAGTATCTGCAGAGAAGAACAAAATATTACCCACAGATGTAAGATTCTCGGGACTACTATCATAATAATCCTCCGCATAAATATCCTTCAGCATAAATGTACCAGATTCTGTACCATCACTTTTCCATAGCTCAATGCCATGGATACCGTCCTCTGCAGTAAAGTATATAGAATCTCCTATTGCATACATTACATCAATATCATTACTATAACTACCTGAATAAATATCTTTAACCATAGAGGTACCGGTCTCAGTTCCATCAGTTTTCCATAGCTCAGAACCATATAACCAATCATCAGCAACAAAATACAGGGTACTTCCAGCAACAGTTAAAAGTATTGGATAGCTGTCAGTAGTTCCAGTATTTATATTTTTAACCATTGTCGTTCCAGTACTTGTGCCATCACTCTTCCAAAGTTCGTCTCCATGAATCTTGTCATCAGCTTTCATATACAAAGTACCATTAAGAGAAACAAAATTCGCAAGTGAGCTATCATATTCTCCTTCATAAATATCTTCTACCAAAACAGTCCCAGATTCTGTACCATCACTTTTCCAAAGTTCCTTACCATGAACATCCTCATATGTAGCAAAATATAAGGTACTCCCAATTACAAAAAAATTACTTGGGCTACTGCTAGTAGTACCCTCCTGAATATCCTTGACCATGGTTGTTCCTAATGCTGTACCATCGCTTCTCCAAACTTCAATTCCATTTACACCATCTGTTGCAGAAAAATAAAGATATTCACCAAAAGAAGTAAAGTATTGAGGAGTACTACTACCAGTTCCACTTCGTATATCCTTCACCATGACAGTACCATCCGATGTTCCATCACTCCTCCACAACTCAACACCTTCAGTTCCGTTAGTCGCAATGAAATACAATACACCATCTACATTTTTCAAATATAGTGGTGAACTAGATCCACTCCCACTATAGATATCTTTCACTATAACAGTTCCAACATCAGTGCCATCGCTCTTCCAAAGCTCAATACCACTCGTACCATTTGTTGCAGAAAAATAAAGATATCCCCCAAAAGAAGTCAAGTATTTAGGAGTACTACTACCAGTTCCACTTCGTATATCTTTCACCATGACAGTGCCATCTGCTGTTCCATCACTCTCCCATAGCTCGGAGCCATAACCTGTGCTCGAAGCATTAAAATACAACATATCTCCAACTACGGCCAAAGAACTTATACTAGCATTTGATGTTCCACTGTAAATATCCTTTACCAAAACAGTACCTGCTTCTGTACCGTTACTTTTCCATAACTCATAACCATAAGTACCACTGTAGGCATAGAAATATAAAGTGTTATCCATGATAGTAAATAGACTTGGATTTCCTGGTGTCGCTACACTACTAATGTCTTTAACCATAACAGTTCCCACTTCTGTACCATCGCTCTTCCAAAGCTCGTAACCATGTATTCCATCCGTGGCTTTGAAATATATACTATCTCCCATCACAATCATATCCCTGTATACATTATCTGCACTACTCCCACTCCCAACATTTATATCTTTCACCATAACTGTTCCAGAATCTGTTCCGTTACTCTTCCACAACTCAACACCGTGAACACCATCACTTGCACGGAAGTAGATATAATTCCCCATTACAATTGATTCCCCTATACTGCTCCCTTCCCCAAAGCTATTAATATCCTTCACCATAGTTGGTTCTGTTTGTGCATAGGAGACATTAGGATGAGAAAGAAAAATGGACGAAAAAAATAGAAAGACAAAGGGAAGAATAGATAACAAAACTCCGAATTTTTTCATTTTGAATATACATTCAGCATAAAGATATTGCGATATCCTGTCAAGCAGTAGCTAGCACCACAGTCACCCTTGCAGTTACAATTCAAACATATGTAATATATACATATAAATTCTTTTAACAAATATTATGAAAAATTGTTGCAACAATACACCCAGTAGTGCGGTATACGGATTGGGATTTATAGGTGCCACTATATATTTCATCTCCACAGCGACAACATTCTGGATTGGAGTATTGGGAGTATTAAAAGCTATCGTATGGCCTGCATTCTTAGTATTTGAACTCTTAAAATCTTTACTAGGATAAAACAATCCTAGTAAAGATTCTATAGAGTAGATAAATCCAGATCTAAAAAATCTGGTGGTAGTGGACTAGGATTAGCAATAACAAAAGAAATTATCGAAAAACATGGTGGTAAAATAAAATGCATGAGTGATGTTGGAAAAGGTTGTAAATTTGAGATATTGATTTAACTATAACCCTTTCCTTTTCTCTCCAAATTATCTAATATGTACTAAGAAATACACTCTTTTAAATTGATGCATTTTAAATATGAAATTCAATACAAAATTCACTCTCCTTGGAATATCTCTGATCCTTCTCTCCTCAATACTCCTTGCCCTCTTAATAACCTTTGGGATATTCCTCTACTCTCAACCACAGCAGAACAGTGAAACAGATAATGCGAACCTCTTATATATCTCTGAAGACAAAGAGCCACTCGAACAAAATCCTCCAGTAGAAGAAATTCAAAACGATACAACTCCTCCATCTAAGCAAGGAATTATTGAAAAAGATACTGACAGACAGGTATTGAATGTTGACAAGACTCTTACTAAAGCACAGATTGCGGAGATAGAGGAAGAATATTCTGTTGAATTTACATCTGACACTCCTAATAATGGTGTGTATGTAATAAATATAAGCGAAGAAAGTGATATCCCCACCCTTGAAGAAGATCTAAATGCTACCGTAGAGACAGATATCCCAGTAAAAATGTCTACAGACAAAGTAGACTGGGGAATTACAAGAATTGGGGCAGATAAGGTTTGGGATAAAAGTACAGGAGATGGAATAAAAGTTGCAGTAATAGATACTGGTGTAGACTTACTACACACAGATCTCTCAGCTAACATTACCACAGGATATGATTTCGTAAATAACGATAGTTCACCAATGGATGATAACGGTCACGGTACACACGTAGCAGGAATAATTGCAAGTGTGCAAAATGGTCTAGGTGTTATTGGAGGGGCAAATAAAGCAGATATAATGCCCGTTAAGGTATTAAATAATCAAGGATATGGATATCTTTCGGATGTTGCAAAAGGTATCTATTATGCAGCAGATAACGGTGCAAGGGTAATAAATCTAAGTCTTGGAGCACCAACAGATTCTCTAACACTTAAAGCTGCAGTTGACTATGCAGTTAGAAAAGGTGTATTCATAGCAGCAGCTGCTGGAAACGATGGTGGACAACCATGCTCCTATCCTGCAGCATATGCCTCAGTCGTTTGTGTCGTAGCCACAGATAGCTACAATAAGTTAGCAAGTTTCAGTAATGTTGGAGGAGAGCTTGCTGCACCTGGGGTATACAACTACTCAACATATGTCGGGAATCTCTACAAATATATGAGTGGTACAAGTATGTCTACTCCCCATGTAGCTGCTTCTGCTGCAGTAGTCATGTCTTTCTGTAGCGACTGTACAACTACCAAAGTAAAAGATATTTTACATACTACCGCAGTTGACTTAGGAGCCGTTGGACAAGATTCAATATTCGGATATGGTTTAGTAGATCTTGTAGCAGCAATAGCATCTATTAGCCCAACAACAGTAACTACAGAACCGACAACTCCAACGACAGAGCCAACAACAACTCCTTCCTCTACAGACATAGTAGTAATACAAAACATATCAATAACAGAACCAATCACCAATAATTCCAACAGATATCTTCCAACAACAGAGGAAGATATTACAATTAAATTTTCTCTTGAACCACTCTCAGAAAATAGTACACTACAAAAAATTACTCTCTCTCTCAGTAATGAGATACTTTTCGAGACCACATCTCAAACAGATGAATATGTCATAAAAAAGGAGCAATTAGATCACTCTCAGAATTGGGTAAGGGTTACAGCATATTTCTCAAATGGGAGGAAATCTACAGATAGTATTGTGCTAGATTTAACGAAATTAAAAACAAGTGGAAAAAGACAAACAAATAGTAATGTCCTTGGTATATCAACATTCTACAACTTTAGGCAATTCCTCTTAGGTAAATAATTAGGTAAATATTTGACTTTGCTACTTCTCTACTTTACAATAGAATTCCAAGTAGCATATACATAATATTTATCTTAAATATATGAAAATTACTTGGACTCCTTCTTCTTCTGGTTCTACAGAAAGCCCCTATACTAGCTCCACAATTCACTACAGAACATACCAGACCCATGTGTTAGGTAAAGATATTCCCATAACAGTATTACAATCTCCTCAAACAAGATCCTTGTTAATAAGTAAAGATAAAAAGCCCGCACGAGTGTATCTTGGCATGGCAAGAGCAAAAGATCTTAGTATCGCTACATATACTATTGCTTCTACAAAAGAATTCAAAGATGCAATTAACCACAAATATATCCCTGAGAAAAATGCAATAAGTGCTATGCTTATTCGTGAGCCTTTATCTCAATCTCCATTTTTAAATACATATCTGGGAAGCGGTTTTGAATCTAGATTGTATGCTGTTATGGATGTACATCATGTCGAAGACGAAAAGGGATTAAAAGGCATCTCTGGAAGAGTATGCAGTTACAAAATAGATATCCCAGAAAACAAGTCAAAAGAGATCCGTGAAGATATTAAATTAGCAATAATATATGACTCTATCGCAGGAGGAAGAAACATAATAGCCTCCATTGAAGAACTAAAAGCTAAATTCTCAAATTTAGAAAAGGTTGTACTCTTCTCTGTATATTCAACATATCAAGGATCAAAAAGGATTGCAGATATATGTAAAAAGAACAATCTTAAATGTGAATTTTTCTGTATGCATGAACTATTAGATGCAAGTCCTTTAAACGAGTACGATTGTTTCTACCCTTCTTGGAATATATCCAAAGAAGATGAAGATACTCTTAAATCTTTTTATGGAGAAAAATATAACAAGATATGTATAGGTGGAGACTGGACTGCTAACACTTTAGGAAAAGAGCAAGCAATTGATGTATTTCAATCACAGACAAAAGAGCTTGATATAGATACAAGCAGGTATTTTTAGTATATTATCTAAATATGCCCAAGAAGAAAAAAGCTAAACCAAGCCTTTTGGATATTCTTTTGATATCTATTGCGTTCCTTCTTGGCATTGAGCTTACCTTCGCCATAGCTTACTTCCTTAAATCTCCAATACAAGACACAGTATCAAACATACATCTAATATCTTTTACCTTAGATACTTCTAAATTGATATACCAACAACCAGAAATAACAAAAGAGCCAGTACTTCAGTCTTTAAATATACTTCCAAAAGAATATTCTACTTTTACAAAGAAATATGGAGATCTAACCCAACATGAAAAAACTCAACTCCTGAGATACTCAACAACTACGCACAAAACAGAAAAAACAAAAATAACCGAACTGTATAAAGACATATACAACAACAATTTAAATATTCTAATCCCTCAACAATACATAGACATATATTTTCTTACACAATTTGAAGAAATTGCTAAACAAATAAAATCTTTAAACACAACACCTACTGTTTCAAAAGAACTTTCTAATATATTCATAAATGATTTAGTATTTTTTAACGATACTACTGTGGAGAATATTTCTGGTATTTCAGATTTCTCAATTCTTTCTAAATGGCTTCTATCCTCAAAAGAAATTGTAGAAGATGATAGCTACACTACATTTCTTGACAAAACATACAATCAATATATTTCTACAAAGAAAATGGAAGATTCAAAGACTTTTTCTTCTTTTAATAATACCTATACAGGAGTCACATATTTTGATACAGACAAATTACAGCTTTCTAAGATTGACTACATGCTTACCTTCCTTACAGAAGTATATACCCAAGCGAAATTAAACAACAAAGACATTCTTAACAAAATAAATACACTCAAGAAATATACTCAGGGATTAAAAGATTCAAATAGTACAAACATTCCATTGGAAGATATGCTTACGAGTCCAAGACTAAATATCTTAGATACACAACAACCCCTCAATCTTTTAATTCGAACAGTTTCTGATAAAACATATTTAGCACCAATATATACATTCTCAGAGTCCTTCGTCATAAACGATAAGAATTTCAATGAACCATACGATGTTAAGCCTGTAGCTCAAACAAAAGGCTCAACCAGAGTTCCAATATTTATGTACCACCAAATAGGATATCCTCCTAAAGGTGCTTCTAAATTCGTTGCAGGCTTATATGTTACTCCAGAGCAATTTGAAGAACAGATGGCATACTTAGTAAAAAATAATTACAAAACAGTAGATTCACTTGAACTATATAATTTACTTAAAAAAGGTGGAAATCCATCTCAGAAAACAGTCATGATTACATTCGACGATGGAACATATGGACAATATAAATATGCATTTCCAATATTAAAAAAATACGGCTTAACAGCGACATACTATATCGTCTCCAACAAAAGTAGTATTAAGACACCTCAGTTAAGAGAGATGGTAAAGGCAGGCATGGAGATTGCTTCACACTCTGCAACACATCCTAACCTTGTTAATCTAAAAGATTTGGATCAGTTAACATATGAGATATATTCTAGCAAAAGTATCCTAGTAACAAGAACTGGCAAAGCTGTATATGGGATAGCATATCCTGGGTGTGTAGCAGATCGTAAAGTCTTCACAAGAGTAGCAGGTGCAGGATACCTAATTGGGGGAAGTTGTGGAAGATCCATAGACCATTATCTTAGTAAAAGACTTTCCCTTGCACGAGTGCATGCATATGGAGATATGAAAAGTTTTAAAAAACTTCTCTCAGGAGTCAATTAATCAGGTATAATGTATATATGAAAAAAGATTTTTCTTCTTTAAAAGAATTGCATGAATACTACGCAGTAAACAACAACTGTAAGTTAAAAGATATTGCTACCCAACCTGTATACGAAATAATCCTTCCATCTTCTGGGATTGTATTCATTGGAGAGGCACCTGGAAAGAATGAAGATCTGCAGGGAAAACCATTTGTAGGAGCAGCAGGAAAATTCCTAGATCAGCTTCTCAAAGGAATTGGTTTTACACGAGACGATGTATATGTTTCCAATACAGTTAAATACAGACCTCCTGAAAACAGAGATCCAACAGATGAAGAAAAAAACAGTTGTAGAATATGGCTCAATGCCGAATTAATATTTATCCAACCAAAGGTCATAGTTCCTCTTGGTAGACATGCATTAGCGAGATTTGTTCCAGACACTGCAATTACAGTAGCACATGGCAATGCCTACGCTCATCCAAGCGGTATTCCAATTCTCCCTATGTACCATCCAGCTGCTGCACTCTACAATCCCAACCTAAGAGAGGTATTACAAAAAGATTTTGAAAAGATGAAAGGATTCCTAAAGAATGGAGGAATATTACTTGAAAACAGTATTGAAGATTCTTCCGGTTTTTCTAAAAAATCTAAGAAAGATATTGAAGAGATACTCGGGATGTAAACTAGACATTGTCCCAGCCTGTATCATAAAAGATTTTCTCTGCTACTGTTTCGTAGTTATTACAAATTTCATTTTCCTTAAACCATATCTTTATTTCCCTTTGTGCATTCTCTACTGAATCTGACGCATGAAGCATGGTTCTAGTTGATCTTGCAACAACATCTGCAAGAGCATATGAGTCAAAAGAGTAATCTGCTCTAATAGTACCGACATCCCCATCTGCAGGACTCGTGCTACCAAGAACTTTACGAACACTAGAGATTACACTTGGTCCTTCTAAAACTACAGCCAAGATTGGACCACATGTAAGATATGCAATATTCCTCTCTCTAATTATTTTCCCCCATTCTAGTGAATTCCAATTGGAAACATCCTGTCCTCTCATTTCAGCTCCTTTTTTAGCTTTCTCTCCTGTCTCAATTAGATACTGCTCATCTGCTGCGTAATGCTCTCCTACCTGTGTTTTGGTTGCGTTTAACATCTTAACTGCAACAATCTTAAATCCTTTCCTTTCAAACCTTGAAAGTATCTCTCCCACAATCTGTCTTTGTAGTACATCTGGTTTCATTAAGATTAAAGTCCTTTCCTCTGCAATAGTTGGTCTTTTCATATAGCTATGATGTTAGAAATATTAGATAATACAAGGATAACAAAATAATGGAATACTTTAAACCAGAAAAATACAAAACGGAACTAAAAGAAATTTTCAAAAAGATAAGAGAGGAGGAAATCTGGAAGAAAGATTCTCTAAACAAGATACTTAGGAAATATCTCAAGGATGGGAAGAAAATGTTTCGTCATGATGAATTGGTATATGCACTCAAAGAATTAGATTTGCAAAACAAAACAATTGAAGAGAGAATTAGATTAAAACCAACAAGGACAAACTCTGGAGTTGCTACAGTAACTGTACTAACCAAACCATTTCCTTGCCCTGGTAGATGTATATTCTGTCCCAATGATCCAAATATGCCCAAGAGCTACATATCTTCAGAGCCAGGTGCACAAAGAGCTCTTACAAATCATTTTGACCCATACGCTCAAGTTTACAATAGACTAATTGCACTTAAGAATATTGGGCATAATATTGAAAAGGTAGAACTTCTTGTTCTTGGAGGAAGTTGGAGTGCATATCCCAAAGAGTACCAACTTTGGTTTGTTACACAGTGTTACAAAGCCCTTAACGATATTTCTCCCAATAATACAGAGTACATACAACCTAAAAAAGATTACGAATCCGAGGCATCTTTCTTTAATCTAGAGAAAGAACATCTAGTAAACGAGACTGCATACTGTAGAAATGTAGGATTAGTTCTTGAGACAAGGCCAGACTTAATAACCAAAGAAGAGGTAATACATTTGAGAAAACTAGGAGCTACAAAAATACAAATCGGTATCCAATCCTTGAGCAATAGAATATTACAAGCAAACAATATTGGAAGAAAAGTAAAAGATGTTAGAAAAGCAATAAAATTATTAAGACTTGGAGGGTTTAAAATACATGGGCATTGGATGCCAAGCCTTTACAAAGCAACTGTTAACTCAGATATTGCAGATTACAAAAAACTTTGGAGAAAAGGCTTCTCTCCTGATGAATTAAAAATATATCCTACCTCCATTGTTCCAAACACATATCTGAACAACCTCTATAAGAAAAAAATGTACAAACCATACACAGAGGAAGAATTACTCGAAGTTTTGGTCTCTGTTATGCCTACGACTCCAAGATATTGTAGGCTTTCTAGAATTATCCGAGATATTCCTTCGGAAGAGATTGTTGCAGGAAATAAAAAGACTAATTTAAGACAGATTGCAGAAAAAGAGATTGATGAGAGAGGGCTTAAATTGCAAGAGATACGAAGTAGAGAGATACAGGATTCAAATATAAAAATGAAGGATTTGGAAATGGAAATAATTAACTACAAATCCTCAATTGGTAAAGAAGTGTTCATATCTTTCAGAACTAAGAAGACAGACAAAATATGTGGCTTTCTTAGATTGTGTTTACCAAATCTAATTTACAAAAGATTTAATTACATTAAAGAATTAAGGTACTCTTCTATCATTCGTGAAGTACATGTATATGGTAAGGTTATGAGTTTAACAGAAGATAGTACTGGACAATCACAGCATCTAGGTCTTGGGAAAAAATTAATAGAGAAGGCAGAAGAGATATCTAAAGAGAATAGATTTAAAAATATATCTGTAATCTCTGCAATTGGTACTAGAGAGTACTACAGAAAGCTAGGTTACACAAAAGTACTTTTGTATATGATTAAATCTATTTAATTTGCAATGACAGCACTATTTTATCTGAGATATCAAGATATGTTTTTGCATTTACTGACTCTCCTATATATTTAGTATTGATATCAGCAGCCCAAAATACTGGATCTCCATCACTCGCTAAATTTCCATGTTTTTCAACCAAAAAAGTATTGTTATATTCAGCTTCAGATCCGCTAATCGATGATCCTTGGATATAGCTATAATTAGTAGAATCAATACCAATTCTAACAACAGAAATTGTATGTACACCATCATTACCAAGAGCAGTATACGTTCCAATAACATTATTGTTTGGTTTAGAAATAATCGATGACTTCCAACTTGAGCATTTTGGAGTTATAGATATGATCATTTTGGAATCATCACTTGTAATTATATGTTTACTACAGTCTGATATTACTGTCCCTGATGGTAATACTTCTGTAGAATAAGTCCAATTAGAAGGAATTTCCATTTCATTGTTTATGGTTTCTCCTGCCACAACTTCCGTAGACTTTGTTGTTAATGTAAAAGTCTTCTTTACATAAGAAATCTCCTTATCTTCTTCCTCATTTTTTATTACCTCAGAATCATCCGTGGTATCTTGTGCATTAGAATCTTCATTTGTCATTTCTTGTTTTGCTTCTATCTTTATGAACTTTTGATACACATAATAAGAACCTCCCAAGATTATTATAAAGAGAAGTATTACAACAGGAAGAAGAGGATTAAATTTTACTTTTTGTGATTGAGTTGAGGTTACATCAGATACAGGTATATTCGCACGAACATCTTGGTTTAGATTTTGTTGAGAATCCGAATCAATCTCCGAAGATATTTTATTAGGCATCCATTTTTATCTTGATATTTTAATATTAATAGATTAGCAAGTTTATTATTTGAAAGCAACAGATTGTAACTACGTCTTAAAAAGGTTAACATTCATTATGAATCAAGAACAAAACAAAAAAGAAGTAATCTATGCATTCATAGATAGTAATAATCTCTATCAAGGTCTTCTTACAGATCTTCCAACTCGTAAGTACAAGGGATGGAGAATAGATTTTAAGAAACTCAAGATATATTTAGAAGATAAATATCATGTTGAAAAGTTTTTCCTTTTTATGGGATATGTAAAAGATAATGAGAAGATGTACGAGGAATTAAAGAATTCTGGATATACCTTAATATTCAAACCAACAATTGCACATACAGATCCAGAAGGTAAGAAAAGTGTAAAAGGAAATGTAGATACTGAGCTTGTATTGCATACAATGATAGAGCTTCCAAATTATGACAAAGCTATCATTGTTGCAGGGGACGGGGATTACAAATGTTTAGTAGAATATCTAGATAAGATAAATAAGCTAGACCATATTCTTATACCTAACCAGAAATTGTATTCTAGCCTTCTTATACCATTTAAGAAATATATGATATATATGAATCCTCCGAGGGGTAAGGTCGGAAGTAAGTAACAAAAAAGGGAGTGTTGCTTGTAGTACAGATCTACAACCTTCCCTCCCTCATAATTTTGATTATATGCTCGTTTGAATATACAGTCAATTAGAATTCCTTTATCATATATGTCTTTTCTGTAAATTCCATCTCTCCTTTTGATTGAGAAATTTTGTATATATTATCCTCATTGTAATATTTCTTTTTTAATTTCTTAAATCTTTCTACCGTAATCCACTTGTTTTTTCCATTTCTTGTATCCATTAATTCACCTTTTGGATTTTTGATCAGTATTACATAAAACATTTTGTCTTCAACTAAGTTACCACTTTCTTCTAGAACTACATGGTCATGGACTATCCTTTTAATTATTAGCTCTCCTCCTTCTAATCCAGATTCTTCTCTCAATTCTCTTTTAGCTGTTTCAGAAACTTTCTCCCCGAAGCGAATTTTACCAGTTACAAAACCATAATATCCGAAGTATGGTTCCTTTGTTCTTTCTTGCACAAGGAGATGCTTCTCTCCGTTTATATTCTTTGTTGCCACGATAATGACAGCAATTTTAGGCTGTTTTTCAATTTCTATATTGTCTGTATCCATTGTATTTGCAAATTCTTTTCCTTTGTTTGTTAGGGAATATTTAGAATTGTTTTTTTCAACGTATCCGCCTTGGATTAAGGTTTTTATATGGTAGGAGAAATGGTCATTGCTTAAACCTTGGATATTTAAATCTGAGAATCTGGAATCTGGGCTGAAGAGTAGTTCTCTGAGTATGAGCATTTGTATTTTGTGTAGGTCATTCATAACAGAATATACCAACAAATATCTACATAATCTAGTGAAATTGATTTCATTAAAGAAAATGAGCGTACAGGGGCTCGAACCCTGAACCTAGCGGTTAAGAGCCGCTTGCTCTACCAATTGAGCTATACGCCCTAAAAAGGACTGAAGAATAATACCACTATATTAACCATTTCTCAATATATTACAACTCAGAAAGTGGTTCTAGCACCTCTTCTACTTCCTCCCTCTCGCCATTCTCTACAATCTTTTTTACAACAATATCCTTGGCAATAACGGTATTATCTTTCACTACAATACTATCTAATCCAGTATAATTACTTATCGCAATACCACTATTTAATATCTCTATCGAATACTCCCCTTTGTTTACCACAAACCTATACCTTCCTAAATGATCTGTTACTCTCTTAGATACTAACTTACCAAATTCTTTTTCCTTAAGACCAACTATTATACCCTGTAATCTCTTCTTCTTTGTATTTCTTACAATTCCGTACTTTCCCTTCTTCCCAAACAAAGAAAATACTAACAAAACAAGAGCAGGGATATATATACCGACAATTAAATAGTTAAACCATATTTGAGATATATACAAAGCATACAAAGAGAACAGTAAACCAACAACAAATAAAATTACATGCAAACTCTTCCATACAAACTTACTCTGCGAAATTATCTTCTCAAAGAATATTCTAAATGCACCATACTCTACCCTATCCATAGGGATGGAGAAATTTGGAATCTCCTCATCACGAACAGAGAACTCTTTACCATGGTATACATTCTCCAAAGGAAAATCCTCTTTACCAAATACTATCTTAGATGGAAAAGTGTAATCCCTTGCAGTTACCTTTATGGAATATGTCCCCTTGTTTAAATTCGTACCTCTGAAATACCC
Source organism: uncultured Candidatus Saccharibacteria bacterium (assembly GCA_964536135.1). GTDB lineage: Bacteria > Patescibacteriota > Dojkabacteria > SC72 > SC72 > JAKPKF01. The sequence goes on along the minus strand of CAZHVM010000003.1, from coordinate 36,144 downwards.
ATTACCATCTGTTACATCCGTCCATACCAATATACCATTCCTGTCAAAGACTCTTACTATGGCTTGAGATACTGGTTCCTTTGTAACAGAATCATACACATATCCAATTGGATGACCCTTTTTTCTAAATCCAAGAATACTAAGTAAGCCAAGAACAAGTTGGACTATGAAGTATGGGATAGAATTGAAACTACCAATTAATATACCAATACCAATTGTAATATTTGTAGCAACCGTTGTAACTGTAATATCCTCTAAATCCTCAACCTCTATCTTTCCAATAGTATCATCTATTATCTCTTTTGCTTTATCTACAACCTTGTCAATTGGGGTTTTCTTAGGAGGAATTGGTCCCTCCGTATGTAAAAGGTAAAGATTAATATTACAAATTCTTCTTACATTACCGACAGAATCTACTGCTTCTGCACAAAAGGTATATTCTTCCAGTAAATATCCATGGTTATCTTGCTCTAAATCTCCCAATTTAATTCTTACTTCCCAAATATCTCCAACTGTACTCTCACTATCCTTACAGTCATCTGGAGAATCATTATTTAAAACACACCAAAAGTTCTTACTAGCTACTGTAATGTTATCCTTAACTCTCATGCGAATTATTATTTCATCATTTGGATCCCAATCTTCCATAGTATTGTCTCCAAGACTACTAACACTGAGAAGTACAATCTCTGGCTTTTGAGAATCTTGTACTGAAAAAACCGAATTAGACCAAGCACTCTCTCCTCCGAAAGAGTTCTTTGCTTTTACTCTGTAGAAATATATCTGGCCATTTTTTAAATTTTCAAATTCATAACCCATTGCCCCTATCCAACCACTGTCATCATATATTGTTGAAAAGTCTGCTTTAGTACTAACCTGTGCAAAGTATGTATATATTCCACTCCCAGCAGTACTCCACAGAATCGTGTTTTTAGTCCCAATATTGTATGGCGGTTCTGCAAATACTGTTGGAACTGGAACTGGTGTCACATACAATACCTCACAATCTAGTATTTCAATGTCCAAAGACTCTGTTACATCTCTTGCACATACTTCGTAAGATCCTGCTATTGAGGATTTAACATAACCAACGGTATGACCAAGTAAATCTGTAAGTGATGGTTGAGTGATTGTTACTCCAAGAGATGAGCCGTTAATGTATATTTGTATCTGTCTGTTTGCTTTTGGATTATTCAGACTATCTACAATATCCAAAGATACCTGAGAGCTCTCTTTTATCTCTACAGATATGGGACTTATGCTTAACTGAGAATACAGATCCACATTAATATTTGCATTTACATTTACACCAAAATCCTGCTCTGGAAGATCTGTTGCATTGACAAAACCAAAGGGTACAAAAAGACAAAAAAAAGTAAGCAAAAATTTTAAGGCAGTTTTTATATTCATTATATTTCCTCAACTATTCTCCTTACATACCGATCTAGAGAATCGGTAAGTATTTTAGATGAATACGGCTTTTCTCCTAAAGGTTTTCCGTTACCTTTACTGTAACAGTTTTTGCATACCAGAGCAAAACTTGTAGTATCTAAATATTTAAGATCATCTTTACTCCCACAAAGTGAACAAGAAGAGAAATCTGAGAGAAATCCCATATCTTTGAGTATCTTAATTCTTAGTTTGTTTGTAGCTTCCAAATCTCCATCTCGTTTAAGCAAAGATTGTAATCCGTCAAAAATACTTGGGTACGGATCATACTCTTGGAGGAATTTGTTTAAGATGAAGAGAACTCTTTCAATATTTTTAACCTGAAGTTTATCCATATCTAAACTTCGAATTAGAACGGATTCTGTAAGAACAGGCATCCCTTTTCCTTGATAGAAAGCTATGTCACTAGTACAAAGTGTTTGCATATTTCCTCTATTCTTACTGTTTATCTTTCTAATTCCTTTGGCAAACAGAGAGAATTTCCCAAACCCCCTTCCAAATACAGTAAGAATTTTATCTGCTTCAGAGTAATTAATTGATTTTATGACTGTAACAGTATCTCTATTCATATGCTCCTTTTCTAGTTAAAACAACATAGGGTGTTTTAACTAATATCTTTAAATCTCTTACAAGGTTAATCTCCTTTGAATATTTAAAATCTAGAAGAATTCTTTTTTCAAAAGAAATATCGTTTCTACCAGATACCTGCCATATTCCAGTAATACCTGGGGAAACTTTCAGTATTTGTTTTATATATTTCTCCCCTTTTGGATTCTTCCTGATATATCTATCTACCTCTTCTTGATACATCGGTCTTGGCCCTACTACAGACATCTCTCCTTTGAGGACATTCAGAAACTGTGGTAATTCATCTATATCTGTTTTTCTCAGTATTTTCCCAAACTTAGTTATTCTTGGGTCCTCCAAGAGTTTCAATTTTCCATCATTACCTTGCCATTTCTTTTTTAATTCTTTGTACTTTGGATTTTTCACCATTTCATTGTGTGCATTAGGAATCATGGTTCTAAATTTATACATTTTAAATTCACCTTTCTTACCAAGACGAAGTGGCTCTTTAACAAATATCTCTTTTCTGTCGGTTAGAAATATAGTAAGTGAACAAATGAGTAAGAATGGGAGTAAAGCAATTAATACAACAGCCGAAAACAGTATGTCGAGGATTCTTTTTATACTACTCTTTAACATAGTTTCTTAGTTTGTACATAAAGATTTCTGCAGCGAAATTATCTGCCTGTTTTCTACAATTATCTGGATCGTATGATGAATCTTTAAATTTTTTAATTACTTCTGCCAGAGTTTCTGCATCATACTTTTCAAAGAATATTCCAGTCTTTGGATTATTCTCAGATATTGTTTCCAGAACACCACCCTCTCTGTATGCAATGACTGGTGTACCTGCTGCGTTTGCTTCTACAGGGATTATTCCGAAATCTTCATTACGAACAGGGAATATTAAGGCTCTACACCTGGAAAGAAGATTAATCTTTTCTTCATCTGAGATGTATCCCAGGAATTTAATTAATCCTTTCTTGTTCATGTTCTTAACTAACTCCTGCATCTGTTCTAGATGGTCTCCTGTTCCACCAATTTTGAGAGGGACGTCTGCCATAGCACATGCTTTAATTGCTAGATCTACTCCTTTGTATGTTTCAACTCTACCCATATACAGGAACCAATTCTCTTTTCTGTTCATCTTTTTGAAAGACTGTATCATTTTTACTTCTACTGGAGGGTATATTACATCCGATTCTAATCCATAATATTTCTTAATTCTCTTCTGTACCACTTTAGAATTGGCAACAATCTTGTCACATTTGGTAGCAGCTTGTTTATCCCATCTTTGCCAGAGTCTTTCTAAGAAGGTATCCATGAAGAAGCTGTAGAATTTGAAAAGAGATTTATTTATACCTGTATATTGACTCTCACTCTTAATACTTCTACCTTCTTTCTCCCAGAAGAATTTAGGAGGTGTCATACAAAGATCTATGTGTTTTACACCTTTGGCATGAGCAAATTTAGCAAATGCTATGGAGAGGGAGACTATCGCTTCGTATCCTTTTAGCTTGAAACTCCTGTAGGCCCATGGGTGGAAGAGAAGATAAAGCTGTCTAAATTGAAATTTCTTTGGCAGATACTGCATGAATGAGTGATGTATTTTAATATCTCCAAAAAATTCTTTAACAAATTTCTTGTCATAGTAGGCTGTATACACTTCACAGTTTGGGAATGCTTTTATGATATATCTTAGATGCACCTCTGCACCTCCATGTTTAAAAAGTGGTTCTGCTACAACTGCTACCCTGAGACTTTCTTCCGGGATATTTCTTTTTTTCTTCCTTGGAGACATTTATTAAGAATTTTTCAAGATTATTTAAGAACTTCGCTTCAGTAAATTTCTCTGCTTGAGAAATTATCTTTTGTTCATTATATCTTCTTTTGTCAAAATCCTTAAGTAAATTAGATAATTCTTCTTCATCTCTGAAAAATTCTCCCGTTACTCCCCCTTTTACTGTTTCTAATACTCCACCTTCTCTAAATGCTAAAACTGGAGTCCCTTGTGACATTGCCTCTACTGGCACTAATCCAAAATCCTCTACTCCACAGAAAAGCAACACTTCTGCTTCTTTAAAGAAAGAATCTCTATCAGGATCTGAAACAAAACCTAAGAAAGTAATCCTTTTGTCTTTCTTAGCTATTCTTGTAAGATATCCCAGATCTGGCCCCTCTCCAATTATGATAAGGTTTATGTCTGTTTTCTTGCATGCATTGATTGCCCAATCTATTCTTTTGTAGTCGTAGAGTCTGGATACAACAAGAGCAAATTTCTTAGGAAGATTGTAGAGCTTTTTTACATCTACTTTCTTGTAATTCTTTTTGATTATTCCAGGATATATTACTGTGGCTTCCTTACGATATATTTTTTGTATTTTTTGAGCAACATATTTGGAATTTGCACTCCAGTAATCTACTCTTCTAGATATACTCCAATCCCATATCCTAAGACGAGTGTTTAACACCCTCGAAAGAGGCTTGTAAAGCCATTTAAGCTTCGATCCTCTCACATTGAGTTCATTATCCCAAAGGCTTCTTGGAGGGGTCATAACCATCGCTACGTGAGGTTGGTATATTCCAGTAATTACTCCTTTTGCAGGGCCTGCAGATATACTGATTACAAGATCATATCCATCAAAGTTAAAACTCTCGTATGCTAGGGGTGTAAATATCTTAAGATGTCTTGAAAATCCTTTCGGAAAAAATCTAGATATCTTTTGAACGAAACTCGTGTACACTCTGTTTTTAATCTGAGGATATTTCTTCTTGTCAAAGAGTACGGTGAATATATCTGCATGAGGAAGAATTTTTAACATTGAAAGAAGTTCTGAATCTGCCCCACCATACGAAGTCATCTGATCTGCTACAATTGCTACCTTAGGAAAAAGTTTTTCTAGTTTATACATGAGCCATTATAGCTCGGGAATATCCTCTCCATCAAATCCAAAATCTTCCGCAGAAACATCTTCTTCTTCAGAGTCTAACTGCTCAAGTGCTTTTGAGAGTTCTTCATCTACAGGAACTTCTGGTTTAGGAACAGAATCATCATGATCATCATCTGGGAATATAACATCTAGGCCTTCACCATCATCTTTGCTTGGATCTATACCTCCATCACTGGCAATATCTTCATCTCCACCCATGAGGATGATATTGGGTTCTTCTTTGTCTATGGATACATACTCCTCTTCTTCCTCTTCATTACCATTTTTCTTTAGTGGTACAGCCTTTTCAAGATATCTCTCTGCATCTTCTCCGAATTTCTCTACCACATTAATAACCTTCATTGGCTTTCCACACTCTGGACATATCTTGATTTCATCTACCTCTTCCCCACAATCTGCGCATGAAAAGAAAACGACATGTACACTCTTTCTTTGTGGAATTAGCTCATCGTTTTTCTTCTTTGTAGGGTTTGCCATTGGTATAATAATAAATTGGTACTATTGAATAGTATATTGTTTAGCCTAAAAGTGTCAATAAACCCATAGAGATACTATTTTAGTCATATTTAGGGAAGCAACATTTCTTGTATTTTTTCCCACTACCACAAGGACAGAGGTCGTTACGACCAACTTTCTTGTTCTTTTTAATAGTTTTTTGTTTTCCTACATTGCCTGGTCTTTTGTCTTCATCTGTATTAACTTTAACAGGTACCTGTTCTTCTCTTTTTACTAATCTGACCTTAAAAAACCTTGTTACTATCGATTCATCTACTTTCTTGAGCATGTCATCGAACATTCTAAAGCCCTCGTTTTTGTACTCTACAAGAGGATCTCTTTGAGCAAGGTTACGCAAAGATATACCCTCCCTAAGGTCGGTCATAGTATCCAAATGTTCCATCCAAAATCTATCGAATGCTTCTAAAAGGAGTAATCTGGACAGTGCTTTCATTGGTTCTACTCCTATGGCATAGATATGAAGAATAAAGGAGACAAGGATGAGCTTTTTTAGTTGTACTGCCTGTTCTACATTCGTTTTCTTTTCTAAGTCTTTAAACATCTCTACGGATGTTTTGAAACCCATTTTCTTCACTGCAGATTCAAATGTTTCATCGGTTAGAAGGTTCATAACTTGCTGGTATATCTTCTTCTCCTCAACATTTGATATCTTCATATCATCTTCAAGTTGGGATGCTTGCAGGAAATCTACATATTCAAATTCTTTCTTAAGAATCCATTTCTCAAGAGGAGAAAGAATGAAGGTTAGGTTATCTAGTATCTCTATCTCCCATGTATCTTCTCTGTTTAGTGCTAGAGAATCTAGAGCATCTTGCATTCCTTCAATATCTGCATTTAGAACAATATCTAAATCTTCTTTAAGGGTTTTGTCTGTAACATTGAAATCTGTTTTTAGTTCAATATCTAGGATCTTTCTTCGTAAGGTATATATTATTTCTCTTTGCTGGTTAAGAACATCGTCGTACTGTACAAGATTTTTTCGGATGTCATAGTTACGTGATTCTACTTTCTTCTGTGCATTCTCTATGGTTTTACCAAGTATTCCAATGGAAATTGGCATATCATCATCCATGCCCACTTGGGTCATCATTAGTTGCATCCTGTCTCCACCAAAGAGTCTCATTAGTTCATCTTCAAAAGATACAAAGAATCTAGATTCACCCGGGTCTCCCTGTCTTCCAGATCTTCCTCTTAGCTGGTTATCTATTCTTCTAGATTCATGCCTTTCAGAACCGATTACATACAGGCCTCCTACTTCTTTTACACCATCTCCCAGTGCAATGTCTGTACCTCTTCCTGCCATATTTGTAGCTATGGTTACAGAATCTTTTTGTCCAGCTTCTGCAACTACAATTGCTTCTCTTTCATGTTGTTTTGCATTAAGGACATTGTGTTTAATTCCTTCTTTAGAAAGCATGCTTGAGAGCATTTCTGACTTTTCTACAGATGTTGTACCTACAAGTATTGGTTGTCCCTTTGCATGATGCTCTTTAATATCTTCAACTATGGCCTTGAATTTCCCTTCTTGGCTTCTGTAAACAACATCGTTGTAATCTTCTCTAATGATTGGTTTGTTTGGAGGTACAACGATTGTATCTAGCTTGTAGATGGAAGAGAATTCTTCTGCCTCAGTAAGTGCAGTTCCTGTCATTCCTGAGAGATATTTGTAAAGTCTGAAGAAATTTTGAAGTGTAATGGTCGCCATGGTTCTGGATTCTCTCTTAACTTCTACACCCTCTTTTGCTTCTATGGCCTGGTGGAGTCCTTCACTGTATCTTCTTCCTTCCATGGCTCTTCCTGTAAATTCATCGACTATGAGGATTTCACCATTTCTAATCATGTATTCATCATCTAGTTGATAAAGTTCTTTTGCTTTAAGTGCATTATCTAAATGGTATGTAAGCTGTGCATCTTCGTAGATATTTTTAACTCCAAGTGCTTTCTCTACTGCATCTATACCATCATCTGTAAGAGATACTGCATGGGCTTTCTCATCTACAGCATAATGTTTTTCTTTTTGAAGTGAGCTAGCAAGAGAAGCGAATCTTTTGTAAAGATCGTTTGCAGTTTGAGCACTGGTAGAAATGATTAAGGGTGTTCTAGCTTCATCTATGAGGATGGAGTCTGCTTCGTCTACAATTACAAAATATTTTGGTCCCTGGACTCTCTCTTCTTTTGTTCTAGCCATGTTGTCTCTTAGATAGTCAAAACCAAATTCATTGTTTGTACCGTAAACAACATCACAACCGTATGCTTCTTGCTTAGAGCATTCCAAAAGGTTTACTCCACTCATATGGTCGTATTTCAATCTTCCAGAAGCTTTTACTTTTTCATCTCGTTCTTTTATTAATTTCTTTGCGTCGTCTCCTTTCAGTTTAAGTGCTTCTTCGTCTGTTATGAATCTGTACTGTTTACCAGAGTTAATTGCTCCCACACTCATTCCAAGTGCGTTAAGTATATGACCAGTCCATTCTGCATCTCTTCTTGCAAGGTAGTCGTTTACTGTAACTAGGTGTGCACCTCTTCCGGTTATACCGTAGAGATACAAGGGAAGATTTGCTGCAAGAGTTTTTCCCTCTCCTGTGAAGAGTTCAGCAACTTTGTTGTCAAAGAGTACATAACCTGCGGTAAGTTGAACGTCAAAATGTCTGTGGTTTGCTACTCTTTTGGAAGCTTCTCTTACTACTGCAAATGCTTCAGGGAGTATTTCGTAGAGTCTTCTTTTCTCTTTGTCTAATTCTTCTTTGAGGATGGATTCTTTTTGGGTTATGAAATCTGTTCTACAGGTATCTAAATCTACAAATATCTTTTTGCGAAATTCCTCTGTTTTAGCTCTTAGTTCATCTTCAGAGAGTTTAGACATTTCATCCTCGTATCCGTTGATCTTCTCTACTAATGGTTGAATCTTTTTAAGTTGTTTTTCGTTTGAGTCAAAAAGACCCTCAAGGAATTTGATCATTGACTTTGATTATACCATCATTCATAGATTTTTCATCCTTAAAATATATATTTTCTGTATGTACAAGATATTGTTTTCACTACTCTTTTTCTTGTTTTCTACAACGGTTTGTTTTGCGGATGTTACCTTAATATCTCCACAGAAAGATGAGTATCTAACTAATAGAATTGTGAATTTCAAATGGGAGAATACAGATACAGTAAATGAATATGTTTACAGACTAGATATTGCTTTTTACCTTAATTGGTCTACATATATGCTCGTACCTGTAGGAAGCGAAACGCAACATACTCGTGCTCTTTCCAATTACGATGTTTTTGCATGGAGGGTTCTGTATGCGAGAAAAGATATCTTCGATGGAACATATCCGTATGTCTCCGAATCTAGGAGGTTTAGTATTAATACACTTCTACCACAAGAGAAAATTCCACCCGAGGAGCCTCAAAAGCCTGTGGAGAAACCTCTTGTTGAGCAAAAGAAGGTTACAATTCCTCCCAAGATGAAAACAGTTCAGAAGAAAATTCCTGCAATTGTAAAGAACGAGGAGGAACACATGGAGTGGGATACTTCTACGGCTTCTGTTTTGGGAGTAACAAAGGAAGAGACTGTATGTAGGTTTAAATATTTGAAGAAGAAGATTGTTACTGAGTCATGTAATATTCCCACCCTTCAATTGAATGAGATTACTCTGTATCCATTTGTAGATGATTACAGTGTTGTAGTTAAGGGAAATTTCTTAAGCAATGTGTCAGTGGTTGTAGATGAATACAGGTGTAGGAGAGATATTCTTAAACCTGTATCTTTTTTTAAGTGTAAAGAGGAGCTAGTGACTTCACATAATTACAACTTAGAACCGAATGTATATTTTTCTGTTTACCAAGGAGATCTATATATCCCAATTAAGTCTTTTACAAAAGAAGGCAATCTTTTTTCTTTGTTTGCTGGGTATTTCCGTAAAAAGGAGAAGTTAAGAATGAGATTTAAATATGTGATGACTGTTCCAGAGTTTAACATCTCCATTTCTGGTGGTGGTTCTTACTCTCTTGACCCTAAAGATATTTCTACTTCAAAGAAACCTTTCTCTTTTCCATTTAGTAAACCAATTGGTGTTACACAGTGGCATGGGAATACTGCGTTCCAGAAACCGCACAAGGGTATAGATTTTGGAGTAGTGAAAGAAAGTGTTCTGGCTGTTTCAGATGGTACTGTCGTTGGCAAGGGTTGGGATAGCTACAATGGGAAGTGTTTCTCTGGTGGCAACTATCTTCTCATCAAGCAAGACAATGGTATGTACACTACATATTTCCATCTAGAAAAGGCTTTAGTTAATACTGGAGACAGGGTTAAGAAAGGACAGAAAATTGGTGTAAGTGGGAATTCTGGAGCATGGAATTGTCAGAAGTTAGGGTACCATCTGCATTTTGAAACTAGGAAGGGGAGAAACCAGAGTACACATGTAAATCCTGTAAATTACATTAATACAGACTGGAGCAAGATTGTTACTTTGAATGCAAAGTCCATACCAGGGAGATTAAGTGGAGATAATCCACATCCGGGATATTAATTTAGTTGTTTAAGTATGGGATATTTAAAAACAGTAATATATCTTCTTTCAGTTTTAATTTCTGGGCAGAGAACAGAGTATATGGTTGCAAATATTGTAGATGTCCAGCAGGTAATACATGTAGATACGCAGAGGGTTCTGCTTGTAAATGAGGAAAGTATATTAGAAATGGATGTCTTACAAAGAGATGTTGAGGAAATTGGGAAGAGAGAGGGGAATGAGTTTGTAGGATATGATGATGGTTTGATATTCTGCAGAATTGAACATTACATAATACAGCGTGAGAAGGAATTTTCTACCAAATTTACTGTGTTGGACAGTGAGAGAGGTATTGTAAAAGAGTTGAGTTTTTTCGAAACAATTCGTCCATTGTATATGGATAAGGATATTGTCATTGCAACTACTGCAGTAGATTTCTTAGAGAAGCATTTCTACAAAATTGATATTGCTAGTGGAGAGATGGAGGAGATATTTCTTAAGGATATAAAGAAAAAAGATATGATTGTTAATGTAAGAGAGGATGTATTTGGTAATGTTTGGGTTAGTTACAGTACACGAGAGATGACAAAGATGATTATTCCTATGCTTAAGGCAAATCTAAAAACAATGCTTAAGATGATTCCTATAAATGTTCCTAATCCTGCTTTAATACCTTGAGTCGCATCTTTGTGTGCAAATATTATTTCAAATATTGTAGCTCCAAGCAGTGGTCCAAGAAACATACCTGCTATTCCACCAAAGATCATTCCTACTAGTCCACCAAGTATTGCTCCTACCATTCCCCATCCTGTAGAGCCTAATTTTTTAGCTCCAAGTGCTACTGCTATGTTGTCTGAGAGTGTGGAGAGTAAGCAGAGAATGAAGAGTATAACTAGGATTAATGGAGTTATGTTTTCAAATTTATCCATTATGGCTAGGATTATGGTAGATATATATATGAGCCAGATACCTGGGAGATTTATGACAACAAGAACAAGGCCTGCGAGGGAAACCATACCTAGGAGGACGTAAATTATGATGCTAATTATTTCCATATTATGAAGATTTCATGATGATATATTTACATAATATACCACATATGGATATAATGCAGATGAAAAGATCTGGAGTCCGAACTGTCGCCTTACAGGTGTGCGTTTCTGAATTTATTTCAGAATAGGCTCTAGATCGCCTTTATTCAAAACCCATTCTAATTCTATTTGCTTCTCTATTATCTTTTTGTATATTGCAGAATCTTTTTTATTAGCCATATAGCTTCTTGCTATACTGCCAACAATAATATCCGTTAGTTGAATTATATCGTCATTTTTTGAATTTATAATTTTAAAATCTAACTTTACATCCTTGGTTTTTGCGCGAAGATATCTTTTTAAAAAAGATTTTATACTTGCCTGCAGTTCTCTTTCTGCCTTTCCATCTAATCTTATCCTTACATTTCCCTTCTTTGTTAGGCACTTATCGAGAAGTAACGATAATAATGAATTGTAAATTTCCTTGCTACTTACTTTCTTACTGAATTTCAAGTTTCTTTTGTCTACAATCAAAGACATTATTCTGAAATTACAAGATTTAACAGAGCTCAGTAGCCCTATTATTATTTTCTTTCTGCTTTTTCTAAATTTGAATTCATACGAAGGGGAGTACGCAATCTTTTTCCTATATCGTGTCATCTTATATTGAATTTCTGTTATGTCAATTTCTTTCTCAAAGATAACCATAGCAAAGACAAGATAAGGGCTAGCACCTTTCTTAACATCTAATCCTGGATCTCCTGATTCGTCTATGAATGCAATCATAGATAGAAGTGTAACAAAAATCGTAAAAAGTGAAATGAAAGTTAATAACTATCTTTCTATAAGTTCTCAAATACCTCATGTGTTACCTTCGCACTTTGCTCCCATGTATATTTGTGTGAGAGAGTACATGCTTTTTCAACAAGTTGTTTGTATTTGTCTGGGTTGTTGTATATATCTTTGATAGCACATCCTACTTGCTCTGAATTATTTCCATCTACCATCACAGATACTTCAGAGAAAAGTTCTTCATATACTGGGCTTCTGTGTAATATAGTTGGAGTTTTAGATCTCATTGCCTCTATTGGCGCTATCCCGAATCCTTCTGCAAGAGAGAGGTGTATGAATGCGAATGAATTGTGTAGTAGAGAGTATTTGTCTTCATCTTTGTAAAAGCCTGTAAATATTACTTTATCTTGTATATTGTTCTTTTCAATTATGTCGTAGAGTTCTTTAATTTCTGGTTTTGTCTTGTCTTCAAATTTACCACCCGCTATTACAAAGTATGGGGCTTTTTCTTTATCTAGAGTCTTAAGGAAAGAGATGTATGCTAGTAGTGCTCCTTTGGAGTTTTTGGTTTTACTAATTCCTGCTCCAAAATATATCAGATACTGTTTTTCTTTCCAATCTTTGGGGAGTATGTTCTCAAGGGATGTTTCTTTTTCTTCTATTTCTACTCCTATGTACGATACAGAGACTTTGTGCTCTGGGTACTTTGGATAGTATTTAAGAAAATCTGTTTTAGTATTTAAAGAATTAGTAATTATATGTTTACATTTCATAGATTTGTTTAGAGTCATCCAGTATTGTATTCCCCTAATTGCGTTGTGGATTGGAGACTGTTGGGAGTACATATTGAACATTGGAAGGTTCATATCATGGACGAAGAGTACAACAGGCATACTGTATGAGGGGAAGTTTCTCCAAAAGTATGGACAGAAGTATATGCTGTCTTTTTGTTTTATCTTTTTTACAACTGGAAGTATTTGTTTAAAATATGTAATGTCATTTTTGTAATCGTTGTCTTTATATTCCCCTATTCTAATTATCTCTGCATTTGGATATTTAGATATTTCATCATCTAATGTTGATTGTTTGTTATTGAAAAGTAGAATGGAATATTTTGTATCTGGGTATTCTTTAACAAGGGAGAGGATGATATTTCTAGTATATCTTCCTGGTCCTGCATATGCCATTTGGTCTTGAGTTGTAGTTGCATCAATTATGATGTGCATAGACATATATTATCAGATGTGTCTGGATATTTCTTCTTTTTGAAGATATAGAATATAATACAAGGATAATTTATATAATCAGACAGAATGCAGAAAAAAGACAAAAATCCGAATATAATAATTGCATCAACAAAAAATATCGGCCGTCTATCGAACAAATTACTCAAAAAGATTGGATTAGAGATTAGAAGTTATCCTGATTTTGATACTAAAAGACGAATGAAGATAATTCGTCATTACAAAATCAACACTTTATTTGATATAGGAGCAAATTGTGGGCAATACTCTAAAAATATGAGGGAGATGGGATACACCGGAAAAATAATATCTTTCGAACCTTTAAACAGTGCTTTTCAGGAGTTGGAAAAAGTTTCCTCGAAAGATAAAAACTGGATTGTTAATAATTATGCACTTGGGAATAAGAATACGAAAAGTACAATAAATGTAGCTGGAAACTCATATAGTAGCTCAATTTTAGAGATGCTTCCAAATCATTTAAATAGTGCTCCAGAATCAAAGTATATCGCTCAACAAGAGATTAATATTAAAACACTTGATTTTATTTATAAATCCTTTTGTACTCCTAAAAAGAATGTCATGATAAAAATAGATACACAAGGATATGAAAAGAACGTCTTGGAGGGAGCAACTAAATCTTTGAAGAATATCAGAATCATCCAACTAGAGATGTCTTTACTTCCCTTGTACGAGAATGAAATGTTATTTGTTGAGATGATAAAATATCTTGAAAAAAAAGGTTTTCAATTATTCTCATTAGAAAATGGATTTGCTGATCCTTCAACGGGTCGGTTGCTACAAGTTGACGGTATCTTTGTTCTTAAAAAATAAGTATTCTTAACGATAACTACTGAGTTTTGTAAATGTTCTATACTTTTCGCCTTAACAATTCCTCATAATCAGAAAAACTCCTCGATTTGTTTGTATAAAATACAAAAGGAAGAAGTAGAAGTCCAAATTTTGATGTCAAAAATCTAAAGATAACTCTTGGGATTTTTTGTTTTGAAAACAGATGTATGTTGTTGCCATTTGTATTGTAGAAAAACGAGTATTCTTTCGCAATTTTCTCAAGAGTTTCCTTTGAATAAAACGATATGTGTTGTCCATGGTTTAAGCCATAATACCACCATTCCTTAGGGTTTGGCGTTGGTTTCGGAACAAGTTCTGTTGAAAAGAGGATGTTATTTGATAGCTTGAATATTTTTTTAAATTCTTCCCGAGGGTTATCAAAATGTTCAAATCCCTCAAATAACGTTAGAAGCTCATATTTTGTATTTAATTCCCCTTCAAAACCTCTGGCGAATTTATTCTCTGTATAAGGGTCATACCAATAGAAATCAAAGCCCCTATCCCTCATAAGCCTAGTAAAAACACCCCATCCGCCGGCATAATCAAGATATCGTCCTTTTTTATTAAATAAAAAATGAATAAGCAATGATGTCTTAAGACTAAAGAGTATATTTCTCTGCAAAACGCCAGTATCACTGCTATCCATTGGAGCCTCATATGCCTCTTTTAACCAGTATGCTGGCTCTGTTTGAACAAAAAGACAATTAGAACACTGAGAATATTGAATCTCATATCTATCTAATATCTTTGCCCTAAACATGGGCGACATTACAGAACCACATATATTACATTTTTCATCTGAAGTTTTCATAAAAAGTACCTATTTATCATATGATGTTCTCTTGATCTTATTAATTAACATAGAAACCAGTCCAGCAAGTTTTAATCTTGATAAAATAAAGACTAATGGATATTTCAAATAGCTATGAAATAAAAATATGAAAAAATAAAAAAGGCCGAAATAACTTTTAATAATGAATAGCTTCTCTCTATAAGGATCCCAACTGATTTTTGAGGAAAAACCATTTTGATCATAAAAAGAAACCAATCTTTGAATAAATAAACCCGAGAATCCTCCCTTGACTAATCTACACTCCCACTCATAATCACCATTTACCCTATACTCAGGATTAAACAGACCTATTTTGTCAAACAATTCTTTTCTTACAAACAATGATTGATGTGGGATATTGTGACCAAACTTAATCGAGAGATTTGGAATCGCTTTCATTTTTATATTCTTTGATTTCCACCCAAAAATATTGTTACATACTATCCCTCCATAGAAATAGTCATATTTTTCATTCTTCTTAATTTCTTTCATAAAATCTGATACAACGCGCTTATCAAAGAATTTATCATCAGAGTTTAAGAAATATATTATATCGCCCTTTGCTAATAGAATACCCTTATTCATAGCATCATAAATACCACCATCTTTCTCTGACTTAAGAATGTCTATATCTTTTTTGTATTTATCTAATATCTTAAGTGTATTATCTGTAGAGCCACCATCTATAACAATATGTTCTATATCCGCATATTCTTGCTTAAGTACAGAGGAAATTGCCCTTTCTATTGTCTTCTCATTATTTAAAACTACCGTTATTATTGATATCTTCATTCTTTGTGAAATACTTATTATTCTAACAATACTTTATCATATAACAATTTTGTTTTTCTAGCAGTTTCTTCCCAGGAGAAATCTCGTACTCTTTTGTCTGCTTTTCTCACAAGATCTTTCCTCAGTTCTGAATTATTAATTACCTCTTCAATGGAATTTCGAATAGATTCTTCACTGGTAGGATCAAAATACATTGCACAATCGAGCGCAATCTCAGGGAAGGAGCTTCTGTTACTTATCACCATTGGAGCACCACAGGACATAGCTTCCAGAAGAAGAATTCCAAATCCTTCGTAAAGAGAGGGATAAACAAACGCCAAACAATTTTGATAAAAATAAGCCAATTCTTCATTCCCAATATAATCAAAATGTAAAACTTTCTTTTCTAAATCCAAAAGTTTTATTAACTCATATTCCTCTTTTGTGAAATCTGTCGACCCACTGCATACGAGATATAATCCAGAATCTGCAACTAACAAAGGAGAGGTTGCAGAGAGAAATTTGTTAAAATTTTTATATCCACCTCTAACTCCTTGGTAAAGAATATACCTCTCAGGTAAGTTAAAAATCTTCTCTCTCCCTTCGTAAGGTTTTAAGCTTGATCCATGATAAATTACCTCTATATTATTTTCATCAAAAGCATAAAGATTTAATATGTCTTTCTTAGTATTTTCCGATACTGCAATTATTTTATTTGCCTTAGGTATAAGTATCTTTTTATTCGAACTGGTTTTATCATTTTGGGGAAAATATTCGGATAAAAGTTCATGAGTTAAATCATGGACTGTCAGGACAAATGGCTTAGATCCAAGAAATTGTAAGAAATACGGACTGTAATATGAGGGATGAAAGATATCGTAATCCCTAGTTATTAAATCTCCAATTGTACTAAGATGATTTATTAACAATGGTAATTTCTTGCCTATTTTAGATTTAAAAATGTCTTGAGAAAACACTTTTAGATCTATATCTCTTAGGTATTCATTGCTAGAGAACTTAGAGGACAGATAACAATCCATAGAAGGATCACTCTTATATATTCGTATTAATTCAGAGAAAAGTCTAGAAACACCGCCATATTTCTGGATGGAAAATGCTTGATAGTCATAAAAAATTTTCATTTTTAACCCTTAATCATAAAATTATGAAACTATTCAAAAAAAGATTTTTTTCCTTCTTTTTTTAAAAAATCTCCATAGAATTTTTTCTCTTCATCGTAGAATCCTTTAAAAACCATATCCGGAAGAACCAGTATATCGTAATAGTAAGATTTCTTCATAAGTTGATACTGCAAAAGTTTTTTAAATCCATCAGTATCTTCAAGACTATATTTCCCTATTAAATACCCTAAGTTATCATATACCAAACATTTTGAATATCCATTTGATAAGAAGAATTCTAAGGTTGACAACAATTCTGTTAAATAATTCTTATTAGAAAAATAATCGCATTCAAACAAGATACTTGGTTTATACTGCTTTACAAAGTTTTGAGAACCTCTTATAACATCAAAATCGTGTCCATCTGTATCTATTTTGAAAATATCCACACAACTGATTTGGGGATATTTTTTTATTATATTGTCTAAACTGTCAATTTTAGTATTACTAATATAACTACTATTTCTTTCGATAGAGGCAGTCCCACCATGTTCTCTAAAAGAGAAATCCCCCGACATCTCTTCTGCCGAACATATTGTGTTGTCAATCAAAACATTCTTATAACCCAACATGTTCTTTTCAAGATATTTTAGAAATTTTGGTTCAGGTTCTACCGCCAGAAATAAGTCTTTCTTATTTCTATACATTGACAAAATTGTATCTCCAACATTTGCACCAATATCTACCCCATAAACGGATCCTTTCTTAGAGTGAAGATATTCACTAAATCTACCAAGAAGTTGGTCATACAGGGTATGATCTCTTAAATAAAAAGGTAAGTTATGTGATAGAGGTAAATATATAGCTCTGTTGTTTAAGTGAAATCTAACCTCTGGGTCATTCCATATATATATTGTTATTTTTCTTAAAAAAGAGAATATCTTTCTCAAGATACCTTTAGAGTTCAGAGAAAGTTCTAATATTAGGTTTGGAATCATATTTTTATTTATTATCTTCAACATTAAATATATAGACAACCTTGTTTTTCATAACAATACTTTCTTCCAATTTTATCCAATCTGATTCCAATAAAACATTTAATCTGTCTTGTAAAAGAAGTCCTTCTGAATTTACATCTTGGGAAAGTTTAATAAAAACAATTTTATTTATACTCTCTTCAGATATTTTCTCTTTAAAGTTTGCCCCGCTACTCCAGTTGAAATTATACGTGTTTAAATCCCTCTCGTTTTTTAATAATGATTTTTTGGGGACCCAAGGCTTCAGCCTCCATCTCCATTCTGGATTTTGCATGTTCTCCGATCGTAATATAAAAGGTAATCTATCCCATCCCAGATCATTAATCCATATCCTGTCATCTTCCTTAACTAGAGATATTATTTTTTCTGATTCTCTGCAATATCCAAACTTTAAATAAGATCCTATTGGACCATTTTTATAAGAGACCAAAAGTGAAGTACCTGCTGTAAAAGCTGATAGAATAATTATCAACAGATATTTATACCTTAATCTGTTGAGGTCTTTTATAAAATACATAAATAAAAACGTTATAAATATTCCAGCCACAAATCCAATTTTGATTAAAAGATAACTATACTCAAAGAAGAGGCCTACAATACTAAAAGCTAGCGTTACAAGCATTATGGCCAAGTACTTCTTCTCTTTTTTGAAATTCTTCAAAAATATTAAAAAGAATATTATTACTACTGGTAATATTGGTATTAAATATCTGCCGATTGAGGCATGGAAGATATAAATTAGAATATAAACTATCAATATGATTGGTAAAGAAAGATTTTTAGAATCCATCTTTTTAAACCAAATCTTTAGACAATTAAACATTGTTAAGATACTGGGTATCAACAATACAAAAGGAATGGTTAGAAAAGAAAAAGTTCTGGGATAGAAAATCTTGCCTAAATATGAAAGGAATGTGTTAAATCCGTTAATAAAATACGCTTGCAAAGACTCCATTTGGTTTTCAACTTTGATAAGGGGAACAGCTTTTGCAATATTCTCATTTTCGACAATATCTCTATTATATGTAGCTAAGTTTGTATCAAAATCAGACAACATTCTTACAAAGCCACCTTTAATTAGGCCCAAGATTTTTGCATCATAAATATTTAAGGGAATAACAGAGGTTGAAAACATCAAAAGCAAAAAGAGTAAAGATGGTAAAAACATTTTCAGGCAATTAAGCAACACTTCTTTAAGTATTTGAATAATTTTACCCTTATTCTCTAAATATGCCTTAATAATTATCCATATTAAAATAGCAGGTAATAAAGTATAAAAGACATGTTCCTTCGAATCCAATAAAAGAAGTAGATAAACTCCGGTCAACCATTTACTTCTTTCCCCTAGAATGGATTCTAATATTAATAAAACAAATAGTAATGCTCCTATATCTCTATAATATGTTGGAATATAAGTTAGTAATTGAAAATTACAAAAAAGGAGAGTGACTCCAAGAAGAGAATATAAGAGAGAAAATTTGAAATGTTTTTTTAAAATAAAATAAAAAACAATTCCACTCAATACACCCAAGCTTATATTAAACAATGTAGCTAAAAAGATAGAAGGGCCCGATAATAGGAAAATAACTCCAACTACAAATTTACTAATAAACCCATGAAGTCCTACACCATAATTACCAATCCAGATTCCACGCCGAAGAAGATCCGTTATAACGGTTGTCTCTCCAAAGTAGATATTCTCATCCAATCTTGAATCACGAAAGATAGATAATATTAAAAAAAGAAAAAACCAAGAGAAGAAAAAAATTATCGGTAACCATTTAATAACCTTAGGCCTTTGTAAAAACTCGTTTATTTGATAAATAAATTTTTTATCTTTCATTTCTGTCATATTTTGATTCTTTTGCAAACTTATACGAATACAGGAATGTAATGATATAGGAAATAGAAGTTAAGATTGAAAATGATATTAAACACAAATACAAATCTTTAAAATAAATACCCAAGAAGAAGGGAATAATCGTTGTTATTAAATTTATACTCTGAAAAAATATGTTGTATTTTTGTTTACCTACTATGTATATTACATAACTCACAGGACTAATAATGAACCTAAGGAAATACATTATTGAAAAAATTCTTATAATATCCCCTACTGGTTCCCAATTAGGACCTAAAATGAACGGAATTATATACGGTGACACTAGAAAGATAATAAGGAAGGGACCTATTGCCAGAAGAAATAATGTTTTAGTTGTTTTAACAAAGACATCAAAGCAAGAATCTCTAGTCCGTAATTGCTCTGAAGCCTCCTGTTTAAATACATCTCCGACAGAAGAAGTAACAAACCAAATAGGAGAACCCAAAATCTTGTCAGACATAGAATAATATCCCGTTGCAACACTACCAAAGACCTTATTTAACAATATATTGGGAGAGTTTGTAGCAAGCAGACTTAAAGTATCAGCTAATAAAGAAAATCTCGGGAAATTTGAATATTCTTTTATCAGTTTTATATATTCCACAATTTTAAAATCCTTAATTAATGGAGATACAGGGATTTTCAATCTTAAAACCAATAAGATGTAACTAAAAGAATAACCCAATAAATAGGAAAGAATTAACCCAATCTCTGTATATCCCAAATACCCAAGCAAAATTCTTGTTGAGATCAAGATTAGTGCCTGTATAATTATATTTGTTGTTAGAATTTTGTAATGCTTTGTTCTGAGAGCATAATAATATAATGGCTCATATAATCCTATGAATAATATATTTAGAATCAAAAGGAGTAGATATCTCTCAAAAATTGGAATCTCAAGAAAACCAAAAATCTTTCCTCCCAATATAGCTATAAATAGCGCAAATATTAAGGTTATTATAATTGTCAATAAACTAGATAATAAAAACAGTTTTTTGGCTTTATCTTCGTCTTTTGGGAGAATAATTGACAAACTGTATCTTCCATTGGAAACCATAGCTATTAGAGCAATTATAGATGCATACACACCAAACATTCCAAATTCTGCAGGAGTATACATTCTTGTCAACAAAGGTGTCAGAAGGATTGGAACAGCCTGAGCTATTATTCTTCCGCCGACCATAACTAGAATATTCCTCTTATACATACTTCTTCCTATATACTTTCCAATCACTTTCTTTATAAATTCCTTCATGTCATTTCTTTAATAAATCATTATAAATTTCTTGCACTTTCATTAGAACATTATCCCAAGTAAAACTCTTAGCATATGTTATTATCTCTTTTTCATTCCATTTCTTTTCTAAAGCTTTTGCTATGGTTTCGGCCAGACTCCCTGGATCTCCGATATTACATAAAAGACCTAATTTGTCGGATGTTATAACCTGCCTACTTCCATCGTTCTTCGTAGCAACCACAGGCTTTCCACATGCGAAAGCTTCTAACTGAACAATACCAAAACTCTCAGACAGACTCGGAAGAACAAAAACATCGCAAGAATTCATCCATATGGGAATATCTTTATGAAGTTTACTGCCCAACAATTCGACATAATCTTCAATCTTCAAATTTTGTATCTCGTTTTCTAAGTTTTTTCTTTGACTACCTTCACCTATGATAAAAAGCTTTAAATCCTTTATCCCCAAGTCATTTACCAAAATATTTATTGCTCTTATTAAGTAAATCTGACCTTTATATTCTTCTAAATGACCAATTGATAATAAAATCTTTTTTTTCAAATCTATTCCTAGCAATTGTCTGGCTTCTGTTTTATCTCCATTAATAAAGATACCCTGATTAAAACCATTCGATAGATATACTGTGTTCTTATTAAATACCTTCAGATCTTTTACCGTCTCCTTGTTTACACGAATCAAGGAATCAGCATTTCTCCAAGTATTGTATTTCTTTTCGTTATTGCTTCTTAATTCTTCATCAAACCATGTATTGTCCTCATGTACTGTTAAAACAAATGGCTTGTGGTACTTCTCTTTTAATTTTGCTCCAACATATCCTGCAGTCCATGTAAAATGAGAATGTATTAAATCAAATTTAATATTCTTCATATTAATTATCTTGTCCACAACCCTAAAGTGATAATCTCCTAATAAATCATAAAAAAATTTAAAAGGGAGATACCATAGAGCTGCTGTATATATATGAACATTATCTGGTTTGTTACTATCTTGTATCACAAAGGATTTTCTATGGTTATAAAGTTTTTTTATTTTTAACAAATTCGATATCTCAGCCAATGGTTTATATCTAACAATTACGTATACATTTCTAAAGTTTTTAGCCAATACTTCTACTGAGTCTTTTTGGAATGAATGATAAGAATGTACCAAATAAAGGATATCTTTATTTTTTGTTGTCATTTAAATATTCTTCTATGATATTAACTATTCTCTCTCCGGCATCACCTTCACCATATAAGTGGGGTATATATTCATAGTTTCTTTCTTCCTTCATCTTTGCCAACAAATCTTCTGGTTCACACAGATGATTCATCTTGTATTCTACCAACTCATGCCAAGCTGGATCTGGCATCAATAAATATCCTGGTTTCTGAGCATAATAAGATTCTTTCTGTAATCCTCCACTATCTGTGATGACACTTTCACAATGTTCTAACAATCCCATTAGACTTAGATAATCTATTGGATCTAATATATCTATGTTTTTTATGTAATCTTCATATCCAAACTCCTGAATTCTTTTTCTACTTCTTGGGTGAATAGGGAAAATTATCCGTTTCTCCTTTGCTAATTCAGACAAAGCTTTTAAGATTTTCCCAAATCTCTCTTTGTCGTCTACATTGTAATCTCTATGTAATGTAACTAAGACATATTCTCCATCAACTAATTTCATACCTTCATATAAAGAATAATCGAAATGATCTTTGCTCTGAAGATATAAATCATATGTGACATCTCCTGTAAAATGGACACCAGCTACAATACCCTCTTTTGTAAGATTTTTAACAGCCAATTCCGAAGGACAGAATAATAAATTGGATACTCTGTCTGTTAAAGTTCTGTTTATTTCTTCTGGCATATCCTTTGGTAACATTCTTACCCCCGCTTCTACATGAGCCAGAGGCAGCTTAAGTTTTGCTGCAACAATAGCACCTGCAAGAGTTGTATTTGTATCACCATAGACTAATACCATATCTGGATTTATCTCCATCATTAATTTCTCAAATTCGACCATTATTTTTGCAGTCATCTCACCATGTAATCCAGAACCCACTTTCAAATTATAATCTGGAGCTTTTATGCCAAGCTTCTCAAAAAATATATCCGCCATATTATAATCATAGTGCTGGCCTGAGTTAACAATTATTTCTTCAATGCCAGTCTCTTTAAAAGACTTATTTAGTACCGCCTCTTTTATATATTGAGGCCTTGCACCAATCAAAGATACGACTTTCATATCTATAATGAGTTATATAATTTAATTAACACTTTTTCCTGTTCTTCCCAACAATATTTCACTGAAGTCTTCATCAGGTTTGGAACAAATTGTTTTTGGGTCTCCTTTTTTATTTTTTGCAATAGAGTAACCACCATTTCTTGATCTTCTGGATTTATAACATAACCCACTCCATTATCTTTAACAAATCTTGACATCTCTTTTAAATTTGAGGTAACAACGGGTAAACCAGCTAGAACATAATCAAATATTTTATTAGGTAAAGCATAGTCATGGTTCTTGCAAATATTTTCCATCAAATATATCCCCCAGTCTGCAGATGCGACATAATTCATATATTCCATGACTGAAACTTTTTCATGCCAATATATGTTCTTGTCATTTTTTATCTGTTCTTTTACCTTTTCAGAACCTTCACCATATATCATAAATACCAAGACTATATCTTTGTTAATTGGTTCAAGTTTTCTAAAGATATCAATAAGATTATCTAATCCTCTCCCAGGGAGATATTTACCCTGAAAAAGAAATATAGTTTTTTCCTTAGAGATACCAAGGTCTTCTCGAAAATGATCCTGTTTTTGAACAGTTTGAAATACAGGACTATTCAGCACTAATGCTGGCTTTTGAATACCGTACATGCTAACGTAGTCATCTGCAATTGAATTACTTACAGTTATAACTTTATTCGCAGATTTTATCATTGTCTTTTCAAATATCTGTGCCAATTTTTTAATAATTGGTTTCCCAATATAAATTTTTGCTTCTGTTTCGTGCTCATGACAATCGTATACTATCTTGATCCTTTTATTAACAAATTTCTTTAAGAAATATGCTGGGGGTAAAGCATACAAATCATTACAGTGGAGGATTTCGTCTTTTCTACATTGAAAAAATGTCTTAATCCAAAACAGGGGGAGATTAAACAGCAGAAACTCAAATCTTCCAACATTAATTCTGGTTACTTTAAAACCCTTTACAACTTCTTCTTTGGGTAATTTGTTGTCAAAATGTGTTGCATATAATTGCACTTCATAACCATTATCTTGCAGACTTTTACACTCCTTTAATACTCTATTATCGTTAACAAAATCGTTGAAAAGTAGTACTGTTATTTTTTTCATCGAGAATATTATTATCAATAAACTAAAATACTAGCGATTCAAGTAAAATATATCTAAAAATAGCCTATAAATCAATTAAATTACTGTTCTTTATACTCTGATATCATCTTAGCGTTATGTCTCTGATTCTTTGACAATTTATAAGAGATAAACAAGAAAAGGATATAAACCGCAGAGTATGAGATAGAAAAAAGGATAACAGCAGTTAAAGGATTGTTTTGAGATATCCCGTAATAGAGAGAGCTCGCTGTTAATACTAAAAGTGTTGTCTGGAGTAATAAATTAAGCTTTTGTTTCTCGGCAATAACTATAACATAAGACAACGGACTAACTGTGAATTTGAAAAAATACATTAGAGTCAAAGCTCTAATATATACTCCAGCCTCTACCCATTCTGTTCCAAAAATTATTGGAACAATTGTTGGAGCAAAAATAAAGATTAAAACAAATGGAACAATAGATATTAAGAATAAACTTTTAAAGGTTTTAACGAAAATTGGCCGACAATTTCCCTTGTTTCTGTAATCACTACTAGCCCTTTCTTTGAAGACATGTGATACCGATGTAGAAAAAAGTGTTACAGGACTACCAAGAACTTTCTGAGACATAGAAAAGTACCCTACAATAGATTGTCCAAAAGTATTAAGCAAAAGTTGAGGCATCTGATTTGCCAAAAGATTTACAAGCATTGCTGGAAGATTAGCAAAGGGAAAGTTTTTATATCTTTTTAACACTTTGAATATCCCTAAATGCAAATTTGGTGTTTTAAAATTCAGTTTTACTGTTTTTCTATTGTATATAAACAGACAAATCATCGCGACAAGTGTTCCAATCATATATCCAACAATCAAGCCTATGCTTTTAATCTCTGTTAAAGAAAAAATGTATTGAAATGAAATACTAAAACCAACATTTATTATATTTATAATTGTTAATGCTTTAAATCCCCTATTTCTTAGAGACATATATGTTCCAATCTGATACAAAGCATTAATGAATATAGAAACTCCTAGTATAATAAGAATTAAGTTTCCATTAAAAAGATTTTTGCTTGCTAAGAATTGAGATGATAATAACAAAATTGTCGTAACAATCAGAAAGAAAATCAAAGCCAATGAAACTGCACCCCAAATTAGATATTTAACATTCTTTTCCTTTTTGGGCAATAAAATACTTGATTCATACTGACCAGTAACAATAAGAGAGCCAATTGATAAAAAAGCAATAAATATTGCATACTGCCCGAAATCAGATGGCTGATAAATTCTTGTCAAAATAGGATAAAAAAGTAGATACACACCTTGAGATATTACTGTCCCTGAAAACATAATTGCTATGTTTTTTTTGAATGTCCCTTTTGAAAAGAACCCATTTATATATTCCTTGATATTTATCATACAAATAGATTCTGAATATGGTTAAACTCTCTTGCTTGTTGCACAGACAGCTCTTTTACTTGGTTGTTTTTATTCATATTTCTTTTCAAATTTTGATAATATTCTCTATCCTTATACAGCTTTTCAATTGCATTGGCGACATTTTCATCAAACTCGACATCAAGATCTACAAGAAGAGAATCCTTCTTGTCAGTAACAAAACCATCTAAACTTCCATCATTTATTGATATAATTGGAATTTTATAAAAGATAGCTTCCAAGACAGGATTACCCAGGTTACTAATGTCATTTGTCATAATTACTACATCAGAATTTTGTAGTATGTAATTACACTGGATATTGTCTAACCTTTCAACAAAGAGAACATTCCTGTCTAATCCACTTGCTTTAGTATATTCAATTAGCTCTGCCCGATTTGGTCCATAATAGGTAGTTATCAAAAGAATATCTTTTAATATATCTTTTCTAATCTTAAGCAATGCTCTAATAGCTCTGTCTGGCCTTTTCCAAGTACTTCCACTCGCATTGTTGAATAATATAAATTTTCCGGTTTTCTTTAATTTTTTTAGTGTCTCAAATTCATCCCCCTTATGTTCATACCGAAGAACCCCATGAGGTTCGAAAAAGATTTCCTTACAACCTATTTCTTTAGCGTAATAATCTCCATCTGTTCCATCATTGACCATAAGACACAAATCAGATTTGTTCAAACTGAAATAGTTATGCGGAAAATACCTTATTGCTAAAGATTTGTTTCGATTTGTTGCCCTTAGAATCGTTCCCTGAAATTTATTAATATACTTTTTTCTCCAAACAGAGGAAATCCACTTTGCACAAAGAGTAAAGTTGTCTTCATATCCAATTATAATATCTGCTTTTTTGATTATATCTGAGAATCTTATATTTAAAGAGAGGAAGAGTAAAATATTATCCAAAATCACCAAAAACCATTTCGACCATTTGCCCAATAATGTAAAAAGGTTGTATTCCCCATAAGGTGGCAATACTGTCTCTGATTTTATCTCTTGAAATATGTTTTTTTTATGTTCATCCAAAATCTTTTCTTTAAAGAACCGTTGATTTAAAAATATTGTTAAAGCTATCTCCAAACTTTTGATTCTCTTAACTGAAAACAATGAGTTAGAGAGAACGTTCTCTCCGTTTGGATCAAAACCTGCAGAGAACATTGTAACCTTAATCTTACGATCCAAAAACATATTTACAAACCTTAAAAGGCTTTGGTTCCCCTGTTTTCGAAAAGGTAACCCAGTAATTATAACTATTTTTTTATTCTTTAATGTTTTCATCTATTATCTCAAATATATATACTGTCTTATTTTTCATTTGCTGAGTTTGTTCTGATTTCAGCCAATTCTCTTTTTCAAATACTTCAATATAATCCTCTAATGGAAATTTCTGATCTTCTAATTTAGACTTCAGAAGGACTATTTTGTTTATATCATTTTCAATTATATATGATTTAAAGGCCACCGTATCTGTTACGTCAAATTCATTATAAAAATTTGGTCTAATTTCTACTGCATCAAGCTTTCTTTTAACTAAATTCTTATCCAACTTCCAATGCCATTCTATTGGTAGATGATTGTTTTTCCTGTAAAAATTTATAAGATAAGTGAATTCTGATATAGTCCCTGATTTACAATCAACAAATATAACGTCTTCAGGAGAAAGCATTTGCGCTATCCTGTTAGCCTCTCCATTAATCCCCCAAGTTAAACTTTTATATATCTGATTTTTTGTTGATATTGCATAAATATTGATAAACAAAGAAGCACCAATAATAAATATTACTATTAGATTGATTATTACTTTACGATATCTCTTAAAATAAGATAGCCCTCCAAGCAAAAGTAATATAACAAAGCCTGAAGCAATATTAAAAAGCACTCGTAAATCAGTTAAGTCTTGATATAAGATTGTCGTTAAAAAAGCAAAAGCTGAGATTATAATTGTTGATAAATAGAATTTTCGATACTTTGACCATTCTTTTGTTACTGTTATTAAACCAATTATTAAGAAGATTATTAAAAAAGGCAATAAAGGTAATATATATCGCTGATGAGACGACCTAATCATATAAACAATGATAAACACCCAAAAGAATAACACTAAGAACAACAACTGTTTTTTACTTTTCCTCCACTTCTTGAAGATATACAACGATGAAATGAAGGATGGTATTAAAACAAATATAGATATCCCTTGGAAAGAGAATGTTGAAATGTATAGGAATTTTTCAAAATAACTTGCAACATACAAAGGAATAACTTGAATAATTCCCCATATATCTGTAGAAACATTTCTTATTACGCGGTATAAAATATTGTTATTTAAATAACTACTTAAATCTGTTAGAGCTTTACTAGGTAAGGTGTGAGCTATTTGATACCCGAAATGTCCTTCTGTTAGACCAAGCAAAGACGCATCAAACATATTGACCGGTATAATCGAGGTTGTAAACATTAATACAAGATATACTAAGGATGGAAACAGTAAGAACAGTAATGATTTTACTGTAGACAATACTCTTTGAATTAATTTCTTTTCCCCATCATTTAAAACAAAAAGATAAATTAACAAAACTGGTAAAACAATAAAAAAAACATACTCTTTTGCATCTAGTATTAGTAGAAGTAACAGACCATTTAAGAATATCCTTTCTTTGTGATTAATGATGAAGTAGGTAAATAACATCAAAGCAAACAGAACAGGTACTTCTCGATGAAAAGTTAATGACCAACTAAACATACTATAATTAGAGATTAACAAAACAAGCCCAATGATTGACCATTTTTTTAGATTCAAGTTGTAAGCCAAGATTCTATAGAAGATCCAACATGTTACTGAAGCCAAGATAATATGAAAAAATGTTGCTACATATGTAGAAGGACCAGTTATCATAAAAGTAATGGCCACTGGTAGCTTGAATAGAAAACCGTGCAAACCGACTCCGTAATTTCCAATCCATTCACCTTGTTTTAAGATCTCACTCATCATGATAGTCTCATGAAGATAGATCTTCTCATCAAATACTGCATACCTAAAATAGGATATTACAGATAGTAAGGCAAAATTAATAAGAATTATTATCAATGCCCATTTGTCTTGTTTACTTAGATTTAATTTCATCTGCTAGAAAAAGTCTCATTTATTTTTGTAGTCTCTGGTTATCCATCATATCCATCCACATAGCAAAAAACAATGATTGAAATCCCGTTATGGAAAGGAACATGAATGCAATTAATGAATTAGTAGATATCTTGTCTCCTAGAAATATATCGTTAAACACAGCAATAGAGTAAGGAATATTGATAATCAATAATGTAAAAGATAAATGATATAGAAGAAATAAAGGATGAAAATCTCTAAACAAATATTTTTTATACAACCTAAGCCAGAAAAGCTTAAATAACAACCAACTTACTCTTGGAATTACTTTAAATATTTTCATCTTGGATTCTTCCCCGACATGATAAACAGGCTTTATTGGTACTTCTTTAATTGTAAAATTTGCAATATTCAATTTTACCAACATATCATTTGGACAACCATAAGATTTATATATTGTATATAACTTTATTCCCTTTAGTGCCTCCAAAGATATTGCTGTATAACCAGTCTGTGTATCTGAAACCTGCCAATAACCACTAGCTATCTTTGTAAGAAGAGAAAGAATTGAATTACCAAAAAATCTTACCTTCGGAATAACTAAACTTGCAGATCTATGCTTAAGTCTATTACCCTTCACATAATCCACTTCACCCTCAACAACAGGCAGACATATAGCTTCAAGCTCTTCAGGATCCATTTGACCATCACCACCCATTAAACCTGCGCAATCTATATTATTGTCCAAACACCATTTATATCCAGTAGCCATTGCCGCACCAACAGAACCATTCTCTAAATGATTTATTAAAATAATTCTAGAATTTGTGGAACTCTCTATTTCTGATGGAATAAAATAGCTTTTTTCTTCCTTTTCCATCTTTTCAACTACCACCTCTGCATAATTGTATCTATTTGGAACAACTTTAGCTCTGTGATTTAAATCAATAACCTTAGCGTTATCTTTAGCAATATATTCTTTTACAACTTTAGCAGTATTATCTTTGGAGCAGTCATTTACGATCACTATTCTATCTACAAACTCTGGCATAGATTCAATTACCATTCCAATCTGTTTTTCTTCATTGTACGCAGGAACTACTACTGCAATAGTTTTATTTTTTAACATGAATTCATTATATCAATTTAGATTCGTTATTCCCACTCGTATAAA
Source organism: uncultured Candidatus Saccharibacteria bacterium (assembly GCA_964536135.1). Lineage (GTDB taxonomy): Bacteria > Patescibacteriota > Dojkabacteria > SC72 > SC72 > JAKPKF01. The sequence continues at coordinate 6,281 of CAZHVM010000003.1, read as the reverse complement.
TACATTTTATATGTACCATAATAGTATCTATTTGGTATTATTATATATTTACAGAATGGAATATCTTTAGAATGTCCATCCATTTCAAAATATGCATCTTCACTTCTATTACAATGCACAAAGTAATTATGCTTAAAATCTATCTCCTTTACAAGTTTTATATTTTCTTTTGATATTGTTCCCATTGTAGATAATAGGTAAACATTGTTATATTTTTCGGTCAATCTTTTAATTTCAGGATTATCAATATAGTCTAACGAAGATAATGAGAAAGTATTTATATTGTCATAGTACTTAATTGGGAAAATAATCTGATTGAAAGAACCAAACTCATCTTTTGCGACTAGTAACAAATCCTTCTCTCCAACTAATTCCTGTATTTCAGTGAAATTCTCTTTTTGGGCACCCTCATTATCATTCAATTGTAGTATAGAGAAATATCCAAAATATATTGTCATCAAGGAGATTAATATTATGCTTACTATTTTTCCTACTTTGTTTTTACATATATCTATTAAAAACATTGATATCAAAATTGTACAAAAAGGAATCAATTCACTTAATTGGTATCTGGCAAAGTAATAATGATACTGAGTAAGCCTTAATACTCCCCAATAATATATTAAAAAGATTAATATCATCAATATTAACAACACCATCTTTATATCCTTCTTCTTTTTTAGATATACAAATGATATTGGTAATACTGCAAAACCAAATGGAGAAAGATATAACAAACCCACTAAGAAACTTTGCTGTTTAAATAAAGATAAACTTTCATCAGACAACAAAGAATAATTGTTGTTTACAAACGTATCTTTAATATAAAAATATAATTCGTAAAAAATTAAGCCGAAAAATAATAGTAACGCAATGGTATAAAAATATTTATAAAAAAATTTCAAGATGCTGTTCAATTTATCTCGTATTTTTTTTACAAAAAAGATTGCAACCAAAACAACACACAAGAAAATCCCGAGTAAAATTAAAGTCTCCGTGCCTATTAAATTAAACAACCTTTTTCCGATTATTTGTCGATAAAGGTTTGGAATAAATGCCCTGTAAAATTCATACGATAAAAAAAGAGAAATAATCCAAGAGACAGAATACCAAAAAAAATATTTAAAAAGTTTTAGATTCTTACTAAATAAGAAAATTAGTAATGGTATTAATATTATTATTGGTAAGAAAAAAATTCCACTCATCCTTGTATAAAACAGCGTTGTAAAAGAAAGTAAGGAAAGTATTAAGAATAAAATATTCTTTTTATTGTTTAAATAATCATTATAAAATTTAATTAAATAGTAAAAGCCAAAACACAAAAAAGCTAATGAGACTACTTCTGTAAGAGGAACTCTTGAAAAATATACGTGTAATGGATTGATTGCAATTATAAAAGAAGATAAAAGTCCAATCTTTTTATTCTTCCCAGATATTTCATATGCCAAGAGGTATACTCCAACTATAGACAAGACACTAAATAATGTAAGAGCATAAATTCTACTGTCTGATCCTATCGTAGAACCAAAGATTGCCATCCAAGATGGAAATACAGGGTAAAAAGGCATTGTATACTCTGAAGTTGTTTTATCCTTAAACTTCAATCCTAAAAAAACATTTCCCTTATCATAAATCTCTTTTAAATTTTCTGACAAAGATTCTCTTAATTCATCTTTAATATACAATCCACGATTAATCTCATATTGTTTTGATAGAGATACATAAGTTCCCTGATCTTGTCCACCTGTTAGATAAAGGTTGGGAGCAATTCTTAGTGCTAATGCTAAGGCTATAACTACCAAAAATAATAACCCAAATCTTTTATCCTTAATATTTATTTTTATTCTAAATACAAAAAGACCAATAATCAAAAAAATGATTGTAATACCTAATGATAATAAAGGATAAAAAAGACCTAGAGCTAAAAGAATAATGTTCAACAAACTAAATACCGAAATCGCAAGAACAAACAAATCAAATAAATAGATTTTCTTTAATTCCTTCATAAAGAGAAATTTTATATATTTCCAACTCCTTTATATACAAATCCATTCTTCCTTGCATCTTCTTTATCAAAGATATTTCTTCCATCAATTATTAATGGATTCTTGTTCATGAGTTTTGCAATTTCTTTATATTCTAATTCTTTATACTCACCATGACCTGTCATAAGAACAATAGCATCTTTACCCTTCAACATTTCTTTTACATCACCTTTATAATCCTTAATAAATGGATCCTGGATTTCAAATCTCACTTTATTTTCTTTTAATTTCTCAATAAATGGAACAGTTGGGGTATTTCTGTCATCGTCAGAATTAGCATCGTAAGCATATCCAAGAACTAAAACATTGACCTCACGAAGCTTCTTTCCTGCCTCTTTTAATCCATCTTTCAAAAGATCAAACATATGTAATGGCATAAAATCATTGATATACCTTGCTGTAGGAATAAGCTTTGGATTTACAATATCTCTTACTTCATGGATAAGTAACCATGAATCTTTAGGGATACAATGTCCTCCAACTCCTGCACCTGGGAAATGCATCTGTCTTAATGCCTCTGGCCTGGTTTCAGTAACTTTTTTACAATTATTGATAAATTCTCGAACTTTCCAGACATTTGCTCCATATGCTTCACACAGTAATGCCATCTCATTTGCAAAAGCTATCTGCACATCACGGTAGGTATTCTCTCCAGCTTTAACTATCTCTGCGGTTATACAATCTGTCTCTTGCAATTCTCCTTTAACAACATTCTTATATAATTCTTTTACCTTTTTTGCAGATTCAGGAGTCCAACCTCCAATAACTCTATTGTAATATCGGATATTTTCCAAAAGATGTCCTGGCATCAATCTCTCAGGACAATTTGCTAACAAGAAATCTTCTCCAGCTTTTAGACCCGATTCTTCCTCCAAGATTGGTTTAACAACATGTTCCATAGTTCCTGGTGCTATTGTAGATTCTATAATAACCGTAACACCTTTCTTCATATTCTTTCCAATACCTCTAAGAGCGCCTTTTAAATTCTCATAGGTTGGTTTTTTGTTTTCTTCTGCAACAGGAGTTTGAACAGCAACAATTATATAATCTGCAAGATTGTACTCTTTCATATCTGCAGTTGCTCTAAAATTTCCCTTTTTGAAGACTTCTTCTACTAAATCATCCAAACCTGGTTCTTGCCCTTTGATAGGATTTTCTCCTTCATTTAATCTCTTTACTCTGTCTTCCAGGATATCTACTCCAATAACATCAAATCCTGCATCTGCAAACAACATTGCTACTGGATACCCAACATAACCTAAACCACAAATTGCTACTGTTTCTTTACTCATTCTTTTCTTTATTAGATTTTATTTCTTTGCAAATTGGACAATCTTTTCGACTATCTTCTCTACATCTTCTGCTGTAACAAAAGGATTTACTGGCAATGATAGGACCTGTTTTGATAATTTCTCTGAAACAGGAAAATCTCCTTCTTTGTATCCCATTTTTTTGAAATGTTCGTGCATATGTAGAGGCTTTGGATAATAAACTCCAGATCCAATCTCATTTTCTTTCAAATATTCAAGTAATTCATCTCTACTGTGACCATACTCTTCTGTAATTCTAATTGTATATTGATGGTACACATGGGTATTTCCATCCATTATTTTTGGAGTTATTATACCCTCCACATTTTTTAATCCTTCCGATAATTTTGTGGCATTACTAACTCTTGCTTGTATTATTCTATCTATCTTCTTCATTTGCTCAACTCCAATAGCTGCAGCGATATCTGTCATTCTATAATTATGGCCTACGGCTAAGTACTCATACCTAACAGCTTCATCTTGTCCGTGATGTCTATACATTTTAGCTCTCCTGGCTATTTCATCATCATTCGTAGTTAGCATCCCTCCTTCTCCAGTCGTAATGTTTTTTGTTGCATAAAGAGAAAACGTCGCTAGATCACCAAAGCTCCCAGCTTTTTTACCATTTCTTTCTGCACCAACAGCTTGGCATGCATCCTCAAGAATTTTAATACCATTTTTATCTGCGATCTCTTTTATTTCATCATATTTGTATACTTGACCATATAAATCTACTGGAATTATTAATTTCGTTTTATCAGTAACCTTTTCCTCTACTTTGCTAGGATCTATACAGAAATCATCTTCTGATATATCTACAAATACTACTTTTCCTCTCTCCATTAATACAGGATTTGCAGTAGCAACAAAGGTAAACGGTACCGTTATGGCTTCATCTCCATCTTTAAAATCAGATGCTATTACTCCAGCATGAATTGCTGTTGTACCATTAGAAAAAGCAATTGCATGCTTTGTACCAGAATACTTTGCAAACATTTCTTCAAATTCTTTAGTCTTTGGTCCTTGTGCAATCATTCCAGATTTAAGGACATCCACAACTGCATTTATTTCTTCATTCTCAATTAAGGGTTTTGATACTGGAATCATATAAAAATTGTTAAAATTTATTTCTCTCCGTAACCGTCAATGTATTTAATGACCTTCCCTGGATTTCCTACAACAACAGCTCCTGCTGGGACATCTTTTGTCACAACAGCACCTGCTCCAATCAAAGCCTTCTCTCCAATCCTAATCCCCGGTCTTAGTACAGCACCTGCCCCAATAGAAGCATCTTTACCTATGTGAATAGCACTAACTTCCCAATCTGTTCCTTCCTTTATCTCTCCTTCCTCTGTTCTAGATCTTGGAATCATATCATTTGTTGTAAGAGCATTTGGTCCTAAAAAGACCCCTTCTTCCATCTCGACTCCGTGATATACAGGGACATAATTTTGAATCTTTGTTTCATCACCAATCTTTACTCCTGAATCTATAAAAACATAATTCCCTAATATACAATTTTTCCCTATTTGGACATTGTTTCGGATATGACAAAAATGCCATATTTTAGAACCATCTCCAATTGAGACTGCATCTTCCAATAGGGTAAAGTTTCCGATTATACAACCTTCTCCTATATTTACTTTTCCTAATTTGCAATCATGAATAGTTGTACCTGATCCCAAAACAGTTCCACTTGTTATCTCTGCATCAGGATGAATTTTTATATCTTCTCCAAGTTCAACATATTCTTTTTTGTTTATATTTTCTTTTATCTCCATCTTATTTGTCTTTGTTATAAATATTTTGAATGAATTGGATAGAACCAATTGATTCTTTTACTTTCAATCCATTTCCGTTTGCTATTTCCTTATATAATGTAGGATGATTTGGACATGAACCAACATGTGTACCATAAGAATTTGGAGTTAAAGACTCACCACTTGTTGACTGTATCTCTTCCCATTTTTTCTGTAATTCTTCATTTTCAAAAGATGCTCTTTCAACTTGATCTAAAGCATTTCCACTGATTTTTAGATATCCTTTTGATCCCATTATCGCTATTGAACATTCTAAATTTGAAGGCTCAACCGACACATTAACTTCTACACTTCCCGATGCTCCATTCTTGAACTCAACAATAGAGTATGAAGTATCTTCAAATGGAATATCCATATGCTTATGATTAAAAGTATCTGTTGAATGTACCTCTGGAACTCCGAAAAGTTTCTGAACAATATCTAAATAATGAATACCATATTCATATAAAGATCTTCCGCCCTCTTCAATAGAACCTCTCCAGTCTTTAAAATATCCCACTGGTCTTTGCCATCTTTGAATAAAACAAACCGATCTTATATCCCCAAGCAGTCCACACTCCAAAGCTCTTTCCATCATTTTTACGGTTGGGTTATATCTAACCTGTAATACGCAATAAGCTTCTCTTCCAAGTTTATCTGCTTCAGCTTGGATTTCTTGTACTTTAGAAGCTTCAAATGCAATTGGTTTCTCAATCAAAATATTATATCCTGCATACATGGCATCCATAGCCATTGGATAATGAAGATGATTTGGGGTACATATTGTGACAAAATCCATCTTTCCGTTCATCTCTTTTAACATATCTTTGTAATCTAAGAAACCTTTTACATCACCATTCTCTTTTACTGCTTTGTCTAAAACTTCTTTGTTAATATCACATAGTGCAACTAACTCAAATTCCTCCGGATTCTGAGCTATTGATTCTAAATGTCTAACCAATATATGCCCACAACCTATTATTCCAACTCTTCTTTTGGTCATGATTTTTTATTTTTAAAGTTATTTCCGATAGATTGATAATTGTACTTAAAGAGAGTTCAATTTTCAACCCTATAATTTATTATATATCTCATCAACTTTTTTCATCACCTTCTTCCAATCATAT
>CAZHVM010000002.1:28284-74488 GCA_964536135.1 uncultured Candidatus Saccharibacteria bacterium | reverse complement strand
TCCAACTCCCCATGGGAGAAAACAATATCTACTGCACTTTCTATTGTTTCATCTCTATCCGTTGGAAATTCTTTTATGTAATAACTTGTAACTCCAAAATATATTCTTTCTTGTCTAATACGCTTTATCTTGTTACTTATGGACCATATGGGTATATTGGGTCTATGTCTGCAAAGACTAGGTAAGGTTTTGCCCATGTTTGAAAGCACTACAATTCCCTTTATATCTGTATTCTCAACGATATCACAAGCATTCCTACACAATTCATCCACTTCTCTTGAAGCTTTCGTTGTTCCATATACCTTTGAAGTCTGCATAACAGCTTCTACCTCCTTAGAAATCTTTTGTAAAGCCTTCATAGCTTCTACTGGATATTTACCCGTAGAAGTCTCTGCAGAGAGCATGACCGCATCTGTACCATCCATCACTGCGTTTGCCACATCTGAGACCTCTGCTCTAGTTGGTCTAACATTTTCCCTCATGGATTCTAACATCTGCGTTGCAACTATAACTGGCTTTCCTGCAGCTCTACATCTGTATATTAATTGCTTCTGAAGTACAGGAAGCTTCTCATATGGTATTTCTACTCCAAGATCTCCCCTTGCAATCATGATACCATCAGCTATACTCAATATCTCATCAAAATTATCAATTCCTTCCTGATTTTCTATCTTTGCAATTATCTTTATATCTGATTGTCCAATAATCTGCTTAATTACTTCAATGTCTCCTTTTGTTCTTACAAAAGAAACAGAGAGGAAGTCATAATCATTTTTTAGTGCACAAGAAATGGACTTTTTGTCTCTTTCCGAAATTATTGGGAGTTCCAACCTAACAGATGGTAAAAACACTGTTTTATTCGGTTTCAATATCCCACCCTGTATTACTTTGCATAAAACTTCTTCTCCCTCTACTCTTTCAACTGTTAGTTCAATGTTTCCATCATCAAGTAAGATTAGGTCATTCGGCTTAAGATATTGATGAACATTTGGATATGAAATTTGAATACCTTTGGTATTACTATTCGAAGAGATAATCGCTTGTTCTTGGATATGTATATCATTTTTTATATTTACAGTTCTAACTTTGCTACCCTGAGTATCCAACATTAGTGCTACTCTTGGAGATATCTCTTTTACTAATTTCGCAACTCTTGTAATCTCTTCGTCATTAGCAAAGGAGCTATTGATTCTTGCAATAGCAAGACCATTGTTTATCATTTCTGTTAGCACAAGTTTATCCCATGAAGATGGCCCAATCGTAGCAATGATTTTGGTTTTGGCAATGTTGTACATATGGCAGTTTTATTAAGTAAAGTATACTCAAAGAAATAGTTCATGTCTATGATAAGTTGTGATATATTATACAAAGATAAAATATTTACTGCCTTTTTATGAGAAATACTTTACGTTTATTTCTTGTCTACTCTTTGATCCTTTTTGTGGTTATGAAAATTTTCGAAGAAGGAATTATATTCCCATCTGGGAATATTTATATGTTCGCTACAATAATTATTCTCGCATTAACTCTCATGGTATCTCCTCCTCTGCTTCACTTTCTTACTATTAAGAGTAAATTCCCGACTTTCTTTTTAATGTCTTTCCTTCTTTTAGTTGGGGTTATGTATCTTCTTAAAACATTTATGCCAGACTTCTATATTGAGACATATGTCTTTGAGCAAACAGACATAGGGTCTTTACAAATTAATAGTTTTGAGGTGACAAGTTTAATATCTATAATTGGTTTTTCTGTTGTTACATCATTATTTGCAGCATTATATAGAAGCTTGGATAAAGGGGAGTAAAATAGTGTATAATAACCACTATGAATGGTAATCTTCTAAACATAATATATATATTCCAGATTGTTGTTTGTTCTCTTCTTGTTACAAGTATCCTTATGCAAAACCGTGCGGAAGGTTTAGGTAAGATGTTTGGTGGCGGTGGTGAGGTATTTAGAACAAAGAGAGGGTTGGAGAAATTCCTTTATTATTTCACTATCGTTCTAATTATTGTATTAATAGTTCTTTCTCTTTTGTTACTGAAATTATCTGCTTAGAAAATATGCAAGGGAAAAAAGAAAAGAAGGAAGTCCTCTCAATGAAAGATGCTCTATCTTCTCTTTCAAACTCCGAAATAAAGGAGATTGCTCCGAAGAAGGATTTTAGAGATTTCTTCTGGAATTATCCTTCTAATATATCAAAAGTTTTTAAAGCTACTCATCCTTTTAGTTATATTTTGCTTTTTATTGTCTTAGGTTTTGTTTTTATTCTTTTTCTTCGTTCTACTACCTTTGCAAATATATTAGATGGTTCTGAGGATAAAGAGACCTTCACAGAGGGTACAGTAGGAGCAATTTCTTCTTTTAATCCAATATTTGCATCTGCAAACTATTTTGATAAATCTGTTGAATCCTTAGTTTTTGAAAAATTTATATACATAGATAAAGATGGAAAACCAACTGAAGGAATTGCTGAGAAATGGAGTACAACAGAAAGTAAATTAGAATATGTTTTTACAATTAAACGGGATTTATTTTGGCAAAACGGAGAGAAGTTAACAGCTCAAGATGTTGCTTTTACCTTCGATGCGGCACTTTCTCTTTCTCAAGATTATGAATATGATACTGTAGGTGTATCTCTGGAGGGAGTCAGTGTAGAACAGATTGATGAATATACGATTAAGTTTAAATTAGAGGAAGAAAATCCTTTGTTTTTTGAAGCTATTTCAATATATATAGTTCCCTTCTCCGTTTTGGGAGATGTAAAACTTGAGGATATGCCATTTAATATCTTTGCAAGATATCCAGTTGGTAGTGGGAAATATAAGGTAACAAGAACGGAACAAAATGCTGTTTATCTTGTAGACAACGAACATGATAGATACTCTCCAAACATTAAGAATATTATTCTGAGGGTTTATCCTGATACTGAGAGTCTAAATACAGCTTTTAGAACTGGACTATTGGATGCAGTAAATGGTTGGGATCAGGAAGCATTGAGTTTTACAACTGAATATCCAAACTTTGAAACTTATATTGTAGAAGAGAAATACAGGAGTAAGCTGGTATTTTTTAATTTGAGAAAAGAAAGTTTGAAGGATGAGAACTTAAGAAAAGGTTTGTCCTCTTTAATTGATAAGGATAGATTGTATACAGAAGCTAAAATATCTGGAGTCTCTATTTATGGTCCATATTCTTCAGATTCTTGGGTGTATAACAAAGATGTAAACTATCTTAAATATAATCCTGAAAAAGCGAAAGAATATCTCAAGAGTGCAGGGTATGAAAGAAAAGATGGTGAGATTTTTTATGAATCAAAGGAGAATGAAATTTTAAGTCTCACATTAACTTATTTTCAAAGTGAGAGTAATGATAGATTAGTACTGAAATTGAAAGAACTACTCGAGAGAGAAGGAGTAATTCTTAAGACTGAGAGATTAAATTATACTCAGATTACTCAGGAGATTATTGCTACAAGGGACTTTGAACTTCTTTTGTTTGAAGTAGAAACTACTGTAGACCCAGATCAGTATAATCTTTGGCATTCTCTTAAAAGTAGCTATCCTGATCTTAATTTATCTGGATATTCGTATGAGAGAGTGGATATCCTTTTAGAAGATGGTAGAAGGACAACGAATACAAATACGAGAAAAGCAAGATATATATCTTTCCAGAAATATCTTGTAGAGGATGCTCCGGTTGTATTTTTGTATCATCCAAATTTTGTCTATGTGCTAAACAATCAGTTGAAAGTTATAAATTTGACTCAGGGAAATTTCTCCTACGAGAGATTCGCAAATATTGAGAATTGGTACTGGAAATAGTATGCCAGGAGGGGGACTTGAACCCCCACCCTATTGCTAGGACTACGTTCTGAACGTAGCGTGTCTGCCATTTCACCATCCTGGCATGTGCTACATTCTATCATGAATTAATCCTTTTTTGATGTCAGGGATATCTTGATTTTTCTTTGTGGATTATTACTCTCTTTCCCTTTTGCATTATCAGGATCAAAATTCTTAAAATCTCTTAAGAAGTCAATTTTTGTAATAATCTTTTCTTCTTCTTTCTTTACTTCTGCTTTTTCTTCAACTTTAATATTCTCTTCTTTTTGATCCTTTATAATAGGTTTCTCATCTCTTTTCCCCAAAAGGAGTTTCTCCTTTAATGTTAACTCTTTTTCATCGGTTTTTGGTTTTATAACATCTTTTTTCATTTTTTCGATATTTTCGTTATCACCTGTATTCTTAAAAATGAGAGAAAGCAAGAACGATACCAAGAAGCCTAATACAAAGAAACTGGCCACTAAAGCTATAATATCTGGATTCTCAGATATGAATTTCCCTAATGTAGAAAGGTTTACATTCTTAAAAGAGAAAACATTCGAATTGGTACCTGCGATTGTTGTAGTACCTTCCCCAAGAACAAAAGTAATTGATTCTGCAGGATCGCTAGAATATCCGTATTTTCTTACATATCCTGTTAAAGAATATGTTTCGTCTACTAATTCTCCAGTTTCGAAGGTTATTGACCATTTTCCTTCTCCATCTATTGTAGATTGCTTGGTAAAGAGATTTAGACCTGAGGACATAACAAGGATAATTTCTGAATTTGCTAAACCTGTACCATAAACAAGAACAGAGGAGTCATTAATTGTTGGAGCGCTTATAATTGGAGCTCTTGGTAGCACAATCAGGTTCTTTTCTAATAATTGAGTTGTTCCTATTTCATCTACAAATTTGAATTTCAAGATATGATCTCCAATAGAAAGTGCAGGTAGTGTGTATGGACTGCTAATTGTAATAAAACTTTTAGAATCTATTTCAAGTTGAACGCCTTTCTTTTCCTCAGATGGGTCAGTAAAGGTCAATACTAAGCTTGGATTATTTGTTTGACTGGGGATATTAAGTTTTAAAAGATTCGTAAAGGAATCTTCTCTTTGAGCTTCTTTCTTATCCAAATCTGAAATTACGGTATCTCCTTTGACTGTACCTATTACATCCGCGACACTCTGTTGAGCAAAGAGAGGTTTATTTCCAAGAAAGATTACTGCAAATATTATTGTTAATATTATCTTCTTAAACATGTATGGCAGTTTCTAAATAATTTACTTATCTATTTTATCAATGAAGAGCACTCCTTCCAAGTGGTCTATCTCATGTTGTATGCTTACAGCATTTAGACCTTCATATTTTTTTGTTTCCCACTCTCCTTCTCTGTTTTGGTACTTAATCTTTATTTTCAAATATCTTGTAACATCTCCAAGAATATCTGGTACACTCAAGCAGCCCTCTTTCGTAGTAGTTTTTAAGAATTCTTCAATCTCTATTTTCGGATTAATAAATACTTCCCATTTATTTGTATCATAATTCAGGATAAAGAAAACTTTCTGGTGTTTCCCTACCTGTACCGCGGCAATACCTCCCGCAGGGACATTTCCTTGCTCTTCACTATGTTCTGCAGTGTAAAGAAGATTATCTAGAAATTCTTGAAACTGTGGAGTTTTTATTTCCTTTGTGGAGATATCTTGACTTCTTTTTCTTAGTAATCTCTCTTCTTTAGGATCTTTAATTGTGATTATTTTAAGTGCTTTTGGCATACCCAAGAGTATATCATAATTATTAATAGTGTTTGACTTTACAGTTTTTAATGTAAGAGGGGTTTAACCTATACCCAATTTTTACGACTGTTTCTATTACATTCTCATTGCCGTATTGAGACAGCTTCTTCCTTATTCTACTAATCATGGTATCAACCGCTGCATATTCGATATCTTTATTATAGTTCAGAACATCTGAAATTATCTTCTCTCTACTAATTGCTTTCTCACGACTCTTTATTAACAAAAGTAAGAGGTTAAATTCATTTTTTGTAAGATTAATTTCTTTCTGTTTTCGTTTTATTATTCTACTTGTTAAATCTATCTTTATATCCTTCATAATTACAAGAACATTTTTTAATTTGTAAAAGAGAAGCTGTCTAATTTCTGCTTCCAAAAGTGGAAAATTTAATGGCTTAGGGTGGAAAAGATTGGCACCAAATTTGTATGAATTAATCTCATTTTCAGTCTCTTCCTTATCTCCTAATATAATGATTGGAATATTTCTATTTATATATCTTATACGAATTAAGATGTCGAAATATGTCTCGGATGTATCTTGAAGATCTATTAACACGAGGTCATATTTATTACTTAAAGCTTTCTGTATCCCAGTCTCTTGATTATATGCAATATTAAATATAAATTCAGTATTGAGGAAATTCTTCTGGAATAGCCAACCAATGTTTGCATCACAAATTATTAGAAGAATTGAAGGTCTAAATTTTTGTCTTAACATCTTGACAGTTTATTAATCTTTATCTTACAAAAACCTTACAATATTTTTATTCTTCATCTTCTTCGTTGGAATCGTCTGAGCCTTTGTTTGGAAGAAAACGAGAAAGAATAATTAAAATTGCAACAGATGCTAACAGGACTAGTAGCATTATGATAAAGTAATTCATAGCGAAGATTATAACAGTTATTTCATATATTTTTCATTCATTCGTTCGGTAAGTGAGTAACAGCAACCACAAAAGTTCTGTTTGTAAAACCCTTTATGTATTTTCTGCTTGTATTCCTTCGGTAATAAAAAAGGTATTGAGAAGTCTTTTTCAAATTCTTGTGCAATTTTAAGTATCTCTTCTCTGTTCTGGTATGAGCTACTGATTAGCGTAGAAGTTACAGATTCGAAATTATATTCTTTAGCATACTTAAACAAGTAGCTTAATCTCTGTTTCCAACATCCTCGACATCTGTTCTTTTCTTTCCGTATACTTTCAAAATATTCACTTGGTTTGTAATCAGGGATTATTAATTTAAAAGCGGGATACTCTTTTAAGACAACTTTGACAGCGTTTAGCCTTTCCAGAAATTCAGCTCTTGGATGAATATTGGGGTTGTAAAAGAGTATTGAAATATTTCCTTGTTGCTTAAACGCTGGCAGTGTATTAAGTAAACAGTCAGCGCAACATGTATGTATTAATATTGATTTTTCCATAAATATATATTTTACTACAAACTATGGTATAATGTTCATGCTATTGGAGCGATCGAACAGACTGCTTTGAGTAATTTTTCTCCCAAGTGTATTGGTATAGCGAGTTTAATTTATTTTTTATAAATAATGGGAAACAAATTATTTATCGGAAATCTTAGCTGGAACGTCGATGACGAGATGCTAAGAGAGACTTTTAGTGCCATTGGTACTGTCGAAGAGGCAGTAGTAATCAAGGACAGAATCAAGAACAGATCCAAGGGATTTGGTTTTGTAAAGATGTCCTCTGAAGAAGAAGCTCAGAAAGCAATTGCTGAGTTGAATGGTAAAGAGTTGGACGGTAGAGCTTTGAATGTATCTGAAGCACGTGAGGAAAATCGCGAGAGAAGATCATTCGATGGCGGAAACTTCAATAGAGACGACAGAAATTAATTCTGTTATTAATTGAATTCTAAAAGGGCTGGTAAAACAGCCCTTTTTCTTTTATACAAAACTACTTGGATTTAATAATTAATCTATACCCATTTGTTGTTTGGCATAGGCTGTAAGATTTTTTCTCTTTGCCCATACTCTCTCAGTGTCGGTGAGGAGTTTCTTTCTTAAACGAATACTCTTTGGAGTTACCTCTATTAGTTCATCATCATTGATAAATGAGAGTGCAAATTCTAATGTAAGTGGTAGTGTAGCCTTAAGAGATATTTCTGTTACTTCTGCATGTGACATTCTTACATTTGTTTTATGTCTTGCTTTACATGGATTTACCTCAATGTCATTTTCATGATTATTTATTCCAATTATCATCCCTTCGTATACTTCTGTAGAGCCTCCGATAAAAAGTCTGCCTCTCTCTTGGACGGTAGTCAATGAGTATGCAAGTGCTGTACCAGTTTCAGAGGATATGATGACACCTTTCCTAAAGAGCGATTCTTGTTGTGTATATGGTATATATTCTGTTATAAAGCTATTAATAACTGCTTCACCCTTAGTAGCATTCATAAGGACTCGGTGCAGTCCGATTATATTTCTTGTTAATATCTTGTATGTAAATCTTGTATTACCATCTTCAGTTTCAATATTTATTAACTCCCCTTTTCTATCACTTACTTCTTGGGTAATTGTACTCATATATATTTCTGGTGCATCGATTATTAATTCCTCAAGTGGTTCGGAAACAACATTGTCAATTTTTTGAAGAATTACTTCTGGTTTACTTAATTGTAATTCAAAGCCCTCTCTTCTTAACTGCTCAACAAGGATGGCAAGTTGGAGCTCCCCTCTTCCAGAGATGAAATAACTGTTTGAGCCGTGGCTCTGTATATCTAAGCTAATATTTAAATTCTTTTCTTGTTCAAGTCGTTGTCCTAATTGCTTTGCTGTTACATACCTTCCTTCCTTACCTAAGAAAGGGGATGTGTTTGGTTCAACCTTGATTCTAACAGATGGTGGAGTAATTGTTATCTCCGGTAGTGGTTCTGGGTGATCTAATTCACATATTGTAGCTCCAATTGCGGTAGATTCTAAACCTGTTAGCGCAACTATCTCTCCTACTGCGGCACTTTTTGCTGGTATCCAAGCAAGTCCTTCTTTCACAAAAAGTTCTTTTACTCTTCCCTGTTTTTTATCTTCTTTTGTAAGGAGGATTATTGGATCATTAATACAAACCTTACCTCGTCTAATTTTTCCTATGAGGTATCTTCCAAGATGTTGATCGTATTCTAGAGAATTAATTTGCATTTGAAATGGTGCATCTAATTCTCCTTTTGGTTCTGGCATTGCTATTATTGCATCAAGGATAGGAGAAACATCTCCAGTTGTTGAATTTGGGATTGTAAGATCTCCCTGTGGTAATTCCTTAAAAATTTTTCCTTCTCTGGATATTGCATAGTAAACAGGAAATTCCAACTGTTCGATATCTGAAGCCAATGCAAGAAAAAGATCTTGAACTTTACTTAAAGTCCTTTTACAGTTTGCCAATTTCTTGTCTATTTTGTTAATAACAAGGATAGGTTTTAATCCTAGCTGAAGAGCTTTTTTAAGAACAAATTTTGTTTGTGGCATTGGCCCCTCTTTTGCGTCTACAAGAAGTAAACAACTATCTGCCATATTCAATGTTCGTTCTACTTCTCCACCAAAGTCTGCGTGTCCTGGAGTATCGATTATATTTATCTTGTATCCTTTGTATCTGATTGAAATATTCTTAGCACTAATGGTAATACCTTTTTCTTTTTCTAAATCACTAGAATCCAGAATTCTTGTCTGGGACATCTCTTCTTGGTTATCTCTAAAAAGATGTGTTTGTTTCATAAAAGCATCTACAAGGGTTGTTTTACCGTGATCTACATGTGCGATGATAGCGACATTTCTAATATTTTCTTTATTAACTGGAGAGTATTCCATAATAAGGGATTATTCTACCACACAATGGTATGTTTATATATAGAAGAAACGAATTTCTTTATTCCTTTATATCCACACCTCCAAAGATTGCAGATCCAGAAATCTCTAGTACTGGAGCTTTAATGTCTCTGTCGGAAAGTTTGTTATCCCAACCTCCAAATATACCTGAGCCATTGGATACCACCTTACAGTCTTTCGGAACAATAATATCTATTCCACCGAATGCTGTATTTGCAACTATTTTTGCTCCATCTTTAGATATCTTTGCATCTCTCATATCTAATTTGTATCCACCAAAAGCTACATTGATATTCCCATCTTTAAAACTCTTTGAAGTCAGATCCTTATCTACACCCCAAAAAATTATTGAATCTTGAAATTCATCTCTTTCATCTCTCTTAATTCCTGTGTTTATATTGTCGTTATCTTTCTTTAAGAAAATTGAGACACCAATAGCAATGAGTACCAATGGCCACAGCACACCGAAGAAATTCCAATGAAAGAGATTACTCAAAAGTACTCCCAATCCAAAACTTAAGATTATAATCCCTGCAGTTGTATTGTTATTTAAAATCATTTTTACCCCAACAAAGAGAAGGATTGTAGGCCATATCAAACCAATAAGACGCCAAGTACTAAATCCAAGTGAACCCCAAATACCAGCTGTTTCTGAGAGAAATCCAAGACCTATTAGGATGATTATTATCCCTATTATTATTTTTGTGTAATTTTTTTGCATATTAATGAATATATAAATTAATTATTTACAATAGAAAGGCTGCCTACCCCTACTTTCGCATCTATTATAATCTTATCTGAAGATGTTTCGTAGTTAGAAGATTTGTAAGAAGTCCCTTTGTCAGAAAATACGGCGATCTGTTTCCCATCTGCAACAATCTCTCCTACACCGAGAGAGTAATTTATCTCATAACCAACCTCCTTTGGTATATCTAAAATCATCTCTCCCGCTCCTACATCAAGACTAATCTCTTTTGGTATGGACTGATCTGATAGAGCAATTAACAATCTACCAGCTCCTACTTTTGCAGATAAAGTATCTAAAAGTAATTTATTGAAATTTAATTCAGTATCTCCTGCTCCTACAGTCAAAGATATATCTGTGAGAATGGAAGGTTGTCCAATAAAAAGATTGAACATCATATTGTTCTGACCCCAATACATTCTCTCTTTTGAAAAGACTGTGTCGAAAAGTATTGTAAGCTCACCATCCTTTAAGTTACTCTGTACAACTGGTTGTACAAACTGCTCGTCATAGTTTCCATCAACTTCAAGATAATTTGCTTCTCTGTCATCTGTAATAGTTGCTTTAGCTGCTGCAATATCAATATCTAAGCTTCTTTTTTGTACATCTTTGTACGAGTCTTTTAGTACAGTAAAAGTCTCTTCCTGTTTAAACTCTGTATTTGTTACATCTCTCATATTAATTATGAAATAAGGTAAAAAGGATACTTCTTGGTTAGTGTATGAAGAGTATGCTAAGAAACCTACTGCTAAGCATGAGAAGAATGTGACAATTGTCATAATAATCTCTGTTACCTTTGATCCTTCAAGAACCAATCTCAAGCCTCCAAGAATTATAAATACAGGCCAAAATTTAATAATATGTAACCATATCCCCCAATGTACTACTCCTGTTGTATTTAGAAGGAATAATGTACCAATGAAAAGGAGAAATATTGCACCCCCTAAATCCTTTTTAAAGAATCTGTTGTCCATAGTTTTGTTTTCTTTATTTAACAAGTTATACTTTAATATACATCTAAATTTAATATATTTAGCTATGAAAATCAATGAGATATATAAATGTCCAATATGTGGGAATATTGTTCAACTAACCCATGTAGGAGGTGGAACGTTGGTGTGTTGTGGAAAACCAATGGAGTTACTCTCAGAGAAGAATTCGGATGAAGGATTAGAAAAACACCTGCCAGTAGCTATATTTGAAGGTGGTGTCCTAAAGATAAATATTGGATCTATAGACCATCCAATGTTAGAAGAACACTACATAGAATGGATAGAATGCATCGTAGATGGCAATGTCTTTAGAAAATATCTTTCTCCAAATGATAAACCTTATGCTGAATTTTCTGCTCGAGAAGAAAAGAATGTTAAAATCCGAGCATACTGTAATGTCCATGGTTTGTGGTCTATTACCTTGTAAAGGTCTTCACCTGATATAATGGCGGTTATGTTGAATATAAATAACATAACCTTAAATAAAGGTAACAAACAAATACTCAAAGATATCTCTCTAACTTTAACATCAAATGAGAAAGTTGGACTTGTTGGTGTTAATGGTGCCGGAAAATCTACGCTCTTAAAAATAATCGCTGGTCTTGAAGAAGCAGATTTGGGTTATACCTCTTTCAGAGGTACGGTCTCGTATCTCGCACAGGAAACTCATAAGGAAATGGATATAAACAATTTTACCGATTTAACAATTGGAGAATATCTTGTCATCGAGAAGGACATAGATGTAGAAGAATGGGAAATAAAGAAGTTTCTAAATAATCTTAAAATGGAAGATAAAGATTGTGATAGTAAGTTAGCTGAACTTTCTGGAGGACAAAAGATTAAGGTAGAAATAATTAAAATACTTCTTGAAAAAGCAGACCTGTTAATATTGGATGAACCTACAAACTTCTTGGATATACCTTCTGCAGAGTGGCTTATGAGATATCTAAATACATATCCGAAAGCTGTACTAGTAGTGTCTCACGACTTAAGATTAATGAATAAGGGAATATCGAGAATCTGGTATTTAAATGAAAGAACTCATTCAATCGAGTCTTATAAGGGTAACTACGATCATTTTTTAGAAGTTAAAGCTTTAAAAGATGAATTTCTTGTTAAACAACTTTTACAAGAAGAAAGAAAAGCAAAGAAGATTTTTGAATTAGCACAAGGCCTTTCAAGCAGAAAGAGTACAAAAGAGAAAAGAAAATCTGCGAGAAAGTTTGAACAAGCTAGAGAATTAAAAGCAGGAGTTCAAAAACTAAAAGAAAATATGGCTAAAGGAAAAAAGATGCAATTACATATCCCTGTCCCTAAGCAAAGCAACAAACTTGTTTTAGATGTTGACCATATATCAAAAGCATATATTAAGGGTAAAGAGGTTCTAAAGGATATATCTTTAAATATCCAGAGATATGATCGTTTTGCAGTTATAGGAAAAAATGGAGCTGGTAAGACTACTTTGCTTAAAATATTGGCAGGAAGATTAAAACAAGATAGTGGAACATACAAATGGGGATACAATACTTTGGTGGGATACTACTCTCAAGAGAATGAGGATTTGGATTACCAAAAAACTGTTTTAGAAAATGTCTCACATTTAGATTGGGGGACGATCGATAAGAGAAAGTTCTTAGGAAGTTTCTTAATAATAGGAGATATGGTAAATCAAAAGGTTTCTACTCTTTCTGGTGGGGAGAAAACGAGATTAGCATTAGCGAAGCTTTTTGCAGGTGGTTACAATGTTTTACTTTTAGATGAGCCTACTACTTACTTGGATCCAGATTCGCAGAGGATATTGTTGGAAGCATTAAAAAGCTACAAAGGAACAATAATATTAGTTAGTCATGAGCCAAAATTTGTCAGAGATTTAGGCGTAGATAAAGTCCTATTAATGCCAGAGGAATACCTTGGATATTATAAGGAAGAGTACATAGATAGAGTTGGGCTAATATAGCTTATTCAACTTTTGTTCCGAAATATAATCTGAATCCAATTATGCTTGTTATTACCAAGATCCCAAGGGTAGATGCTATTTCTACGGGATTGGATAATCCTGAAAATTTTACAAGTATACCAATGATTGCCCAGAGGATTACAAGCGAGTAAGAGTATGTCTTTTTAAATATTGCATATACGGCAAGTCCTGTTGCAATAGCAATCATTATAGCTGACCAAATTTCTGGTGATATACCGAATCCATTCCAATTCGCTACATACAATGCTGCAGATATATTCGCGATTGATGCAACAGATATCCAACCGAGGTATATATTGAAAGGAAGAGTCTTAAGCAAAGAACCCTTCTTTGTTTTACCAAGTATTGTTGAGATAGCGATAAGGCTTGCAAGAATAATAACCATTGCAATTACAGATACATATACTAGTTGGTAATGCCAAAGGAATATCCAAGCTGTATTTGCTAGGCTACTTACTATTACCCATGGATATATCGCTTTATCTTCTTTCGTGAAATTGGTAAACATTGAAATCATATATACTACTAATCCAGCATATATTAATCCCCAGATTGAAAATACATATCCTGCAGGAACAAAGTAGATAGGAATAGCGTCAGAGAGTGCACCAGTTGTCATGCCATTAATTGGTAAAATATTTGCTAGTGCATTTACTACGAACATAGCAATTACAGATACTGTAACGGCCAACTTAATAATGAGGTCTTTCTTCATACGAAATAAAAATATAAATTACTATATTTTATTGTACATAGAAGAATGGAAAAAGGAAATAGATACAGGAAGATTATTTTGAAGGTTTAACCTTCCTGTATTTGAAACAAATTACTGATTTTGTATAAGTGCTAAAACTTGCTCAGGAGAGGGACAAAGAGCTTGGTATTTTTCTTTTAGAAAAATTTGACCCTTGTATTTAATCCCTACCTGTGGATCTGGAAGATAAGTTAGTAATATCTCTATGGCTTTCATAACTTTCTCTTCCATAATCTCGGGACAGAACGGAATTTCTAATGTTAGAACTTCCGACGCCCACTCTATTGCTTCTTCTTCCGTGTTAAATCTTCCAAACAACATTTCTCACTCTCCTGTTATTAGTATTTTGAATCGGAGTGATTATATCTCTAAAACACTTTAGATACAAGATAATCATATATCCTGTACATAGCGTAAGTATCAAGTTCACAGTACTTCAGAAGGTTCTTTTTTGTAATCGGAGTATCCTCTTGAGATTGCCTTTCGTAAGATAAGCGATACCAATTAACCATTGCCTCATCTCCTTTGCCTATCTCCATGTCGTGATAACTAAGATCAGGTGCTAATACCGGCAGTATATTCTTGATACTCCAGCTTCCTTTGAATTTAGGATCCACATACATTTGGTATTTAAATATATCTCCCAAATCATAAATTCTTCTGTTCATATTTAAAAGAAATTGTTCATATTCTGGATATATTCTAGCCATCTCACTGTTACATCCTTTCTCAAATGTTCTATTCCACACAAGGATACTTCCACTATCCCCTATTACATCTTTAAGGGTTGTAAGAATGTCTGCGATGGGATCTTTTTTTGTAATAGAAATGTATTCGTAGTGTCCAAGATTTCCATTCCTTTTTTTGAGTACATGTAGGGAGAATTGGAATACTACATTTTCGTATGGCTTGTGTCCTTCAAATTGTGGTACAGCCCAAGAGTACGTTTCGTAATCTAAGAAATATAATGGAAATTCTAAACTATCTAACTCAGAGTGTATCTTTTGTTCATCTATTACAATCTTGTCTTTCTTTGTAGCTTCAATTTGCATTTTTTGCTTTGTAGCTATTTTAAATTCAGATGGGATATTGCGCATGTCTATGATACCCATCTCTCTGAGTGTATCAATATTTTTCTTACTAATTCTAGAAACATCATAGATGGAATACTCTGGAAGAGTATCTGGGAAGCAAAGTGCTTTGGATGGACATGTATGTGGATTGTAGCAGGATCTTAAACCTTGTGGATTCTCTTTATTTGCAACTAGAAGTGCTTCTGCAACAGTTGCTTCTGTGTAATTCCATTTGTCTTTTGCATATTGAGTCATATCTTCTACAACAAACAACTCTTTTAAATCTAACTTCTTTTGAAGTATGTAATCTGGATTTAGATGTATTAAATATATATTCTCTACCCTACGAAGAGTTTTAGCTAAATAGTACTGAAAAGATATATCTGCTTTATCTTCATTGGATATTTTTGTCTCACTCTTTACTTCATATATATCTTCTCCAACAACAATATCTGCTCGTGCAAAAAGATCGTCTGTTTGGTATATTTTTTGGTATTGTACACTCTTTGAAATATATTTTTTTACATACTCTCTTGCAAGGGTTTCTACTTCGTATCCCTGTTTTATGAGATGTTTGTCAAAATCTAAAAGTCGTTTTTCGTATTGATTGTTCTTAAGTGCCCAGAGGTGTAAAGGAGAATCAAGGTATGTGATGTAGTCTGATTTTGTTAGCATAGTATATTATACTAGCTTTTAGAGGTCATGTTTCAAAGATTTAATAAGGGGTGTGTTCTTTAGTTGCTCTATGGCTTTTCGTCTTTTGTGGCTTGCGAGTTTAACAGATATTCCCATCTCTTTTGCTACCTCTGAAAGCTTCAATGGTCTATCATGATTGTACATCAGTTTTAGTATCTGTTTTTTGGATGTAGGTAGTTGCTCAATTGCAAGCAAGATCTTTTCATAGAAGATTTTATTGTAAACTATTTCTTCAACAGTTTTGCATTCTGATGGAAAGAAATCAATTAGTTCTTCTTCATCATCTCTTGTCTCTGTAGGTTGATTTAGAGAGAGCATATTTTTAGAATCAATGATAGCTTTATATACTTCCTGTTCATCATTGCTTACTACACCTTTCTCTAATAATGATTTCCATACATCGTCAAAAGTAATATCCTGTCGTGTATTCATAAGAAGAGCTTTCTCTTTTTGGTAGGAGGTATTTTTTCTGATTGTATGGTATGGTGCCTTAATGGCTCCAAAGAATTCATGTTGTCTTCTTCCTATATTTTGTCTAATCCACCCAGTTGCAAATGTAGAAAATTTGAAACCTCTTTTGTAGTCGAATTTACGAATAGCTGTATGTAATCCCTCTATCCCTAACGATATAATATCTTCTCTTGCCTGCTTTTCCTCGTAAGCGACTAGTGATAAGTATGGTCTTGCTACATGGTAAACTAATCTCTTATTATATTTAACTACTACTTCAGATATTTCTTTTTTGTACTGTAATAGCTCATCTTTTGCTTTTAAACTCTTACGAATATCTTCAAGCCCCTTAAATAGAATGAACTCATCATCTTCTGTTAAAAGTTTGTGCTTTGTATCAGATGTATATTCTTCCTGAAGTTTGTCTATGAGATTTCTACATTCTTGTGAGAAAGGCTCTTTCCCCTGATTCTCGTTTATTTCTTCTTCTATTTCTTCATCTGGGAATTCAAGGAGCTCTGGTCTGTAAAGTAATAGATTCTTTGTATTTAGATTGTAATGTTCATAAAGATATGTTTTCTCAACGATATCTTTCAAATAGTATTGAAATATACCAGTATTTCTTACGATTTTACTAATAAGTATACCTTTAGAGTGAAGAAAGAGTAGTTTTGCCATATCGTTGGTAGTGATCCCTTCTAGGCATTCAGTTTTGATATTTTGAGGTTGATTTTGGTTAAAGGAATAGCCAAGTTTTTGTGTAATGTAGTATTGAGGAGGTTTTTGGCCATTAAGCCCTATTAATTCAGTCTCAATATTGTTTCTGATGCTTTCTATATTTGCAAGATCCTCCTTTTTTAAGGATGGTTCCTGCGCAAGAATATTAACGGACTCAGCTAGATAATCTAATGAAGTATTACCTAGCTCTAAAGTCATTTGCCCCATATATGGGGGGTAGTATACCAAAAAGGTTAGTTTTTGTTAACTTGTAAGGTTACGATAGCTTTTTGCGAAGCGTTAAATTCTCCATCTATATCCAATTCCTGTATAACCTGTATACATGCAGTATCTGTACTTTTGTTCTCTTTAATATCTACTTTGACAGTTACCTGTTCTGGGTAGCTTTCTGCAACTAGTGCATCTACCTGCGCACTATGGCACGGATTTGGGAGTTGCCCTTTGATATTGTATTCCCATATATTAATTCCGGAGTATTTATATGTGAGAGTTATATTATCTTCTGTTAATGTTTTCCAATCGTTTGTAGCGTCTGTGCCGTCTTTTTTAATGAACAGTGCCCAGATACCAGTTAGAGCAAGTAGAGATAACAAAATAATTAGGGATAGTATTGCCAGTTTCTTCTGCATAACCTAAGGTGTTACAAATTAAATATATTTGCTTTTAATGTAAGTATTCTTAGTACGCTTTCGTTTATCCTCTCTTCAGCAATTTCTCCATTTTTAACTGCATTAAGAATTGTGTTGTATGCCTGTGCCTGTTGTTCTGGTTCTCCAGAATATATTAGTATGTCATTGCCTGCAGTTACTGCTTTTAGGGCAGCTTCTGAGATAGTATAGCTTTCTGTTAGTGCTCCCATTTGCATGTCATCTGTTATTACTACGCCGTTAAATCCATATTCTTTTCGTAGTATTTCGTTAATAATTTTTGAAGAAAGGGATGAAGGATTTTTCGCATCTATTTGTTTAAAGAGAATATGTCCAACCATAATGGCTTGGGTGTCTTCATTGAGAACTATCTCTTTAAACTGAGAGGCATATTCATCAAACTCTGTCTGAGAGATATTTACTTCAGGGAGAGCTTCATGTGAGTCAGTTAGGTTGTCTGGATGACCTGGAAAATGTTTAGGCACGGCTATGACTTCTCCGTCTGTGTACCCAGAGATCATCTTACTCCCGAGTGAAGATATATCTGTTCTAAAGGATCTGTCATATAAGAATGAATCCTCTTTCTGGATATTATCTAAAACAGGAGAGAAGTTCATAGATATTCCTAAATCTTTTAATTCTTTAGCTCTTTTTTTAGATATGTTGTATGCTTCTTTTTCTGTTTTAATCTCACTTTGGGGAATGATTTCAGAAACGATATCTGTTCCTAGCCTAGATACTATTCCACCCTCTTGATCTATGGATATGAATAGTGGAACTTTCTCGCTGAGTAGTTGGAGGCTTTCTGAGAGCTGAATTAACTGTTCTTTGTCTTTTGCATTGTACTTAAACAAGATTACTCCACCAATGTGACGTTCTTTAATCATCTTTGTGATGTAGTAGTCTGGTTCTGTACCCCAGAATCCCATTAAAAACATCTGGCCTACTTTTTCTTCAAGAGTCATTTGTGATAGTAATGTCTCAGAATTTTTTAATTGTATTATTTCCTCTCTTTGTTTTTTTATATCTGTATCTAGATATTTAGAAAAGAGAAAATATGATGCAATTAAGAAAGAACAGATGAAAAGGATGATGAATGTAAACAGTTTTGATGTCTGTGTCATGGTACATATCATTGTAGCATATGTGGGGGTGCTACGAGGAGGTCTTTGTTTTTGGTCGAAAAGACCTCCTCTTTTGTAGCACACTACAACTAGCGTGGTATTACTTGGATAAGCATTTTGGGTGTTGGAACTCCCGGTATCGTGTACGAATCGCAAGTGACAATTATCACTTGGTTTGGTTGCGATTCGAAGAACGACGAAACGGGTATTTGTCCAACGACTTTTTTACTCTCTAGAGCATGAGTGTCCATGATTAAGAAGCAGACCTCATTGAAACATATTTCCTTTTCTTTGAGTTCTTCTTCTCTGGCAATCCTACGGAAAATTTCTCCAAGGTATGGTCCATATTGGATATGCCAGCTCGAGTGTACGTAGAGAACGGTAGTGTCCCCAACGTAGTCCCTTACAGCAATCCATTCCGGTACTGTAGCGCTCCCAAGAACCTTGTCTATCTCTTGGAAAGTGCATCCCTTACAGTCAACAACATACAGCTCCTTCAAGGATATCCCCTGTTTGGAGAATCTCTCCAAGACTGAAGAGCCTTTAATCTCTATCTTCATGGGGTTGCCAGAAGAGAGTGCTACTTCAAATGGTATTGGGATTTCTGTCGGAGTTGGTATCGCTGTTAATGCAGGGGTTTCCGTTTTCTCAGAAGTATTTAGTATCGGTTGAAATGGTGTGGGATTTTGTACAGCTATCTCTGGAGGTTTTGTCGGAGGTCTATCCTCTTGGAAGAGAAAGTATACTCCTATCAGAGCAAAAACTAACATGACAGAGAATATGTTCCTTATTTTTTCCTCCTTCCAATTAGCTGTATCCCAGCGATCCCGAGTAGACCAATCAATGTAAGCCCTGGAGCCAATAATTCACCACCTGTGTTAACTTCAACTTCAACAACGGGGGTTTCTGTCTTATTGGGTGGTCCTGGTGTTACAGTAGTTGTTTCCGTAGGAGTCTCAGTCTCTGTGGGAGTCTCAGTCTCTGTAGGAGTCTCAGTCTCTGTAGGAGTCTCAGTCTCTGTAGGAGTTTCGGTCCCAGGATCGTCAATTAATCTAAATGATGCATGACTTAGTTCCTGGTAGGAACAGCCTGGTTCTGGAACTCCTGGAGCCGTGCATGTTACACCACCTGGTGAGTTAAAGAGCTCTGAAACAACAGTTACAGAAGCTAATGCCGGATTATATGAAGCAAATACTGGATCGTGACTGCCAACTTTGTAGCACGATTCTGCAATCAATTTGCCTTCTGGAGCTGTGTATGTGTATGAAAGCCCAGAAAGGCCATCGGCCTTAATCCACGCCCCACCTTCCGGACAAACATTGCTGGAAATAGCCATTGCCGTTAGGGGCTTAAGTGCAAGAACAAACAAGGCAACGAGTACTAAAGCTATGAGCTTTTTCATCTCTCCTCCTTTAAGGAAATTTTTTGGATATAATACGCTAGTTGTTAATGTGCGAATGATGAGTGGAATGAAACCGTTTCTCACCAAAGTGATAGTTCGGTTTCGCTACTTGCTCCACATGCTTGTTTGAGCGACCATTCTCGAAACATGCTTCATTGCACACTATTTACAGGAATTATACAATCAGAATGTTGATATATCAATATATCTAGTGGTATTAGCAGGTGCCTATATTGTGTCCGATAGGCACCTGCTTTGGTATTTACCCATGTAATTTTGTTCTTATATTCTCAAAATCAATTTTCTTTCTTTTTGCGACAATCAGCGTATAAACAGGGATGGAAATTACAAGAAATTCCAAAATCTCATATTCTTGGTAAATGCTTTTGTCAACAAGAAGATAGACAAGCAAGATAATTATGGGCAGAACAAAGCACCAATCCTCTGTCAAGAATTTTTGAATATTTGGTCTTAACGAAAGGTACAGAAGGTAGAAAAGTGCCATTATTGCAACCCAAAACCATTTGAAGGCGTTGATGAAAATGCCTGTTAAACCAAGAAAGATCAGAGTGTAAATTGATACACGGATTAAGTTGTGGTGCCAATACAGGGCTTTTTCTTTCATTCCTTCCTCCTTTTATATTTTATTACATGGGGATATTAAATGACGACTTGAAGTCATCACCTAAATATCTTCCATAATATGTTGTTAAAGATCTCCCACTTATTATATATCTTCTTTTGTACTTTACTCAATGCTATGGGGTGTGGTAGATTTAGTAAGAAATAATTTAGAGGGGAAAATATGAATACTAAAATAGAGAAAGAAGAAAGGAACGTTGAAATCCTAGAGAGCAATCTAGAAGAGATTGGAGAGATTGTAAAGGAGAAGGGTATGGTGATCCTTCCTTTCAATAAGGATATGCCTGAGACCAAGGAGATAAATGAGGTTCTTCTTTCTGTCGGATTTTTGAAGGAGAATATGTCTTTGGAACAATTTAGTTTGGTAACTTCTACGGATGAAGGCAATTCTTTTGAATTTGGTCTTTGTTTTGGTACTGGGAAAGATAATTTATCTGGGAGTAAAATATCCTATTACTTACAATTTATTAGGGATCAAAGGGAGGGAGATAGCATTTTAAGGGTATTTGAAGAGGAAGGTAAAAAGCCAATCAGTCATATGCACTGTCTTTTTAAAGAGCATTTAAATAAATTATCTCGTGGTGATATAAAGGTGCTTGAAGTTCTGACTTTAAAATTTCTAGAATGTAAATAATATGGAGAAAGAGAAGTGCAAGAGTGTACTTTTAGATGAGAGGCTTGCGAAAGTAAGAGTAATGGCGGAGAAGGCTCAGCATTCTACACTAAGATATAGATTTATGAATTCTCCATACCAAAAAGAGGGTTGTAGATATTTTGAATTAAGTCAAGAAGAGGCTGAGAGAATTATTCCTCAACTAGTTGAAATTCTTAAGAAAGATCTTGCAGTTTCAAAATTTAATGTTCTATGTGTCAGTAGTAATAGTTACCTTAAACTTGGTATAGAAGATGGTGAGGGATATGCTGAAGGACAAGGGTATAGATTTGAATATCTAATGACTCAGAATGGTGAATTTGCTGGAGTTCAGATGTGTTGTAAAAACAGTGAGGGTAAGGGTATTGATCATGAGATATATCCTGTTTTTTCAGTTTCCTGTCTCCCAGAAGAATCTCAAGAGTTACTATCTTCCATTCTTGATATAGTTGAAGAGAGATTGGTGTAGATCTCTCCCTATAGTATTGATTTTCTAAAAAATATTAACTATAATTAATTCATCAAGAGCATTGAAGTACTTTTTGTATCTGGTTGCCTTAAAAGTACTGAGCTAATGGCAAACCCCATTGATAATAATATATTATTATTAATGTTATGAAAGATAAATTATTATCTTTTGTGGTTCTGCCTTCTATCATGTTTGCGTTATTTCTAGCTTTTTCTCCTGTAGGGAGAGTTGAGGCTACTGAAACAAATTGTAATAGTTTGAATAAACAAATAGATATCTGTCATTCTACTGGATCTGTAACTAACCCATATGTGACTAATCATCCAGATACAAGTGCAGATTTAAATGGTCACAATGGGCATCCTGAAGATATAATTCCATCTTTTGATTACTATGTGATTGGCGTAGTTGGAACGCATGAAGAATGCCCTGCTAGTTATTCTTTGTTCTTTGATTGGGGTCAATTTAAATGGAGGTGTGAAAAGAATGGCCCAACTTGGGATCTTATCGACTCAACCACTGTTAATGAGTATGGCTGTGTAAAAGATGGCCATTATCCTGGGAAAAACTATGATGCAGAAGGAAAAACCATTCTAGAAAATAATTGTGTTGTTCCAGATTGTCTTCGAACAACGAATACATATTCTGCATGGAGTAATTGGGCACTAGATGAAGAAAATGACAGAGAATACAGAACAAGAAGTGTATATATTGTAGATATGCAAGATAACTCAATCTCATGTGGTGCAACTACGATTGAGACGGAATATAGGGATATCCCAGAATGTGAGTATACAACCTCTTCGAGTGGGGGCTGGAGTGAATGGTCATTAAATCCAGAGAATAATATGCAAGAAGTGAGGGAGAGAACAATAACGGAGACAGATATATATAATGATTTAGGAATTTGTTCTGCAGAAAAGGAGTATGAATACCAAACAACACCTTCGTGTAAATATACAACAACTAATGAAGGAGCATGGTCAGAGTGGGAAATAGATAATGAAAATACTACTCAATATGTCAGAGAAAGAACTGTAACAGTAGACGATAATGTCTATGATGCACAATGTAGTTTAGAAGTTCAAAAAGAAACGAGACCTGTTGATTCATGTACATTGACATTTGAAGGTCCAATTGTATGGGGTTTATGGACAGTTGATCCTAGTGATTCTTCAAAAGAATACAGAGAGGGGGAAATTACAGTCTATGATAAGAATGATTCATCAATAATCTGTGATTCATATCCAGTTACTCCAGAACGAAGGGACACTCCTGACGATCCAGATGTATTAGGAGAAGACGATGAAACAGGTGTAGTTCTTGCAGCTACAGGTCCTACAGATAATATAGCGGTATATGTAGTAGAACTATTACTAGTTGCTATGTTAGTTACATATTCTGTATTCTTTACTAAGACATACTTAAAGAATAGTAAGTAATGAATAAAAAGGTCTCGCTAATAATAATGGCTGTACTATTCACTGGTACAGCCATTTTTACATTTACGGTATTCTACCCTACACTCTTTGACTCTCTCTTTGTTAATACACAAGACATTACAGTATTACAAACAAATGCATCAGAAGAGATCCAGAGTAGTGATTTAGGTGAATTACTGGATTTAAAGGTAAACACTCCTACTACAGTAACATTTGAGTTATCTAACAGATATCTACCAAGTGATTGGGAAAAGAAAGACATATATTTCAAATATACATACCTTGGAGAATACTCTAATTCTGTTTACACGAAATTAAACGAACTACTCAAAACAGATTACAGTTGGAGAAAACAACTAAACAAACAAGGAGACATCATATTGGGTGGCCCTATGTTTCTTAAAGATGGAATATACCAATTACATGTACATAACGGATTATCCCTTGCTAAAAAGTATTACCTCTTTGGAGAACTACTCGACTACCTTAATAGCAAAGGCCTTCTTCTGGGTACTGTAATGAAGTTTGGAGATGTAAGGCTGGAGTGTACGAAGGTACAACCTATGAGAATAGAAAATGGAAATAAAATATCTGGAGATATGGATCTAGTAATATCTACATGCTTAGTAAGAAACGGAGATTTAAGATTAGTAAGTGGTTGGAAAGTAATAGATTCAAATTAAATATATGCTAGAAAAGGAATTAATTGAAAAAAGATTAAAAAACAAAAAAGACCTTATGGGGGTATTACCATTTGTGACCCATATGTTGAAAAATAACATATTCCAGATTACGAAAATGGACGAGGTATCTCCTTCTAAAAATGTCGTAGCACAAGTCCTATTAAATGCAGAAGCATATCCTCAGTTTTTCAATTTTGAAAGTCTCTGTTTATATGGAAGATACTATGAAGAATACGAGAGATACTTTTTAGGTGTTGTCCCATTGGAAGTGACAAGAAATCCTAAAATTCTTCCTTTTACAAAAGATTCTAGCTTCTGTTACGGTATTGTATGGAGCGAAAAAGGTGATTTGGATTTACACTTGGTACACACTGGGAAAGAAAAGATAATTGGTTCTGATGAAGATATAACAAGAGAGGATACCGAAGCATTCTCAACTTTTGTAAACATTATTACTCAATAGTACCACCGCCTATGACATACTCATCCTTGTAAAATACTACAGATTGTCCTGGTGTAATAGCTCGTTGAGCTTTAAGAAATTTAACCTTAACTTTGTTTTCTCCGAAGGTTGAAACATATCCCCAAGCCTCTTTTGCATGGTACCTTATCCTTACCTTAGTTAACATTCTCCTTGTTGGATTCATTATCCAATTCACATCCTTTGCCATTAACTCCCTTGAGTAGATATCTCTCTCTTTCCCTACTACTACCCTGTTACTCTCTACATCTAGAGCTATTACATACAAAGC
Organism: uncultured Candidatus Saccharibacteria bacterium; assembly: GCA_964536135.1. Lineage (GTDB taxonomy): Bacteria > Patescibacteriota > Dojkabacteria > SC72 > SC72 > JAKPKF01. The sequence continues at coordinate 49,797 of CAZHVM010000002.1, read as the reverse complement.
TTCGTTCGAAGATATCCCAATACCCTTCCTTTGTCCTAATGTGTAGCTATGTATACCACTGTGTTGTCCAAGAATATTTCCTTTCTTATCTACGATATCTCCTCCTTTAATATCTGTCTGTGGAATTAGGCTTGTATAGTCGTTATTTTCCACAAAACATATGTCTTGGCTATCTTCTTTCTTCGCATTACTTAGACCTAACTCTTCTGCTATTTTACGAATATCTTCTTTCTTGTAATCTCCAAGAGGAAATATACAACGAGAAAGTTGCTCTTGAGAAAGTTTGTACAAAACATAACTCTGGTCTTTTCCTAGAGCTTTTCCTTTTTTAAGGATATATCTACCATCTTTTTTCTCAAGTCTGACATAGTGTCCTGTTGCAACGTACTGTATACCTAGCTCATCTGCTTTGGAAAGCATCTTCTCAAACTTGAATTCTTTATTGCACAATACACATGGGTTTGGGGTTTTACCATTTAAATATTCTGAAACGAAATATTTAACAATGTTCTCGTCAAAATCCTGTTTCAAATCCATGGAGATATGTTGTATACCGAGAGTCTTACAAAGATCTTTAACTTCCTTGTAGCTTTCTTCTTTGCAACCAAGCATATTTAAGGTAATGCCTACAACCTCGTAGCCCTCTTTTTGAAGTAGATGTGCCGCAACAGTACTATCTACTCCTCCACTCATACCGAGTAGAACTTTTTTTTTACTTTTTTCCATCTTTTTTTTTGTAATCTTCAATTGCAGCTTTCACAGCCTGTTGTGCTAGATTTGAGCAATGCATTTTAACAGGAGGTAGTCCATCTAGTGCTTCTGCTACCGTACTGTTTGTAATGTCTAGTGCTTCTTCAAGTGTTTTCCCAATTATTAATTCTGTAGCCATACTACTTGTAGCTACTGCAGCACCACATCCAAATGTCTTAAATTTTGCATCTTTAATTACATTGTTCTCTATCTTTAGATACATCTTCATAATATCTCCACATACAGGGTTTCCTACTGTACCTACTCCATCTGCATTCTCAATCTCACCTACATTTCTAGGATTCATGAAATGGTCCATTACTTTTTGACTATATTCTTCCATATTTATTTTTGATTATTTAAAGGGGACATGGATCTTAATCTTTCAATTATTGGAGGAAGTACCTCTAGAAGATATTTTACATCTTCCTTAGTGTCCTCCTCTCCGAAAGTTAGTCTTAAGGAGCCATGGGCTATCTCGTGAGGAAGTCCAATTGCAAGAAGTACATGAGAAGGATCTAGTGAGCCAGATGTACATGCAGAACCACTAGAGGCAGATATCCCTTTGGCATCTAGCATAAGGAGGATTGATTCACCTTCTATATATTCGAAGGATATATTTACATTCCCTGGGAGTCTTTTTTCTTTGTGTCCATTTAATCTTGTATGTGGTATTTCTTTTAGTATGTTCTCTATGGTCATATCTCTTAATTCTTGTAGATGAGTACTGTATTGAGGTATATCTTTTGTAGCAAGTTCAATGGCTTTCCCAATCCCAACAATATTTGCAACATTCTCTGTACCAGCTCTCTTTCCTCTTTCCTGTTCACCACCGTGTACGAAGGAAGATATTTTTGTTCCATTTTTTATGTAGAGTACCCCTATTCCCTTAGGTCCATATATCTTGTGGCCAGAAAGAGAAAGCAAATCTACTCCTAAGTCTTCTACATCTACAGGTATGTTTCCTACCGCTTGAACAGCATCTGTATGTAAATATATTCCATGTTGTTTAGCTATGTTGGATATCTCTTTGATTGGTTGTATTGTCCCTATCTCGTTGTTTGCAAGCATGATGGAGATTAGTATGGTATCTGGTCTAATGGCTTTCTTTAATTCTTCTAAATCTACTATACCTTCGTTATCTACAGGAACATATGTAATGTCAAAACCTTCTTTCTGTAAAAATTCGCAAGTATGCAGTATTGCATGATGTTCTATGTTGGTTGTAATGATATGTTTGCCTTTATCTTTGTTTGCATATGCAATTCCCTTTAAAGCCCAGTTATCTGATTCTGTACCAGAGGCGGTAAAGAAGATTTCGTTTGGTTGTGCATTTAGCGCTTTGGCTACCTGTTCTCTTGATTTATCTATGGCTTTCTTAGCTTGTCTACCAAGGGTATATATGGTGGAAGGATTTCCGTATTGCTCAGTTAGAAAAGGAAGCATTGTATCCAGTACTTCTTTTTTTAATTTTGTTGTGGCAGCATGATCTAAGTATATTTGATTCATAGATATAATTATATCATCTGAGTCAAATATTTATCGTTAGATTATTTAATATGATTTGTTTTTCTCTTTGGAAGCTTAAATATTAATACTACCCATATACTACCAGCCATCATAAGTATTCCAGAGCCAATCATTACTAAATCAAAATATATATCTCCCATGTTTGCAATTAATCCTACCGTGGTACTGAGTATTACTGTAGATAAGCTTACAATTGTCTCGTAGAAACTGTACTGTCTTCCCTCTCTTCCGCTATCTATATTCATTGCAAAGAGCTTTCTCCAGTTAGCAAGATTGAGAGAGACCCCTACTCCGAATACAAACTGCAGTATGAAGTAATGTATTGGCATGGATATTTGAGGATAGAGAATATATGGAAGACCCATTAGAAGTATCCCTATGATTAGAAGAATTATCTCATCCTTATCTTTTTTAATTCTGTCAGTTATATATCCAATTGGAAGTTGGGTAATTGCTCTTGTTAGGAAATATATTGCTGTTCCGACTCCTACAAACTCTATAGTTCCAGTTCCTAGCTTTTGAGATAAATATATACCTGAAAGCGCAGAAATGATGAAGAATGGTCCCCATACAAAAACATCTGCCATGGTAAGAAAAAGCACTACTTTGTTAAACCCTTTTGTATATTTCTTTAACATCTAGACAATGGTAACACAATTTAAAAAAATAAAATACTTGTCAAAAACTTCTTCTTCTGGAATAATAATATGTAACCTAACCGTAACAGACCCCTATGTCTAATTCTAAGTATGATGTGCTAGTTGTTGGTGCTGGTCCTGCAGGAATGTTTGCATGCTATGAACTTCTAAAGAAACGAAAGAAAAGGAAAATAGGTCTAGTAGATATGGGACATAGGATTGAGAAAAGAAAATCTTCTGAAGTAATGTCTGGATTTGGAGGTGCGGGAACATTCTCGGATGGTAAGTTACATTTTACTGCCACACTCTCACATGAGAAGGCTTTCCATTTAATTGACAGTAAGGATTACCAAAATATTTTGGAATATGTAGATACAGTCTTTACGAAGTTTGGTGTAGATGCAGAGTATTTTCCTAAAGAGACAGAAGATTTAGAGAAGTTAAAGGATGAAGCGATGGTTAACGACATTGAGTTGGTTGTAAGAAAAGCAAGGCATGTCGGTACAGACAAATTAAAAGAGGTAATGTTGAAATTCGAAAAATACCTTTTAGGGAAAGAGATAGACATTTTAGAAAATACTGAAGTTGTAGATGTTATTGTTAAAGATGGCTCTGTAAAGGGAGTTGTAACTAAGGATGGAAAGAAAATATATTGTGATACTGTTCTACTTGCACCTGGGAGAATTAGGGCAAACTGGCTTCAGAAATTAGCCACTAAACATGAAATACCATATATATATGACAAAGTAGAGGTTGGAGTAAGGGTTGAATTCCCTACCTCAATTATGAAAAGACAGGCACAAGCACTCTATGAAATGGTGTACAGAGTAAGAACTAAAACATACCATGACATTATCCGAACTTTCTGTAGTTGTCCAAATGGTCTTGTAGCTAAAGAGGAGTATGAGGGATATATATGTGTTAATGGACATTCAAATTCAGATCATTTGTCAAAAAATTCAAACTTTGCACTTCTGTGTGAAGTTAATTTAACTGAACCGGTAGAGAATTCCATTGCATATGCCAAATCCATTGCAGAGGTTGCTTCCACTATTGGTGGTGGTAAACCAATTCTCCAAAGTTTAGAAGATTTAAACAGTGGGAGAAGAAGTACATGGAGTAGATTAAACAAATCTTTTGTTACTCCTTCTCTAATGGATGTTACTCCGGGAGATATTGCAATGGCACTACCATACAGAATAGTAAAAAATATTCAGGAAGGTTTAGAAATATTAGATACAGTAATGCCAGGCATCCATTCAGGTTCAACCCTACTCTATGCCCCTGAAGTTAAGTTCAGATCTTCCAAGATATCTACAGATAAGGGGTTACAAACCTGTATTAAGGGCTTGTATGTTGCAGGAGATGGTGCTGGCTTGTCTGGTGCAATCACAGGTGCTGCGGTTACAGGGATTATCTTTGCTAGAGGTCTTTCTAATTAATTTTTATATATATATCCATGAGAACAGTAGGAACAGTTGTGCGAGGTATTAGAACTCCTATCATAAGATACGGAGACAATCTTGAAGATGTTGTAGTAGAGTCTATTTTACAAGCAGCTAAGAATGAGAAATTCCAGTTTAATAATAAAGATGTAATTGGAGTAACTGAGGCTGTGGTAGCAATATCTCAAGGAAATTATGTAACACTAGATCAGTTGGTTAAAGAGTTTAAGAAATTATACCCAGAAAAAATTGGTGTTGTATTTCCAATCCTAAGTAGAAACAGATTCTCTTTGGTGCTTAAGGCTATCACCATGGCTTGTAAGGAGGTACATATACTGTTTAGTTATCCATCAGACGAGGTAGGTAATCATCTTGTAGAGGCAGAACTTTTGGATGAGAAAGAGATAGATCCACATACGGATGTCTTTGAGGAGGATGAATTTAGGGAATTATTTGGAGAAAAGCTCATCCATAGATTTACAGGCGTAGATTATGTCAAAGCTTACAAAGATTTAGGGAATGGAAATGTATACGCGCATTTCTCAAACAATCCCAAAACAATTTTAAATTACACGAAGGATGTATTAGTAGCAGATATCCATACAAGATTTAGAACCAAGAAAATTCTTCTTGAAGGTGGTGCTAAGAGGCTGTATGGTCTAGATGAGATATGTAATACTTCGAGCAAAACTCGTGGATATAATGTTGACTATGGTCTTTTGGGTTCAAACAAAACAGGAGAGGCGAAGTTAAAGCTTTTTCCAAGAGATTGTAATGACTTAGTAAAGAGTATCCAAAAAAGAATGAAAGAAGAAACCGGAAAAGATATTGAAGTAATTGTATATGGAGATGGTGCTTTCAAAGATCCTGTAGGAAAGATATGGGAGTTGGCAGATCCTGTTGTATGTCCTGGATTTACAGAGGGACTAATTGGTACTCCAAAGGAAGTAAAATTAAAATATATTTCAGAGAACTGGGATAGTAAGGGAAATTTGAATGAATATGTTAAGAAAATGATTAAGGTAAAGAATGGAGCAGACTACTCCGTGGAGAAATCTCTTGGGACTACACCTAGAAGACTAACAGATTTGTTAGGGAGTCTATGTGATTTAACAAGTGGTAGTGGAGACAAAGGAACGCCAGTTATATTGGTGCAGGGATATTTTGACGATTATACCGTGGGATAAGTGACTTAAAATGCTTCAAGGATATCTGCCTGAGGAACACTTTTTTGTTCTCCTGTAATCATGTTCTTTATTGTATATTTATTGTCCTTAATCTCGTCTTCGCCAATGAATATGACATATGGTATTTTTAATTTGTTTGCATAGTTAAGCGCCTTCTTCATATTCCCAGATGGAGCAATCTCAGTAGATATGAAGTTCTCTCGCAAGGTATCAGCTAGCTTTAAGCTAACTTCTCTCTCATCTGAAAGAGGGAGTACCAATACTGTTGTAGGAGTTTCATCCTCAATAATTAAGACATCCTTATCTTTAAGCTGATCAAATAGTCTTGTTAATCCTATGGATATTCCTACTCCAGGAAATTTCTGGTTTGAAAAGTAGCCTGCTAAATCTTCATATCTTCCCCCACTACATACAGAACCAATCTCAGGATATTTGTTTAAGATTGTTTCGTAAACAGTCCCAGTATAGTAATCCAATCCTCTTGCTACGGTTAAATCTATCTTTACATTGGAATAAATCCCTAAAATATTTATTTCATTCATAACGGTTTCAAGTTCAGCTACTCCCTGTTTGAAGATATCTGAAGACATATCTAAATCTTTTAAGGAAGTAACAATCTCGTTGTTATCTTTTTCATTCAATTTGTAAAAGTCAAAGATCTTTTCAATTTGAGTATTATCTAAACCAATCTCTTTCAATTCAACCTTTGTTTTTTCTTTACCTATCTTCTCCATACTATCTAGTGTTCTTAAAACATAGACCCTGTCTTCTATTTTTAAGTAATCAAAGAGACCATTCAATATCTTTCTGTTGTTTATTCTAATTGTAAAATCTAATTCTAAGGAAGAGAATATACTTGCGATGATGGAAGGTACTTCCGCATCGTATGAAAGATCTAATGTATTTCTACCTATTACATCGATATCGCACTGATAGAATTCTCTAAATCTTCCTGCTTGTGGTTTTTCTCCTCTGTATACCCTGTCAATTGCGTATCTTTTGAATGGAAAGACAAGGTCGTTCTGGTTTTTTACGACATATCTTGCTAGTGGTACTGTTAGATCAAAGCGCATGGCTAATTTAGTATCACCTTTCTCAAGTTGATATATTTGTTTTTCGGTTTCTCCTCCACTCTTTGAAAGAAGGATTTCCGCTTTTTCAAGTACAGGTGTTTCTATTGGTCTAAAACCATATAACTGGTATATTTCTTCAATTGTTCTTTTTAACCTGTTAAAAGCTATTTGTTCTTTAGGTAAAAGCTCTTGAAAACCAGGTAATACGTTAATATTCATAATGTTAACATTCTATTTTAATTGAAAGATATTGTCAAAAAGCGATTATCTATACCTGTAATATCTAAACTTTATATATCTGTCATACAATCTTTGTATTGGATAAAACTTCTTGTTGTATACATACTCATAAGTCCTCTCTATCTGTTCTAAATATCCTCCGAACCCCCTCTTGTACTGAGAATATCCAAATCCAGGATTACCAGGTTTGTATTTTTCTTCTGGTAATACTCCCCAGTTATTAAATCTAGCTATTCCTTCTATCTGTCCCATTAACATGCATTCCCATCTAAGTAACATTGGTGCTCTTAATTTAGTATCTATATCTGTTTGTGCACTGTAAAGACAAGATACTTCATCCCCATATACAGCAATTAGTATCATAGCTAGAATATTGCCATTTCTTCTTGCTATACCAAGTCGTACAATACCATTTTGAGAAAAATGCCTATGTAAAGATGTAAAGTAGGTAAGAGGTCTAACATCGAAAGATTTTCTCTCTCCACTCTTTTGTAAATATGTATGAAAAAGTTCCCAATCTTCAATACTGCTTGAAAAAGATATGTCTATTCCCTCTCTTCTGGCTTTTCTAATATATGCGGGATAATTCTTACTCATACCGTGGTCTTTACACCATGTAAGGAGTTCATCCTCTGTATTTCCTACTAAATCTACCATCCAATTGGTTTCAGATTGTATGAAGTTAATACTATGTTTAAACTTCATAACATGTGGAATCTTTGCAATCTCTTCCTGCTCTGTAAATGCAGGGTCTATCTTAATACAGGAAATGTTCTTGCATTTGAAATATTCGACTAGATCATTAAGTATGCTCTTGTATGTTTCTGGTGTCTCTGTGGTCATTAGAGGGCCTCTGGAAAGGTATATTTGAGTACCAAAGGGAGTTTTCTCAAATATACAGAGAGAGATACCAAGAAGAGTATCTTTTTCATCTAAAAAGGCTAATCTAAGGATATTTTTACCTAAATCTTTTTGAAATTCTCCCCATTCATATGTTTGTAGAAATGTTTTTCTTTTACATTGGTCTAGATATGTATCCCATACTGTTTTATCTTCTATGTCTTTAATCATATTTAATTATATTACTATATTCAGTTGACTTTTAGAACAGTATATTCGAACATCTATTATTAAGATTAAATATATTAATAAATGAGAAGATCGTTTATCTTTTATCTATTCTGTTTAATCCTTGTCCCTTTTCTGTTTGTCTCTCCAGTCAAAGCAGAGGATCCATCTGTACTGGATCAGAGTCAAACATTGGGTGGTGGTTCTACTGTTGTGTATTCTGAATACAACAGAAACCAGACCTTTAAGGTTACCAAGACTATTCTTACAAAAATTGAAGTTTTAATGAAAAATAGACGTGGTGGAAGCACGATTACCCTTACAGTAAAGGATGAAAACACTGGAAGTACCATCGCTACAAAGTCGCAAAGAATGGATGATGGAGATGGTTGGGAGACTTTTGACTTAAAGGGAGATGCCTTAGGAATTGTTGTTGACAAGACACATACTTTCTCCATGTGGATAGGGACTGCATATTATCCAAGCCCTGCTCCATCTTGGGAGTATGAAAATAGCGATGTATATGCAAATGGAACAATGAGAAGTGGAACAAATCCAATGACTGGAGATTATGCTTTTAAGACATATGGCTGGGAGCTTATACTCTGGTTACCACCTGTAGAAGATGAAGAACCTCCTGTGGTAGAGGATCAAGACAATGAGGAAGTGGTTGATGAAAAGACTCCCGAGAAGGAGGTGGTCCTAACGCCAGATACTTCTTCTAGCCTTTATAGTTTCGATGAAGATGATGTTGATGATACAGTTATAGCCCCTGCTCTTGAATTTGTAATAGTAAATAATATTGTTGTTGATTCGCAGAAAGATGGGGGTGTTGTTACAGACGGAGAAAGTATAGTGAAGATTGCTGGTACGGCAGATGCTGGAGATACAGTTACAATAACGATAGGTGACAAGATCTATACAACGAAGACAGATAGTAGTGGAAATTGGTATATGGTTATTAGTTCTTTAGATTTGAAAAATGGCTCTTATACAGTTAAAGCCTATGCTACTAATGAGAATAAAAAAATTAGTTCTGAAGTTGAACTTTTTAAATTAAATATCTCTGAAGGAGAAACTGTAACAACTACTGAAGAGGAGAAAGATTCAAAAATTGATATGCTTGGAATTATTATTTTTGGAGTTTCTGGTTTATTACTAATTGGCTTAATAATTCTTGTTATCTTTTTGATTAGAAGGAACAAAAAAGGAAAGAAGAGTATAACTGAGGTTACAAATTCAGAAATTACAAAAGAGGAACCAAAAGAAATAGGGAATAATTCCGAGGTAGATAAAATTTAATCTTATTAAAAATGGCAAAACCAACAAAAAATGCACCTTTAATTTGTACTATTTGTACAATACTTGCAGGGATAGGAATCGTCGCAGGATTAATGAGTCACAATCCCCTATTTACAATATTCTTTCTTCTTCCTACTGCAATTTATGAGGTTTACAGAACGGAGGGAGAGTCAACAAGAGCGTCTTCTATAATTCTTTTGTTGGTATTAATCGCTGAAATATTTCTACTAATCTTTAATGTTAATTTTAATCTTGCAGAGTATCTTGGTACAACTGAAAAGACAATTGGTGGGTATCTTGTCCCTTTAGGGGATATTAAGATAGTTGGACCTACTGTTATGGCAATACTTTCAGTAATTCTTTTTTTGCGAACATATGGTGCGTTTACAAAATGGTTAGCTGTAGTAATTTTTATTACTGCTTTTGCAATTATATATACAATTGACCCAGTCATATTTAAAGATCTTTTTAAGTATGCCGTACAACAGGGTGTAGACAGTTTGTAATGTGCTACAATGTAGATATATAAATTAATCAGATTTTAAATATGGGATATGTAGATAATATAGAGGACAAAACAAAAGAAAACAGTAATTTCAGAACGGTTCTTTATACTGGTAGCCATATGCAGTTAGTAGTTATGTCTCTTAAACCAGGCGAAGATATTGGTGAAGAGGTACATGATACAGTTGACCAATTCTTTAGATTTGAAGAGGGAGAGGGGAAGGTAGTTATTGATGGAGAAGAGAGTATTGTAGGAGAAGACATGGTAGTAATAGTACCTGCAGGTTCACTTCACAATATTATAAATACCTCTGAGACGGAAGATTTAAAACTCTACACCATATATGCACCAGCTAACCATCCCGAAGGAACAGTACATGTTACAAAGGAAGAGGCTATGGCTGCTGAGGAAGAGCATCACAACTAAGTTGGATTATTTATTTGCTCTTGTTTGTATTCGATATATGAATATACAAAAAGAATAATTGTTGAAATAAGTATCGAGCTTATTAGGATATAGAAAGAGTACAATGGCAAAAATGCTGATAATATAGAAATTCCTCCTGATACAGTAAAAAGTATTGCCCCTAGTCTATGTGTATTTCCCCAAACCTTTTCACTAGCAAGTGTCCATGGAGTTCTAATACCAATGGAATAATTCTGTTTGGCATCCTTTAGTAATTGTCCAACAAATATAAACAGGAGACCCATTAATATTGGCATAGCAACTGCCATAGATATAAGTATGCCTATATTCCAAAGAAATACTTGTAATTGGAGTAAAGCAATAAATAGGAGAAAAACTGAAATAAAAAGAAAAAATTGCTTTTCAAATTTCTCAATATTCTTTCTCTTTGGATCAAGCTTTGGAATAATAATTAGCAATACAAAAAGAATTATCTGTAATATAGGGAACATTAAAACATTCAATAACTTACTTGAATATCCATCTACTATTCCTTGTGCATTCCAGTGTGAGGACATTGACTCGGGAAGGTATTCGTAAAATATGATTGACAATAAAATAGAAATTGTAATTATCACAGATGGTAATATATATTTTCTCATGATGTAAGGATATCTTTTTCTCGCAATGTAAGTCAAGCGCAATTAGGAGATTCTCGATATTGGTGATATAATGTTCCGTTTGATGTAGATCTAAGCGAAATAATCTGCCACATATAAATATCCATAAGGCTATATATATTTTTAATTTCGGTTATCTCTGCGTAGACGAAATTAAAATATATTAATAAGCATAATGGAATACTATTCCAGAAATAAAAACCGTAAAAGAAGATTTCAACCACACAACAATAGAGGCAGAGGTGGTAACATAAATGTAAATAGATTCATAGCGAAAGCTGTAGAGAGTGAGATGCCAAATATCTATGTAGATGGGCATAACTTTTCTGAATTTGATGTTGTAACACCCCTTAGAAAGAATATTCAATACAAGAAATATGATGTACCTACTAAGATACAACATGAAGCTATACCTCTAATTCTTCAAGGAAGAGATATATTAGGTATTGCTAGTACAGGTTCTGGTAAAACAGCTGCTTTTCTAATACCTTTGATAAACAAAATGATTAAAGATTCTAACCAAAGATGCTTGGTTGTTGAACCAACAAGAGAGCTCGCTATGCAAATACAAGATGAGTTTATCTCTCTTGCTAAGGATACTGGGATTAGATCTGCATTAATAATTGGTGGTAGTAGTATGTATGCACAGATTAATATATTGAGAAAAGATCCTCGCTTTGTAGTATGTACACCAGGTAGAATGAAAGATTTGAGTGATAGAAGAGTAGTAGATTTAAGAAAAATTAATAATGTTGTATTAGACGAGGTAGATAGAATGTTAGATATGGGATTCATAGATGACATTAAATATATTACCTCTAGACTTAGTGAGAGAAGACAGTCCCTATTCTTCTCTGCCACTATGAATAGAAAATCTGAAGATATCGCAAATACACTACTAAAAAATCCTGTAAGGGTTGAAATTGAAACACAGCAAGCAGGCAAGAATGTTGACCAAGATATTGTAAGAGTAAGATCAAGAGAAGAGAAGGTAGCTCTTTTAACAGAATATCTTAAAAAGGATGAATTCGAAAAAGTACTTATCTTTACCAGAACTAAAAGAGAAGCGGATAGATTATCTGACAAACTCTTTGAGGCTGGTATAAAGACTGGTGCACTTCATGGTAATAAAGGACAGGGGCAAAGAAGTAGGATAATTGAGAGTTTCAAAAGAGGTAATCTTTCTATCTTAATAGCTACAGATATTGCTTCAAGAGGATTAGATGTAAACAATATCTCTCATGTAATTAATTACGATGTACCTGAGAACTTTGATGACTATATTCACCGTATTGGAAGAACAGGAAGAGCAGGAAAAAAGGGAGTAGCAATTACATTTGTAGAATAATCAACATTCATTTGAGGAAATCCTCATTTTGTGTAGAATATAAATGTGATAACGAGCATCAAATCATTGAAACAAAGATTCGAAGATATCGATCTTCTTAAAGGTCTCGCAGTTATTCTAATGAGTTTTGTCCATGTTAATTCTCTACTCTTTGTGGAACCTTTTGGGGTATTAGATGATTTAACATTTATTGGTTCTACTGTATGTTTTATAATTTTTCTTTTTGCATTTTCATTTCTTCAAGGGAAGAAACTCTTGGAAGGAAAGATTGATTCATTGAGTAAGATTTTAAAGAAAATCGCTACTCTTTATATTTGGTACCTTATTCTTGGAATATGTAGTGTACTTCTTCATAAAGGAGGGGTCACAATTTTTCAAATCATTGAAATCGGGTTATTAAAGAGTTTGCCTTTATATGTGGAATTCCTTATAGCATTTATATGGTTTACAATACTTATAAAGATATTTGGGAAGATAATCATAAAGTTACTTGAATACCCATATATTCTTTTCATATCTGCACTTGTAATTTATGCCGCAGGTATGTTTATGTTTAATATTGAAGCACACAGTGATCTTCTTATTTGGTTTAAAATGCATTTCGTTGGGAATTTTGATACTCATGTATTTCCTGTTTTTCAATATATGCCGGTGTATATTGTAGGAATCTTAATGGCGAGGTATGGTAACCAGAAAAAATATCTAGGTTTTGCAATCTTCTGCGTATCTATTCTTATTATTCTTTCAGTATTTAGTCTCTCTGTATGGTATAGATGGCCACCATCTATTCTTTATCTGGTTGAGGGAATTTTGTTTGTATTTGCATCTCTTTACATATTTGAATATATAAAGAATGTGAGAACTTTAAACTTTATCAAAACTTTCGGAGCAGATTCTTTACTTTCTCTTGTTGTTGTAACAGTCTTGGCGTTTCTTTCTGCATGGATTCTCTCTCCTACAGGAAATCCATACGTTATGTTATCTATAAATGTTGGAGTATTGGTTCTCTCCTACTGTGTTCTTAGGATATTAAAAAAACTCAATATTTGATATAATATACTATGGGACACAACAATGGAAGAAAACAACTCTTTGCAGGGCTTTTCCTACTTGTGATAGGTGGGCTTTTTGTGTACCTTATGTATTTCAAGGACCTTATTAAACTTAACGATAGTGATGTAAAAGGAGACGAATCAATAGATTGTAATGTTCTTAAACCACAAATTGCAGACATTATAGAAAATTCTACTCTTGAAAGAAAATGGTTACTTGTTGGAGATAATCTGTCTGAAGAGTATACGAACCTAGTTGTTACTTCTAATCTTGAAGATAAATCTTACGAAACGAAAGCGTTTGAAGATATAGTGTTTGAGATAAAGGAAAGTAATATATCTGGGAAATTAACATACGATGAAGCACAAAAGAGCCTGATTTTAAAAAGGGATATCGAGGACTTGAAGCCGGGTGTGTATTCTGTAAAAATTTCAAGTGATTCTAAATATTGCAGTATACCTGAGTACAAGGAGCTTACATTCAATGTGTCTTCTCCAGTATATGTGGCATGGAGCATGGATTGGGAAGGTTTTGATGTTGAACAAAAATATTTAGATTCAATTGCAAATATCTCAAAGAAATATGATGTACCTGTTACACACTTCTTTAATCCATATATATATCTTAACCTCAGCAAGACAAGATCTGCATATTTAACCGAATGGATAAAAAAGAGAATACAGTTAGGAGATAGTGTTGGATTGCACTTACATATGGATAATAAATTAGTTAGAGCTGCAGGAGTTGAAGTCCAGGACTCAGTATCTTGGGGTGGATGGTATAAATATGGTCACGATGTTCCAAATACGGTATATGGGTATTCGGATTTCGAAAAAATCATAATGTGGTCTCAAGCACAATTTAAAGAAAATAATTTACCAACGCCAACTATGTATCGTGGTGGTGCTTGGTTTGTAGATGAAGAGAACCTTCGTGTATTAAACGATCTTGGATTCACTTTGGATTCTTCTGGAAGGCAAAAATATTCTTGGGGAGACAATAAATTAGAAGGTCCATGGGATTTAAAGAGTACAACTCAACCTTACAAATTAAATGAGATGAATCAAAATATTACAACTAATCCAACTATGCAGTTGTGGGAGGCACCAAATAATGGTGCAGATTCATGGTCATACAGTGCTGAACAGATGCTTAGGTATTTCAGAGATAACTACTCTGGAGGCATTAGCCAGAATACAAAGGTAGTAACATATTTAAGTCATCCTCATTGGTTTAATGTAGATGAATCTAAAATGGTTTCTCTCTTTAAATCTTTAAGTAAATATACAGCGGTTTCCGATGATGGTCCTGTAATATATGTTACGCTTGACAAGTTGCCTGTGCTAAGTGACAATAATTAGTAATGTCATTTGAAAACCTGTCCAATACATTTGCAGACTTTTTGAAGTTGCCAGACTTTGAAGTTCGGTCAATATATCTTGTTCTAATACTGCTATTTTTTGTTTTAAGCATGGTAATTCATTTTCTTCCTGAAACGAAACTAATTCTAAAGATAGTCTTGACTAGCATTTTTGCCCTAGTGCTAATAGCTATGAATGTATTGCCGATTATTCTGTCTGTGCCTTTAATTGAGAAATTCATATTTCAAGATACTTTTGGTTTACAAATTACAATATATATTCTGTTTGTATCCCAGATTTTGTCGTTAATATTTAAAAAGAGCACAATAGCTCTGAAACTACTTAGACTTCTTTCTTTCGGACTCTTCTCTTTTTACTGCCTTCTAGTTATTTTAGCTTCCCTATTCTCTCGACCATATGTAATTTTAAATAATGTTATGAAGGGAGAAATTGTAAATGAAGCAGAGAAGATTGAAGTACGATTAACTATCCCAGTTAAAAAAGAATCTTTAGGTATATTCCTTTCTCCTAGTCAAGATATAACGATCAATTATGATTATGTCTGGATATCCAAGGAGTGGATAGATGGATTTCAAATAATACCTGCAGAGAGCTACCCAGCAGAATCTCGAATAGTAATATATACAACAGGGTTGTCAAATATCTTTCCTGGGGGAACTTCTCATGAGCAGAGTTTAGAATTTTTTACTTCTCCACTTCCTGATGTGCAGGGAACGAATTTAGATGAAGTAAAAGGTGCATATTCTGTTGATAAGGACCTGGAGCTTTTTTTAAGTGATCAAGATGGTGAATTTGTTTATTGGGATGTACAGGTTAATCCTTCTGTAAAATATACAACTGTAAGGGAGTATTCAGATCGTTTAATTATTGACTTTGATTCTTTAGCACAGGGTACAACATATCTGGTTAAGATTTCGCAAGCAAACAGAATATATTCAACCAATACTCATGAGCAGCTTCGCATAGGGGACTTGCAATTGGTAAGAGAGATAATATTTAAAACAGCAGATGCCCCAGGTATTGAAGGGCATAATCGGAGTGGATTGTCTTTGTCAAATACAGAGCCTTGGATTATTGAGTTCTCGGAAGAGATAGATTTGAACAGTGTCTCTTCTTCTTACAGTCTTTCTCCCGCAATTGAACATAGTTTAAGCATTGGTAGTGACAAGAAATCTTTAATAGTAACTCCTAAAAATGGCTTTAAGAAAGGTACTGAATATTCAATTACTTTTAAGAAAGGTCTGAGAACTTTGTTTGGTGGCTATCTTGAAGATGATGTGGTTATTAAATTTAAAACTCCTGGCATTGTATATCCTACAAGTTACTATCCAAGAAATGTTAGCAGTGATATCAGTAGATCTGTTAAATATTTTGCAGTTACTTTTGATCAGCCTGTAAATAAGGAGTCAGCACAGTCAAAATTTACAATATCACCTTTTGTGGGTGGGACATTCTCTTGGAAAGATAACACAATGTATTATAATTTTAATAATGTTTTGCAGTATTACAAAAAATATACTGTAACAATTTCATCTGGTGTTAGAAGTATCTATGGATATGATTCTACTAGGTCCTACTATTCCTTTTTTACTACGGAGGAGCAAACTTTCATACTTAATGTCCCTCAATATTACCAACCAAAGGGTTTTGACTGTAATTTGTATGCAACAAAAATGGCTTTGGGTTACAAGGGCGTTTCTATCTCTATCGAAGGAATGAGGTCTACATTGGGTATAGGACAAGATCCTAATGTGAACTGGGTAACTGGTTATGGTGTACATTGGGGGCCTGTGTCTTCGTATATTAGCAGATACAGAAATAATTCAGTTAAGAGTGGATGGAATCTTCTTTCTTTGTTAGCAGAGGTAAATAAGGGTAATCCAGTAATACTGTTTTGGTACAACGGATATACAACTCCAATGGGACCCAAAACCCTAGAAGGTGGCTATACTGGTTATGGAGGGATGCACTCTGAAGTAGTCGTCGGTTATACTGGACGGGTAGATAATCCTACCTCAATAATTCTAAATGATCCATGGAGAGGAAGAAGATATTTGAGTTTAAGTACTTTTAATGGATTGTGGAGTTATCTTGGATACAAAGCTATCGTGGTTTATTAAATTCCTAATATGGTGTCTGGTGAATAAAAACGCAAAAGGATGGAGCACCAATATACGCCATCCAGAGCAGGAGTGTATGTATTACTACATACTGGTTAGGCCATGGTAACTTATAAATAGAAATAAATCTCTATTAGTGTCCCCTGGTGTTAATGTTCGAATCATCAACATATCTTTCAATTCCTCAGAAGTCTTCTACATAGAAAAATTGGTTCTATGCAGGGACCGGTACCAACCCGATAGGATTTGAAAGTCCTAGCATTTTTATAGTATGGCGAGATTGCAAATATGTCAATAGATTTCAATCTCCTAATCGCTAGAGGGTAAATATTTATTGTATATCTTTGAATATTCCACTGATTTAATACCTATAAAGGCTCTTTCGTATAAAGACTATAGCTTTACGTCTACTAGCTCTTTTATATATTTACAAGCAGCTGATATCTCAGAAGAACTTACTGTTAATCCTGGTCTTCTATTTACCTCTAGGACATAGTTTTTACCAGTATTTGTATCTGTCACAATATCTACTCCAGCCCAATTAAGTTTAAGAGTTTTTGCAGATTGTATTGCTAATTCAAGAATATCTTTAGGAACATTCTTTATCTTTATAAAATCTTCACTTGCACCTAGTGCCACATTGTTTCTATATTTGTCTTTAATCCTAGTTCTTTTACATACTGATTCGGGTTTCCCATTAGATATCACTACTCTGTAATCAAATGTATTCGGAATAAATTCTTGGAATATATATCTGTTGAATTTTCCATTTTCTTTTATTGTCTGTTCAATATCCGTTTTTTTGTCGATTAAATATACATGCGAACCGAGGGATCCAAGAGAAGTTTTGTATATACATGGTAATTTACAAATCTTTTCAATATCTCCGATATTTTCATTATTTACTTTTAATCCATTATGGAAAAAGGTGTTAGGAACAAGTATATTCTTCGATGCTAGAGAAAATATGTCTGAAAGTTTAGTATTGTGTGCGTTTGTCTTGTTGTGTGGGATTTTTTGTGATTTAAGATAAAGATGTAAAAGGTATGCCATATGTGTAGTATTCCATCCAGATTGTATCCAGATGTAATTATATTTTTTTAAATCAAAATCTTTTATCTCTACATCTATTTTACTGTCTGTTATTGTAAAAATGATATCTTTAATGGAGGCAACATCTAAAGTAATGTCTTTTAATTTGAGTTTTTTCTGTATTGCAATTTTTTCCTGTGCAGGAATATTTATGCCTATGGCCAGAACAGCACGATTGATCATATTCGTAGAGGAGAAAATTATATTGGTATTATAACATTTTTACCCAATGATTAGAAATCTTTGAATTTTTTTTATTTATTTCCCGATCTTGACTTTCTTTGCTAGTAATGAGGCGGATGTTATTAGAAGAAGTCCAAGTACTATATATATGTATTTACGATAAATAATGAAGAATGATTTGTTATCTTCACTAGTATTAGATGTAACCTCTATTGGTATGTCATAAGCAGATATTACTTCTCCATTTTTCATTGCTATAGCGGTAATTGTATGCTCTCCTTTGACGGATGGTGTAACAGCGGTTGCTTCGAAAGTTTGTTTATCTTCGCTCAAAGTCATCTCATAACTCTTTCCATTAATTTGTAGAATTACACGATCTATATCCCCTATTTGCTCTGGAGTAAGTAGCTCTGCTACAGGAATTTTTATTTCAATTATTTCATTCGTATTAACTTTAATACGATCTTTTTCTTTAACTGGATTACTAATCTCTTGAGAAGTGAAGTCAAACGTAAAAGAATTTTCTTTCGATGAATTTCCAAAAGTATCATAGGCAACTATGGTATACAAGTATTTTCCCTTTTCTGTGAGTATATCAGTAAAAGAGGTATCTTTCCCTTCATATATTAATACATCATTTCTTTTTAAAATAATCTTGTCAAAATCGTTCTCATCGGGGTTTAGCCATTCAATTTTAGCTCCGTTAGATAACTTTGATACATTGAAATTTTTCACTTCAGCAGGCCTTGAGATTTTTTTTGTTTTAATATGTAAGGTTGAAATCTCAGATGCATTATCTACTTTATCATATGCGATAATTGTGTAAAAATAATTTGATAATTGATTAAGATTGGTATCGGTGAATGATGTATTGTTTCCCTCATACACTGTAATACCATTTGTGTAATTTACAGAAGTATTTCTTTTAATTATAACTTTGGTAAAATCATTATCGCTTGGATTGGTCCATGTTAGCTGTACATTATTTTGATTGTTAACTGTTGCACTAAAGTTACCAACTTGGCCAGTTGGTGTGGGGTCATACCTAACAACAAATTCCTTTACATCACTATATGTGCCAGCTCCATTTTTAGCTATTACTTTAACAGAATGCTCCCCTTCTCCAAGATCTGGAAGGTTGTAAGTTATTTGATTTGTTGCGTATTCAAAGGTGTCACTACTTGGTGTTGAACCATCAGTTGATATATAAAACATATCGTCAGAGAGTGAATCAGGATCAGTCCATGATATTGATGGTCCACTGTCTCTATTCTGCCATACGTTTTCATTTGAACCTGTTACATCTACAATGTCAGGAGTTGATATGTCAATCTTTACATAAATTTTATCAAAGGATATATTCCCGACTATATCCTCAGCTAAGAGATAGAAATGCCAAATACCGTTGGAGATTGCATTACTAGTCCACTCAGATAATGTTGTTACTGTCCCATTATCCTGTACTGCTTCGGATGTCTCGTCTTCTCTCTCTGAGAGATATCTATATATATATTCTATTCCACTTTCTAGATCTATTGCTTCCCAGATAAATCTTACTATGTTTGTGTTATACCATTTATTTGAATCTAAATGAGTTGTACTGCTAAGATCTGAAATTGCAGGATTGGTAGCATCAATCTTAAAATTAAAAGATTGATCTGAAATATCGTTTCCACCAGTAGGAATACCAGTAATGTCTATGGAGAAAGTCTCTGCTTCGCTTGTAGTTGTACCTGTTGTAGCAGATACAGAGAAAGATTCTCCAGATGATATTCCATCTGCCCAAATATTTGAATTATTGTCCGTTACTGTTACGTTGAAGTCTTTGTCTAATGGATATATGTTTGTAGTATTTTCGTACACAACGGTAAGTCCACTAAGAGTTACTGATTCATTTGGTAGTATCCAAGATTCTGATGATATTTGATCTGAGGATGAATTCTCTGCAGAAAGTGTTCCTATAAAGGTTAAGTCATTCTCATATATGTAGTCATTATTTGTATATGAGTATGTGCTATCTGCATTGGCAAGGTCTATTGCTTTTATTCCATATCCAATATCTGTGCTTTCAGTCCAGTTCCAGAGGATATCGAATGACCATGTGACTTTAACTTCATTATCTGTTCCATATGATGGTGTAATTGAGTATTTAGCATTTGAGATGTACGAACTTCCAGAGGATATTGTTGGTGTTTGATCTGTAAGATCTTCCGATGAGTAGTTACCATACATTTCAATATCATCTCCATCAGGATTATCTAGTTTCAGGTATAGAGTGTTTAAATCTGAACTTCCATCCCCATCGGAGTATATTGTTTCTATGGAATATGATTGTCCTGCATAAAGATCACCATCATATTCATTGATTACTATCCCTGATGATTCTACAGCTGGAGGTATATTAGGAGTGAGTGTTGTAAATGTTTTTACATCTTCATAAGTTGTTTTTGTTCCACTATTATCTACTATATATGATTGGACTGAGTAATCTGCCGAGTATGGCAGGGATTCTAGATTGGTTGTATATGTACCTACATCTTTTAGAGTGTTGTATGAGAAATCTCCCATGAATTTTCTCAAGTTCTGTCCGAGCCCATTATTGTATAGATAGTTTACACCAGCTTGGTTTATACTTCCTGAAAAGAAGACTAATTCATCTATATATCCTGCGTAATATTGATCTGATGACCAGTCGCTTCGTCCGACATAATTATATGTTCTGTTTACATTTGCAGGTAGTTGTATAGTCCCAGAGGTTAAAGCTATACCATTTTTGTATATCGTCGCCAATGCATTGCTATCTATTGTTACCACAAAATGTTGCCATTCATTGTTTGTGATTGCATCTGTGGCATAGATTACTTTTGAAGAAGAACCTATAAAAACATCGAAATTCAACTGCGAAGTTGTTCCAGCACGATAAACTCTTATATTATCATCGGATTTTCCTTGTCCTATATCGAAGATTCTTGAATCATTTTGATTGGCAGTTGGATATATCCAGAATGAGGCCGAAAAACCATTTGTAAAATTGCTAAACCCATCTGGAAGATCTATGTAATCATCGCTTCCGTCAAATGACAAGGCCTTACCAACTTTTCCATCAACTGTGTGCAATGTTGGATTTTCTACGGTTGTTCCACTGTATAGGGCTCCATGAAGTGAATTCTCATCTTCAAATACTGTATTATTAGATGTTGATTCTCCAAGTCCGTATTGTGCATATATTGTTGGTAAAGATGAATCTAATTGAAAATCTGTTCTATTGACTATATGTCCATATTTACTAATACCTGATATTCCAAGCTTTGATATGGTTGTAGAAAGATTGGCAGATGAAGTTGTTACATCGCTAATACTTGTACTCAGAACTGTTTCATTAGGGTATATTGATCCATCTGCTCCATCTGTAGCGCTGTCAGGGCCAGATCCTCCAGTTGCTGTTACAGTACCGGTATATGTATTTGTAGTGTAGTTGATGGCAATTCTTCCACCACCACCACCACCACCAT
>CAZHVM010000002.1:0-28184 GCA_964536135.1 uncultured Candidatus Saccharibacteria bacterium | reverse complement strand
CAGTAGAGGCATATCCTTTTCCTGTGACATCTATCTTTCCTCCACTTGCTATGGTTAAATCATTGGTAATATCTATATCCAAAATATATGTCTGCGCAGTGGAATTGGAATTATGAGTCCATGTTCCAGATACTGTCACACTATCGTATGTTCGATGTACATTGGAATAAAGAGTTGCACCATTCGGAATAGTTAATGATTTGTTGTTATTAACCAGTGGAAAGTCCCCACCTAGATCAGAAATTTGTGCGGTATCAGTCCATGAAAGACTCCCGTATGTTGTTGTGGAAGATGCTTCTATTTGAAGAAAAGAGGTTCCGGAGATAGAGAATGCACCTGAAACGTCTATGGTAGAAGAAGCTCCTATCTGAACAAATGCATTCCCTGCTATAGAGAGAGTCTCTGAAGCAGC
Organism: uncultured Candidatus Saccharibacteria bacterium; assembly: GCA_964536135.1. Lineage (GTDB taxonomy): Bacteria > Patescibacteriota > Dojkabacteria > SC72 > SC72 > JAKPKF01. Next base: position 27,772 of record CAZHVM010000002.1, on the reverse strand, counting down.
AAGTGTATCGCTTAGAGATACATATGAGTATTCTGATATTGTTATATTATCGAATGATCCTGTTATTAATGGTGTTAATCCTTCAGTTAGTGTTGTTCTTGTGGTAGTGTTAGATATTGTTAAGTCACCATTTCCAGTACCATCATTAAGATGTATTGTACCGGCACCTCCATTGAGAGCACTATCAGGGCCCAATCCTCCTTTAGCAGTTATCGTACCAGTATATGTATTAGAAGTGTAATTGACAGCAATTCGTCCACCACCACCTCCACCACCATCTGCATCTCCAGTATTTCCGCCTGCAGAACCATTTGAAGTAATACTTCCAGCTCCTGTGAATGTTCCTGTAGTTATGTTTATACTACCGCCACTACCTCCTCCTCCTGCGTTATCAGCACTATCATATATTCCAGCAGCCCCTCCATCGGAAAGAATACTGCCTTGCACATCTAAAGTTCCCCCGATTGTTAATCTTACTAAACCGCCACCAGACCCTCCGTTGTATCCGGCTCGTCCAGAATAACCACCACCACTTCCCATATCTGTAGGATTGATTATACTTCCATACCCAACACCTCCTGCACGGGCAGACTCTCCGATTCCACCATTCCCACCATATGCTCCTCCTCCTGCACCATTATCTGTGCTTCCATCTGTTCCGGCACCACTGCCTTCTGTAGATGCGTATCCTTTTCCTGTAACATCTATCTTCCCTCCACTAGCTATTGTAAGATTTCCACTTTGTACATTAATAGCTACAGCTCCTACAACAGCCGTTGTACCTGCACTGTGAGTGATCTGTCCTCCACTATATATGACTAAATCACCGCTATCTATTATGAGTGGTGAGCTTGTTCCTGTCGCATCGTACGAAAAATTTAATATTGGTGTTGTAGTACCTCCAGAATTTCCAAGAACCAAGCTATTGACTGTAGTGGAAGAGGACAAATTGATAGTGGTAGAGGTATCTATTAGAACATCATCGTCTGCTGTCGGTACTGTATCTGTGCTCCAGTTTAAAGCATCTTCCCAATTTGCGGTGCTAGCGCCTCCATCCCAATACATACTTGCAGCCCAAGTTTTAGTGTAGAGAATAGTGTTAGCGAAAAAAACAAATATAACTGTAAATACAAGTGTAAACAAAACACTAAGGGCTTTTTTTCCAATCATGATAGTTGATGATATCATGGTAAAAATTATGCAACAAGGTGTTATAGTATATGTGCTATTGGGTATTTAATTGTTGTATGAGAATATTTTATGTTTATGGTTATAATGTATAATCTTTTGTATGGGTAATCATCTTGTGGATATTGTAAATGAAAAAGACGAGGTAGTTGGCTTTGATTATAAGGAAATGAAAGAGTCAAAAGATTTTATTTCTAGGGTAGTTGCTATATTCCTTAGATACTGTGAGAATTACAAATGGGGTGGAAGATGGGATTTGAACCCACAACCCTCGGTTCCACAAACCGATGCTCTAACCAATTGAGCTACATCCACCATAACGATACCTATTATATCATTAATAACTAACAAAACTACACTCACAAGCCCTACTCTTTACCTCTATACCCTCCTTCAATCCATTAGATATTATCTCCTTACCCTTGTCATCAAGATAAAGGAAAGGACACTCATATCTACTATCCATACTATTATCTACTCCAAATTCAAACATATTACCATCTACATATCCCAATATATTCCCCAAAGTAACATAATCCCCTACAGACACATTAATATTTGTAAGTGGGGAGAAATATATCAAAACATTATCCAGACTCTTAAGATACACTACATCACCCTCTACGCTATCTATTGTACCATCTACAGATGCCATAACCTGAGCCCTCTCCTTTGTCTCTACTACTATCCCATGACTCTTATTCTCACAGAAAGGTGTTATCCCTTTTTCTATATATCTCAGATCTAACCTTTCTACAGGTAATGCCATTTCCAAATGTAGATTATTATTACTAGCATCTAATTTAGGAAGAAAGTAAAACGTAAATATTAAGGCACCAACTATTACTACCCCAAACAGTAAAAACAGTATTGTTATATTCCTCATACTATCTTAAATCATCTAAAAGTAGTTTCTCTATATCTACCCGGCCATTGGTAAGTTTAATACTCTTAAAGTCAAAAGAAGACAAATTCTCAAGAATAATTCCTTCCAGCCACTCCTCTTCTGTTGCAGTTAACCTCTCCTGTATCCAGTTCGGTAATTGTAAAAGACCAATCTTTATATCTTTAATCTTTAGCTTCAAGCTTTCCTTCGTAACTCCTTCTACATCTGCAGATACATACAGCGGAACATTAAAAAGCTTCTCTTCGGACAATTCAAATTTAGCTAAAGTAGAAACCTCTAAATTATCTTTGTTAAATTTAATCTGTGTATTAGAAAATGTAGGACTTACAGACTGTGCATTCAACATAGCAGTCACTTGTGCACTTGTTAAACTAATGTCTATACCGTCCTTAATATCTAGATAATTCTCTGGCGTTATTGTCACTAAAGAATCGAGATTTAAAGTATCTTTAGTGGTATATTTAACTTCTAAATCTACCTGTGTTCTTAAATCCTTACTAATCTTTCTGTACCCCAAATATGCTCCACCAATTAACAGGAGCAGAAGTCCAAGGAAAATTAGAAACACAATTAGACATCCACTAGCTTTCTTTTTAGGTTTAACCTCAACAGTAGCTCCAACAGGTCTATCATTTTCTACTTTTGGAGTTTCCTCAACGGGTAGTTTAGCATCTTCCATTTATATATTCGGTAAAGTTATTCAATATTGTATATCAAATTATTTTACAGTTACAGATTTTGCTAAATTCCTTGGTTTATCTATATTATTTCCTAACTCTACAGAAAGAAAATATGAAATGAGCTGAAATGCAATCACATTAGATAATCCTGAGAGACCATTTATCTGAGGAGTTGGGATGAAAAAGTCAAAAAGATTACTATTAAATTTCTTTTCCCCTATTCCTATGGTTAACGCTCCCCTTGCTTTAACCTGCTCCATACTTGAAACCATATCTTTGCTATCTTGGTCATCTGAGATTATTCCAAATACAGGAGTCCCCTTCTCTACGAGAGCTATGACCCCGTGTTTAAGTTCTCCTGCCATGAATCCCTCTATGTGTTTGTAGGAGATCTCTTTAATTTTTAGTGCACCCTCTAGAGATATGTTTGCATTGTTTCCCTTACCAAGTACAAACAGATGTTCACTTCTCTTAATCTGTTTAGCAATTTTCTTAATATTCTTGTAAGTGTCTTCGTGAAGAAATTTTCCTAACTTAATTGAGAGAGTTGCAATATCTTTTTGGGCTTGGTCATATTCATTCACAATTGTCTTGGAAAGTAGATATCCCCAACTACACTGTGAGGTAAAAACCTTTGTAGAAGCTACACATATTTCTGGACCTGCATTAGTAAAATACTGGTGATTGGACATCCTAGATATTGTAGTACCAAGCATATTTACAATGCTGGCAATCTTACATCTTTTCTTTTTAGCTATCTCCAATACCTCGATTGTATCTGCTGTTTCTCCACTTTGAGATACCGCAATTACCAAATCTTTGCTTGAAAGGATATTTACATACGATTTAAATTCGTAGCTTTTTACATCCTGTGCATCTATACCAGATATATTTCTTAAAAAGTATGCTATCTGTCCCGCAGCAAAACCGGCAGTACCAGCTCCTACTACATACACTCTGTGAGCCTTTTTAATGTCCTCTACTATGGGTTTAAGCTCTTTCTTGGTATATTGTGTGGCATTAATGATTGTGTTTTGTTGTTCAATGATTTCTTTGAGCATGTAGTGGGCATATTTACCTTTGTTAATATCTACATATTTGTTTTTAAGAACATGTATTTTTACCTCTTTCTTCTTTTTAGAAAGGATATTTGTAATTTCAATCTTTCCGTTAGATATATGTACAAAGTCATGGTCATCTAGAAGTATGACCTTATTTGTATGAGGAGAGAAAGAGAGAGCATCTGAAGCAAGGAATATTCCATCCTTGGATTTCCCTATGACAAGGGGGGAGCCATTCCTTATGGCATAGATGTCATTATCTTTTGTAAGGATAACGATGGTATTTCTACCTTTGAGTAAGCGAAAGGCTTTGGTAATACAAGCTTTAAAGGGTTTTTTAATCTTTTGTTCATTCTCTATAAGCTTTACGATTACTTCAGTATCTGTCTGTGTTTTAAAGGTATATCCCTTTTCTTCAAGGGATTTTTTTAGTTCAGAATAGTTTTCGACTATTCCATTTTGAACAAGGGTGAAAAATTGATTCTCACTGTTATGTGGATGTGCATTGGTTGTAGTTACTCCACCATGTGTAGCCCATCTTGTATGTCCTATGGCTGTATTTACAGATGGCAGTTTCCTTAATTCCTTTCTATCAGTTATCTCTCCTACGGTTTTAAATACTTGGATGTGTTGTTTGTCATTAACAGCAATCCCCCAAGAATCATATCCTCTGTATTCTAATCTTTTCAACCCTTGAAATACCAAATCATTGGCAGTTTGTTTGCCGGTGTATCCAAATACCCCACACATAAGCGTAGTTTTAACAATTTATTTCTATGTGGGTATTAATGATTAGTCCTTTGTTTATTTGAGATTAATCTTAAGGCTCATAACGGAACCTAGGAGTACCCGCTGATTCTTCGAATTACTCCTTCCTCGTAGCAATGTATGCCCAGTCGCTTTTAAATTATGTACCCATATATATGTTACATTAATATCTTATATGGTCAAGAGAGACATTCTTTGGTACCATTTGGTATGTTAAAAGAAAAAATTATTGAAGAGTTAAAAACTGTATCTAGAAAAGAAAAGAAAGAAATATCCCAAAGATTTTTTAAAACAGGTAAGGGAGAGTATGGTGAGGGAGATATTTTTGTAGGTATAACAGTTCCAGAAATTAGAGATATATGTAAGAGACATTTTGAGGAAATGACTCTAAAAAATGCTGAGTATTTTGTCCAAAACAAAATTCATGAATACAGATTGTTTGGACTCCTGATACTGACATATATGTGGAAGAAGTCAGATGATGCAAAAAGAAATGACATTTTTAATCTGTATATTAAGAATTTAAGATATGTAAATAATTGGGATTTGGTAGATCTCTCTGCTCCGAATATCGTTGGAGAGTATCTCAAGGAGAAAGATCGAACAATTCTTTATGAATTAGCAAAAAGTAATGATTTATGGAAGCAGAGAGTCGCTATTATTTCCACATTTTCATTTACTAGAAATAATGACTTTGAAGATACTTTAAAAATTGCGAAGATATTGCTTAATCATAAACATGATTTAATCCACAAAGCTGTGGGATGGATGTTAAGAGAGATTGGTAAAAAAGACCAAGATGTTGAGGAAGAATTTTTAAAAAAATATTACAAAAAAATGCCTAGAACTATGTTAAGGTATGCTATCGAAAGGTTTGAGGAAGGAGAAAGGCAGAGGTATCTTAAAGGTTTGATTTAGGTTTCCTTAGTAGAAAAGTTACTAGTGTGGAACCAAGTATGGCAGTTATGAACTGTATCATTCCCATTGCTTGAAGGAAAGCTCCTGGCATATTTGTTAGTTTCATCAAAAGAAGAACTGCACAGTAAAGAATTAGCGCTTTAATGCTTGCAGAAATTAAAATATTTACATATGGAAGCTTGATTTTACTGTAAAGATATATCAAGGCAAAATTAGAAATTGTAATGAAAGGAATAAGATAAAGTAAAAAGATTGTAGACGAACCGAAGAGTAATCCTTGTGTATATGAAAGGATTGAAGGAACGAGGAGTAAGGGAATTGTTCTTTTTAATCCAAAGCGTGTTACAGAGAATATGAAGAGAGCGTTTATTAATGTCCCTAGGAGTATTTGAGGCTTAGGTATGAGAAGGGGAAGGAGAATAGTTAAAGAGTATGTAATTACTAATTGGAATTTTTCTAATTTTAGTATTTCAAATTGTTTGTTTAGTAGAATCATACTTCAGTCTATTTTAATAAATTTATGAACTCAAGTCCTATAGCTTATTAACTTGTCCTATGCAATTCGCTTTGTAGTATATTTAAATATGGAATTTCAACCAACTTCGAGATATTTATGCTTACTTGCTCCTTCTTTTGTTTCGGAGTTTGAATATCCGGAGGTTATATATAGATTAAGAATGTTAGGGTTTGAGAAGGTTTTAGAATTAACGTTTGGAGCTAAGATGGTTAACCATGCTTACTACGAAATACTAAAAAGTAGCATTGAAAAGGGAGAAAAAAAAACTTGGATATCTACTCCATGTCCTACTCTAGTAAATTTCATTCGAGTTAAATATCCAGAGTTAGTTGATAATTTAGTCCCTGTTCTTTCACCTATGGGTGCCATGGCTCTGATATGTGACAAGTTCTATCCTGAATACAAGAAGGTGTTTATTGGCCCTTGTGTAACTAAGAAGTTGGAAGCTGGAGAGATTGATACTGTTGATGAGGTCCTTACCTTTGAAGAGCTGGAAAGATTATTTAAAGAGAAGAATATCCCAGAGAAGGTAGTAGATTCTAAATATTGTGTAACTTTTGACAAATTTTACAATGATTACACAAAAATATATCCAATATCTGGAGGGCTGTCTTCTACTCTTAACTACAGCGATATTTTAAAGAAGAAAGATATTCTTGTAATGGAGGGCTTAAATGACATTATGAAGATACTTGAGGGATTTAAAGATGGAATGTACAAGAGTTATAAATTTTTAGATATTTTGAATTGTAATGGGGGCTGTATTAATGGCCCAGGAATGATTGGGCATAGAAGTGTGAAAGAGAGAAGAAAAAGAGTAATACAGTACAGGGATTATGCAAGGAGATATGAGAAAGACTTAGGCAAAGCTGGTATTAAGGTAGATGCTGAAGGCATTGATTTCGGAAGAAAGTTTTAATAAGCAGATTACTCTTTAATATACAATTTTATATCTACTACAACTGCTCTTTTTTCTGTTAGCATAACAGGGTTTATGTCCATAGAGACAATTTGGGGATATGATATTAACATCTTTTGTAATTTCATCATCAAATCTAGTAGCTTTTCTCTTGCTAATTTTGGCTTTCCTCTGTATCCATCTATAATTTTCGAAACTTTTGTTTCGTTTAGTATACTATTAATATTCTCTAAACTTTCAGGTAGTAGTATGTGCTTAATATCTTTGTAAACCTCTGTATATATTCCTCCTTGTCCTATCGCTAGGAGATGACCAAAACCAAGGCCATCTTTTTCATATATATCTGAGTTACCTTCTCTATTTGTACCAATGAAAAATTCGAGCTTTCCTTCTATCATTTCCTGTACAAGTATGTTGGGAGATTGTTTGCCTGTTACTTTTTCAATCGTGTTTTTTAGTTCTTCAAATTTCTCCTCGAACTCTGTTATCGTTCTAATATCTAGATATATGGCTTTAAAGTCAGTCTTATGCTCGAATTCCTCAGCAGTTGCTTTTATAGCTACAGGAAAATTAATTGCTGCAAAATTTATAGCCTCTTCAATGCTTCCTGTTACAAGCTCATTTGGTATATCTATTTTAAATTCTTTCATCATAGATATGGCGAGTTCATCTGGGACTATCACGACAGTGTCATCTTTAAGTAATCTTTTAATTTGTTTTGTATATCTACCCCTTTTCTTAAAGCTACTTGCTTCTACAATTTTTTTATTATCCTTTTCTTCTTCAAAAACTGAGAGCTTTTTGATGAGATGTACAGCTTCTTGTATGTCATTGAAGGAAGGTACATTGTTAAGATCTAGAATTCTAAATCCCGCCTTGATATCTTTGCCTCCTAAAAAACAACTGTATATTGGTTTTGATTCTGTTTTAGATATCTCTACAATCTTTTGTGCAGTACCCTCTATTTCCGTAATTAGCTGTGGAGTAAGGATGACAAGGATGGAATCTGCATCTTTCTCTTCCAAAACGGTTTTAATTGCTAATTCATATCTATCGCTTTTAGCATCTCCAAGTATGTCTACTGGGTTTTTAATGCTTGATTCTCTTGGAAGAGCTTTGAGAAGGTTCTGTTTAGTTTTTTCCCCGATTTCTGTTAGTTCAAGTCCCTCTTTTTCAACCATGTCTGTTGCTATAATTGCTGGTCCTCCAGCATTTGTTATTATTGCAATTTTATTTCCCTTAGGAATAGCATTTATATTTATTAAAGTTATTAATTTGAAAAGCTCTTCTGAATTTTCTGCAAGGATGATGTTCCCTTTTCTTACTGCAGCTACAGTTGTGTCGTATGATGAGGCTAGAGCACCTGTGTGAGAAGAAATGGCAAGTTTAGCTTCTTCAGAGCTTCCTGGAGCTATTAGAAGGATTGGCTTTTTGGCTTTCTGAGAGAGATATATAAATTCTTTTCCATCTTTAAATTCTTCTAAATAGAGAGCCAAGGCTTTGACATTACTGTCTGCAAAAAGTTGAGACATTAATTCATTTTCATGAATGTCTGCTTTGTTTCCAAGGGATATTACATGGGAGAAACCTAATCCTTTCTCACATGCCATGTCTAGAATTGCTGTACAGAATGCCCCTGATTGAGATATGAAAGCAATATTTCCTTCTCCAGGATTTTCTCTTGCAAATGAGAGGTTGAGTTTTGCTCTGTTATTTATAAAGCCTAAACAATTTGGTCCTAGTAATCTAATTCCGGCACCTTTTAATTTTTGTGTAATACTTTTCTCTAATTTTTTCCCTTCTTCACCTGTTTCTTTAAATCCAGCAGAGATTATTACAACGGTTTTGACTTTCTTCTCAATACATTGGTCTACTACTTCATCTACAAACTGGTATGGTATGGCTATACAGACAAGATCGATGGAATCTTCAATCTCAAGAATTGTCGGGTATGTTTTTCTACCCTGTATCTCTTCGTATTTGGGATTAATTGGGTATATTTTTCCATTGAATCCACCTTCAATTACATTTCTAAGTATAACGGAAGCGATTTTTTCAGAATCTGTTGAAGCACCAATAATCGCAATTGATTTAGGATTTAATGACGAATTTTCCATTTTCTAGATTTTAATATTATATTCTTTAACTTCCTCTACTAGCTCTGTCTTTGTCTCTTTTCTGTTTGGTAGAGAGTCGTAGTATGTTGGTAATTTACTATTTTTGTAAATTACCCCCGTTGCTATGTTTTGGTCAGTTACTTCTACTAATTGTCTAGCTTTTTGTATATCGTTAACTGTTTCTACTTTTTTTACTCTTTCATTGTACCACTGCGGGGAGGATTGTGGATTGTATGTAGGACATATTTGCAATATCTCAATGATTGAACATCCTTTGTGTTTTATTCCCTCTTTGAGTATTTCTGTTAATTGTTGTGGATCTGCGGAGTAACCTCTTGCAAAGAAAGAGGCGTTTAAACTAAGACAAAGTCGTCCGATGTTAATACTTCCTTCTGGTTTTCCATCTGGAAATCCTGGGACGGATTTATCTTTTTGTGTTGTTGCAGTTGCTTGACCAGTTGTAAGGGCAAAGTTCTGGTTGTTGTGTATTAGAATAGTTATGTCGTAGTTAGATCTAACTGCATGAAGTAAGTGGTCTAATCCCTCATGTAGACATCCCCCGTCGCCAATATCTGCAATTACTGTGTATTTCCTGTTTGCAAGATGTGCACCTACAGCAAGTGGTATGGATCTCCCGTGTAATCCTTTAAATGCATATGTATTAATTACATCCGCACCATTACCATTACATCCTATGTCGAAGGATATGAAGGTCTGAGATGGTTTAATATTTAAACTTTCTAGTGCCATTTTAAGGGATGCATGTATGATAAAGTTTCCACATCCAGGGCACCATGTGGGTAATTTTTCACTATCAAAACTATTTTTCATTCTTTAAATATTCTAATATATCTTCTACAAAAAATGGTCTACCATCGTATTTAAGTATCCTTTTTTTGAATTGGTAACCTGTTTTCTCTTTCAGCATTTCGGCTAGCTGTCCTGTTTGATTGTTTTCAATTAGGATTATTTTTTTACCACGTTTAATTAATGTACGAAGTAACTCTGTTTTAAGTGGAAAGAGATATTCGTAATGAAGGTAACCAATGTCTTCACCTTGTGATACTAAATCTAAGACTGTATTTTTTACACTTCCCCACCCTACAAAGATTGTTTCAGATTTGTGTGGATTGAAAAGTATGGGTTGTGGAAGTTCTTTCTCCAGAGATTTCATTTTTCTCATTCTTTTCTCTGACATTTGTTTAATTTCTTTACTGTTTTCTGTGCTTTCTCCTTTTTCATTGTGTTCATCACTTGTTGAAAGGTATGGCTGTTTGTCAAAGGTTGGAATTCTTCTTGGAGATATGCCCGAGTCGGTTATGTTATATCTGAAGGTCATATCTGAGAGATATCTTCTGACAGGGATATTGTTTGGTAGTTTGCTTACTGTAAAGAGAGATTCTGTAATTTGTTTCTCTGTTAAAACAATGACAGGTATTTGGTATTTTTCTGCCATATTAAAGGCTTTCTGTATGAGGGTATATGACGATTCAATGTCACTAACGGCTAGAACTGCTTTGGAATACTCTCCATGTCCAGCTTTAACTGCAATATTTAGATCACTGCTACCACTCCATGTAGGGACTCCTGTGCTCGCTCCTGCTCTTTGACCAAGAATAACTACAAGGGGTGTTTCTGTCATACCACTACATGATATGGTCTCTGTCATTAGGTCAAATCCTCCACCAGAGGTGGCTACTAAGGCTCTTGTACCCATATGCATGCTTCCTAATGCCATTAGAACGGCTGTAATTTCGTTTTCTGCTTGTTTAAGTAATACTCCTTTTTCTAACCCATGTTTTTGCATGTACTTAAATATCGCAGTTATTGGAGTCATGGGATATGCATAGTAAGCACGAATGCCACAAGATATTGCTCCAAGGGCTAATGCTTCATTACCATTTAGTATTTTTTTAGGAGTTATTCTAAATGGAGTTGGAGGGAGTTTAATCTTTTTTGTAAATTCAATACTGTATCCTTTTTCAATACATTTCTTTTCTAATTCTGGATCTACCTTTTTTTCTTTGAAATATTTTAGTATATGCTCTTCAACGGTATTTTGCTTAATATTCAAGATTTTACAGATAAAGGCAATCATTATTGTGTTTTCCATAATCCCTGGAGCTTTAAGCTCTAAGAGTATCTGCTTTGAGTTAATGTGTGTTCCCTTTGTGTAGTCTTTTAGATTGTGAATTATAATTCCATCTTTTCGCAATGAAGGGAGATATTCTTCCAAGGCGTTTTTGTCTAATGAACAAAGAATATTGCAATATCTTGATGAGGAGTTTATCTGTTTGTTTGAGAAATCTATTTGGTATGATGCGATTCCTCCTTTAATTAAAGATGGGTACTCTCTGTAGGAAAAGGTTGTATATCCAATGGAATTAAGAATCTCCGAGATGATTATTCCTACAGTATTAATCCCTTGTCCCGACTGTCCTGCTATTTTTATAGAGTATCTTATGAGAGGCATAGTTTGTAGATATTTTAAAGTGAACCTTGGCCGTTGAATACTGAATAATCAAATACTGGACTACTCCATCTTTTTTCGGGTATAAGTATCTGTTTTCCTCTGTATGTACCATCACAATTGGCAGATGCTTGTACATCTATTAATCTGAAACCTTGTGTGCACTCTGTAGTAAGAGCATATCCTACTCCAAGAGTTCCACCAATTGCTTTAACTCTTATCTCATCTAGTGCGTATGTACCAGAGAGTTCATTAAGGTTAAAGCCAAGAGTTCCTCCATCAGCAATGGGAATCCACTCATCACCTAAAAACATACTCTCATTGCAAGAAAAACAGTACTGCTTTACATCGTCTATTGCATATGGTTTGTATTCTTGGGCAATACCGTTAGTGTAGTTCTGTCCATATATTTTCTCAATAGAAAAACCAACATTTGAATCACCTCTAACTGCAAAGGAAAGGCTTGCATTACAGCCTAAGCCAATAGATTGTCCTTTAATTGGAAATGCCATTACTTGTCCTGCTCGTATTTCAAAGTATGTATCTGGAGAAGCCTCTTTAATTTTAAGATAATATTCATTACCTTCTGTTGTTACTGGACAAAAATTTAGTCCTGTGAATGCGCCGTCAAGTCCTAATTCTGCAAAAAGGGCAGAAATTTGTCCATTCGATTCGGTTAGTGTTACACCGTTTTCGTAGTCGAATGTATTCCCCTCTCCAGCTATGGTTTGTGTAACCGTATTTATGGAGATGGTTGTAAGTTGGTTAAGAATTAAGTCCGAAACTTCTAAAGCTTCTGCAGAAGATCTCTCACCTACAGAAAGTAATTTGTCTTTTGCAGCCCTTGAGTAAATTGCTAGGCCAATGATTGAGGATACTACTAATACAACCATTGCTATGGCTAGGGCTTGTGCACTGTATCTTTTATTTTTGTTTTTCATATTTAAAATGATTTAAAACCTATTTCTTGTTTATATACGGGAGCTTCTACTCCAAAGAACTGTGTAGCGATATTGGGATATTTGTAATCGTAGTTAGTAACGACTGTTGGATTGGAGATGTTGAGAAGTTTAAGGTTTCGTAGGATATTTATGGCTGAGCCACTTGTTACACCGTTACCAAATGCTACAAGACCTCCATTGATTTCTATTCCATCTCTTATAGATTTATCTGTGTCTGTTAAATTGAAAATAATTTGTCCTTGAGCCATCAGATATGCGTCAATATAATCATAATGAACGTTTGTATTTACACCTGTTTTGTATGTTCCAGCACCGATATATATATTTTCTTTAGCAAGGAAGATACAGCCTGTGTTTGTAGAACTGCTTGTAATGTCTGGATTTATGGTTATATCTCCTTCACTCATGACAAGAATCTTGCTTGTGCATTCAAATCCTGTATTTAATGTTATGTCTTCTTCACTATATATGTAGCAGGTACCTGAAGCACATGGAGAGGTTGGAGTTGCTATTTTAACTGCATTTGATGCTTTCTCTGTTGCCAATTTCTCTTTCAAATGGTCAAACCAGTAAGATTTCCTGTCATTTGAATCATAGATATTTAATGCTCTAACTGCTTTTAGTTCTGGATGCAGTAATTCAGGTAGTATGTCATTTCTAGCCGAGATTAGTTCTGTTCCAGTATCTAGTTCTTCACTGACAAGATTTTCAAATACACCTTCTAATGCAGGAAGTCCTGCAACATCTTTTGCGGCATTAGTAATACCAGAGGTAGAGTAAACTGTACCTCCTTTAGCTGTCATCCATGGGTTGAGGTTAATATCTTCATACTGTGCGTTTGTGTTACATCCCATATCATATGCTGTAACGTATGTGTTTATCATACCTCCTTCGTTTTCACCAACGTTTATTAAATCTGTCTGGGAGCTTGTGTTTACGAATATCCATGCATTTATGTCATCAAACATCCCAATAAGGGCTTCTTCAGGGATTTGTGTGGGAGTTACAGTTCCTTTACTTGTAGTGTAATCTGGGGGAAGGAACATTTCTAAGCTGTTTGTTATAGTTCCACCTGTTCTGTATCCATTGATAACTGTTCTCATGATGCTACTTTCGTTGTCATTGGCACTCCAATCTAGATATACACTGTTAACATCGTTTACAGTTTGAGCTATATCGTTTACTGTAGGATTTACAAGATCTATACCCCAGTTAAAGAGGTCTTGTATTCTGCTTTGGTCTACTACATTGTTGTTAATCATGTAGGAATCTACGGCAGTCCCATATACATTGTAAAGTCCAGATGGATTGTTTGTAGTTGGTTTAAATTCTAAGCCAAAAGATATATTTAAACTTGTATCTTCCGTTACTGTTAGGTTTTGTACCGCTAGCTTGTCTTGATCAGTAAGGAGTCTCCATGTATTGTCTGTATTCGTGGAGTAGATGAGTGGTGTACTCCAACTACCTGCATTTTTACGAATCATTATTCCAAGGTCATTTGTGTTAGATTCTGTGTATGTACCTGTTATGTTAACTAAGGCTGAAACTGTTTCGTCTTTGCTTAGCCAGATAATTAGGGCTTCAATTTCACTGTTTGAGTCTGCATCTGTTATGGTAGCATTGAATCTCAATGGATTGTTTATATCTAGTCCAGTATATGTGTCAGATGTACAGTTTTTTGCTGTTTTGTCATTTGTTATGTCAATTGTAATATTTTGGTCTGGGATGTTATCTACTTTGTAGTATCCTTCTATTGGGAGTGAATATAATTTGTCTGTGTCACATTTATCTTGGTTGTAGTACATTCCAGCTATTTTCCCATCTGCATTTTCTTTGAGTACTTGTAAAACAGTTTTGGATGTGGGTACAAAGTTTTGTGTGTTTGTAGTACTTTCAATACAGAAGTCTTCTCCGTCTACTCCACTGCATCCTGCTATGGCTGACCATTCTTCATCTACACCATCGTTGTATCCTCTAAAGGCATAGCCTCCTCCACCAGATGTGGATGGGAATGTTGTTGTAGGTTCTGTTACTTGTACATTTGAGGCTGTGGATGGTAGCTTAATTTTCGTTGGAGTATTTGAATTAGTAGAGAGGTTGTATGTAACATTGTCGACTAGTATGCTAACAGAGGCTGGCATGGAGGGGACTGTATTTGTTTCTAATAGGTAACAGGTTCGTCTTTCGCTACCACAGTCGTCTCCACAATCTTCTCCTGGAATTTCACAGGATGTTGTTATTGTATTGGGTGCACGGCAGGATGTAAGGGAGGAATCTGCTGTATATCCTGAAGGGCATGCAGGAGGGGTACAGGAACCACAGTCACGAGTACAACAGGAACAGGGAGAGTTGTTTGAATAACAAGAAGGAGAATCAGGATGATGATAATGCCCATCACACGTTATAGAGTAATCTGTCGAGCATCTTTGTTTATAATAAGTACAAATGCAACAAACTTCGTAATGATCACAATCAACGCATGTCGGAGAGCCTGTATATCCGCAACAGCTAGTCGCATAGGTCTCCAAAGAACCTCCAGCATCGCTGCAATACAATAAATCCGTAGCTGTGCAACTATTTGTATTTGCAGCATAAACATATAAATTTGTTTCTGTAAAGAAAAATATTATAAAAATAGTACAAAAGATAATCAAAGTTAATATCTTTTTCATTAGTTATCAAAATAAAGTTTTAAATTATTACAATCTTCGAATATTTCAAAATCCGTTGGCTGATTTTTGTCGCTGTAGTAGAGTTTTAAATATATACCATTTATATCTATAGCTTGATCTCCAATCAATTTGATACAGACACTTGAAGATATCTTTGAGACATTACCCTCTAAATATTCTTGATACTTTTGCATATTACGATTAATATCTTCGTCTGGGGCAATATCTTTGTATAAGAGCATTGCTGCACAATAAGAGAGTTCGTCAAGATTACCTTTACTATCTAACAATGTTATTAAGTCTTTTGTGTTTGTTCTGAAAAAATTTGTATCCATGAGCATACTATGACTGTGCTTACTTTCTTCATTATGGGAATGTTCTAAATTCAAATCCAAATAATAACTATCTCTTGTTAATGAGATTATTTTTAAATATGAATTTTCTTTATTTATAGGCGAAGAAAATTCGCTTGGTGTGTCGAATGTAACTCCAGTGATTGAAGAGATATCTCCAATTACGAGAGGATTTGTTCTGCAGAAGCTGTTTATTCCGATATTTTTCATAGATTCACACAGAAAAAGTCCTCTTATATTATTATCATCAATAGTGTAAAGAGAAATATCTTCGTACTCCTCTTCACTCAATATATTCTCCTCCCAATACTTAGTATATTCTTCTTTTTTAACTACATAGTCAGGTAATATCTCAGGTCTAGGACAAAAATCAAAACTATTAAGTATGGTTGTACTACTCCTATCCATACCCATTATCTCCTCTATATCCCTATTCACTATCTCCTGTATATATGCATCTGGTATATTCTCAAATGTAATACTACTAAGTGAATATTTAAGAAGATTACCCTTCGTATATTGTATATTTATAATTACTGGTTTTAACTTCTTAAACTGTAAAATATCATTAGTGAAAGAGAACACCTCCTCCTCCTCAGTTACTGTATATTCCTTAAGTTCCTCGTCATTGGATATTACTAGCGATGTAAGAGAAGGAGAACCATCATTGGGTTTGATATCTAACATCAAAGCCTTACAACTAACCTTCAATCCGTTTTTACTCTCTTGGGTATCGCAGTATTCAATTAGCTCTGGATATTTATCTACAAAATATTCAGGTATTTGGAAATTTCTAAAAAGGAAATAACCACCAATCCCTGTACCTATGATTAATACAGCTATTAATGGTAACGCTATGTTTTTAGACAGTTTAATCATATATACTTAAGTAACACTTAATACCCTATTCGCATTCCATTGCAAATCTGGTTTGTCGAACATATTATCCTTAATCCATTCTAGATAACTTCTATCTATCCTGGCAATATCTTCTAGTGTTTTGCCTGCATATTTCCCAAAAGTCATCTGACGCATATATTGCGGTTCTTTGGATATGGTTAACATACTCTCTGTAGTAAGTTTACTGTGTTCTTGCATGTAATGAAAAAGATCCCGTAGAAAATATACATCACTTAATGCGTCGTGGGCTGTATTGTGGTTATCATTTTCTTTTTTGTAAAGACCAAGATAGTAACGAAGATACTGCAAAGAGTAACTCTCTAGGTCATTGTCTCCGTTAGTGAACATATTTCTAGCTAATTTCAATGTACAGATGGTGTGTGGCAACTTAATTCCTTTCCTTTCTAGTACCTCTTTGTCAAAGTCTATGTTGTGTGCAACCCAAATATATTTCTCCGCTAAGAAATTAAGGTATTCGATTAATGAACTCCCTGTAAATTCCGGATCAATATTCTCCTTTAGTAATTCTGTCTGTTCAAATGGCTTCTTGTCCTCTACCATCTCTGGAGTTATATGGTTCACTGCCATGGCTGAAAAAGATATCTCTTGAGTAGGTTTGAAAAAAAGATTTAATGCAACATCACTGTCCGTAACAAAAGCTAGTTGAAGAAGATCTTTAATATTTGCATCTGTTGTTTCTGTATCAAAATACAAGAAGGGTTTCTCCATATTTTTAGTATATCCTAAATCCAACCCAAAAGCATCGCAGTTCCAAGGAGTACAAACAGTAGGCCAATTACGAGGTGTATAAAACGAATATTCTTCTCTTTCCAAGAAGATATCTGCTTAATATCTTTTGAACCAAAGAAGATTAGGAAGACAATAACAATCATTGGAAGTACAAAAATGAAATTGTACAGAGAAAGAATTGGTACAGACTGGAAGAACTCTCCAAAGGAAAGCATCCCTCCAAGTATTATGTATGGCCCAATTGTACATGGTAGTAAAAATAGTGTTACAAACATACCAAGTCCAAATGCTCCAAGGGGAGATGTTATTCGAGCCAATATCTTTTGAACCTTAGGACGCAAAAAGAGAGGCATTTCTGTACCTACTCCACCAGGTTTGTAAAAGAAGAAGTCTTTTAATTCCAACAGTCCAAGTACAATGGCACCAATTGCTAAACCCTTGTAAAGATACAAGCGAACATTACTGAATGCTTGAAGTACTTCAAAAGCTTTTACAATTAAAAGACCATATATGAAGTATGTGACAAAGACTGCAGTTATGAAAGCTAACCCAGACCAAAGTACTTGTTTCCTATCTTTTGGATGATAAGTTGTAACGGCAATTAACATCATAAGTAGTACTGAGAGTGCACATGGATTAATGGAGTCTGTCAGTGCTAATCCTATGACCTTAAAAATGGAGATATTACTGTCTATGGTTGTTTGTGAATTATCACTAGAAGTATTGTTACTTGCTGATGTGCCTTGTGGAGCATCTCCTCTCCAAAGGATATTCCAGCTACCAATGGATATCCCATAATTATAGATCTCTTCTGCACCCGAGAGTTTAATTGTAAGGGTTTTTACCTCTTTACCATTTAATTCTTTTACATATGCATTTAAATCTTGTGTCAGAAGGAAATCTCTCACAAGTTTGTTCTCTTCTGGGCTCAAATCTTTATTTGTATTTTGGTATGCCACCCTATCCTTCCCATATATTTTGGGCTTGCCCTCAAATTTGTTTAAATCTGCAGAAAGCATATCCATATACCCATTTGTTAATTCAAATGTATTGATCGGTGTCTTTCCAAGATTACTGCTAAAATTCTTTAAAATATTTACATCTCCAAGATCATAGTTTGGTTCATCATACAAGACCAAAGGTATTCCAAGACCACTACCATACCTACTCCCATATGTATTTAGATACTTAGCATTTGCACTTTGCTGGTATATCTCGTACTCGACGAGCAGAAACTTCCCATCTGTATTTACCTTCTCATGCAAGACTGGGGCAACCTTTGCACAGTGAGGGCATCCAATACCGGTAAAATATGTTACAGATTTAAGTTGAGTACTCTCTTGTGCTTGTATGTTAGACGGCAAAAGAAAGAGACTCAGGGAGAGAACTAACAGTATTCCTTTTAAAATTTTTGCTAGATTTACTATACTGTGTAGCATAAGCTTTAATTTAACAAATATCTAACCATATCTCAAGACACGTTTGAATTTTCAAAAAAACAGCTAGAGATACTAGACAGTATACAGGAGTGGTACAGAAATCCTAAACTCCAGTATTTAACATTTGGGGGATATGCTGGGACAGGTAAAACTACTCTACTTGGATATTTGGGATTGAAAATCCATGATGAGAACAAAAAGATTAGAATTGCATACTGTAGTTTTACAGGTAAGGCTTCAAGGGTACTAGACAGAAAGCTTAGGGATGTAAAATCACTTAGAAAGGTAGATTACACAGGAACAATACACAGGTTAATTTACAAGGCAATTGTAGATGATGATGACAATATAATTGGGTGGGAGAAGAAACCAAAGGAAGAATTTGAATATGACTTAATCGTTGTAGATGAGGCATCCATGATTACCAAGGACATATGGAACGATCTTCTTTCTTTTGGAGTTCCTGTACTTGCTGTGGGAGACCATGGTCAGCTTCCTCCAATTGAGAGTAGTTTTAACCTCATGGAAAAACCAGTTCTTAAACTAGAAGAGATATTTAGACAGGAGAAAGATAACCCAATAATACAGGTGTCTGAAATGGTAAGAAAGTATGGTGGTGTTCCTAAGATGGCTTTCTCTGACACTGTTAGGAAGCTTTCTAAGCAGGATGAGGATACACAGGAGTTTGTTACTGACATATTCTCCTCTTTTGATGACCAAACAATGGTACTTGTGGGCTACAACAATACTAGGATTAATCTAAACAAGGGTATTAGGCAATTACTAGAGTTTGAGACACAGGCTCCTACATATGGTGACAGGGTAATCTGTTTGAAGAACAATGCTAATGCAGGGGTATTTAATGGAATGATGGGTACAGTAGTATCTATGTCCAAGAGCGACATTAAGGGTTGTTTAGATGCAGAGATAGCTTTAGATGGTGAGGATGAATGTTTTGTTGGGTTAATTAGCGAAAAACAGTTTAACAATTCTCTTGTAGATGGGAAAACATTAATTAGAGAGATTAATCTCTTTGACTTTGGGTATGCCCTAACTGTACACAAGGCACAGGGAAGTCAAGCAAGAAGGGTTGTAGTATTTGAAGAGAGGTTTCCTCGTATGACAGATGATCTGTGGAGAAGATGGTTGTACACTGCTGTTACTAGGGCTGAGAAAGAGTTATATATCGTAGGTTAAAGTAGTATAATTGGTCATGATAATTAAAAAACCAAAAGAAGAAAAAATACTTAGAGAAGCAGGAGAAATATCTGTTGAGATACTGTCTAAGCTTAGAGATATGCTAAAGGAAGGTGTAACTACTCTAGAGATAGATGAATATGCTGGAGAGTTATGTGATGAATATGGTGTAAAGGCTGCATTCAAGGAGGTAGATGGTTACCATTTCAATACTTGTATATCAATAAATGATGTTGCTGTCCATGGATTACCAAATGGGTATGTTTTAAAGAAGGGAGATTTAGTATCCATAGATTTTGGTATTGTTTATAAGGGATATATGACAGATCATTGTTGGACTTGGTGTTTAGGTAAGCCAGATGAAAAGAAGAAGCAGCTTTTAGAGAGTGGTAGAAGGGCTGTAGAGCATGCAATGGAGAAAGCAGTTGTTGGGAATCGTATAGGAGATTTGGGTTTTGAGATGGAAAGTGAAGCTAGAAGTAATAGCTTTAATATTCTTAAGGTGTTTGTAGGTCACGGTATAGGAAAAGGTCTACATGAGTATCCAGATATACCTGCATTTGGGAAGAGAGGTGTAGGAGAGCTTCTAGTAGATGGTATGGTTATATGTGTGGAGTGTCAGGTTGTAGATGATACAGGTAAGGTATTTACAGATGATGATGGTTGGTCAGAGAAAACAGAGAGGGGGGGGGATAGTGTAATGTTTGAATATATGGTTATAGTTAGAAAAAATAATCCTGTTTTATTAACAGATACTAGGGATTGGGGGGTGGTTGTTTGAAATTAGTAAAATATGGTATAATATACTATAGGTTGAATAAATCTATATTGCTCTTTAACACACTTATTTCCTATCCAATTCTATATTTTTGTAAATCTTTGTGAGTTTATATGGATGAATTTGTTAAGGTTTACAAAAACTAGAAGAGGAGACTAGAATGAAAAAACTCGTTGTACTACTTGTTATTTTATTTCTTGCTTTCCCTTCGGGGAAAGTGAGTGCAGATTTTATCTGCGACAGTGCTTGTGTTGAAAGAATTCTTTCGGGAGGTATTTCTTCCGAAGAGATCTCATACTACGGCACTGGGAATTTAATGAAAGTACTTACTTCCTATTACGATGGTGACACTTGGATGGCATTACGAATGCTTAATCTAGCGTCAAATACGTACAGGGCGGTGAGTACCGTAAACTATGTTTATGGTACACAATTCGCTGACACTATTGGATTCTTCCAATGTCAAAGTGGGTACTTATATTGTCAAGAAGGTCAATTTCTTGGATATTCTCAAGAGGGCGACAAGATTTACAGGGTAATTTGTACTCCCGGCGAAATTTGCCAAAAAGAAATTATCCTTGAAGATGCACCGTTTAATCTTCTAAATGAAGTTTTTTTTCAAAGCTGCTATTATGGCGGCCCAGGAGAGTGGGAAATAAGTTGTGAGGAGGTGCCACGATGAAATATATGCTTTAAGCATTATATCGTGGTACCTCTCTCCTACTCTTTTTTATATTTTCGAAGAAATATTTAGTTATTAAATCACACCTTTATATATTTTATCTACATAAAATATATTATAGATTTGATTTATAAGATTATGAGTTTTAATACACATAAGTCTTTAGTTCTTTAAAAAGGTCTATTTATATATCTTTTCTTAGTTAATACAAACATAGAGCTTTTATCTTTGTATAAAGGTTGTGTGTTTGTATTAACAAAAAATTTATACATCACAGGAGAGGGAATGAAAAAGATCAAAGCAATAGTAATAGTAATGGTAGTTGTACTAATATTGATATTATCAATTGATTTAGAGATTCAAAGACTTGAACGGTCGTCCTACTGCGACAAAACCAGAGTAAGCCTGAACGGCTCACTCTATATTCCAGAATCTTGCATTAAGAAATAAGGAGAAGAAGATGAAAAAGAATCTAAGAAGGGCTTTGTATATTGGAATACTTTTATTTATTGTAGTAGGTCTACTTTCAACCCTCGTCGGATTCGTTTTCGCTGATGGCGGATACGACATTACATTCGAAAAAGAAACGAATCCTGACCTTATAGGATCATACGCACTTTTTCGTACTAACCGTGGTGTAGAATGGTCAGAATTTGGATCTTGGAAAAACTCTTTCGAGCTTTTCTTCGACAGTAAGTCATGTATTAAGCTGACATACAATCCATACGGAATTTTCTATGCCGCTGATGGTTGGAATTGGCTCCCAAAGGAAAACTTTTGGGGAGATATTTGCTACAAGCTTCGGAAAATTAAATAGACCAACAGAGGGTATTCATTGCTTCAATGCAAAATATATTTTAATTAATATATAATGAGTACCCTCCTGTTCGTCCAAATATTGAGCATATATGATAAAATATATACGCTTAATATATAACCCCCTATTAATATGCCAGAAAACAATATATATGATATCGCTATAGTTGGAAGTGGTCCTGCTGGTTACTCTGCAAGCATATACGCTAGTAGATACAAATTAACAAATATTGTTTTTGGTAAACTAATTGGAGGAACTATCACTGAAGCACACAAAGTATGTAACTATCCTGGCTTACCAGATGTTACCGGTATAGACCTAGGATACAAATTCCATGAACAAGCAAAAGAGCAAGGAGCACAACATTCCACTGAAAGTATTGTAGATATTAAAAAAGAAGGAAACATATTTAAACTCTTTACAGATTTAAATAAACAGTACCTTGCTAAAACTGTTTTACTTGCTACTGGAACAGAGCGAAACAAACTAGTTATACCTAAAGAAGAACAATATGTTGGTAAAGGACTCTCCTACTGTGCTACATGCGATGCAATGTTTTACAAAGACAAAATAGTTGCTGTAGTTGGTGGAAGCAATGCAGCTACAATGGCTGCTACAATGCTCTCAGATATTGCCAAGCAGGTATATATCATATACAGAGGTACTGAACTTAGAGGCGAACCTGCATGGGTAGACCAGGTGCTTGAGAAGAAAAATGTTCAAACAATATTTCAGACCTTAATCGTAGGACTAGAAGGTGAACCAAGATTACAGAGAGTTAAACTATCTAAACCATTCAATGATTCAGAATATCTAGATGTAGATGGAGTATTTGTTGAAATTGGAGCAGAGCCAAACATTACCCTTCCTGTTAAATTAGGATTAGAGTTGGATATCCAAAACTATATAAAGGTAGATGAGGGACAAGCAACAAGTATTGAAGGAATTTGGGCAGCTGGAGACTGTACAACCAATTCTAATAAGTTTAAACAACTTGTAACTGCAGTATCTGAGGGTGGAATTGCTGCAAATGCAATATATTGTTACTTAAAACAAGCTAGTTGCTCTCACTAGAGTTTTTAAACTTGACCCACTCTTCTAAGTAGTTAGAGCTAGACCAAACTTTGTCCTTACCTACTCCATACACTATCTCTCCACCGTATGATTCTACAAATGCTCTTTCTTTGTTTACGGGACTGTTAGGATCGTCTGCATCTCTTAGGTCTCTGTCTCCACCTTTAGCAAAAACATTTGGTTTGATGATTTGAAGACCTCCTAGCATTGAATATTCAGTAGGATGGTCATATATTACGGTGTAATCTACACCCTTAATACAATCTACAATGTCTGCTCTATCTTGTGCTGGCATGAAGGGCTTGCCTTTTTTTGTTACTGCCATTTGGTCTCCATTTACCAAAACTACGAGGATATCTCCAAGTTTTTTAGATTCCATTATTAATGATGCGTGCCCCGGATGTAGCGGATCAAACCAACCACATGTACATACAACTTTCTTGTCTGGGAAGAGTTTCTCTTTCGTTTCTTGGTATTTGTCTAATTCTAAGATCATAGAATTATATTAAATCTTTATATATCTGTAGTCAAACTCATATTACCATAACTAGACCTCTAGTGAAATATATTTTGATACTGTTTTGTTGTTTTAACAACAATAACAGTTTTTTTGCTCCCTATGGGATATTTACAAACTACTACTCCTTGTATTAGTCTGGTTTACCATACACAACAGGTTGTATGGCTAAATATGAGATGTCCATTTTGCTCTTGTGATACCACGAAAGTCGTAGACAAGAGAGACAACAGAGAAGATAGTTCTACAAGACGCAGAAGACAGTGTCTTCGTTGTGGTAAAAGATTTACTACATACGAAAGAATTGAAAAGATGGATATCAGTATAGTAAAGAAAGATGGTTCTTTAGAAAAATTTGATGTCGAAAAAATCATTAAAGGAATTAAACGTGCTATTGACCAACATAGTATCTCAGATTCAGATATATATTCATTTGCTGAAGATATTGAGAAATATGTTTTCAACAGTGAAGATCCCGTATCTTCAAGAGATATTGGACTCATGATACTTAATTGGTTAAGAGAAAAAGATCCTTTGGCATACATTCGTTTCGCTTCTGTATATAAAGACTTTAAGGATTTAAATGACATTAAGGAAGAGATTGCTGATCTAGAAAAAAGCTAAATTAATTACTTGCCCAGTATGGCTGCCCAGAAAAAAAAGATAACACTCAAAGTAAGAAAAAGAGATGGTAGAATTGTAAAATTTGAAAGGGAGAGAATTGAAACAGGAATATTTAAAGCTGCAGAGAATGTTGGAGGAAAAGACAGGCAAAGGGCAGTAGAGATAACAGATGAGGTTGTTAGGAGGATACAGGAAAAGTATAAGGGTAAGAAGGTAATTAAAACTGAGGCTATTGCAGAGATTATCAAGCAGACATTGATTGACCAGGGACACGGTAAAACATCCATATCTTTTGGTTTGTTTGTTGATTTAAAAAACCAGATTAGAAATATTAAATCCCTTATTGATGCGAATACATTAGTTAAGGAGTATATAGATAATGAGGACTGGCAGGTAAATGAGAATAGTAATATGACATATTCTTGGCAGGGATTAAATAACTTCATTTCCTCGACTGTACAAGCTAACTACTGGCTACATAGTATATATCCCAAAGATATTGCAAATGCGAATATAGATAAGGTTATACATATCCATGATCTTGGTATGTTGGCTGTTTACTGTTGTGGTTGGAGTTTAGAAGATTTGCTTCTTAAAGGGTTCACTGGAGTTCCAGGGAAGATTTCTTCTTCACCTGCCAAACATTTCGCTGTTGCTCTGGGTCAATGTGTTAACTTTTTCTATACCCTTCAGCATGAGGCTGCAGGAGCACAGGCATTTTCAAGTTTTGATACATATCTCGCACCATTTGTTAGGTACGACAAATTATCATACAAAGAGGTTAAGCAGAAGATGCAAGAGTTCATTTACAATATGAATGTTCCTACAAGGGTTGGATGCCAGTGTGTATCTGAGGATACGCAGATTCTTACTCCAGATGGATGGAAGGGCTACAAGGATATCACCAAGGGCACGGTTATTAAAACCTACAATCTTGAAACAGGTAAGATCGAAAACCAAGAGGCAACTTCTGTCTTCAAGAGTGAATACAAAGGAGTTATGTACAATCTTAAAAACAGAATACAGGATCAATTAATTTCTCCTAACCACAGAGTTGTTAGGAAGCTGTTTAATTCAGACAAATATACTCTTGAGCCAATTGAAAAGGTTATGGAGCTTAAATCTCCTTTCATAATCCCTGTATCAGGAGAGAACAGTAATAAAGCAGGTGACATTACTGATGAGCAAATTAAATTAATGGCTTGGGTAATTAGCGAAGGAAGTATAGAAAAAGAGGGTTCAAAGAGAATTAGCATTTACCAGTCAAAGATTAGAAATCCTAAAAAATACAGGGAAATTGCTGATCTTCTCTCCCACTTTAAATTTGCTTTCACTGAAGCAGAGACTATTGGGTTTGGTAAGTCTGTAAAAATGCTTAGATTAGATTCTAAGGGCTCAAAAGCTGTAATGAAATGGTTTAGTTCTGAAACAAATCTCAAATTCATTCCAAAGAGCTTGTTAAATCTAGATGATACACAATCTAAACTCTTTTTAGACACATATCTTAAGGGTGATGGGTTTGAGGGATGCAAGATTACAACTTCAGATAAAGAGATCCTCGATGGACTACAGGTATTGGCGGTAAATGCAGGATACGGTTTTACAGTTCTTGAGCGAAAGCCAACGATTGGAACGAAGGGCCTGTTTGTTTTGAGATTAATAAAACACAAAGAGACATATATTAAAGAGGTAAAGAAAATTAATTACGAAGGGGTGATATGGTGTCCTCATACAGTGAACGAAACAATAATTGCTAGAAGAAATGGAAAGGTGTTTATTACTGGGAACACGCCTTTTACAAATATAACAATGGATTTAATACCCTCTGGGACTTTAGCAGAGCAAAATGTAATTATTGGTGGTAAACCTCAAAAGGAAAAATATAAGGATTTCACTAAAGAGATGGGTATGATTAACAAAGCTTTCTGTGAAATTATGATGGAAGGAGATAGCCAAGGAAGATTATTTTCTTACCCTATCCCGACGTACAATTTAACAGCAGATTTTAATTGGGATAGTCCAGACTACACTCCAATTTGGGATATGACAGCTAAATATGGCATCCCTTACTTCTCCAATTTCATAAACTCAGACATGAAGCCA
This sequence comes from uncultured Candidatus Saccharibacteria bacterium, assembly GCA_964536135.1. Classification (GTDB taxonomy): domain Bacteria; phylum Patescibacteriota; class Dojkabacteria; order SC72; family SC72; genus JAKPKF01. Next base: position 1,359 of record CAZHVM010000002.1, on the reverse strand, counting down.
GATGACGCAAGGAGTATGTGCTGTAGATTGAGAATAGACAACAGAGAATTAAAGAGAAAAGGTGGTGGTTTTTTTGGAGCAAATCCTCTTACTGGGAGTATTGGTGTTGTAACGATTAATCTTCCAAGAATTGGTATTGAAGCTAAGACTAAGAAAGATTATTTCAATCGTTTAAATAAAGCCATGGAGTTGGCAAAGCGAAGTTTAATCATTAAAAGAATGTTCATTGAAAAATACATGGAGAAGGGATTATACCCATATTCAAAGTTCTACCTCTCTGACATTAAAAAGAGATTTGGGGAATACTTTAAGAATCATTTCAATACAATTGGGATTTTGGGTATGAATGAGTCTCTGATTAATTACTTCAAAGATACAGAGAAAGGAATAACATCAGAAGAAGGACGAGAATTTGCACTAGAGATTATGGATTACATGAGAGAAAAGCTAAAAGAGTACCAAAAAGAAACTAACCAACTTTTCAATCTAGAAGCTACTCCAGGAGAGGGTGCTACGTACAAATTTGCGAAGGCAGATAAGAAAAAGTTCGGAGACTCAGTTATTACTGCTGCAGATATTGCAGAGAAAAAAGGGATGGTACCCTACTACACCAATAGCTCGCAGCTTCCTGTAGGGCTTACAGATGATATATTTGAAGCGCTAGATCTACAAGATGAATTTCAGTGTAAATATACTGGTGGAACAGTTATGCATTTGTATCTTGGAGAAAGAGTATCTTCTGCAGATGCCACAAAGAATTTGGTCCGTAAGGTTGCAGAAAATTACAGACTACCATACTTTTCAATTACTCCGACCTTTAGTGTGTGCCCAAAACATGGATATATCTCTGGGGAGCACAAGTATTGTCCAAAGTGTGATATAGAGGTTGGATACAAAGATGGTATGAAGTTTAGTGAAAAATTTTAATTAAATTATTTACTGCTCAATATATGAAGAAAGTTACAAGACAGAGGTGCGAGGTGTATTCAAGGGTTGTTGGATACATAAGACCAATTACTCAGTGGAATGTTGGAAAACAGGCTGAATGGAGTGATAGAAAATTTTTTAAAGCAACTGCATAGGATAAATTATGGTAAAAATTGGGGGCATAGAAAAAACATCATTGCTGGACTACCCTGGTAAAATATCTACTGTTATCTTTACATACGGTTGTAACTTGAGATGTAGTTATTGCCATAACCCCGAATTGGTTATAGAGGAATTTGACAAAGAACATTCTGTCTCCGAAAACGAATTACTCAGATTTCTAGAAGGTAAAAAGAAAAAACTAGACGCAGTAGTCATAACTGGAGGAGAACCTCTTCTTCATCCCGATCTTGAAGAACTGATTCTCAAGAT
>CAZHVM010000001.1:3137-110638 GCA_964536135.1 uncultured Candidatus Saccharibacteria bacterium | reverse complement strand
CTAGCGCCGAAAATACTTGAACCTTTGGTTCTGGGAAGATAGGTCATTGCCAGGACTTATTGAATTTGATAACCCACTCGAAAGAGTGGGTTTTTTGTTCTTCAAATTCCAACCAGTAGAATATACTATTAGGTCTAAAATGGGGCTTGGACAGGGGCAAAACGAGTTAGTTAATGTTTGCCTCGAAGTTACAAAAGAACTATTGTATTGAATACATCCAAAGAGAGTAGGGTGGAAAATCGTAACAGGAGTCTCGGGCTTGTGAATTTTAACACTGGGAAATCGATTAAGAAAATTCTAGAGAAAACACTCGAGTGGGGTTGTCTAAAAGAAGGCCTTTAATTAAGGGCTATCGTCAGAGCAACTATTTTGTTCTTTCCGGCAGGTATTGCAGAGGTATATAATAAAATCATATATAAAATATGAAAAGTTGGTATAAAAATGGAAGATGGAAACTATGGGACGAGGACTGTCGCGATAGAGGGAGGTGATCAAGTAGGAAAAGGAGATGCGATTTTGAACCTCTCTAGAGCTTTAGTAGAGGAAGGAGAGTCCATAACGATGCTAGCTTTACCATTCTACGCTCTTCCAATTGGAATGAGTATTCGCAAAATGCTTTGCACGAATCAAGAGAATCTCAGGAAGATTAATGGTCTAGAAGATGTTGTAGGGACGCCAAGACAAACTGAGATAGCTATGGCGATGTTTGCATTGAATAGATTAGAAGTTTTAAAAACATTAGAAAAAGCCGAAGGGCTGGTAATACTAGATAGAAGTGCCTTTAGTCATGCATTAACGATCTCCTACAACATCTTTTTAGGAAATATTCCAAAGGAAGAAATGGAGGAATTTGCATACAAAGGTATCGACATGGATCAGCTCTTCATAGATGAGCTAAATCTCTCTAATTGTGTATTAAATTTGAGAACAGAGAAATCTAAGTGGAATGCCTCAAGAGGTAACGGAGAGGATCTGTACGAGAGGGAAGAGGTCCAGGATATCTGTGACAGTGTATATGATGTTTTTAAAGAATATTCAAAAGAAGGATGGAAAAATGTTGTCACACGCAAAGATGACAAGTGGAGAAGTAGAGAAGATATACTCCAAGACAATCTAGAGTTTGTACATAGCAGAATATCTTCAAAAAGAGAAAAACTAGGGCATTTAAGGGTTCTTTCTGCAAAGGACATATCAAACGATATATATCCTGATATTCAACTATCTCCGAAAGATGAGGAATCATGGATGGAAGCTGTTTTGGCTAATGACAAACAAAAAATGTACCAAGCATCTATAAATATTGCAGAAGAAATAGCGAAAGGGATTAAAACAGTGCAACTTTCCACGGAGATAAGGGAACAATTTAAGAAGATATTAGGTGAATACCCTGAGGTGTATAGTTTACTTGAGGCTTTCGCTGGAAGTCACTATGTACTAGTATTAAGGGAAGCAGTAAATGAATAAAAAAGCATTGGCAAAACAATTACTTCTTGAAATAGGGAAGATATATCCCGATGCTTCCACAGAGCTTGGAAATTGGAAAACACCATTCCAATTCCTTGTATGCATAATGTTATCTGCACAAACTACAGACAAGCAGGTTAACAAAATAACAGAACGACTTTTCGAAAGGTATCCAAATGCTAAATCTTTCTCTATAGCAGATATTAAAGATGTAGCTAAGCTCGTAAAGTCGGTAAACTATTTCAAGACAAAAGCTAAACACATAGTTGAGACTTCAAAATTGCTAGAGAATAATTATGGTGGAGTACCACCGAAAGATGTTATTGAGTTACAGAAATTACCAGGTATTGGTTACAAAACAGCCAATGTATTCCTTAATGATTTATACAAGTCAAACCAAGGAATTGCTGTAGATACTCATGTAGTGAGAGTAGCGAGAACATATGGATTAACTAAAAATATTAATCCTACAAAGATAGCCTATGATCTTGAGAAGCTCTATCCGAAGAGAGACTGGTACAGGGTAAATGCTCTTTTTGTCCTCTATGGAAGATATATACTCAAAGCGAAGAAAAGGGTTGAGGAAAAGGTTGTCTTGAAAGAAGAAATTGTGCTATAATCCAAACCGCAGTAGATATAATATTAGTTGTATGTAATAACCAGCTGCAGGTTTTACATCACCAAAGGATAACCCTATGGTAAACAAAAAAACAGATAATGCCCAGTATGCGCAGATTGATCAATTTCTTGCAGATCAATCACATAAGATAAAAAAACTTTCAAAAGGAGATATCATTGAAGGAGATGTAGTAGATGTTAGAGATAGCTATCTAGTTGTAGATATTGGTCACAAATCCGAGGGTATTGTTGCTGGAAGAGAGTTAAAGAGTGATTCATTCAATTGGAAAGATTTAAAAGTAGGTGATAAAGTCCTTGTCTATGTTGTTAAACCTGAAGATGAGGAGGGACAGCTAGTCCTTTCCATTAGAAGAACACAACAGGCTAGTGCTTGGATTACATTGGAAAAAGCAAAGAAAGACAATGATGTAGTAGAAGCAGTAGTTGTAGAGTCAAACAATGGTGGATTAATAGTAGAGATAGGAAAAGATATCCGAGGATTTATACCAACTTCACAGTTAGATGCCTCAAGAGTATACCTTGATGGAGTAAGACAGGTTGGAAAAGATATATCATCCAGAGTTCAGAAAAGATTAAACTCTTTAGTCGGAGAGAAGATTCAAACAAGAATTATAGAATTAGATAGGGAGAAAAACAGAATTATACTTTCTGAGAAGATGGTTACACAATCTAGAGACTTGGAACAGAGAGAAAAGACTCTAAACAAAGTCAAAGAGGGTGATGTTCTTGAAGGTATTGTTAGTGGAATTACACCTTTTGGTATCTTTGTTAATGCTGAGGGACTAGAAGGGCTTGTTCATCTCTCAGAATTGTCATGGGACAAAGTTGAGGATATTGGCAAGATTTATGGAGTTGGAAGTAAAGTAAAGGTAATGGTAATCGGGATATCAGATGGTGGAAAGAGAGTCGCTTATAGTGTAAAGAGATTACTTCAAGATCCATGGTCTGCTGCAATATCTAAATACAAAGTTGGAGATGTAGTAAAGGGAATAGTTCAAAAAGTTGTCCCTTACGGAGCATTTGTAAGAATTGGAGAGGGTCTTAATGGTCTTATCCATATCTCTGAGCTATCTAGCCAACTTGTTAAAAATCCAGAAGATATTGTAAAAGTAGGAGACACAGTTGATGTTAAGATTCTATCCATATCTTCTACTGAAAGACACTTGGGCTTAAGCTTAAAAGCTACAGGAAGCAAGAGTGAGAAAGTTGAGGATAAAAAAGAAGAAATTTCTCAAGAAGAGCTTGCAACTGCAGTAGATACAGCAGTAGAAGCAGAATTAGAATCAAAAGAATAGCCGAGAATATAGTATAATAGGGTATGTCTTCGATAATACTTAAAAAAGAATCAGATATACTCTCAAGGCTTAGTAAGAATGCTAAGATATCTCTTAGATATGCATCCTTGGTTGCAGAACATCTCAAAATTAAGCAAATTTCACTTGAGCATCTTTTCGTTGGCATTTTGCTTAATGAAGAATCTCTTGCTAGCAGGATAATCGAGGAAATGGGGATAGATAGAAACGAATTGTTAAAAGAATCCTTCGGGGGTAAGCTTATTGAAATAACTGTTAGCTCAGGCCAAAAAAGAGAATTGGTAATCTCCTCAGAAGTTAAACATATCATACGCAAAGCGTATGATTATTCTAGAAGAATGTCTCATGTATATGTAGGATCAGAACACATAATGATGGCTATACTTGAATCTCGCAATGATTACATAACTTCTCTTGAAAAGATAGGCCTAACGTATAGATCATTTAAAAGAACATTCCAAAATTTTGCCATATATCCACTTGGTATACTTGCACGTCCAACTGCAAGAATTTCAAATATGGAAGAAGATTCTGTAGTGGAAATGTTGGGAGTAAATCTTGTAGAACTTGCTAGAGAGGGCAAATTAGATCCTGTAGTAGGTCGGGAAGAGGAGTTAAAAAAGCTCATAAATATTCTTAGTAGAAGAAAGAAGAACAATCCAATAATTGTGGGGGAAGCAGGTGTGGGGAAGACAGTTTTAGTAGAGGGATTAGCACAAAAAATTGCAGATGGATTAGTTCCGCCTTCACTTCGAGATTTTGACATAATCTCCTTGGATATCTCTAGTATTATGGCTGGAAGTAAAATGAGAGGTGATGTAGAAGAAAAGGTCATGTCCATAGTAGAGGAGATCATATCGTCAAACAACAAAATTCTTTTTATTGATGAGATACACAATATCATTGGGTCTAATTATCAGGGAGGTTCTTCGGATATTGCATCAATTCTTAAGCCAGCACTACTGCAAAATGGTTTCAGATGTATAGGAGCGACAACTACAGAGGATTTTTCTGCATATTTTGAAACAGACAATGCACTGGCAAGAAGATTTCAGCCAATATTTCTTGAGGAAGCAACAGTAGAAGACACTGTTGAGATATTGAAGAATATCAAGCCTATACTTGAGAAGCATCATAATGTAAAAATAGGAGAAGAGGCAATCAAACTCTCTGCGATGCTCTCTGCTAGGTATGTAAACAACAGATATCTTCCAGACAAAGCTATTGATCTTCTAGATGAGGCTTCTGCGGCAAAAAGACTTGAAATAGAGGAAGAATTCTCTGATGTATCTAAACTAAAAGATGCTATTGCGGAAGTAGAGAAAAGAAAAGAGCGAGAAATACTTAATGGAAATATGGCGAAAGCAGAGCTTTTCGAAATGGAAAAGGGTAAGTTAATGCAGAAAATTGAAAGAATGGAGAAAAAATGGTCCAAAAAGCGTCTAAGTAAAGTAAATGAGATAGGGGCAGAAGATATCCGTATAGTTATATCTAAATGGACTGGAATCCCAATAAACACTCTTGGAGCAAAAGAAATATCCTCTCTTGTCAAGCTTGAAGGTCAATTAGGAAGTAAAGTCATAGGGCAGAAGGAGGCATGTAGGATAGTATCATCAGCCATAAAGAGGGCCAGAACAGGGATCTCAGATACAGATAGGCCATGGGCATCATTCCTCTTCTTGGGCCCAACGGGAGTTGGAAAGACAGAATTGGCGAAAGTCTTAGCCCAAGAATTGTTTGGTAACCAAGATAGACTTATACAAATAGATATGAGTGAAATGATGGAAATGCATAGTGTCTCCAAGCTAATAGGCTCCCCTCCAGGATACATAGGTTTCCAGCAGGGAGGATGGCTTACAGAGAAGGTAAGAACAAATCCTCACAGTGTAATACTTTTCGATGAGGTAGAGAAAGCACATCAAGATGTTTTAAACATACTTTTACAGATACTAGAGTATGGTCATCTTACAGATGGTAGGGGAAGAAGGGTGAATTTCAAAAATACAGTAATAATTCTTACTTCAAATATTGGTGCAGAGGAAATTAAGAAGAACAAAGTACTTGGTTTTGTAGGAAAAGATACAGAAAAAAGTGATGAAGATATAGATAAGGCATATTCATCTATGAAAACACAGCTTCTTTCGGAATTAAAAAGTACTCTCAGACCAGAGCTTCTAAACCGTATAGACGATATCGTCATATTCAGATCTCTCACACGCAAAGATGCGAGAAAAATTGTCAAATTACTAATTAAAGAACTAAATGGAAGGCTTGTGCAAGAAAGGGTGTCTGTAACCTTAGATAGCAAAGCAATCGCACATATTATTAAAGAAGGATTTAGTGAAGAGTATGGAGCCCGTCCAATTAAGAGGATTTTGCAAGATACTGTCGAAAATGCAGTAGCCAATTATCTACTAGAAAAGGGGAGTATTGGAGATGAATTAAAAGACATGGAAATAAAAGTAGGAATGAAAGATAATAAAGTATCTGTTTTAAACAAATAAATAAATGAAATATATATGTTCTGCCTGTGGTACTGAATCCCTAAAATGGTCAGGGAAGTGCTCTTCCTGTGGACAATGGGGGACATTAGAGGAGTACGAAGAGAAAGTGGAGACAGTTGGTGAGGCTAAGCCATCACTGTTTAGTAGCATATCTAAAGTCGCAAATGGTACAGATAAGGTTTTAGGTGGGAGGATATCAACTGGTTTTAAAGAGATGGATAGAGTATTAGGAAAGGGATTGGTAAAAGGGGAAGTAGTGCTAATTAGTGGAGAACCAGGAATAGGGAAATCTACTCTTCTAATGCAGGTTGTGCTTAAAAATCTCAAAGACAAAAGGATTTTGTATGTTTGCGGAGAGGAATCTCCAGGACAGCTTTACTCTAGGTTAAAACGACTGTCTGGGGAAAAAACCTCTAGTAAATTAGAGGCGAATTTCTTAGTAACAGAGGATACTGTGGTTGAAAGGGTGGTGGAATTAATAAGAGAAGACCATTTCGATATTGTAGTAGTGGATTCAATTCAAAGCATGTCATCTTCTGTGTCGAAGAGCTACCCTGGGAGTATAAGCCAGGTAAGAATATGTGGTGCGCTTCTGACAAGAGCCTCGAAAACGACTGGTATTCCAATGTTTATAGTAGGCCAGATTAACAAAGGTGGGGATATCGCAGGACCAAAAGTGCTTGAACATATTGTTGACTGTGTACTATATATAGAGGGAGATCAGTTTAATCAGTACAGAATACTTAGAGGTATCAAGAACAGGTTTGGTTCTACAAATGAAATAGGGGTGTTTGAGATGAAAGGAGATGGTTTAGCTGAGGTAGGTAACCCCTCTTTACTCTTTCTTGAAACAGATCTCAAATCCTCGGGTAGTGCAATAAGCGCGGTATTGCAAGGCTCAAGAGTCGTCTTTGTTGAAGTACAGGCTCTCGTAGTCGAAAGAGAAGGGGAAGCGGGTCCTCTTAGAAGAGTGGCCAACGGTATAAAAAAGCCTCGTTTGGATATGCTTTGCGCTGTAATGTCTCGAAAGGGTGGAGTATTTTTAGGAGACAAGGATGTGTTTGTAAATATAGTTGGTGGACTAAATGTAAATGATCCTGCGGTAGATTTGGCTATATGTGCCGCCATAAAATCATCTGTAAAAGACATTCCGCTAGATAATGATTGTATATATTTCGGAGAAGTCGGCCTTACTGGTGAAATTAGAGGCACGTGGGGACTTCCTTCTGTAATGGAGGAAGCTACAAGATCTGCTTATTCCAAGATTATTGTGGGAAGGGCAAAAATAGGCAAAGAGAGTAAATTAGAGGTGAAAAAGATCTCTAGAATAAAAGAACTTTAATAACCTCTTTTTTATTTTCTTCCCAGTAATCCACACGTATCGTAACATAAAAAGATAAACGGGGCAATCGTAACAGCGATGACAGTGGAGCATGTGAAAATGCCCGCATACCACGGTATCCGCGAGGGGGGAGCTTTTGTGTATAGATGATATAGGGTTGACAGTTATCTCTGTATGAGGTATACTTTCTATGCTCTTTCAAAGATGGTGTGGATAATCTTAGTTTTTTCCCTTTGTCTGGGGTGTCACAAGCACATCTGGGCAACAGGAAAAGCCTAAGATTTCTTAGTCTTTGAAGAAAAGGGATTAACATATTTCGATATGTTACTCGATATCTTCTTCTACGTGGAGGAAGAAACCGGGGTCGGTTGGGGCAGTACCGATCCCTTTTTTTATCTCAATTACTATTTCAATTTGACATGTTTTTTACATTTCAATATACTGGAATTGTAAATTGGGATCTAAGCCCAATACTTTATATATTTCCCTGTAAAAATGACAAAAGAGAATAAAACGATTAGAGATTACGAGCAAATGACTCTTGCTCAGCTTCGTGATGAAGCAAAAACACTTAAGATGGAAGATTATATGGAATTCCAGAAGAGAGAGTTAATATTAGAAATTCTAAAAAAATCTTCAGAAGATGATGGGTTTGTCTTTGTTGATGGTATCCTGGAAGTTATGAAAGATGAGTCCCACGGTCTCTTGAGAATAGAAGGGCTTCTTCCAAGTGATAATGATGTGTATGTATCTGGTTCTCAGATTAAGAAATTTAGTCTAAGAACTGGAGATGAGATTTCTGGGCCAGCTAGACTTCCAAAAGAGAAGGAGAAATACTTAAGTCTTTTGAGAGTCGATACTGTATATGGAAAACCAGCTGCAGAAGCTGCAAACAGACCACTTTTTAGAAAATTAACACCAATATTTCCAAACAAACAGATTAAGCTTGAAACAGAACAGGAGGTTATATCCACAAGAATGATAGATCTTCTTGCTCCTATTGGCTATGGACAGAGATCAATGGTTGTTTCTCCTCCAAAGGCAGGAAAGACATTCCTTCTCAAAGATATTGCAAATGGTATTGCTGCTAATCATCCTAAAGCAAAGCTTATGGTTGTGTTGGTAGGAGAGAGACCTGAAGAGGTTACGGATATGAAGAGGTTTGTAAAAGGGGAGGTTTACGCTTCTAACTTCGACGAACTTCCTGAGCAGAACTGTAGAATTGCAGAAATGGCACTACAGAAAGCAATGAGAATGGTTGAGTGGGGTGAAGATGTAATTATTCTTATGGATAGCATTACTAGACTTGCAAGGGCCTATAATATAACTATGCCAACATCAGGTAAAACACTTTCTGGAGGTTTCGATCCAGTAGCACTGTATCCTCCTAAGAGATTCTTTGGAGCAGCTAGAAATTTTGAAGAGCAGGGTAGTCTAACAATTGTTGCTACAGCTCTTGTAGATACTGGCAGTAGGATGGATGACTTGGTTTACGAAGAATTCAAAGGAACTGGAAATATGGAACTGCATTTAGATAGAAAGCTTGCAAACAGAAGGATATATCCATCAATAGATGTAATAAACTCAGGAACTAGAAACGAAGAATTTCTGCTAGGAAAAGATGTTTTAAATCAATCATGGAGAATTAGAAGGATGTTGGAAGTCTTGGATAGCAATGAAAGTCCAACAGAAGTCCTAGTAAGTAGACTTAAAAAGACTAAATCAAACGAAGAATTCCTTGCTACTCTGCATGAGGCATAGATAACTGGTATAATAGAGGCTATCAGTTTAAACTGCATTATAGTGGAAGAGGACAATATAGAACAAAATAGGAATATATCTGGTCTCAGTTTCAAAGATCTTTCCCCACAAGAACAAGACTTGGTCTTCTTGAAGGACAACAAGGAGGGTTTTCTCTTTATTAATGATGATATCGAGAACAAGAGATTTTTTAAGACATTCTTTTTACAATTAAATTTGTTTTTAAAAAAACAAAGCACTAAAAAGAATATAATTTCATTTGTCATTGCTTTAATAGGATACTTTTATTCTAGGGTTAGAGTTATTTGGATATTAACATCTGTACTTTTTGATTTAATCCTTGAAGCAACAGACTTTGTAAAAGAGAAACTTGTTAGAAGAATGTTTTGGGGAAGAGGAAATTTTTTGAGATCTGCACTGCAAGCTATATTATTTATCATTATACTTATACTTACTGTCTCATATATATATCGTAAACCAGTAGTTATTGTTGCTAGTGGAGATACTTTAGACAGTATAGGTGTTGCTGAAACAGATGTTTTGGTAATGAACGCTACTACAAACACCGCTGTGCCAAAGGATAGGCCAAGAAGATATGTTGAACAATATACTGTTAAAGGTGGGGATACCTTAAGTAAGATAGCTCAGTACTATGAAATTAAAGTTGAGACATTACTTTGGGCTAATAATCTTAGTGAGAAGAGTGTAATTAAGCCAGGGGCTGTACTACAGATCCCTCCGAGAGATGGTGTGCTAGTTACGGTTAAGAAAGGAGATACTTTAGAATCATTGGCGAAAAAATATTCAGCAGATGCAGCAGATATAGTAGACCATAACTGGCTTGAGAAACCATATAAGCTTACTGTTGGAAGTGAATTGTTTTTGCCAAATGGTGAATTACCAGAGGTTAAGAAACCCGTGTATGCCTCTTCGCCATCTCTTTACAGAACATCTAGTGTAGCTTACAAATCTACTGCAATTGACCAAAATGTTGGCAGGTTCTTAAGTTGGCCAGTTGGTGGCGCAAGTGCAATATCTAGAGGATTTTTCCCTGGACATTACGGTATAGATATCTATCCAACAGGTGGTAGAAGACCAAATGTTGTAGCTGCATATGGTGGTAGGGTAATAAGTGCAGGATGGGGGTCTGGTAAATACTATGGTTTCGGATATTATGTTCATGTTGATCATGGTAACGGATATACTACTCTTTATGCACATATGAACAAGCTTTATGTTAGGGCAGGACAGACTGTGTCTAGAGGTACAGCTCTCGGTTTAATAGGGGATACAGGTGTTGCTTATGGTGTACACGTCCATTTTGAACTACGAAGAGGTGCTGAGTTATCTGGTCGTATTAATCCTGCGCCATATATGAAATAGACTTAATTTTGGGTATAATCTTACCGTGTGGGCTCATAGTTCAGCTGGTAGAACATCGCATTCGCATTGCGAAGATCGCCGGTTCGATTCCGGCTGAGTCCACCTGTTATATTTGGGCCTGTAGCTTAGTTGGTTTGAGCACATCGCTGGCAGCGATGGGGTCACGGGTTCGAGTCCCGTCAGGTCCACCATGTTGACATAACAACAATATGAATAAAAAGTATGAAAGTCTAATAGATCCTGGTAATTATCAAGTCTTCCTTTTTGTATCAAATGCAGTTATGCCTTTCAGTTTTGCGAAACATCCATGGTTTGTGGTCAATAATAAAGGAGATATCTCTAGATGGGAAATTATTGTGGACAGAAACAAACCAAGAGAGTTTGTAAGAAAAGATTTCTGTACTCCCTTCTTAGGTAGTGGTGTGTTTCTTGGCGGAAAAAGATTCTACTATAAAGAAAAACTCCTCGGCTATCTAACAGGAGGTGAATCATCTGCTGCAAAACAAATGGTATCTCAAATTCTCAGAACCAGAAAAGAGTATCCTTTTAAAAGTGAATATAGATTCTTAGGACCGAACAGCAATACTTATGCGCAATGGATATTGGATATGTTCCCTCAGTTTGAAGGAAAATTACCATGGAATTCCTTTGGAAAAACATATATGAGGGATAGTTAATAAATTCTAGACGTTCGTGTTTTGCCATACTTGTTTACTTTTTTGTACTCAACAGAGTATATGTTCCACACCCATGTTCCACAAATCATGATATCCCTCTCTTCCAATGCTTTCCTTTTTCTTGTAGAATTACTGTATTAAATCTCTCTAAGTAGTATGAAAAGTACCTACAACCCAAAAGAATTTGAAAAAAAATGGCAAGACAAATGGTTCGAGAAGCCCTTCTACGAAAGCAAAGATTACGATAACAAGCAGAAATATTATCTATTGCTAGAGTTCCCATATCCATCCGGAGATAGCATGCATATAGGGCATACTAGAAACGATAGTATGATGGATTCTGTTGCTAGACTGCGAAGAATGATGGGTTACAATGTAATGTTCCCAATAGGGTGGGATGCATTTGGTTTACCTACTGAGAATTACGCTATCAAAGTAAAAAGACCTCCTCAGGAAATTACAAAGGAGAATATAGATACATTTAGAAGACAGATTAAGAGACTAGGAATATCTTTTGACTGGAGCAGAGAGGTGGATACATCTGATCCTTCCTACTACAGATGGACCCAGTGGATATTTCTTAAACTCTTCGAAAAGGGCCTTGCATACAAAGCAGAAAAACCAATTAACTGGTGTCCTAAGTGTAAAACGGGTTGTGCAAATGAAGAAGTTGTGGATGGGAAGCATGAGCGATGTGGAGCAGATGTAGAAAGAAGAAATATTAGTCAGTGGGTACTTAAGATTACGGAATATGCAGAGCAATTAGATAAAGATTTGGATTTAACGCACTATGTCGAGAGTGTTAAGAGTAGGCAAAGAAACTGGATTGGAAGGAAAACTTGGTACGATATAGATTACAAGGTAGAGGGAACGGATGAAACTGTAAGAGTATCTACTACAAGGCCGGATACTCAATTTGGGGCCTCTTTTGTAGTCATAGCCCCAGATCACGAGATGGTGGAGAGGCTCTTGGCGTATATTTCTGAAGAGAAAAAAGTAGGTGTGCAGGAATATATTGCAGAAACTAAAAGAAAGTCAGATTTAGAGAGAGTGACAGGAGAGAAAGAAAAAAGTGGTGTGTTTACTGGGCTTTACTGTTTAAATAGCATGACCGGTGCAAATCTGCCAATATATCTGGCCGACTTTGTTCTTTCAACTGTTGGTACTGGAATGGTAGTTGGAGTACCAGCTCATGACAAAAGAGATTTTGAATTTGCTGTAAAGTTCAGCCTACCAATTACAAGGGTAATCGAAGGACCAAATGGAGATAGAGGGATTATAGATTCTTTGGAAAAAGTTTATGAAGAAGAGGGAATTGTGTATGATTCCGGTTTTATTTCTAATTTAACAACACAAGAAGCAAAAAAGAAAGTAGGAGAATATCTTAAGGAAAATAAAATTGGAGATGTTGTAACAAGGTTCCATTTACAAGATTGGATCTTCTCTCGACAGCATTATTGGGGAGAGCCAATTCCAATAATCCACTGTGAGAAATGTGGTATGGTACCCGTTCCAGAAGAACAGTTGCCAGTGGAACTTCCTATGGTGGATAGTTATGAGCCTACAGACGATGGAAAGTCCCCGTTGTCAAAAATACATCAATGGGTAAATGTAAAATGTCCGAATTGTGGAGGAGACGCGCAGAGAGAAACAGATACCATGCCAAATTGGGCTGGTTCTAGCTGGTATTTTTTAAGGTATACGGATTCAAAGAATTCGGACACATTCGCAAGTAAGAAACTACAAAAGTATTGGATGCCAGTAGATCATTATGAGGGAGGTCCAGAACATGTAACTTTGCATCTTTTGTATTCTAGGTTCTGGCATAAATTTCTTTTTGACCAAGATCTTGTAACTACACCAGAGCCATATGACATTAGAACAATCCACGGAATGGTCTTAGGAGAGGGTGGAGTCAAGATGTCTAAATCTCTTGGAAATGTAATAAGCCCCGACTCACTCATAGATGAATATGGTGCAGATGTCACAAGAGGATACATGATGTTCATGGGTCCTTACGAAGGGGATGTGGAGTGGAGTACTGAGACTATTAATGGTGTTAAGAGATTTGTATCTAAATACTATGATTTCTTGCTTAGTGCTTGGAAAGGCAAAATTGACAAAAGCGAGGAGAAAGAAACCAAAGCAGTAAGTAAATTAATAAAAAGAGTAGAAAACAATATTCTGAATTTTAAGTTTAATACAACAATTTCAGCCCTAATGGAGTTTTACAACGAGTTTTTTCAGAGTAAATTCTCATCTGAGGACGTAGAGAGGCTAATTATAGCCGTTGCTCCAGTGTTTCCTCATATCGCAGAAGAAATTTGGAATATTACGGGACATAATTACAGTGTTCATATGCAAGGGTGGCCAAAAGTAGATGAAAAACTTCTCCAAGAGGAGTCAATAAAGATACCGGTGCAGATTAATGGAAGAGTAAGAGGGTATATCTTCGTAGGAGTATCCGATAGCGAGAAGGAGGTAGAAGACAAGGTGCTACAGAATACCTCTCTAGAAACGCATATCGGAAAGGATGACATTAAGAAACTGATATATGTACCAAGACGCATAGTAAATGTTGTTATCTAAGCCGATTTTTATACTCAGAAATTGAGCAAAAAGTTTGACAAGTAAAGGATTTTCCATTAATATTTTATCGTAGTTGGGGCTACTAAATTTGCTTATAAAAGGATGTTTTTACTGCCTGATTAAAATGCGAAAATCTAACTGCCCGAAAGTAGCAAAAAATTTAATCATTCCCTTTGTAATTTTTCTTTTTGCTGGAATCTTTTCAAGTGATATTTTTGCAGCTACAAACAATGTAGTAAACTTCCAGGGAAAGATTGTTAGAAACGATACGGGATATGAGGGACTTAATGTTATTACTGGGACTCCCTCTTGTGTTGTTGATGGAGCAGGGAATGATACTTGTGATTTTAGAATTAGATATTATGATGCATCGACAAGTGGAACACTACTGCTTACTGAAACATTTTCAAATACTGAGATAGGGGCATACAATGGGGCTTTTGATCTTTCTCTTGGCTCTACAACTCCAACGGCTGGCTCATATTCTACTTTTGATGCGATGATAAAGGGTGAAGATACCATATATGTCGAACTTGGATTTGATCCTGCAGGTGGTGGATCCTTCACAGAAACATTTACAAGAATGCCACTTGGTGCATCTGCTTTTGCCGTCAGGGCAAAGTATGCAACACAAGCAAGTACCGCATTCCAATTTGATATCGCTACAGACGGGACTGGATACAGCACACCTTCTGAAGGTATGGTCTTCTATGACAGCGATGATGATGCCTTGATGGTTTACAATGGATCATCATGGGAGGCAGTTGGAGGAAGTGGTACGGGTTCTTTGTTTACTGATGGTGGAATCTTTACGTACTTGACTAGTTTAACTGATCATTTTGTTTTAGGAACTAATTCCTACACTGCTATCGGTAGTGATACATATGCGACATATTTGTCTGGTCTTGGTAGTAGATCTCCTTTTTCCTTTGATATGACTGCAGAGAGATTAACAATTTCAGGTTCGGCAGTAAATAGTGGACTTACTGTGTATTCGGATTACAATTCAACTGTTGCATGGCCAGTTGTTTCTTTCAAGGCAGAGGATTCTGGTTTTGACAATGTGGTATTGGAAGTAACTCAGGATGGAACTGGAGATATAATGGCACTAAAGAAAGGAAGTACTGACGCATTCCTTTTTGAGAATGCTTTAACGATGTATATGCGACAAAGACCAGATTCTCCTGCGACAACGGTTGACAGGTTGTACAACATAAATGGGGCTTTGTATTGGAATGGTTCACCAGTTTCTATGGGTACTAATCTATGGACAGATGGGGGGACGTTTGCATATCTTACTTCTACAACAGATGATGTTGTAATTGGTGGAGATAGTGCTGGTACAGCGAAATTCTTTTTTGATGTCTCAGCTTCAACAATTTCCAATGCAAGTGGAGATTTAATTGTTTCTGCAGATGATACTTTCGTAGTTAGAGCAAATGATAGTGAGGCAGATAACTTAGTGGAGTGGCAAGATTCTTCTTCTACGGTTCTCAGTTTAATTAACCAGAATGGTTATGCTACATTTGGAAAAGCGACTGGTAATACTGGTGCTATGCTTACCTTGGGTGCAAATACGACAACTGTAGCACAGATTAATTTAACACCATCATCTGCAGTAGATGTGTCTGCCCCAGCTTCAGGGGATATGTGGTGGAATGGAACGAATTTGTATTTTTATGATGGTTCTTCAAATGTAGATCTTCTTGCAGGAGGAGCAGGAGAAGGTACGCTTTTTTCTGGTTCTGGGTCCATAAGTCATGGAGGGTATCTTAATGTTCAGCATGACAGTAATACATACAACTTAGTTGCAGATGGTTGGATATGTGTAGGTGGTACAAACAACGAGAGTTGTACAGGAGGTAACTGGAAGAGTGTAAAGGATTCGAGTGTAACGATAGGGCACTATCTCAGTAATGAATGGGATGACGCAGATCCAGATGGTGTTATAAGGACGCAGGTTAGATTAACAGATGTAGAATTAGCACCAGGAATAGATGTTGGTACAGGGGCAGATGGGGATATTACTGTTAGTAGTAATACCAATATCAATACAACTAGTCTAATATCTGGGAGGAGTTGTGCAGATGGTGGAGATGCTGTTAATTACAATGTAACCGCATTTAATACAGGTGGTACAGAGGCAACATTAAGCACAACTCCAAGTACGGGTTGTTTGAGCGTAGGGGATGAGGTGTTAATAATTAATCTTCAAGGTACTAGTAGTGCATATTCTAATGTCGGTAATTACGAAACGCTTGAAGTTTCTAGTGTTAGTGGAACTACAGTTACATTTAAAACACCAAAGATTAAATATTATGGAGATACAACTTCTGGGGATACAAATTTAGGAACGACCACAGGTACTCAGAGGGTAATGTTACAAAGGGTCCCTAATTACAATGATATTACTGTTAATTCTTCTATGATTTTCTCTCCTAGTGCTTGGGATGGAGCAAAGGGTGGAGTTATGTTCTTTAGGGCAAATGGTACGGTAACTGTTAATGGGAGTATTTCTGCTAGTGGAAAGGGATATTCTGGTGGTATACAGACAGTACTTTACACGACTGATTCTCAATCTGGTGAAAGCATATATTCAACATTAAGTTCTTTGAAGGATGGATATGGCTCTGGAGCAGTAAGTGCAGCTGACAACACTGGGTATAATGGAACATTTAGTGGAGGAGGTGGTGGTGGTAAGTATGAATTGAATTCAGCATATCCAGGAGGTACAGGTAACTCCTCGACAATCTCTGGTGGTGGTGGTGGTGGTGGTGGTGCGTCAAGGCCAAGTACTACGTATCCTGGAATAGGAGGTAGTGGTGCTGGTGGAGGATATGCAACTCCAGGATATGCAGGTATAAGTAGCACTTCAACTTTTTCCGGGCAAGATGGTACTTGTGCTAGTAGTGGTAATGGAGGAACTTCTGGAATTGCAACCTACAATAAAGGAGGAGGAGGAGGAGGAGGAGCATGTTATGGTGAGTCTTCATTATCAAAACTGTACTTTGGAAGTGGTGGTGGTGCTGGTGGTGCAACAGAGAGTAATGCAGCTGTGCATTATAATGGAGGTGCTGGTGGTAGTGGAGGGGGTATTATATTGATTACAGCAAATGAATTATCTGTTAGTGGATCCATAGATTCTAATGGAGGAAATGGAGCTGAAGATTCAACAGTTCTTATAGATGGAAAAGGTGGTGGTGGTGCTGGTGGAAGTATAAGAATAGAAGGAATATCAAACTCCTTGGGATCTAATTTAATTTCTGCAAATGGTGGTCTTGGTGGTACAGATGCGGCAACTCATTATACTTTTGGAGGAAATGGAGGAAGTGGTAGGATCGCTATATACTACGGGTCCTCTGTTACAGGTAGCACAATCCCAACTTATTCTGGAACATCCATAGGTTATAACTCCTACGGTATCTACAATAGCCCAGTTATAGCAACTCCCAATGCTCAGTCATATGACAATCTAAGATGGACTCAATCATTAGATACATATGGAAAGATATCTATACAAACCAGAAGTGGAAACAGTACGGACTCAACAGACGGATCATGGGAAGCTTGGAAACCATTTACTAGTGGAACAGACTACGCAACACTTGAAAGTGCAGATACACATACAACATGGACTGGTACCAATGCTACTGTTGAAGAGGGAGATGTAACTAGGAATATAGATTTCTTCGAAGACGAAGACGAAGCAACAGCTACCAATGTAACCAAAATTACTAGCAGTACATCTGGAGGATATGCAGAAGCTACAATAACCAGTACAGATATCTCCGATTACGACTATGTTACTGCGTGGGTTAGGGCCTCTCAAACAGGTAACACATTAAGACTTGGGGTAGGGGAAAGTGCCGCTGCAGAACAGTATGAAGATATTACTATAGATGCGGCAGATACATGGCAAAAGATATATTGGGATATCTCAGATATTACTGGTACAGACATTGATGGTGTAACGAAGATAAGATTAACAAACCAATCTGCATCTAGTAACACAATATATTTAGATAATGTAAGGGTAGAAAAATTGTTAACAAATAATGATGGAGCTACGATTTCAAGTACACCGAATAATTATATCCAATACAGGGTAATATTTACTACTACAAATCTAGCTTACTATCCAAGATTAGAAAACATATCTATAACCTACAACACGGGTTACAGGATAGTTATATATGATAACAACAATGTAAGATTATATAACTACTCTGGAGAGACCCAAGTATTAAAGCTCTCTGTAGCTATTGCAGGAGGTGTCGGAAGTGGTTTGGGATATATCAATCTTGCCCCAGCTCTTGCACAGGTAGATAGTGCCAACGATACAAACAGTATTTGGGTAAACAAAACAGGAACAGGGGGAAACCTTCTGAAGATGCAAACGGGTGGCAGTGACATGTTTGTCGTTGATTCTGGAGGAAATGCTACTTTTGGAGGTGGATCTTCTGGTAATGTCACTTTAACACTAGGTGCAGGAACTGGGTATCAGGGAGGAATAAGATACAACACTACCTCTGACCGTCTAGAATTCTATGTCGATGAAGCTTGGGTGCCGTTGGGAGATTATACTAATATGATTACTCTATCGGCAGAATATTCAGGGGCAGTCCTCTCTGCAGATAGTACAAGCAACACAGGTGTAATGACTTCTGACAGCGAAGGAACATCCTCCGATTCAATGAATTACTACGAATGGAGTAGTTCAGAAACATCTTTAAATGATTATGATGTTCGTGTTAGATTTACTCTCCCTTCAGATTTCAGCTCATGGGGTAGTGGATGGGTATTGTTTAATTATGCTACGGAAGCTACAGGTACAACAAATAATAAATTAGATTTCTATGTTTATGAAGAAAGTTCTGCAACAGTAGATGGATCGTCTACTGGGCAGGCCTCGAGTACTGCAGGAGTTTGGAATACTGCCACTATTTCAGGATCGAGCTTGGATGAATGTACTGGAGCTGGTACAACATGTATGTTTGTTATCAAGATGTCCTCGGCAAATGACAGTTATGCAAGAGTTGGAGATATACAAATTATTTACAACAGATCATTGTAGTTATGATGAAAAAATCTGCCTTAAAAAACAGAATAAAGAGTCTCTTTTGTAAGTACAAAACAACTATTTTTGTTGTTGCACTTTCTCTACAGCTAGCTATCGGTCTTACTATGTATTTTCTCTTTGGAAGGATATCTCCCAATGACAACATATTTGTTCCTAAGGAAGGAAGTGTTGCATATCTGGTAAACAAAAATCCTAAATTCTCTGTTGATTTTGGTAATGTAGAACAACCAGATAAGCAGTGGGTAAGGTTTGAGGCACAGACATCAGCTAATAATCCTTTTGAAAAAGAAAAGGGTAATATCTTTACAAAAATAGCAAAGCTTTTTCAAAAAAAAGAAAGATATGGCATAGAGATGTCTTTAGTAGGTGTGGATCTCACAGGAGAAAATCTGGAGAAATATGGGGATGAGGTTGTATTGGTCGCGGATGTAATCGGTACGGATAGTATAAAGACATCTACAGAATTAATAGATGTTGGCCGAGAGATAGGGGTATATGAGGATCAAGAGGTTCCAGTATCCAAACAAACTGTATTGAATAAGGATGTTGCAAATGGTGTAGATTTGGAATACCAGATAATGAAGGGTTTGGGATTGAAAGAGGAGATAATTATTAGAGATTTGGAGGCATACCAGGATAGTTGTAAAGTCAAGGAATGTTCACTTCCTGTTAATGAGTTTGTTTTTGATTTGAAGATGGATAGTGATGTTGAATTAAAAGAAGGTTGGTTTACTATTGATGGACAGAGTACAAGCACATATTATTTTGTGGATAGTAAGGGTAGGTATTTAGCACATTTCTTACCAAACTTTGCTATTGATGATATTAATAGCAAGACATTTGATGTAAAACTAAAGGTAGAAGAGGGAGAGAATGATAACTACAGGGCAAAGGTTACTGTAAGTTTAGAATGGTTGTTAAGTAGTGAAAGGGTATTTCCTGTAAGGATAGATCCTAGTATTGTACATGATGATACTACAGATTTTAGTGGCGGAATATTTAATGGTGTAGAATCCGTAACTGGACCGAAGATACAAATTGAACAACCAACTTCTGCTTTTAATTGTACTGGTGGTACTGTGACTATGGATGGTGTTTATAAGATTCACACATTTACGGCAAGTGGAGATTTTGTATGTACAGGTTCGGGTGATGTTGCAGTTTTAGTAGTTGGTGGTGGTGGTGGTGGT
This sequence comes from uncultured Candidatus Saccharibacteria bacterium, assembly GCA_964536135.1. Taxonomy (GTDB): domain Bacteria; phylum Patescibacteriota; class Dojkabacteria; order SC72; family SC72; genus JAKPKF01. The sequence goes on along the minus strand of CAZHVM010000001.1, from coordinate 90,696 downwards.
GGGAGTGGTGGCTTGGTTAATAGTGGTGGTGGTGCAGGGGGTATGGTATATGATTCAACATTTGTAATTTCAGAAGGTTCATTTTCTGTCACGGTTGGTGCGGGAGGAGTAGCTGGCTCAAACGGAGGTGATTCAGAGTTTTCGACAATAACTGCTTATGGTGGAGGTGCTGGCAAAGCACCTACTGCCAATGGTGGAAATGGAGGTTGTGGTGGTGGTGCCGCCGCATGGAATTCTACTGCCTCTGGAGGTATAGGTTCACAGGGTTATAATGGTGGTGGAACAGGAGCCTCACCGGCTTATAATGGTGGTGGTGGTGGTGGTGCAGGGGCAGCTGGAACTACTGGAGGATATAAAACAGCAGGCAATGGTGGTACCGGTGCATACTCTTCAATTTCAGGAACTTCTGTGTGTTATGCTGGAGGAGGAGCCTCGTCAGGTCGTACTACTAGTGGAAGTCCAGGAGCATGTGGTGGTGGAGGAACAGTGGGAAATGCTGGTACCAATGGGCTAGGTGGTGGTGGTGGTGGTGGTGCAACAGGGGGAGGCAATGGTGGTACTGGTGGCTCAGGAATTGTAATTATTAGGTATAAACCAACGGAAGCCGAAGAAGGTAATATCTTTGGAGAATATACCTCCTCTTCCATGGATATGGGTAGTAGTATGTCAGAAGCTACATTGTCTTGGATACCATCTGGTGTAAATACAGGGGATGGAGAAACACCATATAGTACAACTGGATTAGTAGCTCAGTGGAATTTCAATGAAACTAGCGGTACCACTGCGGTAAGTGGAGGTAGCTGTGGTACATCATGTAATGGTACATTAACAAGTATGACTACCACTGGTCAAGATGCAGCTGTAGGTACAGGATGGACTGCAGACAACAGAAGATGGGGATCTGGAGCAGTAATGTTTGATGGAGTTGATGACTATATAAGTGTTCCTAATAATGCTTATTTGAATCTAGAAACAAATATTACACTTGAAGCATGGGTTAATCTTAATAAGGGTAGTAGCTCCTATCCTGCAATAATTGCAAAATCAAACAGTATATGGGAAGACGGGTATGGTCTTTATTTCGAGGATGGATATTTTCGTTTCTGGGTTTTTTCAGGCACAAATAGTGCTTGGCCAGAGGGCTTGTCCAAAGGATATAACGAATGGCAACATATTGTCGGGACATATGATGGCTCTTATGCCAAATTATATATTAATGGTGTATTACAGGACTCTGTAGCCTTTTCTGAAAGCATAACTAATACCAGCACAGCATTGACCATTGGGAAAGAAGGTTATGGATCTGGAGGTGACTTTTGGAATGGAAACATAGATTTGGTAAGAATTTATTCAAGAGCACTTCCAGACTCAGAAGTACTTTCCAATTACCAAGCTGGAAATATTGAGTTTCAATATAGGGTAAGTACAGATAATAGTACATGGAGTAATTGGACATCATATGGTGATGGTGGAATTGCTCTTGATGGTGTAGACGATTATATTAGTGTAGGGGATGTTGACAGTTTTGATGCTTTAACAGAATTATCGGTTTGTACATGGGTTAAGCATGACACAATCTCTGATGATGATTTCATACTAACAAAGATTGACAACATAGCGTGGGAAGGGTTTATGCTTTTAAAAGATGATATAGGGCAGGAAACGGGGAGAACGGATATGTACAAAGTATATATATCAGGTACGGCATATATTGAAGGTGCATCGAATTCTGCAGTAGCAGATAAGTGGACACATGTATGTACGACTTTTAAGGCTAATGATGCTACTGGACTTCACCTATATGTTAATGGTGTGGAGGACGCTAATAGTCCTGTTAGTACTGTTGGTACTATGGGGATAGCTTCTGGGACAAATATCCTTTCTATTGGTAGATATGAGCCAGGTACTCAGAACTATTTTGATGGGAATATTGATAATATTCAAGTCTATTCGCGTGTGCTATCCGCATCTGAAATTGTATCAAACTATTCTACATCAGATGGAGAAACGCCATACAGCTCAGATAGTATGTTTGCCTTTTGGAAGATGAATGAATTAAGTGGTACAACAGCTAGTGCGATTGGTAGCTGCGGTGCTTCATGTAATGGAACGTTAACCAATTTTACAGATACATCCGGAAGAGATGTAAAAGAGTCTAGCGGATGGTCTTCGAAGAGTAAAAGAGGGAGTGATTCACTATGGGAGAGTTTCGATAACCCATATCTTTATGATACTGATACAACAGGGCTCTTAGGATATTGGCCAATGGAAGAAACAAGTGGTACATCTGTAGCTGATGTTGTTGGTAGTAATACGGGAACTGCAACTGGTACAACCATAGTGGATGGTCCATATGGAAAAGCAAGGAATTTTAACGGAAGTAGCGATTATCTATCTGTAGCAAGTGTTAGTGGATTGAGTTTAGGAAACACAGTATTCTCCACGGAGATGTGGATAAAACCAACAGCAACCCCCACAACAAGGCAGTGGCCATTACTCTTGGGCGATGCTTCTGCAGGTAATTTGCATATTTCGTATAATACAAGTGGAACTATCAGCCTTGGAGTTTGGAATGGTGGAGAGTGTTCGGTGACTCCTGTAGTTGGAGCTTGGAACCATGTAGCATTTACGTTTGATGGAACAACGGGTAGATGTTATCTTGATGGAGCATTAAAAAGCACTACAGCGATGACATTTAATTTATCTAGTACAGCACTAAAGATAGCTCAAGCACAGGTTAGTGAAGCTTATTTTAATGGCTCAATAGATGAAATCCGTATCTCAAGTATTGTAAGGACGGAAGATGAAATACAAGCAAATTATTTTACGGGTACTCAAATATCTAAGGTAATACAGACGAATAGTGATTCTATAATTAAAATAGGAGGAGATTACAGTAAGAAAATATCTGCTGGAATGCAAAATGTAGATAGATATACTGTAGGTCTATGGCATTTAGATGAACGAGGAGGAAGTGGTGCATACATCAAAGATAGTGGTAATAGTGGAAACCATTTAACTCCAACTGGAACATCATATTTAAATAGCGGAAAGATTGAAGGAGCAAGGAGTTTCAATGGAAGCAGTGATTATCTATCTTTGGCAAGTGTTAGCGGATTAAGTCTCGGAAACACCCCATTCTCCATAGAGATGTGGATAAAACCAACAGCAACCCCCACAACAAGGCAGTGGCCATTACTTCTTGGAGGCGCTTCTGCGGGTAATTTCCATATTTTACATCAGTCCGATGGAGGAATATATTTGGGGGCTTGGGATGTTGGTAATTGTAAAATAACTCCTGTAGTTGGGGCTTGGAACCATGTAGCATTTACGTTTGATGGAACAACGGGTAGATGTTATCTAGACGGCGTATTAAAAAGTACTACAGCAATGACATTTAATTTCTCAAGTATGGCATTAAAGATAGCTCAAGCACAGATTAGTGAAGCTTATTTTAATGGTTCGGTGGATGAAATACGTATTTCAAGCGGTGCTCGTACAACAAATGAAATTGCAAATGCCTATAGATTGGGAAAAGATGGATTCGTGAATACAATCATTGAGGAAAAGGATCTCTCTTCCGCAACGACATTACCAATATATGTTGCAGGGGACAGACCAGGTTCATATTTGAATACTATATGGGGAGAAACAGAGTACTCTAACTACCAACCAGACACCAATACTGTTGGTCTATGGAACTTTGATGAAGGTGGTGAAGGTTCGACATATATAGATCAAAGTAGGGAAGGGAATTCTGGAATTACTTCTTACTATGGAATGAGATATGGAATTTTATCATCTAACTTAACAATGATAATGAACCAGTGGAATGGAGTTGCAAACAACTATGAGATGGATATTACGTGCCCAGGTGGTGATAGCTTCTGTCAGATAGTAACTTTAGAAGGGGAGACGCTATCTCCTACAAGTATTAATTATGGTGTCGCTGCACAAGATGTCTCTTCGACCCTTTATATTATGTATTCGCCTTCTCTTTCAGGGCAAAGTATAACAGCATACGCTAATAATAGTAATAATTTTATAGCAGTAAGATATAATAGCGGATGGCAATATGATAACAATTCCACTTGGGTTAGCTTCACACCAAAGACATATAATATACTTGTTGCAAAAGCTCTCTGGGGAACTCTTGTTACGCAGCTAGATTATCCAGCCCCGGCAGATGGAAAAATGGGAGATGGGCTTGATTTTAGTGGTTCAGATCAAGTAACTATTCTTGATGACAACAGTTTAGATTTTAGTTCTTCATTTACTGTTGAAGCATGGATAAAACCTGATAGTCTACCAAGTGTTTCTGAGAGTGGTGGAGGGATAGTGACAAAGGGATGGTACGGAGAAACTTCAACATACAATCATAATTTTTGGCTTAGCCTCTGTTATGATGCTTCTTGGGCAGGAAATACAGGAGCTGGTTACAGCTTCGGTTTTGAAGTTGCTGCAGGATCAAACTACTATGCTACAGTGAACGAATCACTGGAGCTAAATTCTTGGCATCATCTAACTGGTGTTTTTGATGATGATGAAGATGAGCTAAGATTGTACCACAATGGGCAACTTGTTAAAGTTACCACTGGTGTTACTGTAACTCCAAATACTCAAGCAATGGATTTAACTATTGGATCAATGATGACAAACTATGTCAGCTATTTTGATGGAATTATTGATGGTGTTAGGATATCTAATATTGCTAGAAACCCTGAAGATATTCGTCAGGTATATGAAATGGAATCACGAACTCACCCAGTACAGATAGACTTTGGAGCATCTCTGGTAAGTGGTAATCTCATAACAGGCTCTGGAGATACATCTTTTAATATTGATGCAACAGTTTATGGTCTAGATGAGCTAGGAAGTGGGTTGTACAAAGACGAAAAAGTCATTATAAAGGAAAACTATGATGGTACAGAGTATATAGCTCAAGGTACTGTATCTGCCATAACCGCTAGCACAGGAGCTGTAACCGTATCTTCTTGGGATACAGGTTCCACATTTCCAAGTGGTGGATATACAGTGAATGCAGATGTATTCAAATGGCAAAGGGAGTATATACCGATTAAGAACAGAACTATAAATACTCAAGTAAATGCTATAAATTTATTGACTCTTAACATTACAAATGGAGATGAGGGAAGGAATCTCTGGATAGATGATCTAAGGTCGACCTCTGGATATCTTTCAGACGATACAGGAGAGGAACTAACTTTCCCATCAAGTGGGCAATACTTCCAATACAAAGCAATATTTAATACTTGGGATATAGATGCAACCTTCTATATCAGCCAGGTGCAACTAGACTATGGTACTGATGGCCCTACAATGGATCAGGTAATGAGGCATGGCAAATGGTTTAACAGTAGTGGTGAGAAACAACCTTTCTGGTGGGTAAATATGCCATAATTTGCAAAGAAATATATAAATATAGTATCCTGTAATATGCCAGGTCTTAAAGATGGGTTAAAAGAAAACAGAAAAATATTACTACTGTCAGTAGGCTTGCTTGTTGCCACAGTAATAGGACTTTCCTTTTTGAAAGGCTCAGCTGTAGATACAAATAATTTAATCAATACAGATACAATGCAATTTACAAAACCAGAAAACGTACTAGAAAAGGGCATAAATTACAAAGCATTAATAAGAACATCCGTTGGGGATATAACGGTAGACCTTTTTGAGGATGAAACACCAGAGACAGTAAACAGTTTTCTCTTTTTAGTTGGACAGAGATACTACGAGGGAGTTATCTTCCATAGAGTAATTAGAAATTTTGTAATACAAACAGGAGATCCAACTGGAACAGGCAGAGGAGGCCCTGGATATACTGTAGACGACGAGATAACAAGTCGAAAGTACAAACCATATACACTTGGTATGGCAAATGCAGGGGCAGATACTAATGGTTCACAATTTTTTATAACTAGTTCTGGCATTACTCAGGCAAATATGTCTAATCTAGATGGTTCGTACACTATATTTGGAGAGGTTGTAGAAGGCTTTGCAGTGGTTGATTCCATTGAAAGGGTAACTACGGATTCTGACGACAAGCCAGTCAATGCTGTGACTGTTGAATCAATCCAAATATTGGAGAATTAATCGTTTTTTAATCTCGATAATATATATTATCTCCAATGAATAGGAGATATATTTACGTATTTATTATGTTCTTCCTTTTGGGCTTTTTTCTCGGTGCCCTTGCTATTTACTACTTTTTGCCAAAGGTTGGAAAGATATCTAATAATCTTAAAGAACAGAGTGTGTATGTTGTAGAAAATAAATGTGAGCCTATAGAGGAGGGGGAGCCAGAGTGTCCGATAAGAGTAGATATCTCTGGTGCTGTAAATGTCCCCTCTGTATACTGTTTTGACGAAGGATCCATAATAGTAGATGCGCTAAACACATCTAAGGGGCTTAAGAAAGGTTATGCGAAGGAGTATCTATCTAGAAAGATTAACTTAGCATTACCACTTAAAAACAACCAAAAGATATATATCCCCTTTGAACAAGATGTAGATTGTAAACTACAGGAGTTTGCGGTTATAGCGAAGGATGTGGAAGATAACTTCAGCGATACGGAATCAAGCATAGATACCGAGAATGAGGAAGTAGAGTGTGTAAACATCAATACAGCGACAAAAGAGCAGCTTACTACACTAAATGGAGTGGGCGATTCTACCGCACAGAAGATAATTGATGGAAGGCCATATACACAGATAACGGACTTGTTAAATGTGAGTGGAATTGGGCAGACCACATTGGACAAATTTAAGGACAAAATATGTATTTGAAATGTTTCATCCTCTTAAAATTTTTACTCAGAGGTTTGTAAGCCTATTTGTCTATGTATGGGATTACAAAATCATATTGGTTTCTGTTTTACATCTCTTTTTTATTCTCTTCGGGATACCTTTTCTGAGAAACAATTGGAACGCGCTAACTATCGGATTGTTCTACATGTCTTGTTGCACTTTACTTACTGTTGCGATAGCTCTGTGTATCTCTAAAAGAGAGAAAGACAATAGTTTTATGAATAGGGATAATAGGGGGCGGAGGGAGAGGGTTAGTAAAGGTATGAGTATATTTCTTCTTGTCTTTTCTGTAGCCACTTTTAGCCTAGTGTGTTCTTTGAAAGTGGTGAACAAGGAAAAAATTGTTTCAAATATTGCGGTGGGTTTCACTTCAGGTTACACGGGATTTGACGGAGTGGTGGTATCTGAACCTGCTCAAAAGCATAGCTACCAAAACTTGGAGGTGCGATTACTACGGGGTGGTGATATAGAGCCCGAAATTTCCGGAGATATTTTAATTAAGGTAGAAAAGTTCCAAAAATTTAGAGTGGGAGATATATGTAAAATTTCTGGTACTCTTGTTGAACCAAAAATTTCTGAGAATTTTGATTACAAAAAGTTTCTAAAAAACAGGGAAATATATTTTTTGATGGAATATCCAAAAATGGAGTGTGATAGTTTTAGTAAAAAATATTTTTTACAAAGATGTCTGGTAGATTTAAAACAAGAAATTATTAAAAATGTGGAGAAATATATAAATGAGCCTCAATCTTCTCTATTTGTAGGCATTTTAATGGGTGAAGATAGACTATTTAGTCAATCTTTTGAATCTAATATACGCATTGCTGGTATAAGTCATATTGTCGCAGCATCTGGGTATAACGTAACGATCTTGCTTATAGTAGTGAATTCGTTTCTAAGATTTCTGCCGAAGAGAATCAGAATTTGCCTGTCTATAATGTTTATCTGGTGTTTCTGCCTACTCTCAGGTGTATCTGCATCGATAGTGAGAGCCTGTATAATGGCAAGCATAACTTTAATCGGGTTGTTGTGGGGTAGGAAGGGGAGCATACATGTGGTGTTTTTTCTCTGCATCTTTATTTTCATACTGTTTAATCCAAAGATTGTTTTTGATGTAGGGTTTCAATTATCCTGTTGTGCTACAGGTGGTCTTATATATCTTTTGCCATCTATAACCAATGCACTTAAGATTAATTCTAGAGAGGGTTTCTTTGTGGATACGGTTTTAACTACTATCAGTTGCACGATTACTACCTTACCAATCTCTATCTTTACCTTTCAAACATTCTCTATGTGGGCTGTTATAGCAAATACTTTGGTACTACCTGTTATCGAATCGACTATGTTGTTTGGTGTGCTGGGGCTTGTTCTATCGAACCATTTTCTAATGTATGTCGTTAATTTACAGCTTAAATATGTGGAGATAGTAGTACAGTTAATTGGTAATAGTGGTGTTGGATATTGGGATTTGGTTGATGGAAAGTGGATTTCCATCGCTATTGCTGTCGTTGTTGTATTATTTTGTATATATTTTTATCCTGTAGGAGGTGAAGATTCTAATTACTATCTTAAAATTTATTCTTAAAAACTGGGTTATAGTTCTTTTTGTTATAATTGCTACTTTCATGCAGTATAACAAACATAGTGATGGGCCTGTAGCCGTTTTCCTTGATGTTGGGCAGGGAGATGCAATCTTAATTCAGCAGGATAATTTTCAAATTTTAGTTGATGGAGGTCCAGATGACGCTGTTTTATATGAGCTTGCAAAATATATACCTATGTATGATAGAAATATCGAGGTAGTTGTATTGACGCATGCACACGATGATCATCTGAGGGGCTTGTTGATGGTGCTGGAAAATTATAGCGTAGATAGTATCTGGTATTCACCGTCATGTACGGATACTTCTTCTTACAAGTTTATGCTCGAAGAATACGCAGAGAAACTTGTAAAAGTGGATACTTTAACCAAGCTGAAGTATGGAAAAATCTTGATGTCGGTAATATATCCTGTAGAAGCAAAGTGTGAGGAAAATATTAACAATGAATCTGTTGTTTTGGATGTAGAAGTGGGCGGAAAGAGAATCCTGCTAACGGGGGATGCTGAAAAGGAGGTGGAGGAGAAGATTTCTGATGATGTTGGGGATGTAGATATACTCAAGGCTGGTCATCATTGCTCAAGGACTGCTTCCTCAGAGATGTTTCTCAATTCAGTAGAACCTGAGATAGCCATCTGTTCGGTTGGTGAAGGGAACAAATTCGGTCATCCACACAATGAAACATTGGAAATGTTTAAAAAGCTTAATGTGCAATATTTAATAACATATGAGGAGGGGAATATTGTATTTGAATTAGAATAAATGTGGTAGAATTAATAAATTTGTAGCTCTTTTGTACCTGTAGCTCAATTGGATAGAGCATTGGCTTGCGGAGCCAACGGTTGTCGGTTCGATTCCGGCCAGGTACGTATATTTAAAAATGCACTCGTGGCTCAACTGGATAGAGCATCGGTCTTCGGAACCGACGGTTGGGGGTTCGAATCCCTCCGAGTGCGCCATTATGTTAGAATAAAAATATGGATATTAAGAAAAAAATAGAGGGAATGATTGAAAGATCTCTAAAAGAGATGGGAGTGCAGTACGATATCATTGAAGTAGAGGAGCCAAGAGTTAGTGGGAATGGAGACTATTCAAGCAATATCGCGATGAGATTGTCTTCTATTTTAAAGAAAAATCCCTTGGATATTGCCAACGATATTGTAAGTAAAATTGAGAAGGATGAGGATATTGAAAAGGTAGAGGCTGCTAAGCCAGGATTTGTAAATTTCTTTGTATCAAACCAGCATTTACTTAAGGAATTAAGTAAGGTAAAGAGTGGGGAATTTACAAGCATTGGTGGTAAAGATGGTAAGAAGATTGTAATTGAGTATACAGATGCTAATCCATTTAAAATACTACATATTGGTCACCTATATACCAACATAGTTGGAGAATCTTTTGCGAGGCTTTCAGAGGCTCTTGGGGCCACAGTAAAGAGAGCAAACTACCAAGGGGATGTTGGTCTTCATGTGGCCAAAACTTTGTGGGGTATAGTCAAGATGATGGAAGAGAATGGTGTGTCTTTTAAGGATGTAGAGCAGAAAAGTCTAATTGAGAGGGTAAAGTATCTAGGAGAAGCATATATGCTTGGATTTAAGTATTATGACGATGACAAAGATGAAGCTGCAATTAAGGAAATTGATGCTATTAACTATTACATTTTCTCCATGTTCATTCCTCAGTTAGAGAAGAAAGATGTTCCTGTGTATGAAGGAGTTGATCTTAAAGATATGTACCAGAAGGGAAGATCGTGGTGTTTAGATTACTTCGAAACAATATATGAACGAGTAGGAACTACTTTTGACTATTACTTTTTCGAAAGTGAGGTAGGAGAGAGTGGTTTAAAGATTGTTTTGGACAATGTAGGAAGCGTATTTAAGGAAGATGAGGGTGCAATTATATACGAGGGAGACAAAGAAAAGGGTTTGCATACAAGGGTTTTTGTAAATAAGTATGGAATTCCTACCTACGAGGCAAAAGATTTGGGATTGGCTATTAAAAAGGGTGAGTTAGTTGAGTATGACGAGTCAATAATAATTACTGGTAATGAGCAATCTGGATATTTCAAAGTCTTATTAGATGCTTTGAGCAAATTAAGAAAAGATTTGGCAGAGAAAACAGTACATATGCCACATGGTATGGTTAAGCTTCCAGGTGCTGAGAAAATGTCTAGCAGGAAAGGGAAAATAATAGAGGCTCAGTGGTTGTTAGACGAAACAAAGAAGAGGGTCCTTGCTGTAATGGAGGAGAATGGTAAGGGTGAGAAGGAAAAGAGTGCTGAAAAGATAGCTCAAGCGGCAATAAAATACGCTTTCTTGAAAGTAGGGGTAGGTAAGGATGTTATCTTTGATTTTGAAAAAAGTATTAGCTTTGACGGAGATACGGGACCATATCTTCTGTATGTGTATGCAAGGGGAAGTTCTCTCCTGAGAGATTCGGATTCTAAGAATCTCGGGAGCCTGTGTGTTGGTAGCTGTTTAGGAAATCCCTATGCGAAGGAGTTGCTTAATCGCATTGGCAAATACAGAAGTGTTGTGCTTAACTCCGGTATGAGCTATTGTCCATCGATACTTTGCCAATATCTGTTCGATTTAGGACAGAAATTTAACAATTTCTACCAGAATGTTCGTATACTTGATGCTCAGGACGAGGACAAGGAATTCCTTCTTAGTCTTGTTGAAGCCACGATGGTAACTATGAAGGAGGGGTTAAATCTTTTGGGTATAGAGGTTGTGGATCAGATGTAATTTGTTAAAAAGATATTATGTTAAAGAGATTCTTTAAGGATAGATGGATAATTATTGTTGCATTAGTATATTTAATACTTCCTATTGATTTTATAAGTGATGCTATACCTTTGTTAGGTAATGTAGATGATTTTACTGTGTTATTAGCCGGTTTAATCAAGGAGTATGTAGATTACAAGAAAGGGGAGAAGAGTAACGGGGTGTAGCTCAGATGGCTAGAGCGCTACGTTCGGGACGTAGAGGTCGCTCGTTCAAATCGAGTCACCCCGAATTTAAACAAATAAGAAAGAAGGTATAAAAAAAAAGAACACCCCCTAAGTCATCCGACAAAGGAGGTGTTCCTATGCTTTCATGCTACCAAACTTCCCCTTTATAATCAAGAGATCTCTTGATTTTGTAATTACCAATACAGTTTTGATTACCTTTCGTAATCTTGATTCTCTTTGAATCTTTAATAATGCTTTTGATTCTGACATTTTAGATTTACGTAAATCGATGATAATGTGCTTAGACTGCTTGGAAGCATGCTGAATTGTATGCTCTATAGTGTATTTACCGTTTTCTTTGGGAGTTTTTATCTCCCATTTCTTGCCCCACATTTCAATATCTGGTGATGTATGGTGTAAAGCCTTGTTAATAGCGAGAAATAAAATGTCGTAGCCAAGGGCAGCAAAATAATCGCCGACTTTATTTTCGTCATAGTTTGGAGAAGCTCCAATTTCTTTTGTTATGATAGCATTTTTCATGCACAAATCTTATCACAACATTTTTCTGGAAAATGATTTCTTAATGAAATCAAACTTAAGTTTATGAAATACTTGCCAACTGTCCACAAGCAGCTAATATATCATTACCATGGGAATATCTTAGTGTATTGTTAATATCTCTTGAATTAAGAATAGTTTGAAAATCCTCAACCCTTCTCTTTGTTGTAGTTTCAAAAGGAATATTATCTGACTTATTAAAATTAATCAGATTAACTAAACAAATCTGGTTCTTAAGCAACTTTGCTAACTCCTTTGCATGTTCTGCTGAATCATTTACATCCTTTATGAGGATATACTCGTATGTAACCTTTTTACCCTTTTTCTTTTGGTAGTCAATTAATACCTTCATTAAGTCATCTAACCTGTTGTCCTTAGCTACTTTTGGCATCAGGAACTCTCTTAGCCTTTGGTTTGGTGCATGTAGACTAATTGCTATCTTTACACCTGTATTTGCTTTAAAGAATTCCTTCAATTGTTCTATATATCCAACTGTAGAAAGAGTAATTCTTCTTCTACCCAGTCCAATTAACTCGGGATCTGTAAGTATCTTAATTGCGTTTAAAACATTGTCCAAGTTAAGCAAAGGCTCTCCCATACCCATAAAAACGATGTTTGTAACACTCTCGTTTTTCTTTGCTAATTTCCTTTTGAAATACATCACCTGGTCAATTATCTCTTGTTCATCAAGGATTCTGTTGTTCTTCATCCTTCCTGTTGCACAGAACTTACATCCAACAGGACAACCACTCATGCTACTTATGCAAATGGTTATTCTATCCTTGTTTCTCATTAGAACTGTCTCTACTGGATACCCATCATATGTGTAGGAGAGAAGCTTAACTGTTCTCCCATCACTGGAGCTAAACTCTTGTAGATTTCCAAGCTTTGAAAAGGGGACTTCCTTCTTTAATGTTTCCCTCATATCTTTAGACCATGTAGTAAGCTCGTCCCAAGAGGAGATATTGTGTATGAAGTACTGCTCTTGTAATTGTTTTAGTCTAAAGGAAGGGAGATTATATTTTTCTACGAATTTTTTAAACATACCGCATTATATCCTAGATAGGTATTTTACAAAAGGAGAGGTTTGATTTAATATGTAGATGTATAATATATAGATTTACTGCCAATGTTTAGTTCAAATCATTCATCATATGTTGCTCCTAAGGGATGGAAGCCAAAAAATCCCGATGAGGACTACATAATATCCTTTTTAGATATCGAGCTTGCCGATGGTATCGGTATGGATAAATTTGAGGATGTAGCTGCTGCATGTGCAGCTGAGAGTTCTACTGGTACGTGGACTGGTGTGTATTCTGGAAAAAACTCAGGTGTAAAGATGGCTGACAAAATGAAAGCGATAGCTTTTGATCTTGAGCCAAAGACAAAAACATTCAAGATAGCCTACAAAAAAGAACTTTTTGAGCTTGGAAATATGTCTGGTCTTCTAGCAGGTATAGTTGGGAATATAGATGGAATGAAGATGCTTAAAGCTTTTAGATGTCTAGATGTTCGATTTCCTAAAGCCATTGTGCAATCTTTCCCTGGTCCACAGTTTGGTATCAGTGGAGTAAGGGAGCAAATGCAACTGGAAGAGGGACCTTTGCTTTGTACTGTACCTAAGCCAAAAGTTGGTAGAACAGCCAAAGAGCAGGCCGAATTAGCAAAGGTACTGTTTACTGCTGCAAATGGTGATTACCATGGGATTAAGGATGATGAGAACCTAACAAGCTTGTTTTTTAACAAATTTGAAGACAGATGCGATCTTGTACATGCTGTTCAAAGAGATATTGAGAAGAAATCTGGGAAAAAGAAGTTCTACCTTTGTAATGTTACTCATTCTAACTTTGATACAATGATTGAGAGAACAGATCGTATAAAGGCACAGGGTGGAAGATGGATGATGTTGGATGTCGTTGTTACTGGATTTTCTGCTGTTCATACAATGAGATTGAAAAATCCTGGATTGGCTATACATGCACATAGGGCTATGCATGGTCTTTTTGATAGGGATTCTGGTGCTGGAGTATATGACAAAGGCTTTATTGCTGATTTCTCAATGTCTATGGTAGTTATTGCTAAGCTAATGCGTCTTTTAGGTGTGGATTCAATACATGGTGGTGCTCCAAAAACTAAGATGGAAAACTATGGAGAGCCAAAATTGATTAGAGACACATTACAGTTAGATGTAACGCCAGCAAGTTCAATGACACTAGGGCAGAATTGGTATGGCATGAAGCCAGTATGGCATGTAGCTTCTGGTGGTCTTCATCCAGGCACTATTGATGAGTCAATTAAACAACTTGGTGAGGACATAATCATACAGTGTGGTGGTGGAGTGTTAGGACATCCATGGGGTATAGAGGCTGGTGTAGAAGCGGTAGTGCAGGCCAAAGATATTGCGTTGGGCAGAGGAAAAATAGATGAGTGGATACTCCAAAATCCAGATTCTGCACTTGCCAAAGCTGCGCAGCATTGGGGCTTTGAGGGAAAGATAGTTTAAGCTGTGGTTAGTATCAAAAACCCATAGAGTAGGGTCATATGAAGAGCTAAAGAGTGTCCTAAGCAATGAAAAGGGATTTGTACTAGCACATTGGTGTGGTAACAATGAGTGTGAGGAGAAGATTAAGAGTGAAACCAAGGCTACCACCAGATGTCTCACAAAAGAGGGTGTCGGCTCCTCGGGCAAGTGTATTATCTGTGGAAAAGAAAGTAAGGAAGAATGGGTGTTTTCAGTATCGTACTAAGTGGAACATCAGGAAATTTCAAAAAAGAGTAATGAAGATTTCGTTAAAACTATCTGAACTTACACAGATCTGAAGTTTTTGCATTTTCAACAGTTTTTGCTCAAAAAGCATTTTTAAGTAAAAGAAAATACAAATTGGGGTTATTTTTTACACCCAGTCATTTTGTGATAGTAAAGATGTGGCTATCGTGTTTACTCCCGTGAAGTTTCACCAATGTATTTTTTAAGATATTTTCCAGTCCAACTTTGCTTGTTTTTTATGATATCTGACACTGACCCTTGAGCAATAATGTAGCCTCCCTGGTCTCCACCTTCCGGTCCGAGATCAATTATCCAGTCTGAGTGTCGGACAATATCCATATTATGTTCAACCGTGATTACTGTGTGACCCTTTTTTACCAAGTTTCTTAAAATTACTAACAATTTATCTACATCGTAGTAGTGTAACCCTGTAGTAGGCTCATCAAGGATGTATAAAGTATGCCCTCGAGACATCTTAGAAAGCTCTTTGGAAAGCTTTACCCTCTGGGATTCTCCACCAGATAGAGTAAGAGCTGATTGCCCGAGTTCAATGTATCCAAGACCGACCTCGTTGAGAACAGAAAGCTTCCGATATATAGAGGGAATATTTTTGAAAAACTCTAAAGCTTCTTCGACTGTCATTTTTAAAATTTCAGATATATTTTTACCTTTAAAATCTATTTGAAGTGCTTCGTCATTGTATCGGCTACCATTACACTCATCACAGGTTATGTACATGTCTGGCAAGAACTGCATCTCTATCTTTAAAACGCCGTCACCACGGCATTTCTCACATCTTCCACCTTTTGCATTGAAACTAAATCTACCAGCTTTGTATCCTCTGGCTTGTGCTTCGTTTGTTTGGGCGAAGATTTCTCTTATTTGGGTAAATACACCTGTGTATGTGGCCGGGTTTGAGCGAGGAGTTCTTCCGATAGGAGACTGATCGATATTAATTACCTGATTTACATTCTCTAAACCCTCAATTGAGTCATATTTTCCTTCTTGAAGCTTAGACCTTGATATTCTATTTGCTAGTACTGGATAAAGCGTATCTGCTATCAGTGAAGACTTGCCGCTGCCAGAAACACCTGTGATACAAATTAGCTGGTTTAGTGGGATAGTTAGATCTAAGTTCTTTAAGTTGTGAGTTTTTATACCCATTAAAGAAATCTCTTTCCCGCTAGTGCTTGGAATTGATTGAGGAATGTCTTGCCCGACAGAGAGGGCTTTGTTGAGATACTTCGCAGTCAACGAGTCGCTGTGCTTAATATCTTCTAAAGTACCTTTGGCAACTACGCTTCCACCATGCTTACCCGCAAATGGCCCAATATCTAAAATCCAGTCGGCACTCTTTGTCATTTCTTCGTCATGTTCAACTACAATTATGCTATTTCCTCCATCTCTTAAATCTTTTAGGGAGGTTATGAGTTTTGAGATATCTCTTTGGTGAAGGCCAATAGATGGCTCGTCTAGCACATAGAGGACTCCTGAAAGTCCAGTACCTATTTGAGAAGCTAGTCTAATTCTTTGTGATTCTCCACCTGAGAGTGTATTGGCTTTTCTAGATAACGAAAGGTAGTTTAAACCGACATTCTCTAAGAAATTTAATCTTTGATTAATTTCCTTAATTATTGGTTCTGCAATGTCTTTCTTACTTCCTTTTAGCTCTAGTGCTTTGAAGAATGTTAAGACATCTTTTGTTGGCATATTGGTAATTTCATCTATATTCTTACCATCGATAGTAACTGCTAAAGAGTAGGGTTTAAGTCGTTTTCCTTCACACACAGGGCATACGTTCTCTCTCATGTACTTCTCTGTCTCGAATCGAGCATAATCCGAGGATGTTTCCTTGTATCTTCTCTCTAATTCTGGAATGACTCCCTCATATTCGGCTTCATAGAGTCTAGTTCTACCAAATCTATTGGTGTATTCAATTGTATATGCCTCTTTTGTGCCATTCCCATAGAAAATCAAGCCGAAAATTTCCTTTGGGTATTTACCGATTGGTGTAGTAAGGTTAAAACCATGTTCTTTAGCTATTCCTTGAAGTATTCGCAATGTCCAAGAATCTTTGCTAGTTCTGTTACTCCATGGGAAGATGCCACCCTCTAGTATTGTTAAGGCAGGGTTGTATATTAAATTTACATCAATTTCTTTCAAAACACCTAGCCCTGCACACTTAGGGCATGCGCCCTCTGGAGCATTGAAAGAGAAGGATGCTGGAGTGATCTTTGGATAGGATATCTCACATTTCGGACATGTATTGTTTTCTGAGAAGAATAGCTCTTTATCTTTAAGTAATATCTTTACTTCACCATTTGACTGTGTAATTGCTAGTTCAATGGCATCTGTGAGTCTTTTTCTATCTAATTTGGTGGAATCTATTCTATCTATTACTAAATCTATTGTATGTTTGTTGTTTTCTTCTAGTTTTATGTCCTCTATATCGTCAAGAAGGTATGTATCTCCATCTATAATGACCCTTAAAAAGCCTTTCGAGAGGAGTTTGCTTAGAAGAGCGGTAAATTCGCCTTTTCTGTTTTTAATGATGGGTGAAACAACCTGTGTAACCTCAGAGGTGTTGGAGATCTCTTTGATCACTTTATTTGTTATTTGTTGGATGGTTTGTGATTGAATTGGGGAACCACACCTTGGACAGTGGGGTTGTCCTATATGCCCATAGAGTAGTCGAAGATGATTGTATATTTCTGTAATGGTTCCGACTGTAGAGCGAGGATTTGTACCTGTTGTTTTCTGGTCTATGGATATTGCTGGAGAGAGTCCTGTGATTGAATCTACATCGGGTTTCTTCATTACTCCTAGAAACTGTCTAGCATAGGAAGATAGAGATTCAACGTATCTTCTTTGACCTTCTGCATAGAGGGTGTCAAATGCAAGCGTAGATTTACCACTTCCAGATACACCAGTAAATACCACAAGCTTGTTTTTGGGTATATCTACTGATATATTCTTAAGGTTGTTCTCTCTTGCTCCTTTTATTTTTATATACTCTTGTTCCATAGCAACCTTAATTATACCATTAAATGACAATATCTATTATCCCATAGCTAATTAAATTACTTCTGGAAATGTGGTATATTTATACATGCATCCGTAGCTCAAAAGGACAGAGCAACGCACTCCTAACGCGTAGGTTGTCGGTTCGATTCCGGCCGGATGCGTATCTTAGTGAAATTTATTCTCAACAATGGTTAATTTACCATCACTATTCTTTTCGAAGGTATAGAGGATATCTCGAGCGTTGTTTATTGAGTACTCAAGAATATTTGTGGATTCTGTTAATGAATATTTGTTGTCGCCATCTTTGTCAGATATAAATATATTATTTCCGTCTTTGAAGTAAATGTATGTCGAGTCTGATAGCCAGAAGAAATTATTTGTCACGTTATTTATGATCTTCGAACCGATTCTCACAGTATGGTCTTCCTCTTCTTTATCAAAGGTAAAGAGCTGATAGCCTTTGAGATCCTTGTATCCTAATTTTGTAGAGTCTGGGGAGTAGGAGAGTAATTCTGTTGGATATGGGGAAATCATAAGAAATTTGGAGGTATCAATAAAGTACCAGTAAGATGCAAATGAGGTTGATATATACATACCCTTCGCACTTACGTTTACATCTAAATCATTTATCTCTCCGGAGCTTTGTGTGCTCTCTGGAGAATTTGTAAATTCTTGCCAAATACCATCAGCATCTCTGTACTCTTTGATATACTCTTCAGATCCTTGCAAGTATATTTTTTCAATGATAGTTTTTGTATTGTTTCCGGCAAGAGATTTTTGCGTAAGGGAGTAGGTGTAGATATTTTCTAACTCATCACTTAAAATCTCTGCGATTATATATAGAGAACCTTCTGTATCTGTATCCCAGATATACTTTTGAGAAGCATCTTTTTTAAGAAGAGTTGTAAATGTTTGTTTTTCAATGTCGTATGAGAGAAGTTCTTTAGAAGAATCGAATACAATATATCGATTGTTTTTACTCCAAGATATTGTAGATTTAGAATAGCTTCCAAAAGGCAATTGATTAGAACTTCCTAGGGTGTTTAATTGTTGAGTATTGAGAAGGTAGAATGAAGTCGTATCAGAAGCGGTACTGGTTAGAATTGCTCTCTGTCCATTGGGAGAAATACTTATAGCAATCTTATTTGACTCTAGAGAGAGTATTTTTGAAGGGTTTGTGGAGAAATCCCATATAGGGGTATTTATAGTGTATTCCCATAGCGAGTAGGAAGAGTTGGAATCTTTTTGTAAGAAGAGGATATTGTTTCTTGTCTCATTCATCCAAATTTTCTCAATCAATCCATCAGACTGCCATTTTTCCTTACTTGCGGTTGTGTCATAAACTAAAAATGGGAATAACGGAGTTGATTTTCCTTCAGCAACAGTAATTTTCTTGTTCCAATCTTTATAACTTTCTTTCTTTAGTGAGATGTCATAATCTCCCACTTTCAGTACATGGCTTCTTGGTGTTCTTCCAACATTCTCCTGATTTATATACATCTCTGCCAAATTTGGATCACTCTGTATCGTTATGACTCCAGTTATACTTATTTCTCTTTTAAATATATCTATTCTGTATCCACTTGAATATAGATAGATTATTGCCGCTCCTAGTAATATAATGATAGAGGAGAGTATGGAAAGTAGAACGGGGATGATTTTGTCTTTTAAATTTTTATGTTCTTCTAACATCTCGAAAAGTATAGCATAATACAAGATAATTTTGTTAGAATGTAAGCTATGAATGATAAGAAAAGAATTTTAACAGGGGACAGGGCGACAGGAGGGACTTTCCCAATTGCTGCATATGTAGGTACCCTGAAAAATAGAATAGATAGGCAGTACGATTTTGACAGCTTTATTTTTATTGCTGACTATCACGCCTTGACGACACATTTCGATAATGTGTCTGAGATAAAGCAAAACACCTTAAATTTGATGAGGACTTATTTAAGCCTTGGACTAGATCTGAAGGTTATTACTTTTTATAGACAATCTCGTATTCCTCAGATCTATAGATTGAATACTATTCTTTCAATGTTAATTAAAATGCCTGAGTTAGAAAGACAGCCAATGTTAAAAGAAAAGCTCGGCTTAGGCTATAAGCTTACTTATGGATTGATGGGATATCCTGTTTTAATGGCTTCAGATATTTTAATAATGAATGCAGATCTTGTTCCTGTTGGGAAGGATAACGAAGCGAATGTTGAGATTGCTCATGATTTGGCTTTAAGTTTTAATTCTTTATATGGGAAAGTTTTCAATGTACCAAAGGGGTTAATTGGAGATATCGTGGTTGGTCTTGATGGGCAGGGGAAAAGTGGAAAATCTACAGGAGGCATATATTTTACGGACGATACAGAGACAGTAAGGAAAAAGGTTATGTCTATGTACACAGATCCAAACAGAATACATCCTAATGATCCTGGCGAAGTGGACGGAAATCCCGTGTTTATATACCATGATTACTTTAATCCAAATAAAGAAGAGATTTTAGATTTGAAAGAGAGGTATAAAAAAGGTAACGTTGGTGATGTAGAGGTAAAGACAAAACTGTTCAACGCAATAGAAACATTCTTGGAACCAATTAGAGCAAAGAGAGCAGAAATAGATAGGAAAGGGGATGAATATATTTACGATCTCTTGGAAAGTGGAGAGAAAAACGCCCAACGAGTAGCATCTGAGACAGAGGCAAGAGTTTTAGAAGCTATGGGATTCTAGTTATAATATTGAATTATTATGTTTGCAAAGAAATTAGGTATTGATTTAGGTACTGCAAACTCTGTGGTTTTTGTTCAGGGGGAGGGTATAGTATTTGTAGAACCAACAGTTGTTGCTATAGATGTGAACAAATTTACTGTAGTAGCAGTAGGTAACGAAGCTAAAGAAATGATTGGAAAAACCCCCGAGAATATTGTTGCTAAAAGACCACTTAGAAATGGAGTTATAGCAGATTCTAGAGTGACTGAAGCATTACTAAGATTTTTCTTTGATAAGGCACTTGGTAAATCTAGGTTCTTTAAACCAGATGTGGTAATAAGCGTACCTGCCGGAATTACTTCTGTGGAAGAAAGAGCTGTTCTTAAGGCTGCAAATGCTGTGGGAGCTAAAGAGATAACCCTTATGCCAGAGCCACTTCTTGCTGCACTTGGAGCAGAGCTTCCAATTCATACATCTTCAGGTAACATGATTATAAATATGGGTGGTGGAACAACAGAGGTAGCAGTTATGTCATTAGACGGAATTGTAGAATACGATTCTCTACGAGTAGCAGGAGATGCCATAAATGAAGCAATCATTATGTATATGAGAAAAAAGAAAGGTCTTTTAATTGGGGAACAGACGGCAGAGAGAGTAAAGATTAAGATTGGTTCAGCACTTGAAGTAAAAGATCCAAAAGAAATGGAAGTAAGAGGTAGAGATGTTGGCGCAGGTATGCCAAAATCCATTGTTGTAGACTCAAACGATATAGCCAAAGCAGTAGAAAGACCTCTTAGAAGTATCATAAAGAGTATACAATCAGTTTTGGAGAAAACTCCACCAGAACTTTCTGCAGACATTATTGACAGAGGTATGGTAATGAGTGGTGGTACGGCAATGTTGCGAAATCTAGACAGACTTTTCACTAAAGCAACAGGTGTTCCATCTCATGTAGCAGATGATCCAGCATTTTGTGTAGCAAAAGGCACGGGTATAGCTCTGGAACTTCTTGCAGCAGGAGATAGAAAGTTTACCTTTAACCGAGAGTTTAGAAGATAGTTCCTTTTTATTTCCATTTATGTAAATATTAACTATGAATATATTCTTTAGAAAAGCCAAGAAAACTATGAAAGTGGGGGAAGTAACAAAGCTCCTTGGAGAGTTAAAAATTCCAATTGCATTAGTATTTACTCCAACCAATTTGAATTCAGAGAAGAAAAAGTTTTTTGCTTCAGAGACATATGAGCCTCAATTTCAATATAGGATAGTAAAAAACAAAAACAGAGAAATTCTTAAAGAACTTTCAGCTGTAAAAGAGATCTCAGATGTAGATCCAAGGATTTCGAATTTTTACATAGATCTTATAGATTCAAAGAGAGAAGCAAGTGATCTTATGCATGCAGTAGGGAACAATGAAGCAGTAACAGATATCTCTGTCGCTAGGTATGGTAAACCTTCGGCTAAGCTTTTTAGAAATTCAGCTAGAGTCCTGCGAGGCAAATATGGGAAATATAATTTGGCAAAGGAAGATAACGAGAAAGATCCAGAAATGTTGGGGTATGACAGAATAGTTTCTGTTTTTAATGTTGTATTTAAAGAATTAGGGCTGGAGGGTTGGTCTGTAAATAAGTCTTTAAATATCGCTAAGAATGGAGTTAAAGTAGGGGTTAAGAGGAAGGAAGTACTTGTGGATGGAAATATTAGTAAGAGTAGATTTCAACTTAGAAAGACTTTGATACATGAGGTAGGCACTCATGCTCTTCGTTCGTACTATGGCCAAAAGAGTGGATTTGAGGCTATAAGTAAACCAAATCTTGCAAGCTATTTAGATATAGAGGAGGGATTAGCTTCATGGAATGAGAATAATATGGGTCTTTTACCTGAGAAATCACTAAAAAATAAAGCAGGTTTAGCATGGGCTATATATGTCGGAGAGGAGCTGTCATTTAGACAGCTTTACAATGTACTTTTGGGTAATTTCTCTAAACTAGGGGCCTTTGATATAGCATATAGGGTGAAGAGAGGTTTGTCGGACACTTCATATCCTGGTATTTATGCAAAGGATGTTGTTTATTTCAGAGGATTAAGAAAAGTAATGAAGAAATTAGAAGAGGATTCTACTTTGTATCAGAAATTATATTCGGGGAAAATTAGTTTTAAGCAGTGCGAATGGGTGGATGAGGGATTAATACCTAAAGCAGGTAAGATTCCAACTAAGAGTGACTGGATGGAGATATTTATAAAGGCAGGAATCTAATCTGAAAATGCAGTTATTATAGCTTCTGCTATGTTAACAGGTTCTCCTTCTATCTTAGTCTCATAAGCTTTAAATCCTGGATGTAAGCTTATTTCCTGTATACAAGGCTTTCCATTCATATACATAAAATCTACAGCTATAAAATCGGCCTCTAATACAGAAGCCATCTTTTCTGCAATAGCTGTGATTTCTTTATCGGGATTATTATACATTTCATAGATTCCCTTATTTACTGTCATAAACCCCTTAGATGCAGTCCTTTTCCATCCACCAACAACCCTACCTAATTTAACAAATATTCTGTAATCCTCTGCGGTATTGGAAAATTCTTGTAAGAAGAAGCTACTTAAATCTTGCTCCTTTAATCCCTCTTGTTTAAAATCTTCATCTTTTTCTAATTTGTAAACATTTTTTTTAATCTTCTCCTCTCCATCTATTATCTCGACTCTATTGATTCCAGCATACTCTTTGATTATTAAAGGATATTCTTTTAGCATATCTCTAGGCTCTAGATATTTACCATCTGTTCTGTAATATGTCTGAAAGTAGGGGAGGTTATATTGTGAACAAAGTAAAGAAATGGCTACCTTATTATAATATGGCAATTTCTTAATTGCTTTGGAATTTTGTATGAGCACTTTTTTTTCTGGGTTGTCACTATTATATTGCTCAATGTAGTCTATGATGTATCTTTTTAGTGCATACTCCCTATCGTTGTGAAGTGCATGACCTCTAAAAATGATGTGCGTGTACTCCTTTACGTCTATTCCCTTTGCTTTAATCTGCGTGGAACCTGCCATGAAAAGCATCTCTATCTCATCGTTGTAAACGAAATCTGCTGGTATATCTTTCTTTTTTAACTCCTCCAATATCCTAGAAGAAGCGGTAGGTATTTCCATTTCTTTCACTCTCTGTCTTTTGTCGATTACTAGATATTTCATTGCTAGAATGTTTTAATTTTAGATATTAATCCTTTTCGTTTGTATCTTTTTATTATTTTCATATACTCTGTGTTCTCCTTCAGGGAAGATTCAATCATGAGTAGGTCTATTTTGTTTAATCCTAAACCATCTTTTATTACTTCTTCCCAATTTCTGTGGTGAATTATAATTGCATCTAGAGAAGCGTTAAGTTTAAGTGCTTCTACACCCTGTCTTTTTGTTAAATCTTTGTTTAATGTTAAGGAGTTTATTCTTATTTCTCCATCTTTGTATTCTCCTACGGTATTTTCATTTCGTAAATAGGAAGACAAGAGTTTCTTCTGTTTCAATGTTGTAGGGATGTCATACTGAGGATTTCCTATTACTACAATCTTCTTTGTTTTGTTGTTTGTAAGAAGCTTTTTAATATATGTATCTGCAACATATCCTCGATCTGTGCCTATGACTGGGAAGAGGTTAAGGTATGCCTCTGGCATGGTATTAATCTCAAGTATGGCTCCATTGTCTTTTGTTAAAGGCTTGGAGATATCTTTACACATTACATCTACACCTAGTGCAAAGGCATGGATAGAGGTAGCTATGCTTTCTACGATGCTTTTAATTTCAGGGGCAACTTTATCTGTAAAGTCTTCAGTTATACCGCCTTGGCTCATGCTTGCAACCTTTCTAACTGGTACTTTTTGGTCTTTGTCTGGGATGGAATCTAGTTCAAGGTTTTGTTCTTTAAGATATGCTTTTAAGGGTTGATCTATTTCAATTGGTTTTAATGTATGTGCTGGGCTTGTTGTATCCCTTCTTGGATCTTTGTTTGTGTTTTCTATGAGTCTTGTTATTGTATCTTTACCGTTTCCAATTACAAATGCAGGTATTCTCTTCGTCACTACTTCTAAATGGCCATCTATAACAAGGATCCTGTAATCTTCTCCGCTTACTTGTTCCTGTATCATTACCTTGGTTTGCCAATCTTTTCTAAGTTTAGCATCTACCATTTCCTTTGCATATTTATACGCTTCTTTTGCCTCTTCGATTGTTTTAATTCCTACTGAAACACCGCTTCCTCCTGTTAGACCAGTTGGTTTGATAACTACTGGTTTGTTAAAATGTCTCCAAATTTCTTCTATCTCTGTGAACGAATCTATAATTTCCCATGCTGGAAGAGGCAAGCCTAATTTCTCTATAACAAGGTTGCTTGACCATTTGTCTCTTTGAATCTCTTTCGCAATCTTAGAATCTTTGGAAGAGGAGATGGAGTAGATTATTTCTGAGCCTTTTCCACATCCTATTGTGTAGTGACGGTTAAAAGAGGGTGTGTAAGACAAAGGTTCTTTCCCAGCCATTGTTGGGGTTGTTTCATAGCCAAGTTTATGTGCTGCAAAGAGTAGGGGTATGGTGGACATTGAGGAAACTCGAATTCTAATAATCTCTAGGCATTGTTCTAATGCTTTGTCATATATTAAATCCTGCTCCAGTACTTTACCTAGCTCTTCCCAAAGGAAGGGCAGATTAGAGTATATCTTGAGTGTATTTTCTTCATATTTATATTCTTCGAAGAATATTGGATGAAAGGAGTGTATTAATCGGAGAATTTTCTCTAAATTATCTGTCTTAATTGTATTAATCTCGATAATGGAAGTTTTGTTCTCTAGATTTAATCCTTGTATTACTTTGACCATATTTATTTGATTGAATTTATATATTTATCTCTAATATACTCCATTATTGGAATCGCTACTCTTACAATTTGCCCTTTGTTTACCTTGTAATGTAATCTAAGGCCCGGATTGTAGTTTATTTCGTTAATTCCACACTTATCTTGTTTTGTAATGTCCTGTGCAATGATATCTACACCCCCAAATTCAAGGCCAAGTTCTTTGACGGCGGAAACTGCAAGTTGTTTGTAGTATGGGTCAACTATGGAAGAGCATTCTTCTGTAGTTCCACCAGTGGTTAGGTTACAGTTGTATCTAAGAACAACCTCTTTGCCTTCTTCTGGAATTGAGTCCAATGTAAGATCCTGGTTTCGAAGTCTTATCTCAACTTCTGTGTCGATGGGAATAGGCTTTAATACGAGCATTCTTCGCTCTTTATTCTTAATATCAATCAGTTCCCTTATAGTGTTTTTACTATCACCAATAACTATTGGTGCCTTTCTCCATACTATTCCTACCACTTGATCTCCAACTACTAGGAATCTGTAATTTTCTCCTTTTATGAACTCTTCACCTAGTACTTTTACTGCTCCTTTTGCATTACTTTTTTGTAATGCACCTTCGTATGCCTCGATAACCTGCTCTTCAGTCTCTGGGAGCATGGTGACACCAATACCACCTAACTGTTGAGATGGTTTAATGACAACATTCTTGTATTTGTTAAAGAATTTGATTGCATCTATGGCACTTCCAAGTGCTTGTTGTCTAGGTACATCTATATCTGCTCTGCTAAGCACCAGATTTGTAAGATATTTTCTTTTTGCAATGGTAGTTCCTGGGGATGGGGTAAGCGGAGTTACTGTATTGATTATGAACCAGTGTTTATCTTGGTATGTAAATCTAGCGAGTAGGCTACGTACAACAATCTCGTACTCAATACCAAGCTCATCTGCAGCTTCAAGGTAGTAAGCCAAATGTACATTTCCTGCTTCTTTTAAATATTCTTCATATTTTGTCATACTATTTAAATGTTTTAGATGTATCTATTAAGTATCCTTTAAGTTCATTTCTTCCTATTACTACATTATATGTGGTATCTTCTGTTACCACCATCTCTATTTCTTTCTCCTCACTGGCTATTTTTGTATGTACACATATGACTGGTCTTGTCTTTATGGCACCCTCTTCTACGATTTTGGCGACTCTTAGGATATCTGGGTGTCCTATAATGGTGGATTGGTTAGAATCTATATATTCTTGAGCCTCTTTGAAGCTTTCAAACTTTTTGGGGATAGAGAGGGAGTAGAAATATTTAATTGCTTCGAAAAAGCCTATCCTAGAAGCGAGAGTTTTGTTTATACGGGATGTTATTAGGCCTGTATCTACAAATACTCTTATAGCTTCACGATTTTGAGGGTCATTCTTCTTCTTAGAGACAGGTGTCTTATAGTAGAGAAAGATTTTTTCGTTAATATTTACAACTTTTCTTCCACTAATAGCTTCAATACTTTCTTCAACTTCTCCTCCGAAGAGATTTTTTGCTACTCTTATACCGTGCTTCATACTTTTAATTTCAATACCTTTAACTTTCTCAAGTCTCCATCTTAATCCTGCTTGGTTTGCTACCTGTATACCAAGGCCTGGTCTAGCATTTAGTTCAAAAACAACGGGCCCTTTCTCTGCATCTAGGGCTATATCTACTCCTATGTATCCTAATTTGCTAGCTTTTTGGCATTTAACAGCTATCTCCAATATCTCCTCCCAGTAAGGAATTTGGATCCCTGAGAGTTTCCTGTTTTCTTTCAAATCTAGTGTAGAATCTATCATTTCATACGAGTCACTTACGAGACTTTTTTCTTGCATGTGCATAGAGTAGGTTGTTATACCAGAGCTGATATCTATACCAGTACATATTGCTCCTGAATGTAGGTTTGCTGTACCGTTTGATTTCTTTGTTGGAAGTCTCATCATTGCCATTATTGGAACTTGGTTGTATCCAATTATCCTGATATCTGGGACTCCTTTGTAGGAATATTGTTTGAGAAATGGATCCGTTTTGACTCTTTCCTCTATGATTGCGATATCTTTTCTAGAGCCCATGGAGTATCTTCCTTCGATTATATTCTCTATGTGTACTGTAATGTCCCTTGCGGTCATTATCTCTCCGCTTGGTCTAATCCAGGCTGTTTGACCTTTTTTCTTACCGTAGAGTACTACGATACCGTTACCACCTGTCCCTTGGTTTGGTTTTATGACAAAACTGTTTGGTAAGGATTCAAAGTCTAGGAATTGGAGCTGTTTTTTCGTTCTAATTAGTTTGTAAACTTCAGGAGTATTAATATTTTCCCTTGCGAGGACTTTCTTTGTAAGGATTTTGTTGTCTGCAATCCTTTTGGATGAGGGGGAATTTAAGGGACGAACATATTCTTGGTTTCGTCTATTTAATCCCAATATTTCTTTTATCTTCTTACTTTTTAACATTTTCTTTATCTTGGATAATGGTTCTAAATCTCAAAAGGTCTTTAAATCTAAGGCCAGAAAATTGTCCGATTAATATATTAACGACAATTAAGGCAGGGATTATCCAGAGGTTGTTAATCATGAAGGCTGAAATAGTTTCCCTTGTTATGATGAACCAACCCAAAGAGGCTATGATGAGTGTGCTTGCGAGTACGAGGATGGAGTTTTTTAAGCCTTTTTTAATTTGTTGTTTAACAAAGAAATCGGAGAGTCCAATTATGGAAATTATTGCTAGCGGTTGTATTAAAGACATGTTTGGTAGCCCTAAGTTATATTTTTTTACTACTACGAAGAAAACGAGTAGTGACATTATTATAATGCAGTAATTAATTGCAATTCTAGATATATAATGCATTCTAATTTTACTTAGTATGAGGTGAGAGAGTAGGGATGATGCAATAACAACGGCAGTAATGATTAGCCCGTATCTAAGTCCAGTATATGTAAATGCTACAGCCAGAATTACTGGCGCGTATATTCCAAATGATTTAGATCCAAAAAGGTATCTTGCTAGACTTACAATTGTAGCAACTATTGCTATTCCTACGAGTAGTTCCAATGTTCTTTCCGAAAGTCCATTGTCCAATACCCATTTAGTAAAAGGTGTGTAGTCCATTAGATATATTGATAAATTAATATATTGGCAGATTCAGTATAATTATACTTCTTTGGATATTGCTTTGTCGATGGGAATTAATGATAACAAAAAGAGCCACTTTCGTGGCTCCTCTGTTATATATTCTTAAATATATAGTTATGCTAATTCTACTGTAGCACCTGCTTCTTCGAATTTAGCCTTGTATGCTTCTGCATCCTCTTTTTTAACTCCCTCTTTTACTGTCTGAGGAGCTGTATCTACAAGATCTTTAGCTTCTTTTAATCCAAGCTCAGTTATCTCTCTTACTACCTTGATAACTCCAATCTTGTTTGCACCTGCTTCTTTAAGGACGATGTTGAAGATTGTTTTCTCTTCTTCTGGAGCTGCTGCTTCAACTGGAGCTGCTGCTACTGCAACAGGAGCTGCTGCGCTTACTCCAAATTTATCCTCCATAACCTTTACAAGGTCTGCAAGTTCCAATACAGTCATCTTCTCTACTATCGCTAGTACTTTCTTAGAGTTCTCAGATAGCTCTGGAAGCTTTGTATTTTCGTCTGCCATGGTTATATATGTTTAAATTAAATACTAAATAATGTTCGGTTAAGCACTCTTTTCAGAGATGCCCTTTAGAACCATAGTTAATCCTCTTACATTTCCTGTTAGCGCATTCATAAATCCAGATACTGGTGCTGACATAGTTCCAAGTAATTTACCAAGTAATACTTCTCTAGAAGGTATTTCAGCTAACTGCATTACTTTCTCTGCTGTTAAGAATTCTCCTTCATATACTCCACCTCTTGCATCGAAAAGTTGTGTTTTCTTCTGTATCTCTTTTATTAATTTTGCAGGAGCTGTAGGATCTTCATCGAAGTATATGATTGCTGTAGGTCCATCAAAGTTTTGTGTATTTAAAGGTTGTTCTGTTTCTTGAAGAGCTACCTTAAATATACTGTTTTTAACAATTGCTAGGTTTGCTCCAACACCTTTTAACTGAATTTTGAGTCCGGTTGTTGTTAGTGTGTCTGCTTTGTCGGAGTTAATTAAGAAATATCCTTCCTTACTTTTAAGTACTTCTTTGTATTTCTCAAGTAGCTCTGTCTTCTGTGAACGAGATTTAGACATAGTTATATATTTTTTAATTGAATGTATATTTTAACCTCGCAAGGATTTATCTTTGTACCTTGTTTCTTTGGTTAATACTAGGTGGATTATATCAGGAGGATAGGGGATGGTCAAGGGAATTGCAGGTGGACCTAAGAAAACGATTAAAAGAAACTCTGCGCAGAGCTCAGCTTCTTTAGAATCTCTTAGATCCACCATCCTGTTTCAACAAGCTACCCAATGCAAAGGCTAATTAACAATTTGTGCAATGGCCATCTTTAAATTTAAGGTAGACAGGTTTGTTTAATTTCTTATTTATCTCCTTAATAAACGGCTTTTTGCACTTCCCTTTTGCGTCAAAATTTTCGATGGTGACTGTAATCGAATTCTTCCCACTGGGAAAGATAGAAACTTTTCCATTTCCAGGGAAGGTAAGTCCGTTGTCAGACATGAGCTTTCTAACATGCTGGGGAATTGAACAATCCTCGATATGTTTTTTCTTACGATTGTGATTACGGTCAGGGATTTGAAGCATTTGTTCCCTCCTTAAGGGATTGTGTTTCAGTTTGTTTTTTAAGAGCAATAAGCTGGGTAAGCTTGTTGCCTAGACATTTTATACTATAGGAGATAGTTTGTAAATATGTTAATGGGATGGTGCTGAGAGGAGCTAATAGATGATTTATTAAAATAAAAGCCTGATGGGCCCTTAAGTCACCTATCAAGCTACTATTAGCTCGCTCTCTGTCTTTCTTTAGGGTGGATTGTTTTTAGCTGATTAGTATGTCGACACTTAGAAGTCTCTTGTTTTTTGTATCAATCTTAAAGGCGAACTTATAGTCCAGAAGTCTAGTCTTTAAGACAAGAGAATTGTTTCCCAAGGTGTCATACCCGACCAGCTCAAAGGGTTTGCCATTGAACGAGAAACTTGGATCACCTTTCTCATATACTACATAGCGGGAGAAATTTTTACTCTTACTTTCGCACCGGATTTCAAGGCCAATAGTCTCGAAATAGAGAATTAATTTATCATTCTCATCCTGTACGACAAGTAGATCCTGATAATCTCCCTTAACAAACAAAGTTCTTGCTTCTATCTTTAAGAGTGTTCCTTCCCGTGATTTCATCTCTATTAACCCCTTCATTGTTTTTTAATCCCTAAAGAGCAACGAGATATATTCTATCCCATAGAGTATATAATGTAAAGAGTATATATAACAAAAAAGACCTCTTGCGAGGTCTTTCTAATTACAATGTAATAAGGTTATTCTGGCTTACTATAAGATATCTTAACACTAGCTCCCATTGTTGGTGCCATATGCATCCTATCTGCAATCTGCTCATATGATTTCCCGAATATCTCTTCCAATGCTAGCACTGCTGTATGGATATTCTCTATCAATTTCTCATCCTCAAGATCTAGTTTACCTACATTAAGATGTATAACTCCGGAATCATCACATGCGAATGTCTGCTTACCTTTCTTGTATTCACCAATTGCACCTTCTAAGTCATTTGTAACTGTCCCATTCTTAGGATTTGGCATTAATCCTTTAGGACCAAGCTCTTTACCTAAAATTGCAATCTTTGCCATTACATCTGGAGTAGCAATTGCTACGTCAAATTCTATCTTTCCAGACTTAATATCTTTTACTAGGTTGTCGAGTCCAACAATATCCGCACCAGCCTTTGAAGCCAGAGCATCCTTATCTGGAGTACAGAATACTGCGATTTTTACTTCCTTTTTAACAGAAGAATGTGGAAGAGAAACAGCACCCTTTATGGATTTAGGATCTCTGTCCTTTGGGATTTTAATATCTACATGCATTTCTAGTGTACCAGTAAAGCTAGTGTAGGAGAGTGCTTTAACTTTTTTAATTCCCTCTACTAAAGTATATTCAATACTCTTGTCTAGACCTTTTACACTTTTTGTATATTTCTTTCCTCTTTTCATGGCGGTTATATATGTATAATTAAAGTTCTACCTCTACACCCATTTGTTTTGCAGTACCAGTAATTATCTTTGCTGCTTGCTCTGGGTCTGATGTATTCAAATCTGGCATTTTTACCTCTACAATCTTCATTATTTGTTCTTTAGAAAGTTTTCCCACCTTCTCTAGATTTGGCTTTGCAGAACCAGCCTTAAGTTTTAATTCTCTTCTGATTAATTCTGATGTAGGAGGTGTCTTAAGCTCAAATGCAAATGTCCTGTCCTCATAGATTGTTAATATTACTGGAGTAAGAATACCGTTATTCTCTCTTGTTTTCTCATTAAATTGAGCACAGAAATCCTGTGCGTTTATACCGTAAGGAGCCAATGTTGGTCCTATTGGAGGAGCCATTGTTGCACCACCTGCAGGTATAGTTATCTTTATGATTTTTTTTATCTCTTTTGCCATATGTATATATTTAACTAAAGTTTACTTACTTGTGTTAGGTCTAATTCAACAGGAGCTTCTCTTCCAAGGAAAGATATGAGGACTTTTATCTTACCCTTTTCAGTATCTACGTCCTGAACACTTCCAATGAAATCTGCGAATGCACCATCAACAATCTTTACTGCTTCTCCAACGCTGAATGAATTCTGGAATGAAGGCTGTTCTACTTCCATGAACTTTGTAATTGCTCTTACCTCTGAATCTGGTAGGGGTCTTGGGTATCTATCTGTCTTAACGAAACCTCTTACACCCTCTGTATTCTTAACCAAATCCCATGTTCTGTTGTCTAGTTCCATCTTTATGAGGACATATCCAGGGAATATCTTCTCCTCTTTTACATCCTGTTTACCTTTTTTAACAAAGATTTTCTTCTGTACAGGGATTAGGATATCTACAATCTTGTCTTCCATACCTGTAGCTTCAATCCTCTGTTTGAGTTCTTTTTGAATACTATTCTCGTATCCAGTCCTAATATTTAGGACATACCACTTTGCATTTGGATTCTCTTTTGTTTTAACTTCTTCTTTAGCCATTTTTTCTTAATTAAAGATTAAGGAACCACTCTCTAGCCTTGTAGAACACAAGATCTAGGCCTAATATAATAGCGGTGATTATACCACATAATACTAGAGCATATATTGAAAGAACCAGCAATTCTTTGCCTTTTGGCCACTTACTTTTCTTTAGTTCTGTTAATATATTCTTTAATATTTTCATTTTGTTT
The DNA here is from genome assembly GCA_964536135.1 of uncultured Candidatus Saccharibacteria bacterium. GTDB lineage: Bacteria > Patescibacteriota > Dojkabacteria > SC72 > SC72 > JAKPKF01. The sequence continues at coordinate 58,044 of CAZHVM010000001.1, read as the reverse complement.
ATACTTTGGCAGGCCCACCCTGATTCGAACAGGGAATAGCGGTTTTGGAGACCGCGGTTTTAACCAATTGAAACTATGGGCCCTAGTTAGTTAAAAGAGCTATTATTTAACCTTAGTTTCTTTATGGCTTGTGTGCTTTTGGCACTTAGAGCAATACTTTTTTAATTCAATTTTTTCCTTAATATTCTTAGTTTTGTAATCTGTATAGTTTTTTTCGTTACAGACTGTACATTTCAAAGCTATGATATCTCTTTTTACTTTTGCCATATCCCTCGGAAATCAAAATTAAAAATGCTATATTGGGAAATATACTGCGTATTATATGGGAAATTATGGGTAAGGTCAAATAGTTTGATATAATGAAATCTAGCTCTTTTTATACAGAGAAAATAGAAGGGAGAGGGAAATGGGAAAGGCATGGAATTCTTTCATAGATCTAGTTTTAGCGTTTTGTTTTGTAATCCTTTTCTCAATAGCTTTGGCAGTATGTTCTGTTATTGATTTTTTTGAAAGCCAAAAGAGAAAAAAAGAAGAAGGATGGGCAGAAAGAGAAGTAAGAAAAATGCGTAGGGAGTCTTTCTGGAGAGAGTTGTTTACTGGAATAGGAAATGATTGACCTTTTCTCTGTAGCACCAAGGGGTGTATGAAATGTTTAACATATATACCCCTTGGTAGAGAAATATATTGTATACTTCTTGTATATGAATAATTCAAAAACTTTTCCGAAAGATTTTCTGTGGGGAGCTGCTACTGCAAGTCATCAGATAGAGGGCGGTTTAGAGAATAACTGGACAGAATGGGAGGAGAAGAAGTCGGAACATTTATTAAAAAAAAGTAAAAGAAAAGGTCTTACAAAAGAGAATTTTGAATCAAACTCATATCTTTCCTGCGATAGTTTCAACCATTGGAGAGGGGATATAGCATCTTTAAAGGAGATGGGGTTAAACATATACAGATTCTCAGTGGAATGGTCAAGGATGGAACCCTCTGAGGATAACTTCAGTGAAGAAGGAATTTCATACTATATTAATATCCTAGAAGAATTAAAGAAAAACGGTATTGAACCTATGTTAACACTTTGGCATTGGACTATACCTGTATGGTTGGAGAAGAAGGGTGGGGTGCTTTCCAAGGTATTTGTTGAGAGATATCTTAAATATGTAGATTATGTTTCTGATAAACTTGGGAAGTATGTTAAATACTGGATTACAGTAAATGAACCAGAATCATTTGCGGCATCACATTTAATTGGCAAATGGCCCCCTCAGAAATATAGTTTTTTTAAATTTAACAAACTTTTCCTGCACACCTTTGTAGAGATACATAAAAAAGCGTACGAATTACTAAAAGCAAAGAATCCAGAGTACCAGATCTCCATTGCAAAGAATTGTTTCTATCTAAAAAGCGATGTTTTCTTATTCAAACCTTTCATCAAGTTGTTTAAGAGATATATGATTTATTCCTATTTAGATAAGGTAAGGGAGTACGTAGATTTCCTGGGTATTAATTATTATATGCACTTAGAGCCTAAGTTGCTTTTTATGAAGCATAAAGAAGGATTGTTTTCTGATATGAATTGGTATATGAAGCCGTCTTCTATATATGATTTGCTTTTGGAGATATACGGAAGATACAAAATTCCGATAATAATCACTGAGAATGGATTGGCAGACGAGAAAGACAAATATAGGCAATGGTGGATAAAGGAAACAGTTGATTGTCTACAAAGGTTGTTGAGTGAGGGTGTTGATATAAGGGGATATACATATTGGTCTTTGTTAGATAACTTCGAATGGGATAGTGGTTTTTGGCCCAAATTTGGATTAGTTGAGGTAGATCCAGTAACGAAAAAGAGAAAAATTAAAAAGAGCGGGTATTTCTACAGAGATTTAATCAGGGAGAAGAGATAATGGAGCTGGATCTGAGAGTCGAACTCAGGACCTCATTCTTACCATGAATGTGCTCTAACCAACTGAGCTAATCCAGCAACAGGGCAATTATACAATATCTAATTCTTATTTCGTAGCTTAGTTGTTTTTAATAAATAATAGATCCAAAGTGGTAATACAAGTATCAGTATTGCAATGGCAGTTGCTGGAGCCTCGTATTTAGTAATATCTTCGGTTCTGTAGAGTAGGTGAGTAGATAGTTGATATATTGCTATAGGTATTGTTACTATACCTACCAAGCTATACAAAATTAAAGATAAAAAGGTATAAGTTTTTTTTAACCACTCTGTAACATTCTTCTTTTCTATCATCTTAATCCCAATCATATGTATGGTGAAAAGAATTACCATTGAGAAGAAAATAGTTCCTCCATTTATTAATTCTTGCTTAACTTTCTCGTTATCAAAACAAACAGTCTGTCCATTAATCTGTGTTTTCTCTCCCTCGTAACATTCTGGAGTATTGGCGTTTGGTTCTTTAACCTCAATATCCATTAGTTCGTTTGGTTTGTATGTCTCATAGGCAAAGGGTATTCCAAAAGCGTAGGAAGAGCCTGCTCTTAAAAGCATTGTCCCTCCTATAACAGCGATAGCGAGTGTTGCTATGGATATAACATAAAGATAAATTTTTAGGAGTAAGTCTACAGAAAGAGAGAATTTTTCATCTTTTTTCTTCTTGGTAAAAAATATTATCGCGTAAACAACACCTCCTACAACTAACAAGCTACCTAGAATTGAAAGAATCGCAAAAATGACAGGTAATAGTGTAGACATGTAAAAATATATCTAATTTATATATACATACATTTTAAACATTATTTGCATTAAAGCAAGAAGGAGATTTAGGTATATGCAGAGGACAGGATTTGAACCTGTGTATCCCGAAGGAGTTGGATTTACAGTCCAATGCGTTTGACCGCTCCGCCACCTCTGCATACCTGGAGCCGAAGGAGAGATTCGAACTCTCGACCTACTGTTTACAAAACAGTTGCTCTGACCAACTGAGCTACTTCGGCAACTGAGAGAAGTTTAATATATATGGGAATTATAGTCAATATACAAGGGAAAAACGCCCCAGTAAGATGGAGTCATAGAGCTCAGTAATACAGTTGGGTTTCCTCAACTTAACTCCACGGAGCTAAGCGATAGTTGGAATCCCGAGCTCTTGAATATAGAGCTATGAATCCTTTTATTCCTACTAGGGCATATATATTTTACGATATTTTCATATTGGGAACAAATAAAAAAAGGCCTGTAATGGGGTCACTAGAGGAACCCAAAAAGGGCTAATAATCGCGCTAGGATACTAGAAATCCCTCCTAGAACAAATTTGCCTATAGGGGAGAAAGGGATAATTAGGAGCAAAATGAACAGAAATGAGAACTTTTCCATCTTTTCCCAGTAGTATCTTATTTTCTTTGGAAGAAATGCTCTTACAATCTTATGTCCATCCAATGGTGGGATAGGGATTAGATTAAAAATAGCTAAGGATATGTTTATTAGTGTAAATGTAAAAAGAAATATCCCGAAAATACTCCCAAGATCTGGGTGGAAAATTAGATTAATAGAGCCAAAAATTGCTGCTAGTATGAGATTTGAAAGAGGTCCAGCAAAAGAAACTATTGCAGTTCCAAGCTCTCTTTTCTCGAAATTATATTCATTTATTGGTACGGGCTTACTCCATCCAAATCTAAAAAGAACCATGGAGAGTGCTCCTATGGGATCAATGTGTTTAAGAGGGTTAAGTGTAAGTCTTCCGTACGCTTTGGCTGTGGGATCTCCAAGCTTGTAAGCAGCCAATCCGTGTGCGTATTCATGTACAGTAGAAGCTATTAATATCGAGGGAATAGCGAATAAAAGCCAATACAATGTTTCTGTTGTTATCATGTCTTATTATATCAGTTCTAAATCTTTGACAATATGCCAAAGATTAGAATATAATACCACCGTTATGTCAAAGATTTGCAACATTTGCGGAAAAACAACAATGGCTGGTAATCGTATCCAACACAAACATTCTGTGGGCTGGAGATACAAAGCACCAAAGTCAAAAAGAATATTCGAACCTAATCTAAGAAAAGTAGATATAGAGATCGATGGCGCAGTAGTAAAAGCTTCTGTTTGTATGAAGTGTTACAAAAAGCTTAGAAAAGATTCTTTAGAAAAGTAAGCTCCCTTTTTGTTCCCAATACTCGTTTTGTATCCTTTTAAGTGATAGAATTGTGCTATGAAATTGATAAATTCCATACTAGAATTTTTTACCTATGATTTAGGTATAGATTTAGGAACGGCAAATACGATGGTATATATGAGAAACCATGGCATTGTTGTATCCGAGCCTTCCGTTGTAGCTATAGATAAAAGGACTAAAATGGTCCTTGCTGTAGGAAAAGATGCAAGACAGATGATTGGTAGAACTCCAGCGAATATCTCTGCTGTGCGACCTTTACGAGATGGAGTAATTTCTGATTTTGATACTACCCAAGCTATGATTCATCATTTCATACACAGAGCACATGGATATTTTGGTAAAAGCTTTAAACTTCCAAGACCAAGAGTCATTATTGGTGTCCCTACCTCTGTAACCGAAGTCGAAAGACAGGCGGTACTTGATGCTGCAAAAACGGCGGGAGCAAGAGAGGTATTCATTGTCGAAGAGGCTATGGCAGCAGCTATTGGGGCTGGACTTCCAGTAGAAGATGCCTCAGGAAGCATGATTGTAGATATCGGTGGAGGCACCTCAGACATTGCAGTCTTTTCTCTCGGAGATATTGTTGTAGATAATACAATGAGAATTGCAGGTGATGAAATGGACCAGGACGTTATTAACTATGTTCGAGAGAAATACAATGTATTAATAGGGGAGCGAAGTGCTGAGGATGTAAAAATCTCCATAGGAAGTGCAGTACCCCAAAGAAAAGAAACAAAGATGAGTGTCCAGGGCAGAGACCTTCTAACTGGATTACCAAGAACAGTAGAACTAAGTAGTATTGAGGTTAGAGAAGCAATTATGTCTTCCATATCCCAGATATGTGATGGAGTAAAAGACGCAATCGAAGATACTCCACCAGAACTTCTTAAAGATTTACTTGCATCAGGGCTTCGTCTTGCAGGTGGTGGTGCTTTAATAAAAGGAATTGATACATACTTCTCCCAGGAATTGAATCTTCCAGTTAAAATTGTAGATGATCCACTTTCTGCTGTAGCTAGAGGAACAGCTTTAATGCTTGACCATATAGAATTGTTGGAGAGAATACAAAAATCTTGGGAAGAGCTTGTTTAACATTATCTCTTAAGAAATGAATGCTCAGGGTAGTTTTAAAAAAGAGCTAATTTTTTCCATAATTGTAATATTATTTGGTGGAATTCTACTTATTTTAGATAAGGCAAATGTTACCAATTTCATTAGATATCCAATCTCTTACAGTATGGAACCAATTTTTATGACAGGTGAGAATTTGGGAAAAGGAATATCTTCTTATTTTAAAAACTTTGTCAGTTTAAAAAATATAGTAGAGGAAAACGAAAGATTAAAGATACAAATAGTAGAAAACGAGATAGGGGATGCCTCTTACTTAGAGATTTTGGCAGAAAACGAGCTATTGAAAAAACAATTAGGTCTAAAAAACAAGGAGAGAGAGTATGTAATGGGAAATGTTTTGAAAAATGACGGTATTGATTACTTAAGAATAGACGAAGGAACAAAATCAGGGATTCAAATAGGAGATGTAGCAGTAATTGGTAATTTTTTTGTAGGTATAGTGGAGTATGCAGATGAGCTTGGCTCTCGTATTAAGCTTCCAACAAGCAACGATTCATATCTTGGTGTAAGTATTCTTAAATATGATGGAGAAAAGGAACTAGATGGATATCTTAAAAATAAAGTAGTAAGCCGTGGTGTTATGAATGGCTCAGTAGAGGGTATAAAGGTTGAGAATATAACGATGAATTCAGATATAAGTGATGGAGACATAATCTTTGTAAATGACTCTTCAGTAGGAGATATGTTAGTCTTGGGTTATGTAGTTGGCCTTTCAAGTAATCCTGCAAGTATTTCGAGAACATGCTTTGTGTCTACAATAGTGGATTATGACTCTTTAAGTAAGGTTTTTGTAAGAATAAATTAAGGAAAAGAAGAATGTTAAAAATTTTGTATATAACAATAGGGGTAATTGGAGCTCTTTTTGCTGAGGGTTTCCTTTATAGTGCTTTAGGAATTAGAATTTTCTTTGTATTAATTCTCTTGCTTTTGGGAAGGTTAGATATTAAATGGTTGACAGTAATCCTAGTAATATATTCCCTAATTTCTGATGTGGTATTTCACTATCCACTTGGGATAGATATTCTTCTAGTTGGTATTCCATTGCTATTTTTGCTTGCAAGCTCTTTTATATTCAATATAAGCGAAGGAGCTATTGGGTATGGTATCAAATTTGTCGCAATTACATTTTACTTTGTTTTAATTTTGATTTTACCCTCACTTTTCCTTAGTGGTAATTTGGGAATTTTAACAGGGAATATGCTTCTGGTAGCTGGTGTTAAGTCTGTGCTACTCACAGTCGCTTTGTATGTAGTGGACATATTACTTAGTTTTACTAGGGGTAAGGAGAATAATATAAAGATAAGTAAGAAATGGAATTAAAACTATCCAAGAAAATAGCAGGTAGTATCCCTAAAAGAAAAAAGAAGATCTCTAATGGGCGCTTAGAGCCTTTTAGTTTTTCGCTTAAGAAATACTTCTCTAAGCCTGCCACTGTTGAGAAGAGTAGCCCTTGGAATTATATATTTGTTTTTTTTCTTTTTTTCATACTTTTCATTGTTCTGCTAGGGAATTTAACAGCACTTCAGATAGTGAAAGGAGAAGAAATGCTGAAAAAATCTAATGATAACCAAATAAGGTTAAAGACTGAAACTGCTTATCGAGGTGCAATCTTTGATCGGAATGGTAAAAAACTTGCTGAGAATGTTCCGTCTATGAACTTGTACATTAAGATGGGAGATTATCTAGATGAGAGAGGGGCAATAAAGGCAGAGGCCTTAGAGAACGCAATCAATACCCTCGGGGGTATACTTGGTGATGCATGGAAAAAGACCTATGCTGGTGGAGAATACAGTAGTATTCTTGAAAAGATTTATTTTGTTCACAAGGAGAGTCCATATTTTACAGACATATTGATTGCAGAGAATGTAAGTAATGAAAAAGCGATAGATATAAAGTCAAAAAGTGAGTTGTTGATAGGTATATATATAGATAATGATAGTCAAAGATACTATCCATACAAGGATATAGTCTCACATATTATTGGATATACTGGCGATATCACAAATGAGGATTTGTCTTCTTCGGAATCTTTTACTCTGACAGATACAATTGGCAAAAGTGGTGTAGAGAGATGGTATGACGAACAGCTTAGAGGTGAAAATGGTGAAATAGCAATGGAGGTTGATGCTCTTGGAAGGTCTATCTCAAACCAAGAATATGTTATAAAAGAGGCTGTATCGGGGGATAGTTTGTATCTAACTATAGATATAGATATACAGAAGAAATTCTACGATTTCCTAAGGAGTGGTGTTAAGAAAGCTGATGCTGTAGGCGGTGCGGGTATCATAGAGGATGTTGAGACAGGCGAAATTATAGCGATGGTTACATACCCAAGCTATGACAACAATCTCTTCGTAGGTGGTATTTCAACAAAAGATTACTCCAAACTTCTTGGTGACAAAAATCTTCCACTCATTAATAGAGCTATATCTGTTCAGATGCCTCCTGGTTCCACCTTTAAAAGTCTAGTTGCACCTGCTGCACTGGATGCTGGTGCCATAACTAAAAACACAATTTACGTAAGCAGATATGGATACAAATTCTCCAATGGTGCGCCTTTCCAAGAATTCGAAAATCATGCATATGGTCCTCTTAATGTTGTCGGAGGTATAGCCCAATCTTCAAACATTTTCTTTTGTGAATTAATTAGAAACTGGGATATTAACAAGCTAGATCCTTACTTAGAGAAGTTTGGAATAGGAAAATACACGGGAATAGATGTACCAGGAGAAGCTCCGGGTAGACTTCCTTCTCCAGCCAATAAAAAGCTTTTAGCAGAGACCACAAGCCCATGGCTTGAGTCTGTGTGGTATCCAGAGGGAGACTCATGTAACTCTGTAATTGGGCAGGGAATAACTCTGGTAACACCAATCCAGATGTCCAACTGGATGGCAGCTCTTGCTACCGAGGGAAAACTACATACTCCACATGTTGCAAAGTCTTTTAGAGATGAGCAAGGAGAAACAGAAACTCTAACATTTGACCTTTTAGAGGAAAACATGGTGTCCAAGGAGGCCTTTAATACCACTAAGGAGGGGATGTGGTCCGCTGTGAACGGTCCGAAAAGGTCTGTGGGGCAGTTGGCCAATGTGGGGGTAGTCGTGGCTGCTAAAACGGGTACTGCAGAGTTCGGAAAGGTAAATTCCAAAGGAATTTACGAAAATACTCATGCATGGGTAGGTGGTTTCTTCCCGTATGACAAGCCTAAGTACTCTTTCTCAGTATTTCTTGAAGATGGTGGGCATAGCTCCAATGCTGTCGCCATTATGCAAAACATGATTATGTGGATGGTTAAAGAGGGAAAGATTTAATATATTTTTAACAATCTAGGTACATAATCTCGGTTATGTACACCATAAAGGCATCCGACAAAGAGTATCCCAGTGATCTTCGAAATATATATAGATATCCCAATGTCTTGTACTGTAAAGGGAACAAAGAGATACTCTCAAAAAGACTTATTACAATTGTAGGAACAAGAACAATGAGTACATACGGGAAATGGGTTGTAAGATATCTGCTTTCCTTTGTTCCAAAGGAATTAAATGTAGCTTTTGTGAGTGGTTTAGCAATTGGTATAGACAGCCAGGTGCACCGAATGTGCTTGGAGAAAGGGCTTAGCACAATAGCAGTAATCGCAGGCGGTATTGACAAAGGCTTTCCAGAGCAAAACAGGGGAATATATGATGAAATATGTAAAAAAGGCATTGTGGCAGCGGAGTTTCCCAAAGGAACGCAAACAAGGAAAGAGATGTTCCCAATAAGAAACAGAATATTGGCAGGTATGTCAGACACTACAATTGTCATAGAGGGAGGTTTAGAGAGTGGATCTTTACTTACTGCAAACCTTGCTCTTGAATACGGAAGAGATGTTTTTGTTGTCCCTGGAGATATTACAAGAGAGAGTTCAAAGGGATGCAATAGTTTAATAAAGCAGGGTGCAGACATAATTACAGGGATAGAGGATTTCCTTGGTATATTGGGAATAGATGGAGAACAAATACGAATAGGGATATAATCTTTGTACATGGTAGAGATATGCTCCTTGGGTGTGTAATAAATATAAACATGTTTGACAATGGTAGAATATATACTGTATTTTTAGGATGCGAATAAAAATGACAAAATCAACTAAAAAATATAAAAACCTTCTAATAGTAGAGTCTCCTGCAAAAGCGAAGACCATAAATAAATATCTTGGAGACGATTTTAAAGTTATGGCTACAATAGGCCATATAATTGATCTTCCAAAGAGTAAGTTGGCAGTAGATGTAGAAGATGGATACAAACCCCTCTTCGAGACGATATATGGTAAAGGTAAGATAATACAAGATTTAAAACGAGCTGTTCCAAAAGAGGGCCATGTATATCTTGCAATGGACCCTGACCGTGAAGGAGAGGCAATAGCTTGGCATGTAGATTCAGTTCTGAAAGCTAAAAATACCAAAAGAGTCACATTCCATGAGATAACCAAAGATGCCATTTTAGAGGCAGTAAGTAAGCCTTCAGATATAAATATTAACCTTGTAGAAGCACAAAAGGCTAGAAGAGTTCTAGACAGATTAGTTGGTTACAAACTTTCAGAGTTAGTTTGGAAGAAAATTTGGTACGGTCTTTCTGCCGGTAGAGTCCAATCTGTAGCTTTGAGGTTAGTTGTAGAAAGAGAAGAGGAAAGAGATGCGTTTGACTCTGAGGAATACTGGGAGTTTTTTGTAGATACAACAAGTCCAAGCGGGGATACTCTGAGAGCAAAATTAGTAAAGAAAGATGGTAAAAAATATATTCCTGCTAAAGCAGAAGAGGTAAAAGATATTGAGGAATTCCTTGGAAAGGGAAGTTACGAAGTTGTAGATGTTCTTAAAAAGAATATTAAAAGACATGCATATCCACCATTTACAACCTCTACACTACAACAGTCTGCAAACAATGTCTTGGGATATTCATCCAAAAGAACAATGGGTATAGCTCAGGTATTGTATCAAGCAGGTGTAATTACATACATGAGAACAGATTCTGTCAATTTAAGTTCAAAAGCAATAGATGGAATAAGAGAATTAGTAAAGAACAAATATGGTGTGGAATATCTTCCAGAGAAACCAAATTACTACAAAACTAGAAGTAAAAATGCACAAGAAGCACACGAAGCTATAAGACCAACAGATCTAAACCTTGAAAAAGCAGAAATTGAATCTAAATTCGGTCCTGCAGAAGCCAAACTCTACGATCTAGTATGGAGACGAGCAATATCTTCTCAGATGAAAGAGAAAGAAGCAGAGACATTGACAATACATATAGAAAGCAAAGATAAAAAGAAACCTCTGTATACATTTACCCTTGGTGGAGAGAAAACACTCTTTGACGGTTTCAGAAGAGCACTTGGTGGTGGAAAGGGAGATAGTGATCTGCAGGAAGTTTCAAAGATAGCAAAAGGAGATATTCTTAAGTGGGATAAATTTGTAAAAGAACAGAAATTTACACAACCTCCAGCTAGATATACAGAGGCTGCACTTGTTAAAAAGCTTGAAGAATTGGGTATTGGTAGACCTTCTACATATGCAACCATTATCTCTACAATACAAAGTAGAGGATATGTTACAAAGGAAGATAAGGCACTTTTACCAACAGATGTTGGAAGGGTTGTTACAAATCTTTTAAGAAATAATTTCAAAAGATTAGTAGATTACAAATATACTGCTAAGGTAGAAGATGAATTAGACGATATAGCCAATGGTAAGAGTGAATATATTCCAGTAATAGATGCGCAGTACAAGCCACTTGTTGCAGAGATAGAAAAAGCTCTTAAGGATGTAAATAAGGAAGATATTGTCATACTTTCTAAATCCAAAGAGAAGTGTCCAATCTGTGGCTCTGAAATGCTAGTGAGACTCGGAAGATATGGTAAGTTTTTAACATGTTCCAAATTCCCTGAATGTAAGGGAATGAAAGATCTTTCTGGTGGAGAGGAGAGTTTAGATTTCAATAAGTATGCCAAGCCAGATAAATGTCCAAAGTGTGGTAGTAAATTACTACTCAAAAATAGCAAATATGGTAAATTCTGGGCTTGTGAGAAATATCCAGAGTGTAAAGGGACGATGCCATTACTTCTCAAGGAGAAATGTCCAGAGTGTGGTGGTAATTTGGTAGAACGAAGGAGTAAATGGGGTAAAACATTCATAGGTTGTAGTACATACCCAAAGTGTAAATATATTAAGAAGAGTTTCAAGGCTAAGAAGAAAAAGAAGGTGGTATAATTTGTTGATGGTAGATATCTGTTATTCACAAAATTTCTATAAAAATGCTAATCATCTCAAGGAGATGGTTAAAAATGCCTCTTTCTCCTCAGATGACATAGTATTAGATATTGGTGCAGGAAAAGGGGTAATAGCACAAGAACTATCCAAATATTCAGATAATGTAACGGCTTTTGAATTAGATACAAAGTATTTTAGAGAGCTAACCAAGAATCTTTCTTCTCTTCCGATTAAACTCATAAATGATGATTTTCTTCTTACAAACTTACCTACGAAAGATTTCAAAATATTTAGTAATATACCATTTGCGTTAACATCCGAGATTATAAATAAGATAACGGCCATAGACTCTAGCTTGATAGAAGCATTTCTTTTCGTACAAGAAGAAGCGGCAGATAGATTTCTAGGAGAACCATTTAATACCCAGATTGCCACTATTCTAAGCTCAAGATACACATTCTCAATCGTAGAAGAACTTGATAGATATGATTTCAGTCCAGTCCCAAGCGTAGATATTGTTTTACTTAAGATTGTAAAGAGGGAAAATCCTGAGGTTGAATTTGAACTGTACAGGGATTTTGTTTCGTACATATTTAACCAGACAAATAGATTCGTTATTGATACTTTAAAGAAGATATTTACAGAAAAACAGATGAAATATATTAAGAAATATCTTCTTGAAAAGGGCTATAATACGCCATCCGATATACCTCGAAGGTATTACTTAGAAATTTTTCAATATTTCAAAATGAATGGAGATAATTACAAGAAAAAAGTTCGAGGGTATTACCAAAAACATACAGAACAACATTCTAAAAGAGAAAAAGTAAACAGGACAAGAATTTAAAGAAGAATTCAGAGTAATTTCATATATGTCTTCTATGATATATACATGCTTCCGAGAGAGAAATACCTTGAGAGAGGGATAGATAGTCTTAGTGATACAGAATTGGTAGCAATATTGGTTGGTTCTGGTGTAAAAGGGAAAGATTTCCTTTCAATCTCAAGGAGTATTGTAAAGAGAATACGTAAGGTTGTGAGTAATGGTAAGGAGATATGTATTGAAGATATCGATGGAGTAGAGGGGGTTGGAATTGTAACGGCAATGCGTATTCTTGCAGGCATGGAGTTGGGAAGAAGAGTATATGGATTGTGTAGGAGTGAGAGGAGTTTTGTGAAGGATTCTGAAGATGCGTATGGTTTGTTAAGAGATATTGGTAGTAAAAAGCAGGAGTATGTAGTTGGGCTTTTTCTTAATTCTAGGTTTGAGGTACTAGATAAGAGGGTAGTGGGTATGGGGTCGTTGGATATCGTTAGTGTGTTACCAAGGGATATCATAACGCCAGCACTAGAATTAAATGCAGCTTTGGTAGTAATAGCACATAACCATCCATCTGGAGATCCTAGTCCAAGTGAAGAAGATATACTCTTCACAAAAAGGCTCTCGGAAGCATTAGATCTTGTTGGTATTAAACTACTAGATCATATTGTTATTGGGGGAGAGGCGTGGAAAAGCATTACTTAGATTGGCTATTCTGGCTTGATAATACTTAACATTTCTCTCTTTCTGGAGTAAAATAGTCATTATAAACAACATGACGAGCATGTTGGGTTCTTTTAAAGGAGGATTGTTATGCCTGGCCGTGCAACTGGTGAAGAGAAATCAGGCTCCAACTGGAGTCGGCAAGAGGTCGTTGGTGATGATCGATGTGGCGGTACTTCTGCCCATGTCACTCATTGGAGTAATGATGGAAATGGAAACTCAGAAAGAACATCTTCTGATTTAAATCCTTCTCCCTCTGGTGGGTGGACAGTTGATAATACTCACACGACCCAGCAGTAACATTCACAATTATAGAGGGATGCATCCCCCTCACAAGGAACAGTCTTTTTAGACTTTTGTCATAAGACTGTTCCTTGCTTCAATATCTAAGAAGGTTGAGAGTTGGTAGAAGCTCTCCATACGATAGTTCTAGGGCAGTATGCTACATGGTGCAAGTCCATCTTCTTAGGAAGGGTATCCCTTTGACAAGTCGCCATCTCACTTAATTGGGGGTGGCGATACTGTCGCTTACAAGCTTTTTCTCAATATAAAGTGCAAGTAAAACCTTGCATTCTCCTCATTCTCTTTGTATAATCCTAACGTTTAATATATATCTCATATATCTCTGAACAATTCCTGGATGATATAGATATCACCCACCAGAGATATTAATAAAAGGAAAAATATGGAAAAAACAGCAAAAAAAGTCGTAGAAGAGACAAAGACTCAAAACAAAGTCTCTACAGTTAAATTCCCAGAGTTAATAGAATTGCTTCAATCAGGATGCCATTTTGGTCACAAGAAAAGTGCGTGGAATCCAAGAATGAAACAATATATTTACGAGGAAAGAAACGGGATTCACATCATAGACCTTGTTAAAACACAAGAATTGCTTAAAAAAGCAGTAGAAGAATTAGAAAAACTCTCTAATACAGGGAATATCTTAATCGTTGGTACAAAAGGACAAGCAGCTTCAATAGTTCAAAACATTGCACTAGAGAAGGGTGCTTTCTACGTAAATAGAAGATGGCCAGGTGGTCTTTTTACAAACTTTGAAACCATAAGAAGAAGTATCCAAAATCTTGTAAAGATGGAAGAGGAGATTGCGCAGGGTGGTAAAGATCTTGTTAAAAAAGAAGTTCTTTTAATGGAAAAAGAAATTGCAAAACTCAACATGATTTACAAAGGGATTAAATTCATGGACAAACTTCCTGTAGCTATCATTGTAATAGACAGTAAAGTAGAAAAAATTGCAGTAAGAGAAGCTAACAAAGTAGGTATCCCAATCATTTCAATGGTAGATACAAACAGTAACCCAGACTTAATTACACACTCAATACCTGCAAACGATGACTCTCTAAAGAGTATAACTCTAATTATGAATGTCCTTGGAGAGGTAATCGGGAATTCCAAATATGGTAATTCCTTAGTTGCTCTAAGAAGAGATCATGAGGCAGTATTAGATAGAATGAGCAGAAACTTCTTGGAGAAAAAAGAAAGAGAAGAGAAAATGGCAAACGAGGAGAGGGAGAGAATGAAGGCACTTAGAGAAGGAAAAATTGCAGAATCAAAAGGAACAGTTGTAAGAGTTGTTAAAAAGGATATAACTGCAGACATAGTAGCGGCAGAAGAAGCTAAGAAAGAAGCGGATTCAAAACAGATTGAAGATTTAGGTCTTTCGACAAGAATTCTTAAAGCATTAAAAGAGGAAGGAATTAATACAATAAGCGATCTTTCTGGGAAAAATGAAAAGAGTTTACAGGAAATTAAGGGTATTGGAGAGAAAGCTGCACAAGAGATTTTAAAATCTTTAAGATAATTTAAAAATATTTACTGCTATGAATATCTCAGTAGACGATATCAGAACTTTAAGAAACAAAACATCTGCAGGTATGGGGCTTTGTAAGGAAGCATTGACCAAAAGCGAAGGAGATATGGCAAAAGCCATTGAATATATCAATGAAAGAAGCGATGTAATTAGCAGATTGAGAAATTTAACTGGTGCAAAGATTGGCCTTTGTAAATTAGCATACGATGAGGCAGGGAAAGATTTTGAAAAAGCAGTAGTTTTAATTAATGAGCGAGGGTGGAATGAACCAATTGGAGATGAAGTAGAAGAAATAGGAGAGGGAATAATCGAATCATATGTACACGGTAAAGAGCAGAGACTGGTAGCCTTAGTAGAAGTAAAATGCAAAACAGATTTTGTAGCTAGAAATGAAGATTTCAAGATATTTGCACATGAGTTAGCCCTACAGATTGCAGCTATGAAGCCAGAATATATCTCTAAAGATAGTGTCTCTGAGGAAGAATTAGCAAAACTTGAAGATATATTTCAGAAGGAAGCGGAGAGTGAAGGAAAACCAGAAAACATCCGAGAGAAGATAGTAGAAGGTAAGTTAAACAAATTCTACTCTGAGAAGTGTCTTTTAGAGCAAAAATGGTTTAAAGATGAATCTAAGACAATCTCTAATCTTCTTGATGAGGCGACTCAGAAATTAGGAGAGCCTCTCGAAGTCAGAAGAATGCTCCTTTGGGAGTTCGGAAAATAGCCGAAAGCCTTTCTAGACAATACCCCTCAGTTGATATACAATTTGTAAATAATATATTTACATAATTTCGTATGGATATAGATCTCTTTAAAGTTGATATACAAAAATGCCTAGATCATTTAGGTGATGAACTTTCTCAGATTAGAACAGGTAGAGCAACTCCTGAACTAGTTCAGGAGATACCTGTAAATGCATATGAGACAATGGCACCTATTAGAAACTATGCAACCATTATCGCAATAGATGCTAAAACTATTGCCATTCAACCATGGGATAAAAGTATTATAGACAATATCTCAAAAGCTGTAACTAACGCTAATATGGGTTTTCTTCCTGCAAGAGATGGAGACAGAATCCTAGTGAAGATCCCAGATTTAACAGAAGAGAGAAGGAAAGAATATGTTAAGGTAATGAAAGAAAGGATAGAAGATGGAAGAGTAGCTGTAAGGCAGGTAAGACAGAAATATATGAAGGAATTAGACGATATGCAAGTATCTGGACTTTCCGAAGACGAAGCAGATAGGGCAAGGGAAGAAATTGAAAAGGTTGTTAAAGAGAGTAATACAAAAATAGAAGAGATGAAGGACCAAAAAGAAAAAGATCTTCTAACTATATAATCTGTATATTTTAAATATGCTGTCCATACTTCTAAATATTCTCCTGTTTATCCTTGTAATTGGAGTCCTGACCTTTGTTCACGAGCTTGGACACTTTTTAGTAGCTAAAGCAATTAAAGCAAAGGTATATGAGTTTGCCTTGGGTTTTGGCCCAGTACTTTTTAAAAAAAAGTACAAGGGGACACAGTACAGTATTAGAATTCTTCCTCTTGGTGGATTTGTAAAGATAATGGGTGATGGAGATCCTGGAAATCACAAAGAGATAAAGGATGATCCAGGGAATCTTAACAACAAACCAAAGATAGCACAGGTAGCTGTAATGCTCGCAGGTGTTACAATGAATATACTTTTTTGTGTTGCAGTATATTTCATTGTTATTGCCTCAGTGGGATGGAAGATACCTCTTTCAAACGATTTTGAAGGATTTAGTCCTGTTGGTGGAACAATGACCAGAGAGATAGTGGGGGATGTAGAATATGCTGAAGTTGTAGAAGGTGGAAATGCATACAAGGCAGAAATCCCTGCAAATGGACAGATAAAGGATATTGGAGGAGTAGAGCTTAAATATTCAGACGAGATTAAATCTCTTCTTGCACAATACAAGGGTGAAAGTGTAGAGATGAATATCTGTGTAGAGGATGCCTGTAATGATTATAAGGTGAATGTAACTGAGGAGGGAACAATTGGTATCTCACTGAGTTCTAACTACTATGTAATTCTTTCATACGAGAATAACAAAGTGTTTTCTGGTTTTGCACATGTCATAAACACACTGCTTTTGATATCTGACAGATTGGGAGATATGTTTAAGCAAGCCAAACAGACAGGAGATTACTCAGATCTTTCTAATTCTGTTTCGGGACCTGTTGGTATATATTTTCTCATAGATTATTTTAAACAGTTCGGAGTTATTACTTTCCTAAGTATCATGGCAGATCTTTCTTTGTCACTTGCAATTATTAATATTCTTCCAATTCCTGCATTAGATGGAGGAAGGGTTTTAATTTTAATGATAGAGGGTATATTTCGAAAAGATCTTAATGAAAAGGTCGAGAGTCTTATAATAAATACTAGTTTTATTTTATTAATGATTCTTGTACTATTTATAATGATTAAGGATATTGTTAATATAGATAATATAAAGAATATGTTTAGTTAGTATGGCTATTAGATTAAAACTAACAAAGAAATTAAAGATAATAATAATTGTTATTTTTGTATTAATACTTGGAGGTAGTGGAGGATATCTACTATGGAGAACTAATCAACCAGATACTGTAGCACCTACAGATAGTGAAGCTGGTGGTGGGGTTGGAGCATGTTGCTCGCAACAAGACGGTTGTGTTGCTGGGTGGAAGTGTGAGCCACGTTCTTGTACTGATACGCTAATTAGTGACTGTACAGGGAGTACATTTACTTGTAGAAAATCTTTTAAATACGTTGATGTACAGGAAGAAGTAGTTGATTGTGTTAATGGTAAAGCTAGGTGTGTATTTCCTGGAATCTATGGAAAGTGTGTAAAAGATGATAACCCTGAAGATCCAGAAGAAGGGACTTGTGATAAAACGTGTGAATGGCCAGAAGTATTAATGAGTGATACATGTACATGTTCTAAATGCGGTGGACAATACAGCGCAATTTGTAATGGGAATCCTCCTACAACCTGTACTCCTCCTGCTTGTAGTTCAGGCTCCGATGCTGGAACCTCGGTAGATTGGAATGGTGTATTACCCGGTGGATATACGCGAGGAGGGTACTGTACCGTATACCATAAGGATTGTAACAATCCCTCAAGGATATACAGATACTGTAACCCTGACACTTCTTCCAATACCTGTGATAGTGGGGAATGGTTAACTAAACCAACCGGTAGTTACAAATACTGTGACCCAATAACATATACTGCGAAAGCTAAAGATAAAGATGGTATAGATAAAACATCTGTAGTGGCAAAATTAAACAATACAGCAAGGTCAACAGTATCCTTCACTAATGAAACTACTACAGCAGTAGATTTATCAGAATCACTTAGTACTGCTACAAATTGTTTACCAGTTGGAACATATACCCTTGATCTAAATTGGAAAGACAAAAAAGGTGCAACAAGTACAAATTGTACCCTGACAACGACCTTCAGTATACTTGCGGAAGAACAAAATCCAGATTGGACGATAACTAAAACAGGAGCAGAACAATGCCTAGAGAATGGAGATGCCCAGATAATATATACCATTAAAATAAAAAATACCGGGACTGGTACTGGAAGTATAGATAAGATAGTAGACACTCTAGATAGCAAAGTCCTTGCTTCGTACATAACTGGAACAATCTCTGAAGATGGACTCTTTGGGAGTGGAAATATTACATGGGAATTGGAAGCCGAAGAAGAGACATTTACTTCAGACCAAGAAAAGACATACACATATACCCTAGTCATTCCTAAAACAGCATTTGGGACATACATCAATACAGCGACAGCATACCCAACAACTGGAGAGAACTTCTCTGACAGTGTAGAAGTAAAAGTTGACTGTGTTCAAGATATACCTCAAACAGGACTCTTTGACAGTACAGTTGCGAAGATTGTTGCAGGAATAGTTCTACTCCTTCTAGGATTCAATCTACACAGAGTAGATACAGGCTTCAGGAGAGTTCAAAATAGCCTAAACAAACTCTCCATATCTATACAAGATACACAAAGCGAAAGAAGAAAAAGAAATTTTGAGAAAAAGATAGTAAAAAAGTAAACAGGTATGATATAATCACCGAGCATACATAATAAATATATAAATATGTCAGTAATCGTACATTCTAACGAAAATATAGATAGTGCTCTTAAAAGACTTCACAGAGAAGTTCTTAGGGAAAAGATCCTTGAAACATACAGAGAAAAAGCATACAGAGTAAAAGCTTCTCTTGGGGATATTGCAAAGAGAAAAGAATGGGCAAAAATGAAAAGAAGAAGAAGAAGTGCAGCAAGAAGAGCTAAAAATTAATCTTAATTTTAACGCTTTTGCAAATGTCTCTCACAGATGATTTAAGAAAAGATATGTTTACCTTCTCCAAAGAAGGAAATACTAATGCTAGCGATATCTTGAAGATGGCAATAGCATCCATTAAGAACGCTCAACTTACTCAAGAAAGTGAAATGACTGTACAAGATGAAGAGAGAATCCTCAGAAAGGAAGTAAAAAAAATTGAAGATTCCATTGCCCAATTTACACAAATGGGAAGAAACGACCTTGTAGAAAAAGAAAAATCCCAATTAGAGATATTGCAGAAATATCTCCCAGAACTAATGTCAGAAGAAGATATCAAAACAATCATAAATAACAAGATTAAAGAATTAAATATCTCTAGTATGAGTGACATGGGTAAGCTAATGGGAGCTGTAATGAAAGAAACCGCTGGTAAAGCAGATGGTAATACAGTAAAAAATCTTGTTATTCAGATACTAACCAAATGAAATTAGAGATATTCAATTGGCCCGATATATCTATACAAGAAAATGCAGTTATTAATTCTCTCCAAAAAGAATTTTCCTCCTTTGACATATCTACAATCAATGTAATTTTTGTAGATGAGAAGGAAATGCAAAGACTCAATAAAGAATATCGTAATGTAGATGATGTTACAGATGTGTTATCTTTTAACCTTGATGCAGAGGGATTTCTCGGAGAAGTATACATATGCCCAAAATACATAAAAAGGACTGTGGAAAACTATGAAGAAGAACTCATTAGAGTTATCATACATGGCATCCTTCATTTACTTGGATTTGAACACAAGACAAAACTAGATGACATATCTAAACAAAAAGAAGATATGTTTGTAAAACAGGAGGAGATATTGGAGAATATACTTAGAGATTTAAAGTAAACTTCGAAAATATGAGATTAATTGTAGGCTTGGGTAACCCAGGTAAAGAATATTCAAACTCCAGACACAATGCTGGCTTTATGTTCTTGGAAGCTCTTAAGGATAAATTCCTTTACCAAAAAGATATATATGCTACTGAATGGAGAGTAGAAGACACCTTTCAATCTGAGATATCCTTTGTAAAAAGATCCTCTACCATCGTTGCTGTATTGGTTAAACCAATGACTTTCATGAATAAATCTGGGGATGCTGTAAGCAAGATTATTAAGAAAATGGAAATAGAGAATATCTCTGAAGATATGGTACTTGTACACGATGACTTAGATATTGCTTTTGGAGAATTTAAAATACAGATTGGGAAATCGCCAAATGGTCATAACGGAGTTAAAAATGTAGAAGATAGACTCGGGACAAACAATTTCAAAAGAGTAAGAATAGGGGTAGAAAACAGGCAGGAGAAGAGTATAAAAGGTGAAGATTATGTACTAATGAAATTTACAGAAGAAGAAAAGGTAATTCTTGACGAAACTATTCAGCAAGCCATACAAGGAATCCTTGTAGATATTATTTGGTAACCTTTACACTAGTATATTCGCTTTCGAACAATTCTTGCAAGGTATGTGTTTTTAACTGTCTGTCTTGTGATAGTACAACTCCAACACTATCTTCATCTACAACCAAAGCGATATTCACTACTTTGTCATTTTCGTCCAAAAGGAATATTAAGGTCCCAATATTTAAAACACTCTCTTGAGTTACATCTAACTCCTTGAGTAGGGATTTTGAGTTAAAATAGCCATACAGGAGCTCAGGATAGCTTAATTTGGTCCAGTACTCTCTCTCTTTTACAGTATTTTTCAAAACTCCTTCAATTGGAGATGAAATATTGAAATATGCTTGAGAAAGTAATCTGTATGAATCAAAACCACCGAACATATACTGAATTGAACCAGTATTAAACGATGCTAACTTCCCACTCTCAGAAATATCTTTAACTTCCTGTGTTAATTTCTTAAGATCAATATCTACAATGTTGTCTACACCATCATTATCAATATCCATATCCTTCTTGTCATATAACCCATCCATATCTACATCGTAGTTTTCCTTTCCATTACTGTCATACATCTTATTTTTGTTGTAGGTTTGGGTACTGAAGAAAATGGTGACAAAAAGGAATATAGCAGAAGCAGAAAGGAAGAAATATTTAAGAACATCAAAGAAGATATTCTTTTGGAAAAATTTCTTGTAAATATGTACAAAGAAAATGGAACAGAAAACCAACTCTATGGCGAAATCTGGGAGTAGGAAATACTGTTGGAAGAGATTGGGTACCATGAAGGAAGAAAGGATACTGAATTTGAATGTAGAAATTGGATAGAGCAACATGATCCCTCCAGTTAGTGTATCTGCAAGGAAATGCACCATTGTAGCTATGAGGAAGGTGTTGAGAATTACATTCATTAAATCATGATGAAGTACAGCTAAAGTTTTCTTGTTAACTATTCTGTCGAATATGGCTACCTTTAGTTTAAGTATTAACCATATACCTATGTAGAACAGAGGAGCATGGGTAAAGTAGTTGTGGTGAGAAAACTGTGGAATAGAGAACATTGGAAGTATTAGCAAATCAATATCTGGAAGAATACCAAAAAGGATTGCCAATATACTTACCAGTATTTGCTCATGGAATTTTAAATTTGAGATCTTTTTCTTCTGAATAACCTCGTTTGCAAGATACGAAATGGGGCCGTGTGCTAAAAACATATTTGTCTGTTTATTATTTTATCTTTTCAATTATACATATTCTTGTTTGATTGATAAAATATGGCGTGGTAAATATTACAAAAGAGCTAAGTAAAAATTTAAAAGAGATAAAAGAGGGGATTTTAAAGACTAAAAAAGTGTCTGGTATAGAATCCTACCTTTTGGAATTCTCTGCCGAACTTCTGGGAAATATATTAAACAAGAAAATTTTCCTTCGAGATAGTGGCGAAAATCTTCAGAAGAAACTTCTCACAATTAAAAAAGGAGACATGTTCAATATCTCCAATCTTCTTGACTTAGGATATACATGTGTAGAGAGAGTCTGGTGTGAAGGTGAGCTTTCCGTTCTAGGAGATGTTGTTGTAGTGTGGCCATTTAGCACAAACAATGTCCTGCGAATTAGTCTTTTGGGTGAAAAGATTGAAGAGATGGCTGTAGTAGATTCTCAAACAAGAAAAAAGATTAAAGATGTAAATGAAAGAGTATTTGTTTCTGAAGGTTCCAAAATATATCTGGGAAATGAGGATGCCGTTGGTGAGGAGATTATAGATATAGTCCCAAGGGTGAGCGAGGATGAGTATGTAGATTTAGAATTGCGAAGTATCCCTGGTATTGAAAATTTTTCTAATCCTAAGGTATTAAAAGAGATTGTAAAAAATTTCAGAAGTAGGAAATTTAAAATATGGTATGTCACAGACAAGGGAGAAAGAGTTGAGAAATTAGTCCAAAAGGATGTTTTGGGAATGATAGACCAAGTATTTACAGAAAAAAGAAATATCTCTACCAGAGGTTTTGTATCACAAAGAAACAAAGTTGTAGTATTGACAGATTTAGAAGTGCTAGGAGAGATAGATCTCTCCAACTTTGAGAAAGTAAACAAGAGTTTGGATCCAAATAGTGTAGAAATTTTGAAAAAGGTTACCCCAGGGGAATATCTTGTCCATGAGGACCATGGAATTGGAAAATTTGTAGGTGTTGTAGAAAGAGACAAAGGTTTCTACATTGAAATATCCTACACAGGAGAGGATAAATTGTATGTACCGCTTAGCGCATCAGAAAAATTAACAAAATATATCGGTGCGGGTAAAGGTAAGCCAATACTTACTGGCTTAAACAGTGGAAGCTGGAAGAGAATTTCGCAAAAAGCCTCTGAGCGTGCAGAGGAGATAGCCAAAGAGCTTTTAATGCTGTATGCAATGAGAGAGACTGCGCAGTCGGTGTTTACCCTCGAAGACGAAGATAGGGATAGTTTTAAGACCTTTGTTAAACAGTTCGAATACACAGATACAGATGACCAGATACTTGCGACTGACCAGATAGAACAAGATTTCAAAAAGGGAAGGCCCATGGATAGGTTACTTGTAGGAGATGTCGGTTTTGGGAAGACGGAGATAGCGATGAGAGCAATGTTCCCAGTTGTAAATAGTGGATTTCAGGTAGCATTTCTTGCTCCTACGACAATTCTTGTACAACAACATTTAACTGTACTTCGAGAGAGATTTAAAAATTATCCATTCAACATCCAAAGTCTTTCAAGATTTTCAACAGAAGTAGAGAGAGAGAGAGTCTTGCATGGGCTAAAAAATGGAATCGTGGATATTGTAGTTGGTACACACTCTCTGCTTGCTGATGAAGTTCAGTTTAAAAATCTGGGACTTCTTGTAGTAGATGAAGAACAGAAATTTGGTGTTAAGCAAAAGGAAAAGATTAAAGGAATGAGAGTTAACAGTAATGTTCTTTCTCTAACGGCTACGCCAATTCCAAGAACCTTGAATATGGCTCTTATGGGAGTGCGAGATATCTCTGTTTTGGCAGTACCTCCTAGTGGAAGAAAGGATATTGTGAACAGTTTTGAACATTTTAATTGGGACAGTATTGTAAAGGCAATCCAAAAGGAGATGGACAGAGAGGGCCAGGTATATTTCTTGCACAACAGGATTGGTAATATCCTGTCCATTCAAAAGAAGCTGCAAGAGTTGTTTCCAAAAGCAGCTGTAGATGTAGTACATGGACAGATGGGGAGCAAATAT
This sequence comes from uncultured Candidatus Saccharibacteria bacterium, assembly GCA_964536135.1. GTDB lineage: Bacteria > Patescibacteriota > Dojkabacteria > SC72 > SC72 > JAKPKF01. The sequence goes on along the minus strand of CAZHVM010000001.1, from coordinate 34,135 downwards.
CTCTCAGAGAGAATGTCAGATTTTGTATCTAAGAAAACAGACATCCTTTTGTGTACTACGATTATTGAAAATGGCTTGGATATACCAAATGCAAACACCCTAATTGTTGACGATGCCTCAAGATTGGGACTTTCACAAATGTATCAAATTAGAGGAAGGGTAGGTAGATCTCTTGAGCAGGCCTATGCATATTTCTTCTTTGATACTTTAACGGAAAACGCTGTTTTAAGACTCGATGCTCTGCGAGATTCTCAAAGTTTAGGCTCAGGATTCTTGCTTTCAAACAGAGATTTGGAAATTAGAGGAGCAGGAGATATCTTAGGGAAGAATCAGTCTGGAACTATTAACTCAGTTGGGTACGGTTTGTATACACAAATGCTTTCCGAAGCAATTGAAAAAATAAAAGCAAGGGGGTAGGGGATAATCCTTTCGCACAGAGCCTTCTTTGAGCAAATATTTTTCACTTGTGTACCTATATATATTTACTCTAGTATATACCATGTCTTCAGTCCTTTACCGAAAATACCGTGCCCAAGATTTTGACCAGCTGATAGGTCAGGGGCATATTACGAAGCTGCTTAAGAACGCAGTTAAAACAAACCAGATATCTCAAGCATATCTTTTTGTAGGCTCTCGTGGTACCGGAAAGACCAGTGCTGCAAGGATACTCGCAAAAGCAGTAAATTGTCTTCATCCAAAGGAAGATGGTAATCCCTGTAATGAATGTGAGGTGTGTGTTGGTATAACAACTGGTAAATTAATGGATTTAATGGAGATAGATGCAGCATCAAACAGAGGTATTGACCAGATTAGAGAATTAAAAGAGAAGATTGAATACTCTCCTACAGATAGTAAGTACAAGGTCTATGTCATAGATGAAGTACATATGCTTACAACGGAGGCTTTCAATGCCCTTTTAAAGACCTTGGAGGAACCACCTGCCCATGTCATATTCATTCTCGCAACAACGGATGTACACAAGCTTCCGCCCACAATTCTTTCAAGATGCCAAAGATATGACTTCAGACTTGGTACTAATGACGAGATAGAGAAACTTTTAAAGGAAGTTGCTGCGAAGGAAGACATAAAGATTGCAAAAGAAGCAGTAGATATACTTGTTCAGAATGCCAAAGGAAGCTACAGAGACGCTCTTTCTCTTCTAGATGTTGTTTACAGTGGAAGAGGTGAGGGAATTAAAAATATCTCGGAGCGAGATGTAAGAGATATTCTTGGTCTTCCAGATTTTGACTTGGTAATTTCTCTTCTTAGGAGCCTACTTGAAGGAAGTGGAAAAAGGTCCCTAGAGGTAATTGAAAATTTGGAAAAGAAGGGTGTTAATCTCCAACAGTTTACAAACTATGCCTTAGAGATATTGCGAACTATGTTGGTAGAGAAGATAAAGGGAAAGGTTTCTAAGGAGTATGTTTTTGCTAAGGATACAGATTTAAAGATCCTTCACAAACTTATTAATCTGTTTTTGGACGCAGAAAACAAGATTAAATATTCAAGCAACCAAGGGCTTGTTTTAGAAATGATAATCCCAGAAATGGCAAAGGTAGATAATGAAGAAATTAAAATTGTAAATACAGATGTAAAAAAGAAGATACAACAGACAGAAGAAGAACCAAAAGAGACGACAGAAGAATCTGAGGAGGAGGAAGAAGAAGACAATATAATAGATGAAAACATTTCTGTCGAGGATGTAAGAGCGAAGTGGGAAAAGTTTGTTAATGAGGTTAAGCCTTTTAATGGTCATTTGTATGCATTTCTAGGTGGTGCTAAGGTTGTTAGTTTTGATGAAAATACTCTTCTTCTTGAAGTCCCTTTTGCATTCCACAAGGACAGAATAGAGATTCCAAGAAGTAGAGATATCATATCTACAACTTTCCAAAAGGTATACGGTGTTAACTGCAAGGTAGTGTGTAATGTTAATGAAGATGTAAAACCAAAGAGAAAATCAGAAGCAGAATTTGTTCTTCGGAATCTACCGTCTGCCCCTCCGAAGAAGAAAGAAGCTTCAAGTAGAAATATGAAGAAAGAGGTCGAAGCAATTTTTGAGGGTATGTAGTGTTTAACTTCCCCAATTGAGATATAATATTAATATATATTTAATATTTTCATCATATAAAAATGATAAATCCAGTTGAACTACTTAGAATGCAAAGTGAAGCTAAAAAAATGCAACAGAAGCTTCGAGAGAGGAGAATTACAGGGGAATCAAAAGATGGATTGGTAAAGCTCTACATGAATGCTGCGCAGGAATTAGAAGATCTTCGTGTAGATGACCAACTACTTTCTCCAGATATGTCAGATGAATTAAGAAAGCACTTTAAGGATGCATTTAAGGATTATCAAAAGAAGCTTCAGAAGGAGATGGTTGCAGATATGGATTTGAGTCAATTAAAGAGCATGCTAGGATAATATGTCTGTACTTCCAAAATCTGTAGAACAAGTTATAGATGAGTTTAGTAAGTTACCAGGTGTTGGTCCTAAGTCAGCGTCGAGAATGGTTTACCATTTTTTAAGATCTCCAAACAAAGATGCTACTAAATTGGCGAAAGCTTTAACTCAAATGGATTTGGAAGTAAAAAGCTGTAGTAAATGTTTTAACGTTTCAGATAAAGATATTTGTGATATCTGTTCAAGTAAGTTAAGAAAAACGAACAAGCTGTGTGTAGTAGAGGAGCCTTTGGATGTTGTAGCTTTTGAGAATTCCGCGGTATATGATGGTTTTTATTTTGTTTTAGGTGGAGTTATATCTCCAGCTGATGGTATAGGGGCAGATGAAATTAGGTTTGCAGAATTAAAGGGTAGGGTAGACGAGCTTTTGAAGGAGAATGATACAGTAGAGGTAATTGTAGCAACTAACCCAAGTCTGGAGGGGGAAGCTACATCTAACTATATTCTAGATTTGTTTAAGAATTTACTAAAAGAGGGTAAAATAAAGATATCTAGATTAGCAATGGGTCTTCCAACGGGGGCAGATCTAGAATATGCAGATAGATTAACATTAAAGAGAGCATTAGAAGGAAGGAGAGATATTTAATGAAGCTTTACAGTACACTAGACAAAAAGATTGTAGATATTGTTCCTATAAAAGAGGGGCAGATCTCAATATATAGCTGTGGCCCAACAGTTTACTACCGTATGCATCTTGGGAATATCCGAGCATATATAAATTGGGACATTCTTCATAGAGCATTACTGTATCTAGGTTACGATGTGAAGAGAGTTATGAATATAACAGATGTAGGACATATGACTCACGATGAAGATTTTGGTGAAGAGAAATTTGATGTCCAAGCCAAGCAAGAGGGTGTACAACCACTAGATATTGCAAATAAATATATAGATACTGTTTTAGAAGATTTTAGAGCATTAAATGTACTTACTCCTATTGGTGAGAATATTCCCTCGGAATTAAATCATCAAGAAATTGAAAAGTATGGTTGGTGCAGAGCAACCAGTTACATTGAGGAGATGATATCTCTGATTAAGAAGATGGAGCAGAACGGATACACATACGAAACAGAACAGGCCCTTTACTTTGATGTTACAAAAATTCCAGACTACACAATCTTTACAGGTCAGAAACTAGAAGAGAAGGAAGTTGGAGTAAGGGATGAAGTAGAAGTGGATTCTGCGAAGAAAAATCCTGCAGACTTTGTTCTTTGGATGAAGAAAACTGGTAAATATGCAAATCACATTATGAATTGGAATTCACCATGGGGGGAGGGATTCCCAGGTTGGCACATAGAGTGCTCTGCGATGGGTACAAAAATTCTTGGGGAATATTTTGACATCCACACTGGTGGTATAGACCATATTCCAGTGCATCATCCAAATGAAAGAGCTCAAAACATTGGTGCTTTTGGACACGGTGTAGTTAAATATTGGATACATAATGAATGGCTAGTAAACAAAGATAATGCAAAATTATCCAAGAGTGATAAAAATGCAGACACATTACCTGAAATCATAGAAAAAGGATTTGATCCATTAGACATTAGATATCTTTTTGCATCTGTTAATTACCATACCAAGCTTACATTCTCCCAAGAAGCTCTTGAAGGTGCTCGAAATGCAAGATTAAATATTAACAAAAGAGTAAAGGAGCTTGGAACTGAGAAAGGAAATCTTTTAGAAGGATATATTCAAAGATTTAGAGATGCTTTAGAGAACAACCTAAATATGTCTGAAGTCCTATCCATACTAAATGAACTACTAAAGTCTTCCGAAAAGAAGGAAGATATCCTTGCTTCTGTCTTAGATTTTGACAAAGTACTAGGATTAGATCTAGACAAGATTGAAGATACAAAAGTAGAGCTAGGAAACGATATTGAGGAGTATGCAAAGCTCAGAGATGAAGCTAGAGTAAACAAAGATTATACTAAAGCAGATGAATACAGGAAGAAGATAGAAGATGCTGGATATGTAATTTTAGATACAGCCCAAGGTACCAAGTACCAAAAGAAATAGATGATACAAAATACTGTCACTATACAATTAGATGAAGTTCAAAGAGAGAATGCGGAAGATGTACTAGAAGCATACGGATGGAAAGAGGAGTACGTAAATAATCCATATGCTAAATTTCGGATGAAAAGTCCTGAGGGTTCCAATGTAATCCTTTACACTAGTGGTAAATTGGTATTCCAAGGGAGTGAAGATTTTACAAACATAATTACTGCAGTTAAAAATAACAGAGAGGATGACAGTGATGTTGTTGCCCATCTTGGTGTAGATGAGGTAGGAAAGGGAGATTACTTTGGACCTCTTGTAGTAGTCGCATGTTTTTTAAATGAAGAATTTCTAGAGAAGATTTCTAGTATTGGAATAGGAGATTCAAAGAAATTCTCGGACTCAAAAATTACAGAGATGTACAACCTTGTTAAAGACTATCCATACTTTTACTCTTCAATAGTATATCCTAAAGAGTATGATCAACTTTACAGGGAGAGTAAGAATGCTTCCATATTACTTGCCAGACAACACTCTAAAGTCATAGAAATGGGACTTGGTGACCTCAAATCAAAGAATATAGAGTGTAGTAGAGTAGTCATAGATCAGTTCTCTAGTAGAAAATCTAGAATCCTCAATGAACTAGGTAGTTACGGTAGAGAGATTGAATTAGTTCAATTCCACAAAGGTGAGTCAGATATGGCAGTAGCATGTGCTTCTGTTATTGCAAGAGGGATATTCTTAGGAGAGATGGAGAAGATGAGGAAAAAATATAATTTTAATTTTCCCAAGGGAGCCTCAGATGTCATTGATAAAGGCCAAGACTTTGTTAAAAAGTTTGGTGTAGAAGAGCTGGGTAATGTAGCAAAGATATCTTTCAAAACAACTTCTAAAGTTTTGCAGATTAAACTTTAGATTTTCGTTTATCTTCTTTCAAAGATTTAAATAGTACAAATCCAAGTGTAAGTATTACCACTCCTGAAACTAAGAAAAAGTAGAAGCTACTCTGCTGAATCTCTTTAGTTAAACTATTCTCATCTATACCATTGTAGAAGAGTCCTAGCACGGTTCTAGGATATATTAAATCAGAAATATGCCATCCATCCACAGTAACAGTTTCTTCAATAATATCATTAGGATAAAGCTTCTGTCTGTTTTGATTTATTTTATAATATTTTGGTGTGTATTTGCCTTTATTGTTGTAAATCTGAATCTCACCATCAGGTACTAAAACATAGTTTGTTATATTTTGGTATATATATTTAACCTTGGTATCTTTAATAAATGGTATTCCTCTATCTACAAGCTCCATACTTATCTGTGCAAATTCAGAGGTTATACCTTTTACATCTCCTTGCTCAACAACATGGAGCACTACTAGGTGAGAAAGATTATCTACTGTACCAACGGAATTCTGTTGGTTAATAAAACCTCGATCATTTGTTTGTTTAAGTATGATTAAGTTGAAATATGTTCCAAGAGCAAGATTAGAAGGTACAACAATTTGGTAATTTAAACTAATCGTTGCATCTGGTTCTACTTTGAGGGTATCCACATCTGTCCTAACAAATTTATATGTGTCTTCTGTTATGATGCTACTTGTTTTGGGATCATATCCTACAATAGTAGGGAGAATATATACCTCTTTGTTGGTTGTATTAGTAAAGAGGATCTTAGAGTCAAAAATATCTCCTGAACCTAATATGGATTGGGTTATGGCAGGCGCAATAGAGTTTGCATTAACATTGGTTAATGGGAGAAAGAATAATATGGAGAGAAATCCAATTGTAAATATTTTTTTTATTTTCACTTTGATTATTTAGGTAGTGGTTTATACTCTGCTTTCTTTTTCTTAGCAGTTTTTACAATTATGACAAGGAGTGTGATGATTAGCAAGGCAGCTGCAATGTATCTCCACGGAATTATCCAGAATGAAGTTTCTGCAGTAAGAGGGGCAAAACCTGGCTGAAAAGTACGATATGTTGTAACTAATTTTGCATCAATTGGGCCTAGTACAATCTGTTTGTCATTTGTTAAGAACTTGCCAAAATCCCATGTACTTTCATAATTCCCTGTATTTTCTCTCATAATACTTTGGGTATTTTCGTTGAATGGAATTCTTGCGATTTCTTTGTCAAATATGTTTGTTAAAACAATCTCTCCAACGGGGGAGATATGCGTATCTCCCAGGTTTTTTATCTTTGTAAGGAAAAGTATGTTTGGAAATTCATAAAAATTCTTGTCTGTTTTAAAGCTTAATAATTCTGCATTCTCAACAAAATCCCGTCCTATCTTTATCAGGATAGGGGTCCCTGAACTTAATGTAGACACAACTCCTGTACCTTGTAAGTCTTTTTTACCAGTTTGAGACTTAAGAGCAATTATTACGTTATATTCGCCCTTTGTAGCGTTTTCTGGCACAACTATATCGTAATAAATCTTTTCGTTTTTGTTTGGTACAAGTACTAGCTCTTTTTTATCTACAGTAATCCAAGATGCTGCTGAGTAAAGGTTCTTTTTTTCTTCCTCTTCTGAGAGGAAGATGGCTGTTCCAGGTTGGTTTTCAATCTGTCTAAAGCCGGTTACAATAACATCGTAAGTTATTGTTCTGTCAGCAAGGCTCCAGATCACAATCTCCCCATGATATTTGTCTCCAGTTTGAAGATTTAACATTTCAGATGTTGGTGCTGTACCGATAGATAGTGGAGCGGCGTATGCGTATGAAGGATTAAAAAGACAAAAAGAAAAGAGTAAAAAAAATACTGGAGCTACAAAATATATTATGCTTTTAAAATATGGGGCAGCATCTTTATTTAGTTTTTTCATATCTAGGCTAGTAATATCCACCACATGAGAAAGTTACACTCTCTTGGTAGTTTCCTGCTTCTGCCGATGTACTTGCTCTTGCTCCATATGTAACAGTTGAGGTATCGGCACCTGTTAACTGTGTACCATTCTGGTAAAGGATTAGTTTCGCACCTGCAGGACCAATATCTAAAGTTCCAAAAGTTCCAACTGATGTATCTGCAAAATTAGTAGCAACGACTGCTGCACCAGCAGCATCAGGATCTGAGATGGTCATACCAAATCCTTCGCTACCGGCAACAGTTAAATCTAGGGTTGCTGTAGCACCAGAAGGTATTAAATATGTTGTGGCATTTGATTTGTAAAGACCTGCATCAGTAGAACCGTCTCCCAATCCGTATGCTGCCCAATAATATCCTTGTGTTGTTCCTGCAGTTTCTGTCGCAATAGTATGTGTCTCAGAAAGTGCATATGAACCCCCAGGATAAAGGGTCCCTAATGACATTGTAAAATCGCCACCGATTGAACAAATAACAGAAGGACTGGCAGATACTGTTGCCGATACAACTACCGTGTCATTTGCTATTAGATATATTTTTACAGTACTAGAGTCAATGGTTGTTCCATTTTTCGCTTCCACTGTTAAATCATGTGAACCAGCCGTATCATCTGTTCCAATGACACCTGCAGCTGTACCATTCGCTAATTTAACGCCATATGTCGTACCTGCAGTTACGGTCCCGACACTCGAAATAGTTATTGTATCTACAGAACTAGCACCACTACCCTGTGTGCATTCAGCTGTTAGTGTCCCAGAAGTTGGTAACCCTGCGTCGATTTGATGATCTGTTCCAGATAAATCGGCCGCAGAAGATGTAACGGCAGTCACAGTCAAAGCGCCAGCTGTTCTACACCAGTTTCCATCATCTGCATCTGGAAAATATATTGAAATTGTACCACCAGTAGGAATGGTAGTTGTTGTATTAACTGCAAGTATGATTTCTAGTGTTTCAGTACTTCCATCAACATTTGCTTCGATTCTACTTAAGAATATATAAATATCAGCAAGTGCAGCAGCTTTAGATTTAAAAGATAGAGCCGATACAAAAATCGTTACCAGAGAAGCGATTAAAACAACTACAAAGGCTGACTTCACAACTTTAAGCTTTCTCATAATTGGCAGTAAAATAAATAGTCATTTATACACTCCAGATTACATTAATAAATCCTTCAATGTCAAGGGATAACCTGTCGGCCTCTAGTAAAGTGGAACCAAAATAAAGTATATCTCTTCGGAATAATCTGAAGCGGGTATTATCCCTGTCCCAGCTCTAGCTTTCAGGTATGCTCCAGTCCTGCCAGATTTAATAGGTCCGTCGCCAGAATATATCTTATTTGCTGTTGTTGATACTGTCCCGACATTGTTTATACTTCCAGAATAATCAGTAGTGGCTGTTAAATCTCCGTAGAAAGGAGAGGTATTGTCATAATCTATATAGTAATTTTGCAAACCAAAGCCCTCTGCTCCAGTTGCATCAAGATCCTCTGTATCTGAGGAAATAGTTTGGGTTGTTGTAGCACTATAAAGTCCACCATATTTCCCAGATACGATTACAGAGACTCCTCCGGAAGAACTGCTATCTATATCAAGCCATACTAGGCCTGTTGCTGTTGTTGTAGCTGCACCTGCTATTAATGCTGTACCACTTGAAAAAGCTACAGAGTAGGGCGGTGCACTTTCAGTATCTGTGCCGCCAGAAATTGCAATATCTATGTCAAACGAAATACTACCTGCAGATGTGGTGGCATTAGCAATAGTACTATAATCTGATTCTGTAAAATCTCCGTGTAGAGCAGTTAATCGAATGTAGTATTGAGTGTTCGCAGAGAGCCCTTGGATATTGAATGTTTCTGCCTCCCATACCGCCTCAGTTCTGTAATCGTTGATATTGTGATTGGCATAACTTTCAGGTCTGAATGTAGAACCATCTATATACTGTATATCATTCACAAAATTATCTGTTGATATTTGTACACTATACAGAGTGTCTGAAGGATTCTGTGCGTTATTTTCTTTTAAGAAAAGGCTTTCTATTTGTGTTGAGCTCAATGCTTTGTTAAATACCATTACTTCATCAATGTACCCATCCCAATATGATAAGTTGCTACTATTTCTTTTTCCAATGGTAAATGGGTTATTCGGATTGTATATGATTGATGCTGGAATGCTGGTTGTGTTTTCGCCGAATAATTGACCATTTTCATAAAGACGAATATATTCAGATCCTTTATAAGTTGCACTTATATGTATCCATTCATTGAGATGATTTGCAAAAAAATTGTAATCACTAATTGATTTAGAATTTGTATTTGCACATACTGTAAATCTGAGGTAAGGGCTTGTCCAACTTGCGCCAAGTTCCCAGCCATATTGCTCACTAGCACTGACGTATTTCCATTTGCTTACTACAGTTCTTCCTTGTGTGATTGGGGCAGCTCTGGCATATATCCATGCACTTATTGTCATTTCTGTTGTCGGCTCAAGTGTGGTACTTGTCCCTGCATTTATAACGTCTCCAGATCCATCTCCAGCAAAGTCTCTTGCTCCTTTAGATATACCATCTACAAATGTAGTCCCAGTTGGTGTGCCATGATTTTCTACCCCAGATCGATCTTTTATGTATGCTCCAGTTCCAGATGCTTCATCTAATGGCCAATATCCAACTAGGTTATCCAGCGAAGGGTTATAAAGATATGGTGTGTGAGATATCTCAAATCTTGCTTTGTCATAACAACCACCAGTTCCACATATAGCTACCATTCCACCATCTAGTAATTCCTGTGGTCCAGATGTACATGCTGTAGAACCATCTGTTGTGGTTTCAAAACACTGTATTGAAGGTTGTGCTGCCAGAAATGCTGCTGATGGATCTTGGTAAAGTCTGTAATTAGTAGAATAGTTTCTTGGGTCTGCAGATACCTTTCCTAGACTACTAATTACACTATAGTTTGTAGAATCTCCAAGCCCTCCTCCTGATGCAGTTTTTGCTCCAACTATTTTATAATTAGTAGAATCCAAATCTTCTGCGAAAACATATACGGTAGAACTAATCACTATTACTAATAGTAGAGATACTGTTTTAAAAAAATTGGCAGATTTCATACTTTAATGATATTGTAAATTAGTTTAATTAGTCAATTTCGTATGAAAGAAGCAGTTGTATCTGTAAAAAATCTCAGTAAAACATTTAGGATATTTAAAAGTAACGGTATTTCCAGCCTGTTTAAAAGGAATTACGAAGATATTAAAGCAGTAGAAGATATCTCTTTCGAAGTTTACAAAGAAGAGTTTGTAGGCTTCATAGGTCAAAATGGTGCAGGAAAAACAACTACACTAAAGTGTTTAACAGGTTTACTTACTGCTGACAGTGGAGAGGTTGAGGTTTTAGGGTTTGATCCCAAGAAAAGGAGACATGAATTTCTTTCAAAAATTTCCTTGGTCATGGGTAATAAATCTCAGTTGTGGTGGGAATTACCAGCAATTGAGACTTTCAAATTAAATAAAGAAATTTACGAAGTAAGTGATGAAAAGTTTGAAGAGATTGTTATGGAAATGGTTGAACTTTTAGGAATAGAAGAGGTAGTAAATATCCCTGTTAGAAAACTTTCTCTTGGAGAGCGTATGAAGTGTGAGATAGTGGCATCACTTATACATACTCCAGAGCTTCTTTTCTTAGATGAGCCAACATTGGGATTGGATGTAGTATCTCAACAAAGATTGAGAGATTTTCTTCGAGAGTATAACAAGAGATACAAGGCAAGCATTGTTTTAACAAGTCATAATATGGAGGATATTAAGGATTTGTGTAAGAGGGTAATAATAATAGATAAGGGGAAGAAAATATATGATGGTAAGATAGATGATTTGGCTAGAAATTTTGTAAAAAACAAAGAGATTGTCTTTACACTTTCTTCTGTAGCTACACATAAGGAGATAGAGGAAGTAGGGAAGATAATAGAATTCTCTGGATTATCTGGGATTATTTCTGTCCCAAGGGAGAGAGTAGCTTCTGCATCTTCGAAGTTACTCAACACTTTTCAAGTAGAGGATTTGAATATACAGGAACCGAGTTTAGAATATATAGTTAAAGAATTGTTTGAGGGAAGATATAAGGTTTAGGGGAAATATCTGATATAATCTCTATGCTTTGGAGAGGTGTCAGAGTGGTCGAATGAGACGGTCTTGAAAACCGTTGTACAGGTTTCTGTACCGTGGGTTCGAATCCCACCCTCTCCGTTTGAATACAAATATATGGAACAAAATACAAAAACAGTTGAGAATATCTACAAACCAAAAGATAGGGATGGTGGGTTTCCTTCAGGTATGCCATATTACAAGAAAAGAATCTATGAGATAATCCCAGGTCTATTTGTTTGGATACTATTACTTCTTCCTCTAATTTTTGCAATATTTAAGTGGGAAGAGGCATTAGTCATATATATAGCATATCTTGTTACATATTGGTCATACAGAACGGTTAAATTAGTTGTTGGAGGATACATTGGTGTTAGAAGAATGAAAAGGGATATATCTACAGATTGGATAAAGAAGATTAAAGAAGTAAATGAATCTAGATTTAAAGAATTAAGATATGTGTATCTCTGTCCCGTATATTCCGAAAATCTAGAAGTTTTAATCCCCTCCTTTGAGAGTTGGGCCAATAGCGATGTCAGCTCAAAAAAGATTGATGTGGTTATGGCGATGGAAGAGAGAAAGAAAGATTTACAAATTGAAAACTTCAAGAAATTGAAAGAAAAATTTGGAGATAGGTTTGGAAGTATGCAGTATTATATCCATCCTGCAGGTATTTCCGGAGAAATAGCTGGCGTAAAGGGAGCAAATATTAACTGGGCTGCGAGGCATTATGTAAAAGATTTGGAGAAAGAAGGAAAAGATATCGGTAACTACATGTTAGCTACATGCGATTCTGACCAAAGAGTACATCCTAAATATCTCTCAGCTATTACATACAAGTATTTGACAGTTCCAAATCCAGATCTTGGATACTACGCTACAGCAGTACATACGTTTAACAACAATATATGGAACGTACCATCCATAATTAGGACTCAGTCAAATATGTTGACTCTAGTTATACTTCATCTTTGGGTTTTAACAAAGAATCTCAAAGTTCCATTTAGCAGAGAATCTATAAATGTAAGAGAAACATTCTCTTCCTATGTTGTTAATCTTAAAACACTGAAAGATATTGAATATTGGGATCCAGAAATTCCAAATGATGATACTGCATTCTTCTGGAATACTATGGTCAGATCCAAAGGATTGGCAAAGAGTCATGAGGTATATACTCCTACATACAATGATGCTGTAGAGAATGAAACGTATTTTAAATCTCATGTATCTTTCTATAAACAGCAATATAGATGGGGATGGGGTATATTTACTCTCCCAATATCTATGGCTGTTCTTTCGGAGGATAAAGAGAATTTTCCAGCACACAGGAAATTTGCCCTCCTAAAAACTATGTTTGAATATCTATGGTTCTTAACGGTAGTCTTTGTTTTAACATTTGGTCTTTCAATAATGGGATGGGTTAATCCTGGTTTTCAATATACTGGGTTTGCCTATAATCTTCCTCGTATTCTTAGCTATGTATTTACCGCAATTATGCTTTCAAATATAGCAATAGTCATATATAGAAGGCAGATAACTCCTGTCCCAAAGGGCTGGAAATGGTGGAGACATCTTTTAGACTTCTTGGAAACATATCTAATAGCATTCAATATGCTCACGTTCTCTTTTATCCCTTACATACAAGCGATGACCGAGATGATGTTTGGTAGGGGTAGGTTTAAGAGGAACTTCTATGTAACAGAGAAAGTAAAGATTAAGGACAAACGTTAATAGTATTTTCATTTTGTTTCTTTAAAATGTGGAGAATAATCTTTTAATTCCTCAGTATGTTTCTTTTGTTCCTAATTTCATTTCTTAATCCATTACCGATATATGCAGACGATTTCAATATAAGAGGAGATTCCTCGGCCAATACATTTTTTCAAGCAACAACCCTTACAGTAGAAAAATTCCCAGAGCAAGGGAATATATCCTTCAACGAAGATGAGCTTTTTGGACAAAATACTACAAATATCTTGGATACTCAAAGTGTTTTTACTCTTACGAATATGGGATATATGAGACGAATTCCAAATATCGCAGATAGAGTATATGGTCCTCCTGGAACAAGAGTAGATATTTTGTATTTTTACCAGAACAATACTGGCCATAGCGTGGATATTAAAGAGATAGCTATTCCAGTTAGCAGAAATTTAATCTCAGATGGTGATATCTCTAAAAGTTTTAATATTGTAACACAGGAGGGTGCAGTTCCTTATCTTCATGGCTCCAATGTGCTTTATAGAACAGGTAAATTTAAATTTTATGAAAGCATTGGTGACATACAAGATAGTCAAGGTGGAAGTATTCTCTTAGATAGCTGGTATATACAGAATCCGTTAGAGATAGAACTTTTGAAGGTAGAAAAAATATCTAGTGTGATTAATTTAAAAATCAAAGTAAAAAATATTACGGAGGATGAATATTTGAGCAATTTAGCTTTCAAGCACAAGGAGTATGAAGAAGTCTTTGCTCTTGTTCCTTTTGAAGAAAAATATCTTGAATATTCTTTGGTAAGTGAGGAAAATGTTCTAGAACCATTTTCGATTACAAATCCAAATATCAAGGAGAGGTGTGCAATCCTTGGCGGTAGTTATTACAAATGGTATTTTACTGATTCAATATCGGTATTAGTGAAGAGAGAAAATGATATGTGGGTAGCTGGCGGATATGTGCAACCTGCTGTGGAGAGTATGTGTATAAAAAGAATCGGTTATAAAATAGCATCAGAGGAAATACGACTAGATTCGGGAGAGATTCTGGGTATTGAAGATAATTTAGAGAAACTCCCTCAAACAAGCAAATATACTTTTTTCTGGTTACCGCTCTTTGTTGTTCTAGATGTCTTTCTTTGGTATGCTTTTCTTAGAAAGAAAAAGAAATATGAGAATAAAAATAGTGATACCGGATTATGTGCAAAAAGTAGGTAGAATGCTTGGTAAGGAGGGATTTGCTTGTTACATTGTTGGAGGTGCTATCCGAGATTTAGTTATGGGAAAGATTCCACATGATTACGATTTAGCAACGGATGCTCTTCCGGATGAAATGTTAAATATTTTCCCAAAGTCAGTATCAATTGGAGCGAAATTTGGGACAGTTATGGCACTTGTACAAGATGGTAAGGGAGAAACTCACGAAGTAGAGGTTACAACCTTTAGGAGTGAGTCTAACTATGTAGATGGTAGATGGCCTACAAGTGTTAAATTTGTTGAAGATATTGATCAAGATTTGGGAAGGAGAGATTTTACATTTAATGCAATGGCTATAAATCTAGCAGATGTAGAACCAGATGGTATGGAAGTTGAAAAAGAGGTTGAGATATATGACCCATTTAATGGTCTCGGAGATATAGGGAAGAAATTGGTAAGAGCTGTCGGTACCCCCTTGGAGAGATTCAAAGAAGATGGCTTGCGTGGTTTTAAGGCATGCAGACTTGCTGCACAGTTAAATTTCAAAATAGATGAGGAGACGCTTAAAGCAATTAAGGAGTCCATTCCTGTAGCTGCTCAGGTTTCTATGGAAAGAATTCGGGATGAGTTTATGAAGATGCTTATTAATTCATCCAAACCATCTATTGGTATAGAACTAATGAGACAAACTGGTCTCCTAAATATCTTTATGCCAGAACTTTTAGAAGGTGTAGATGTAGAACAGAAGTATTACCATAGTGATGATGTCTATTGGCATAGTCTAAGGACATGTGACAGTGCAGAAGATTCTGTCAAATTAGCAGCTCTTCTCCATGACATCGGTAAACCAAGAACCAATATGGGCAATGGCCATTTCTATGGACATGACTCTGTGGGAGCAGATATGGCAGAGGAAATTATGAAGAGAATGAAATTCCCCCAGGCTGAGATAAGACGAGTTGTTCTTCTAATTAAAAATCATATGTTCTACTATCCATATGTTACAGAGGACATGTCGCAAGAGGATGCACAGAAAATAGAGCTGAGGGAGTGGACAGATAGTGCTGTAAGAAGATTTATACAAAGGGTAGGGATTGAAAATATTGATGATCTATTTAGACTCCGTATGGCAGATGCTCAATCTAATGCGAAGACATCTTTCAATCCAGAGGAGATAACCATATTACAAAAAAGAATCTCTGAAGTTCTCCAACAGGATATGGCACTGAAGATTACAGACTTAAAGGTAAGAGGAGAGGATTTGGTTGAGATTGGAGTTAAGGAAGGCCCTCAACTTGGTAGTATATTGCGGGAATTACTTGACATGGTAATCGATGACCCAATGTTAAACACAAAAGAAAAACTCTTAGAGAAAGCCAAACAGTTGGTAGGTATTTAAATTTTTTAAATATAAATATGCGAAGAATAGAGAAAAAGACATGGCCATATCTTTTTGAGAAAGTTCTCTCTGGAGAGAAGCGGTTTGATTTACGTATAGCAGAGTTTGAATGTGAAGTAGGGGACATTCTAGTATTGCGAGAGTGGGACCCTGAGAAAAAAGAATATACAGGAAGAGAGTTAGAAAAAGAGATTACCTTTGTAATAAAAACGAAGGATTTGAAATTCTGGAGCCAAGAGGATATAAATGAATTAGGCTTTTTAGTAATGTCTTTAAAGTAATTGTCACAAATATATGCCAGATCTATACGATGAATATATAAAAGCGGTAAGCACGAATGTTACTTTGAATGTTTTAACAGCTCCAGAGAGAATGTATCTGTATACGTTAATTTTAAAAAAAGATTACCAAGGAGTGTATCAACTTCTAATGGACAAAATTCCAGATCTATACAACAGAATTTCTACTAAATTAAACGAAATCCTCTTGTAGTGGAAAAAATCCGAAACGATGAAGAAAAATTAGAAGAGAATATTGAGAGAGTAGATGATGATTCAAAAGATATCTTTGTAAAGGATGGAGTAGAATCTGATATGTTAGAAAAGATGAAAGATTTTTTTTCAAAATTCCCAATACTATTTAATCCAAGTGATAAAAAAAAGTAAAAGTTGTAACTTACTCCTCTTTTCCTCTATTATATACATATCTTTAATTAAACTGCTCAATCATGAAAATACAGTTCTGTGGTGCTGCCAAGACAGTTACAGGTTCATGCTACTATTTAGATACAGGAGACTTTAAATTTCTTGTTGACTGTGGTGCTTTCCAAGGGCCAGACAATGTTGAGAAACTAAACTACGAACCATTTCCATTCAATCCTGCTGAAATAGATGCAGTATTTCTTACACATGCACATTTTGATCACTGTGGAAGAATCCCTATCCTTGTTAAACAAGGATTTAAAGGTAGGATAATAGCAACGCAACCAACAAGAGATTTAGCAAAGATTGTTCTTTTAGATGCTGCTAATTTGCAGAAAGAAGAATATGAAAGAAATATTGCTAGAGTGAAAGATGGGGGCAATGTCCGCAATCCAGCATATGAAGGAAGTCAGTATGTGGAAAGAGAGCCTCTTTTTACTGAGCAGGACGTAGAGGAGGCAATGAAGCTATTCAATGTATACCCATACGGTAATTCGGTAACCCTAAATGACAAGTGTGAGTTTAGACTAAGAGATGCTGGGCATATACTTGGTTCTGCATTGCTAGAATTTTGGGTAACCATAGAAACTGGAAGAGTTCGTAAAATTGTTTTCTCTGGAGATCTTGGGCAACCTGGTGCCCGTATAGTTAGAGATCCAGATATGGTAAGGGAAGCAGATTATGTAATCTGTGAGAGTACATACGGAAACAGAATACATAAAGACAGAAATGAAACAGTTTTGGAGTTACTTTCTGCGCTTCAAACAGCACAAAAAGAAGGTGGAAATGTATTAATACCATCCTTTGCTCTTGAGCGAACACAAGAAATTTTGTATGAGATAAATCTGTTTGTAGAGAACAGATTACTTTCAGATCTTCCAATATATATAGATAGCCCAATGGCATCAAAAGCTACGCAGGTGTTTAGACAATACCCAGATTTTTACGATGAAGATGCAAAGAGATTGATGGAAAAAGGAGACGATCCTTTTAATTTCCCTGGACTTCATACCATAGATTCAACAGAAGAATCTAAGAGATTGGTTACCAAAAGAGGTATTGTAATAATTGCTGGTAGTGGAATGTGTACAGGAGGAAGGATAGTGCATCATCTGAAAAACAATATCGAAAGCAGTAAAACACACATAATTATAGTTGGTTACCAAGTAGAAGGAACTCTTGGAAGAAGAATTGTAGATGGAGAGAAACGAATATCCATAATGGGGCAAGAGTATGAGAACAATGCAAAGCTACATACACTTGGTGGGTTTTCTGCACATGCAGATGAGAGAGATTTAAGATACTGGTTAAGAAGTTTTGGACATACACCCAAAACTATATTCTTAACCCATGGAGATGAGGATATTGCTACTCAATTTGCGAAAAATGTAAACGAAGAACTTCAGATAGATGCCTATGTACCTAATATGAACGAAATATTTGAGCTAAAGTAATAATGGAAGAATTTAAAGAAATAGAAAAAATAATTGAAGATATTAAAGGGTTAAAAATACAAGGTGCTACAAATGTATGTATAGCAACCTTCGAAGGCATGAAGCTTTATCTTGAATTAATTAGAACTCAGGATTTAGAAATTCTCAAGGAAGGATTCTTTGGTGCAGGAGAGGCGCTAGCAAATGCAAGGCCTAACGAACCTTTGGCACGAAACGGTGTTCACTATGTAAGATATTATTTTAAGCAGAAACACCCAGATATTTCTCAGGTAAATTCTGCAAAAGAAATACTAAAGGATCTTTGTGATGAATATTTGGAATTAGTAGCCGTCGCAAAAAAGAATTCAATTGAGAAATGTGCTAAATATCTTACTAATTATGACAAGATACTCACACACTGCCATTCCTCTACAGTTGTTGACCTGATTAAAGAGATATCAAAAGGTGACAAGAACTTTGAGGTAGTATCTACAGAAACTAGACCATTGTATCAGGGAAGAATTACTGCAAAAAATCTCGTAGAAGCAGGTATAAAAACTACACTCATCGCAGATAGTGCTGCAGAGTCTTTTGCAATAAATAGGGGGAGTGTTCCAATAGATGTAGTATTCCTAGGCAGTGATCAAATAATGAAAGGTGGATATGTGATAAATAAAATAGGTAGCTGGGGAATAGCTGTAGCTGCTCATTATGGTGGTAAACCGTTATACATTGTTAGCAATCTTCTGAAATTCGACAAAGACAGTCTTTTTTCAGAGGTTGAGATAGAGATAAGAGAGGATAGGGAGCTTTGGCCAGAGGCGCCAAGAGATTTGGATATGTACAATCCTGCATTTGAGATTGTTGATAATACACTAATAACTGGATTTGTTACAGAATTGGGAATAATTAAACCAAGTGAGGTAGAAAAAGTCATTAAAGAAAATTACCCATGGCTTTTTGTTGAATAAATTAATTACAATACAAATATGTCTTACTACTTAAAAAGTAAAAGCCTTGATCTTGGAGAGGATAATGATTTCAATGTTGTTCTAAACAGCGAAGATGCAAAGAGAATGGGAATACGAGAAGGAGAGACTCTAATGATTGGGTTCGGAGAAGTGGAGTTGTATGCAGATGTTTTTGAGACGGACTCTTTGGTCGAAGAGGGTGAAATAGGGCTGTATGAAGAGATATGGGAGAGCTACAATGTAGAAGAGGGTAGTCGAATATATGCAGATATTCCAGAGAGAAGTAAATCACTGGAGGCAATAAGCTCAAAATTGCTTGGGCATAGTCTTTCAAAAAAAGATCTTGAGCTAATAATGGATGATATCGGTTCAAAGAAGCTTAGAGAAGTTGAAGTCGCTTTTTTTGTATCTACATTCTTTAATCCAGGATTTAATGATGATGAAATACTCTGGATGACCGAGGGAATGGCAGAGTCCGGAGATGTTCTTTCCTTTAAGGAAATGGCTGGCAAGAATGGTTTGGTAGTAGATAAACATTCCATAGGTGGAGTAGCAGGCAAGGGTATAACTCCAACGCTTGTTCCAATCCTAGTATCTGGAGGATTACTTGTACCAAATACTTCTACTAGAGCGATAACATCACCAGCGGGTACGTCAGATATATTGGAAGTAGTTATGCCTGTAAAATTGACAAAAGAGCAGGTTATGGATGTTGTAAAGAAAACAGGGGGGTGTATGTTCTGGGGTGGTTCTCTTTCTATCTCTCCCGCAGATGACATAATCATAAATGTTGAAAGATCTCTTCGTATCCAGGAATTCCAAAAGGTATTGGTAAGTATTGTTGCAAAAAAAATCGCAATGGGTGTTAATCATGTCCTAATAGATTTACCATACGGCAAAGGAAGCAAGCTAGAAACTATCGAAGAGGCCCAAATGCTTGACAGAGAGTTCAAGAAACTTTTTTTGAAGGTTGGAATAGAGTGTGAAACGATTAAAAGGATAGTCAGAGGACCAGATGGGCCAGCTATTGGTCCGAATCTTGAGATAAAAGAGTGCCTTAAGGTTCTTGAAAGAGCTGATGATAGGTCAATGATACTAGAGGAGGTTGTAATAAGTATGGCCGATAAACTCTTTGAAAGTATCGAAAAAGTAACAAGGGGAGAGGGTAAAAAATATGCGCAACAACTTCTAGAGAGTGGTAAGGCATTGGATAAATTCTGGGAGATAGCTTTTGCTCAGGGTGCTACTAAAAAAATTAAATCTAGCGAAATTCCAAGTGGTAAGTTTAAATTTGATGTTATAAGTACAAAAAATGGGGTTGTAAGCATGATAAACAATGCTGAATTAGTTAATATTGCAAGAGCAGTAGGAAACCCGAAGATAAAAGAAGCGGGTATATATATGTACAAATTAAATGGAGACAAAGTATCAAAGGGAGATGTTCTTATGACCATATATGCTACCTCGAACGGAAGATTAGAGAATGGTAAACATGCAGTAAACTTAGACAAGTTATACTGTATTAGTTGTTGATGATTGTTTTCTCTTTTTAACAGCTTTTATACCTAAAGAGATTCCGAGAATAACTCCTGTAAGAACTACAAGGAATATTAGTATTGGACCTGCGATTAGAAGTGATTTTCCAATGACTGTTGTTTTAAGAATTGTATTAAGCCAGTGAGAAAGAGAGTAATTACTGTTTACAGGAATTTCTTCTGTACTTTCATATCCTTTTTCTGGAACAAGATCTGTATATCTTTTAAGTTTTGTTTCGTCAACCTCTTCTGTAGCATATACTCTGATATTGTATCCTCCGTTTGATACGGATGTTATATCGTTTGCAGAATACACTCTTATATTTGAGAGAGAATCCTCGTTAAATGTCTCCCACAAGATCCTATCTATAGATTTACCAATTAGCATGTTTTTGCTCTCAAGTGTAGGATCTGCAGTTAACCAGCCGTAATTGGGAATCCATATTTGTACCCATTGATGCGTAGCTGGGTTGTCCATAGCCGCCTCAGAGATATTTGCATAGCCTCCTGCTGCTCTAGATGGTATCCCTTGTGCTCGCAGTAGGGCAATGAGGGAGTCTGAGTACTCCATACATACGGAAGCACCACCAGTTAGTGCTGCTTTAGCACCAATACGTTCGTTTTCAGAGTTTGCTTTGTTGTAATCATATTCTAATTGTTCTCCAACAAAAGCGTAATCAGCTTCAATTACCCTCAGTATTGTACTTTGGTTTGCAATTAATTTATCTGCTTCTTGTTTAATATATGAATCTGTACTTTGCCAATATTTAGAAGGTGTTAAATATTTATTTAAGAAGGAGCTTTTTTTAACAGTATCAAAATATTCTGCTAAATTCATATCAAAAGAAGAAGAGGGGTTGTCAAAACTATCTTGCTCAACAAATATATATCCAGTTATCGAAATCTCAGAATCGAGGTTGGCAGGTACTTCAAATACTCCAATCATATTTCCCTCTGTATCTTGGTAGATATCTTTTGGAGATGGATTAATATCTGAAAAGTAAACTCTTTGGTTTGTCTCTCCATATTCTCTTGGTAGAGATATCTCGTATATATTGGTAGAAAGTTGTGTATACAGTTTTGAATACTTCTCTGGTATGAAGTTATCTGTTTTGGGAGTTTTAAAAAGTAGCTCAAATTTATATGTTGCCTCTGTCCCAAACTCTAGGTATGGTGAATTCTCAATTCTATCTAACTGATCGAATGAATATGTTGTAGTCTTAGAATCTTCTTTCTTTGTAAAATCTAATGGATATATCTTTGCAAGAGGAGAAATATTCCTGTCTGTGACTATGCTTAAGCTGTAGTTATACTTTGTATTTGTTCCTGTAGCTTTGTCTATCTGCTCTAAAATAATATCTTTTGGTAGGGCAGGTCCTTGAAGAGTAACGAAACCTTTTACTTGCTGGACATAATCGTGTGTTTTGTACGTGAAGGTTATAATGTATGGGGAATTTTTAGTAGTAGTTTTGTAATTGGGAATACTTACATATATCCCTTCAGAATTAGTTTCTTCTTTTATTGTATATTTTATTTTATTCCCATACTGATCCTTTACTACTATTGAATCTTTTTTAAACTTTCTTTCAATTTTAATCTCTTCGTCTGTTTTGTTTTGTATGTCTGGGATATGGAAGACCTTTTCTCCGGAAGCGGGGTAGTAATAATTAGAATTTTCTACAGTTCTTTTGTATGTATATTTTACTGTTACGAAGTTATCTCTTGTTGTGTAGGATATTTGTGTATCTGTATCTATAACAAAATCGTATGATGTGGCTTGTATGGGGGAGAGTGGGACTAGGAATAATAGGAGAGTTAGGATTGTAAGGGCAAATTTCTTCATAGTTTTAATAATATCATTTTTTATCCTCCTGTTATATAATCTGCCATTATGTCAGTAAAAAGGTCACATTCATTGTCTCTTGGTATTGTTGGTTTACCAAATTCAGGGAAATCAACAATTTTTAATGCACTAACAAAAATGTCCGTACCTGCAGAGAACTTCCCTTTCTGTACCATAGATAAGAATATAGGGGTAGTAGAAATACCGGATGAGAGATTGATGAAAATGGCAGAACATTTTAATGCTAAAAAGATTGTACATTCTGCTATGACATTTGTAGATATTGCAGGATTAGTAAAAGGTGCTTCCAAAGGAGAAGGATTGGGAAACCAATTTCTAGGACATATACGTGAGGTAGATGTAATTATGTATGTGCTCCGAGCATTCCAAAGTAACGAGATTGTACATGTGTATGAGAGAGTGAACCCAGTAGAGGACTTTGAGATTGTACAAGCAGAGTTAATATTCAAAGATATTGAGGTAGTAGAAAAGAAGATTGCTAGTGTAGACAAGTTAGCAAGGATTGGTCACAAAGATGCAGAGGAAGAGATGAAGATGCTCAAGAAGATAATGGAGGAATTAAACAAGGGAACTGCAGTTATAGATATGGAGTTAAGTGAGGATGAAAAGGAATATGTATATGATTTGTGGTTGCTTACAAACAAGAGAAGAATGTTCATACTAAATACCAAAGAGGGAATGGAAGATGAGCAGGTGAAGGATTGGGAGAGTCAGTTGATAGAGAAAACAGGAGATATGGTTGTAATTGCTGATGTAAAATTGATAGGGCAGGGTGATGATGAGATTGCGGAGTATGAGGAGTTACTTGGATACAAGCCAAACTCAGTGATAGATATCATCGATAGGGCGTACGATTGTTTAAACTTAATAACTTTCTATACTGGTTCAGAAAAAGAGTGCAATGCATGGACCATTGAGAAGGGAGCTAATGTTAAAGAGGCAGCAGGGGTTATACACACAGATTTGGAAGATAACTTCATAACAGCAGATGTAGTTAATCTAGAGGATATGCTTGGTGTTGGAGGATGGAATAGTGCAAAGGAGAAGGGTTTGGTTAAAAATCATGGTAGAGATTATTTAGTAAATGATGGTGATTATATAATTATACTTGCTAATAAGTAGGTATATTTACCCTTTTATTATTGTATTAAAGAAATTTTTCTGCTAAAATCCATTCCGTTGATAAGATAATTTAAAAGTATAGATAAATGGTTGTGAAAGAAATAAAAAAATTAAATGGATACGAAATGGCCATAGTATTAAAACCTTTGTTACCAGATGATGTTAGAAAAAGTATGCACAAAGAATTTGTAGACATGATTGCAAAGAAGGGTGGAGAAGTCTTGGATGTTGATGTATGGGGTAAGAGATATCTTTCTTACAAAATTAAAGGGCATAACGAAGGATATTACATAATATATACTTTTAAGGTATCTCCAAAAGAGATTTTAGAATTGAAAAGACAGATGGAATTAAGGCAAGAGGTGTTAAGATATATGGTTGTAACCATAGATGATGTTACATTGGCGGGAAATAGAATAAAGAAAAAAGAAATTGAGATTTAAGATATTTTTAATATCTTTGGATTAAAGTTAGAGGTAAGTTAAATTTAATATATATAAACAAAATGGCAGCGAGATCTTTAAACAAAGTTATCCTCATTGGTAACTTAACAAGAGACCCAGAGATGAGATATACAAACTCTGGAACTCCAGTAGTAACATTTGGAATGGCTACAAACAAATCATGGAAAGATGCAGGTGGAGAGACAAAAGAGTTAGCAGAATTCCACAATATTGTAGCATGGAACAAAATGGCAGAAATATGTCAGCAATTACTTGCTAAGGGTATGAAGGTATATATAGAGGGTTCTTTAAATACTAGGTCATGGGAAGGTGAGGATGGTGCTACAAAGTACAAAACGGAAATTAGAGTAAATGACATGATTCTTTTAGATAATAAAGGTAAACAGGGTGCAGGGATGGATGGTGTAGAGGAGTCTCACGAAGAGAAGCCAGTTAAAGAAGATGTAGAGGTTGTTGAAGAAGTTGCCAAGGAAGAGGAAGCTCCAGTTGAAGATCAAGATCCACTAGAAGAGGATTTACCATTTTAATTTGATAGGTTTAAAAAATGTCAGAGGAAGTAATAACAAAAGTAGAAGAGACAACAACAGATTCATCTTATGGTGGTGATCGTAAGAAGAATAACAGAAGAAGAAAGAGACCACTACAGAATCTTAAGTGTCCTTTATGTGAGTCTGGTGTAAAAGAGGTTGGATACAAGGATGTGTATCAGCTTAAGAAATTTACATCTGTAAGAGGTAAGATAATTTCTACTGAGAAATCTGGAGTTTGTCATAGGCATCAGAAGCAATTAACAGGTGCTATTAAGAGAGCAAGATATATGGCATTACTTCCATACTCTTCAAACGAATAGTATTTTTGTTAAATGAAATAGGGAAGGGGACCGAAAGGTCCTCTTTTTGTTTGAAAAATACTCTCTTTTTAAGTAATATATTTACATAATGTCTAAACTGCCAATACTACAAAAAAATGCCTACCTCAGCCTTGTACTAAAAGATAACAGCATATGGGCACACCTTGCATATACGGACTACAATGCCCAAAGAGAGTACATACTCTCAGATTTCACAGATTTAAACCCTCTCAAGCAGAGATTAGATGATGAATTTTTTACTAAAAATTTTTGGTATGAGTATTTTGATAACCTAGAGAAAGTATTTAATTGGGATATAGTAGATAGAGATACATACAGATTACAAATGTACAAAGCATTCAAAGATGAAGGAGTTGGCCTAACAGGGATTAGAGTGTTGGTAGATGAAAACCAAAAATATTTTAATACAATCTTTGCGTCTCTAAGAGAATTTTCTAAAGATATTGCTGTAAGAATTGTAGATGATTCCTACATTTACAATCTACTGGAGGGACTGCTTGGGAGAATGGAATACGACGACATACTGTATGTAGATATGGATTTACTGGATTTAAAGATATACAGAGCTAGGAAGATAGTAGAAAACAAAAAAGAGAAAAACATTATTACTAAATCTAAAATATCTTGGGGGAATGAGTATGGGGTTATAGATTCAGTCAGAGATTCTAGATTTAAGGCATTCTTAGCATCAGATTTTACATCAAAAGACATACTAAATTACTGGAGTAACTTTGTAATTAACAAAATTTTCTTTACAGAGGATCCAAATATCTTAGATATATTGCGATCATATACAACCATACAAAATTACTCGCTGTATCAAGACAATATAAGTAAACTCTCTGGATTTGGAGTAGACTCTAGAAACAGTGTCATAATTATTTCCGGACACATACCATCAGTACTTGGTAAACAGAAAACACTTATGACTGTGGTAGATGGTTTGGAGATAATGGGAGAGCTAGATTGTATATGGGATTTAGAAAAGAAAATTCTGTCATATGGTAAAAGCTACATATTTGGTACAAACTCTACAGACATAATTCTAACTAGAAAAGAAGTCTTTAGTCCCGCTACCAAGGTACTAATTCCAGAAGTAAAGAGTCTTAAAAACCAGAATAAGGTAATAATGAGTGGATATGCAGAGTCGCTTAGTATGGAGAAGAACGAATTCTATGCTCTTTCTCCTGAATTTACATTTATACAATTACCTAGACATCAAGATAAATTATTAGTAGAGATGGAGTTTAAGCAAGATATTGTTATACCAAATGGAGTTAAAGATAAGGTCGGATTTGTCTCAGTTCCAGGCAAGGGAGGATATGATTCAATCCTTGTAGATGGAAGACCAAGACCAATAGTGTATGGCCCTGATGTATATACAAACAGAAGTAAATTAAGCATGTGGCTAAATGATTTTAAAGCATAAACTATTTGAAAAATATGATGAATATATTTTTAAAATTCCTTCTGGAAGGGGGGATAGAATATTGGTAAATGTAGGAGAAATGCTTAAGGAGGGAACGGACATTTTAGTTAAAAGAGGAAACAATGTTAAGAATTCTTTCTTTCTTCCTTCACAACTCGGTTGTACAAAAGAAAATGTGGGGAAATATCTAAGATGTATGGATGGGGAATTTGTAGAGAAGGGTGATACGCTGGCAGAGAAAATATCTATGGGTGGTCTTACTGTCAAAAGACTTACATCTCCAATTCAAGGAGTTGTAGATATGTCTAGGATAGGAACTGGATATTTGGATCTTCTTGGAGAGGAGCAGGAAAATACAGTAAAGAGCACATTCAGTGGTGTAGTTGAAAACATCAATCCAATAGATGGAATTACAATTAAAACCTCTGCATATGCTCTGGATTTAGTTGCTGTATCTAACGTTCAGGAAGATTCCAGATATATTGTCGGAGAATTTGTTTCGCTGGGGAGCGGGAATGATGTAATCCTTAAGAGTGTAGAGGAGAACCTACAAGACAAGATAGTTTTTGCTGGAAAAAGATTACATCCAGATTTACTTCAAGATATTTTTGAGAAGGGTGCGAAATTTGTTCTTTCATACTCAATGGATTACCAGAATTTTAGAAACCAAGGGCTTCCTGTAGGAGTGATAGGTGGATTTGGTGAGATATATTCTCCAAAGGAGATGGTGGAGAAGATAACAAAGAAGAACAATACATTTGCTGTAGTAGATGTAAATGAAAGCCAGATATTTTTTCTTGGAGGAAATATAAAAGATGGTATCCAAGACTCTCTTTTTGTACAAAACGCGGTTGGTAGAAAAGTGGTATCCCATGCTCTTGGAAATTACGGAATGCTTGGAGAGGTAAATGACGTAGAGGATGATATGTACATCTCTGTTAATTGGGAGAATGGAGCCTCAAGTATAATAAATGTGGGGAGTGTAGAATTTGTCTCGTATTAAGGTATAATATTTTTCTATGGATAAAAGTAAATCGTTTCAAAAAACATTTGGTCTTGCCATTTTACTAGTTTGTATCTTTGTTCTAGGCTTTGTATCTGGCCGAGAATTTCAAGGGAAAGATGTATTAAGTGGTGTAAAAGAAAAAATAGATACTACTATGTATTGGGATGTTTGGGATATTCTTCGTTCTAATTATGTAGATTCTTCGGAAATCTCTCCTCAGGATATGATGTATGGTTCGATAAAAGGATTGGTAAATTCATACAATGATCCTGCAACTGTATTTTTAACTCCAGAGGAAACAGAGGAATTTAATGCTACAAGTGAAGGTAAATATTTCCAAGGTATTGGAGCAGAATTAGGTTATGACAATGGAAACATTATTGTAGTGACACCACTAGATGGTTCTCCTGCAAAAGCAGCTGGAATTAGAGCAGGGGACTATATCTTGGCTGTAGATGGAAAAGATGTAACGACTGAGGATACAGTATATGATGTCGTAGCGAGAATCCGAGGAGAAGAAGGAACAAAGGTTAAACTTAAGATATTGCATAAGGGTTCAAACAAAGCTGTAGAGGTTAATATTGAGAGAAAACAGATAACAGTAGCCAGTATGAAAGTAGAATTAATAGAGAATGAAAGTATTGCACTTTTCAGAGTGAATAGATTCACTGAGGCTTCATATTCAGAATGGGTAAATGAATGGAATACAAAAGTGAAAGAAATAAAAGATGCAAAAGTTAATAAAGTTATATTGGATCTTAGAGGAAATCCGGGAGGATTTTTTGATGCAGCAATATATGCTGCCGATGATTTACTAAACAGCGGATACACAATTTCAATGCAACAGGACGGTAATGGGAAAATAGATAAATATGAATCAAAGGATGGTGGAAATCTTCTAGGTGTAAAACTAGTTGTACTTGTAGATGGTGGAAGTGCATCTGCCGCAGAGATTCTTTCAGGAGCTCTTCAACAGGCAGATAGAGCTACAATTGTAGGAGAGAACACTTATGGAAAAGGAACAGCTCAAAATGTAATAGATTTGAGTGATGGTTCAAGTTTACACATTACTACTTTGAAATGGTTACTTCCAAATGGAAATTGGTTAAACAAAGAAGAACCTATCGTTCCAGATGTCAAAGTAGAGTTTACAGATGCCGACTTTTTAGCTGGAAAAGATCCTCAATTAGTAGAGGCTGTTAAACAGGTAAATAAATTGTAATATTTCTAATTATGAAAAAATTCAAAGAGATATTTTCAAAAAAGGTCTTATATATTATTGGATTTGTACTTGCAGCTATTATGGTATTGCTAATGAGTGGATACCTTCTGTTAAGAAACTCTCAATATATCAAGGATTTTGTTCCATTCCTGTTTAATGAGGAGAGTACCTCTCAAGATAGCGACAAATTAGTCGTCTCCGAGAGTGAAGCAAATACAATTAAAATAGTAGAAGAATCTCAAGACTCTGTTGTAAGCATTGCGGTCTCAACTCTTTCTGTTTCTAAAACAGAGGGTATTGTGGATAGTAGTAGTAACATAGGGACCGGTTTTATCATTGATTCAAATGGGTTTATTCTTACAAATCAGCATGTAGTATCTAGCGATGAGGCTGTATATCAGGTAATTACAAACGATGAGAAAAAATACGATGTTGTTGAAATTATTCGTGATGATGTAAATGATATCGCATTGATAAAAATTGATGCAAAAGATTTAACACCAATTAAGTTGGGTAATTCGGATATATTAGCTGTAGGACAAAAAGTACTCGCTATTGGAACTCCTCTTGGTAAATATGCTGGTAGCGCTACTGAGGGAATCATAAGTGGACTAGATAGAACTGTAACTGCAAGCTCTGACTGGTCTGGATTTACCTCCAAGACATACGAAGATGTCATACAAACAGATGCTGCAGTTAATCCTGGGAACTCTGGTGGACCGTTGATAAACTCTCAAGGAGAGGTAATTGGGATTAATTTTGCTACCACATCTGGAGCAGATAATATTTCTTTTGCGATCCCAATTAACAAAGTTAAAGAAAGAGTAGAGGAGTACAAGACATATGGGAAATTTATTAAACCATATATGGGAATCTCTTACGAAATGTTCTATGAATATGATCTTCTTTACTACACAAATATTGTTCCAGGGGCTCTAATTAGAGGCCTAGATACAACAGGTCCGGCATATAAAGCAGGAGTGAGAAGGGGAGATATCATAACCAAGTTCGGAGATGAGAGTGTAAATATTGCACTGATAAATCTAATACAGAAACATAGGGTCGGGGAAAGTGTAAAAGTAGAAGTTTATCGAAATGGTTCTACAAAAACTTTTGATGTTGTATTAGGAGAAGTCGAATAGCAAGAACCTGTTAAATCCTCTAAAGTCTTTTACTGTCTTAACTGGTTCTTTTATTTTCTTAATATCTTCAATTGTAGATGGCTCTATCTCTATGATTAAAAGATTGTTATCCTTTGGTATCTGCATAAAAAGTTCTTTGTAATATTTCAGACCGTCACCTCCCGCTTCTAGAGCAAGTTTTGGTTCAAAATCATGCACACTACTATCTAGTTTGTCGTACATATCTGTTGGTATATATGGTAAATTTGCAATATACAGAGTGGGTGATTCAAATTCTAATCCTTCAAGTAAGTTGTTTTGTTTAAAAACAATCTTTCCTTCTGCATTATTTAACCTCGCATTGTTTTGAGCTACATCTAATGCATCTTTATTTATATCTATGGCGTAAATAGGGATATCGTTGTTTAATTCTTTTGCAAGTGAAATAGCAATACATCCGGAACCAGTTCCAATATCTACAATATTTTTAATATCTTCTAAATTCTCTTCCGCAATATCTACAATCTGTTCTGTTTCAATACGGGGAATAAGGACTTTGCTGTTTACATGGAATTTATTCCCTCTAAATTCAGTCTCTCCGCATATATATTCCCATGGCTCATTGGAGAGGAGTCTCTTGAAGACTTCTTCTTTTGGGCTTTGTTTTTCATTTATGAAGGTGAGAATCTCTTGGGAGATTCTTGATATATCATGGTAACCAGAAGCCTCTAGGACGGATTGAATTTTGTGGCGCAAAGATAAATCGTTATTCACTTTTTTCTAATGCTTGTAACTGAATGCCCTCTCTAACATCATCTATAATTGTTTGTATGTCTCCGTTTAGAATGGATTCAAGATTAAACCAAGATTTTTTTACTCTATGGTCTGTTACTCTGTTTTGAGGAAAATTGTATGTTCTAATTTTTTCTGCTCTCATTGAAGAACCTATCATGGAAGAGCGAAGATTGGATCTCTTTGCGTCTTCTTCGGCTTTCTTTTTGTCATACAATCTTGATCTGAGCAAAGCCATAGCCTTTTCTTTGTTTTGTGCTTGGTGTTTTGTCTCCTGACAAGAAACTATGATCCCTGTGGGGAGGTGAGTAATTCTAACTGCAGAGTCCGTTCTGTTTACACACTGTCCACCAGCACCAGATGCTCTCATTACTTCTATCCTAAGATCTTCCGAATTGATTTGAATGTCTATATCTTTTGCTTCTGAAAGTATAGCTACAGAAGCTGTAGAGGTATGTATTCTTCCGGATGATTCAGTAACGGGGATTCTTTGAACTCTGTGTACACCACTTTCATATTTGAGATTTTTAAATACATTTTTTCCATCTATATGTACTATGACCTCTTTGTATCCCCCATCTTCTGTTATATTATTTTCAATTATTTGAATATCCCAACCTTTGTTTACACTATAATTTTTATACATCCTAAAAAGATCTGCAGCAAAAAGAGAAGCCTCATCTCCACCAGCACCAGCT
>CAZHVM010000001.1:0-3127 GCA_964536135.1 uncultured Candidatus Saccharibacteria bacterium | reverse complement strand
AATCTCTAGTATTGCAGATCTGTTATCGTCTTCATCTTCAAATTCTCTCGCGATTTTAAGCTTCTGAATGGATAACTCAAGTTCTTCTAACTCCTGTCCTTTGTTTTCAATCTCTTCGGTTGCCATTTCTTTAATTAAAGAATCATTTTCGTCCTCGAGCAATTCCTTGGCATCGTTAATCTCTTTCATGCATCTTTGTATTTTAGAGATTAGTGAAGAAAGTTCGGAGTAGTAGGAGAGATCATTACTTAACTGTGTTATATTTGTTCCACTATTATGATTAGAAGATATCTGATTCTGTATCTCAATCACCTTCGTCTGTGCATCATTAGCGGAATATTTTTTTTGTAAGGAAGTTATATCCATAATGGATAATATATCATGTAAAAATATTTATTGAAACTTGTTATTTAGAGACTTTTGCGTTTTCTAACATATCTCTAAGTGTAAGAGATGAGGAAGGTTTGGTTTCTGCCATTTTCTTTTTTCTTGCTGCCATTTTCTCTTTCTTGCTTCTGAAAGACATACCTTTTGCTTTTTCTCTTCTGTCCTCAAACTTCTTAACAAGGTTATCTGTATCGACAATCTTCTGTTCTCCAGTATAGAATGGATGGCACTTGGAACATATTTCAACGGTTAAACCGTCGGTTTCTAGTGTACTTCCTGTAACAACCTTATTGCCACATGAGCATGTGATTTCTAAACTGTTATTATATTTTGGGTGTATATCTTTTTTCATTGCAGGGAGATTATATCAGAAGAATATTCTGGTGTCTAGAAAATAGGGGGTGGTTGATAACTGTAAGCTAATCAATTATACTTTCCATATGAAGTATCCAAGAGGAATTGAAAACAGGATAAAAAGAGTAGAAGGACAAGTAGGAGGTGTTAAGAAGATGATTATGGCTCAAGAAGGTGATACTAAGGTTATGACTCAGCTACAAGCAGCTATCTCCTCTCTGGAGAGCTTGAAGACAGAGTTAATTAAACAGCAGATGAAAGAGTCTATGGTAGGAGATATTAAAAAATCTCTCGGACTCTCAGAGTAGGTATTTCTTCAAACTGCCCCTGAAGAAATCTGTTATACTAATGAAGTATTTGTTAATTTTAGACATAGTAAACTATGAAGATTAAAAGAATCGGATGGAACAGTTTCCTAATTTCTTCATCCAACATTTCCCTCATTACTGATCCATTGGATCTTTTACAATCTGGAGTAACATTCCCTAAAACGAAAGCAGATATAGTACTGTTTTCAAATTTAGATGAAAACAGTAAAGAGAGTTTTCTCAAGGAGAAGAAACTAGAAAGTAAAATAGTACCAGATACAAGGGAAACAATTATGGAGATATTTACACCTGGAGAGTATGAAGTAGGGGGATTAATGATTAGAAGGAGTGTAGGAGAGAATTTCTACATGATTGATGAGAAAAATATTAGAGTTTTGTATCTTGGTGGTACAGATAACAGTTTTAATCCAGACAGTGTTAAAAATGTTGGTGATGTAGACGTCTTGATTCTTCCAGTAGGGGATGGGGTGAATTTTATGGATTTTGAAAAATTAGAAAAAGTAATATCTAACATTGATCCAACAATTATTCTTCCATGTGCATACAAAGAGGAAGGTTCCAAGTTTGATGGAGTAAAAAGTAAGGATGAATTTATTAAATATTTCGGATTTGCGAATGTTACTGAAGATACAACACTCAATGTAGCTAAGAAAAAAGTTGAAGAGGAGCAACAGAGTGTAGAAGTAATATTTTTGAAATAGTAAATATGGAAGAAAGAGTACCACCACAAAATACAGAAGCTGAGCAATCACTTCTTGGTTGTTTACTCTTGGATAAAGATGCGGTAATAGCTGTTTCT
Organism: uncultured Candidatus Saccharibacteria bacterium; assembly: GCA_964536135.1. GTDB lineage: Bacteria > Patescibacteriota > Dojkabacteria > SC72 > SC72 > JAKPKF01. The sequence continues at coordinate 1,258 of CAZHVM010000001.1, read as the reverse complement.
GGTTGGCTTATTCCAGAACATTTCTATGATGAAAGAAACGCTATTGTATATTCAAATATACTTGAACTTTTTAATGATGCTATCCCAGTAGATTTGGTTACTCTTTCGGATCGCTTGAAGAAGAAAAAAGTACTTTCAAAAATAGGGGGTAGAACATATCTTGCAGATCTCTCTTCTACAGTTTCTACATCTTCTCATGCGGAAGAGTATGCAAATATTATTAAAGAAAGTGCAACTAGAAGAGGTTTAATCTCTGCTGCGAAAGATGTAACACAGTATGCTTTTGATGAGACATTAGGTATGGATGAGGTAATAGATAGATCTGAGAAACAGATTTTTGACATAGCTCAGAAGGGTACCAGAACAAACTTTGTTCACATCAAAGACCTCCTTAAAGATGCATACGAAAGAGCAGAAAGAGCAGACAGAGATGAGGCATATTTAGGAATATCTACAGGTTTCAAAGATTTGGATGATCTACTTGGAGGATTTCAAAAATCAGATTTGGTTATTCTTGCGGCAAGACCATCAGTTGGTAAGACATCTTTGGCATTGGATATGATGAGACATGCCGCAATGGTTGAAAAGAAAACTGTTGCATTCTTCTCTTTGGAAATGTCTCAGACACAGATTATGGATAGACTTTTAGGTATGCAGTCTGGAATCCCATTTTGGGAGATTAGAACTGGGAGATTAAGTGACAAAAAATTTATGAAATTAGCTGATACGATGGGAGAATTAGCAGATGCGAATCTCTTCATAGATGATCAAGCAGGGCAACACATTAATGCAATTAGAACAAAAGCTAGGAGATTAGTTCTTGAAAAGGGATTGGATATAATTTTTGTGGACTACCTTCAGCTTATGCATGGAAGTAATCAAGAAAGCCGTACTCTTGAGGTAGGAGAAATATCTCAAGGATTAAAAAATATTGCGAAGGAATTAAATGTCCCTGTTATTGCACTCTCTCAGCTTTCTCGTGCTATTGAGCAGAGACAGGGTAGGAGACCACAGCTTTCGGATCTTAGGGAGTCTGGTTCTATTGAACAGGATGCAGATGTCGTAATGTTCATAGATAGGGAAGAAACATGGAATCCAGATACAGAAAATAAGGGAATTGCCGAGTTAATTGTCGCCAAACATAGAAATGGACCCACTGGCCTTGTAAAGCTGGCCTTTGTAAACGAAATCGCAAGCTTCAGAAACTTGTATAAAGGCGATAAATAGCGATATAATACTATTTAATAAGGTCGAGTGG